>NZ_JALNTU010000010.1:0-155526 GCF_023161685.1 Vibrio sp. 1CM8B
AGGTGCATGAAAAAAGCCAACAGCTGACGCTGTTGGCTTAGTAGAAATACTGTCAACGTATTTTAGGACGAGACAGTAAACTTGTTAGTTAATGGACTTAAGCCAACTCACCCGTTTGCGAGAAAGCTTCTAGTTTCGCAGCATAAGGTTGTAGGTCACCGATATTGAGATTTACCCACTCGTCATTGAAGTAAGTGTCTAGGTAACGCTCACCGCTGTCACACAGTAAAGTCACGATAGAACCTTTTTCTCCACGCGCTTTCATCTCACTGGCTAGCTGAAGTACACCGTACATGTTAGTACCGGTTGATGCGCCAACCTTGCGGCCAAGAATGTCAGATAACCAATGTGTCGTTGCGATACTTGCTGCATCCGGAATTTTGCGCATTTCGTCAACCACACCAGGAATGAAGCTTGGTTCTGCTCGTGGGCGACCAATGCCTTCAATTTTGCTGAATGTACTGCCTTTCACGTTCGCATTGCCGGTTTGGAAGTATTCGTGGAATACAGAGTTCTCTGGGTCGACAACACAAAGCTTAGTTTCATGTTGTTGGTAGCGAATGAAACGGCCAATCGTCGCTGAAGTACCGCCAGTACCTGGGCTCATTACTACCCAAGTCGGAACTGGGTGATCTTCCATCTGCATTTGATTGAAAATCGAGTTCGCGATGTTGTTGTTACCACGCCAGTCGGTTGCGCGCTCAGCGTAAGTAAATTGGTCCATGTAGTGACCATTCAACTCTTCTGCTAAACGGCGAGACTCATCGTAAATTTCATCTGAGCGGTCAACAAGATGCGCTTGGCCGCCGTAGAATTCAATCTGCTCAATCTTCTTCTTCGCTGTGCATTTTGGCATTACCGCAATAAACGGCAGGCCAAGTAGGCGAGCGAAATACGCCTCAGATACGGCAGTGCTGCCCGATGAAGATTCAATGATTGTTGTTTCTGGGCCAACCCAACCGTTACAGATAGCGTATAAGAACAGAGAACGCGCTAAACGGTGCTTTAAAGAGCCTGTAGGGTGTGTACTTTCATCTTTAAGGTAAACATCAATGCCTTCGATACTTGGTAGATCGAGCTTGATAAGGTGCGTATCCGCTGAGCGTTGGTAGTCCGCTTCAATTTTACGAATCGCGTTGTTAATCCATTGATGGTCAGTGCACATAAGCGTTCTCCTGATCGAGTGTAGGAATTCTTTGTAATTGGTATGGTTCTAATTTATCCATAATCGGAGAGAAAAACTTTGCCATATTTGCTTTGTTTTGCTTAAATTGTAGAAAATTATTCTCTTTAAATGCAATTTGGTGAAACTGTGATAGATGCCGTAGATAAAAAAATATTAGGGTTACTGCAAGAAGACAGTACCCTGTCATTGAACGATATTTCTGAAGCGGTCAATCTCACTACAACGCCTTGTTGGAAAAGGCTTAAGCGCCTCGAAGAGAACGGAATTATTGAGAAAAGAGTTGCACTGCTGAACCCAGAAAAACTGGATCTTTCCTTTACTGCGTTCGTATTAGTGAAAACCAGTGATCATTCTCATGAGTGGTATGGTCGTTTTGTGAATACTGTGTCGGAATTTCCAGAAGTGATGGAGTTCTATCGCATGGCTGGCGAATATGATTATATGATGAAGGTTCAGGTTAAAGACATGAAGTGCTTTGATGATTTCTATAAGCGCTTGGTGAATAGCATTGATGGTATCTCCAATGTGACCTCGACGTTTGCGATGGAACCGTTGAAGTACACGACAGCATTGCCGCTTTAAGCTGCGCCTAGTAATAGATTAACTATCGCTTTAGTTTAGATATCTTCTCAGTTTAGATCTCGCCTCTGCGATAAAGAAAAGGATTATTCATGTTTGCAAAAGTATCTACCGCTATCCAGCTAGTATTGGCGGTCGCCATTTTTTACTTGGGTTACACCATCTACTCGTTTACCAATAAAGTCGGTGAAATCGTTGATACTTATCCGCAAGTTATCGAAGACATATCGGGCCTCACCAAAGGGCTCAAAGTAGAAGAGCTATTAGCGCTTGCAGAACATGTCAGCGATCTTGCTCCTCAAGTTTTGAACACAGTCGAAGAGGTCAGAAAGACGATAGATGACGTGAATCAAACCGTTTCATCGGTCGACAACAAAATCCCTGCGATATTAGATGAAGTGAAAAATGTCCGAACGGAAGTCGAACAGGTCAGAACCGATGTCATCCCACCAACATTGACTGAGCTGAAGCGATACCGTGTGGATGTCATGCCACCGATGCTCGCTGAAAGTAAATCGTACCGCGAGCAAACTATCCCCGCTGTTGTTACTGAATCTGAAATGCTAAGAGCGGAAGTGCCGAATATTTTGGTGCAAGCTAATTTGTTGGCAGATAAGAGTCAAGCTTTGGCTCAGGACGCTGCAGAAGGCGCTGTGAAAGGTGTGGTACTATCACCATTTAACCTTCTCCGAGATGCCGGAGATGGCATCAAAACGCGAGTGCAAAGCGAGTTTGAGCCTACGCTAGAAGCAGAATAGATTTTAGTCACTCTTAAGTGACGGATTTTCGTAAGTGTTATAAAAAAGAGAGGCTAGGTATTAAACTTAGCCTCTCTTTTTGTTTTCTCGTACATATTTGGGGCTTTTAAAACAGCGTTTATTCGCTATTTATTTGAGCGCTATTTAGTAAAGCGCATCACACCTTCTTGTACTGCTGTCGCTACGAGCTCACCTTTCTGATTGAAAATTTCACCACGAACTAGGCCGCGAGTATTAGCTGCCGTCGGGCTTTCAATCGCATAAAGCAGCCATTCATCCATTTTGAACGGGCGGTGGAACCAGATTGAGTGGTCAATCGTCGCCACTTGGAAATTCGGCGTCATGATAGAAACCTCATGAGGGTGAAGTGCTGTCACCAAGAATCCCCAATCGGACGCGTAAGCCAGCAGGTATTGGTGAATCAATTGGTTGTCTGGCATCGCGCCATTCGCTCTTACCCAAAGGTATTGTTTCGCTTCCGTCTTCTTAGGTTTCAGTGGATTTACCACCGTCACCGGGCGCATTTCAATCGGCTTTTCGCCACAGAAGGTTTTGCGCAGTTTCTCTGGTAAGAATTCCGCGATGTGGCTCGCTAACTCAGTTTCTGAGGCGAAGTTCTCTGGTCCAGGAATATCAGGCATTGAAATCTGGTGTTCAAAACCTGGCGCATCGCCATGATAAGAAGCGGTGAGATAGAAAATAGGGCGGCCATTTTGAATCGCTTTTACACGGCGTGTGCTAAAGCTGCGTCCATCTCGTAGGTTCTCAACATCGTAAATGATTGGCTTTTCAGGGTCGCCGGGAAACAGAAAATAACTGTGGAACGAGTGAACGCTACGGTCGTCTTGAACGGTATAACGAGCAGCAGAAAGCGCTTGTCCCAATACCTGACCGCCGTATACCTGTGGTAGGCCTAGGTTCTCACTTTGCCCACGGAATAAACCTTCTTCCAGTTTTTCTAGCTGAAGTAAACTTAGTAATTCTTGTAAAGGTTGACTCATCGCCAGCATTCCTCTTCGTAAAATGGGTGTCAGATTATGGTGTTAATCATTTAGCTTAGTCAGATATCTGTCAATAAATCATAGGGTTTCAAGACAGAATATGAAAGCTCTCTTATAATTGGTCAGTAGATTTGCCGAGTCCGGCAAACATGTTGAGAGAAATTGAATATGAAAAAGGCTCTAATTCTTATTACGTCTTTAGTATCGTTTGGCCTACTTGTTGGTTGCCAAGCAACATCAGAAACGAACGCTTCTCAAGAAGTGGTTGCAGAGAACACTCAAGTGATTTCAGGAACAGTAAGCTACCGTGAAAGAATTGCATTGCCAGAGAATGCAGTAGTTACCGTTACGCTAGAAGATATCTCACTGGCTGACGCACCATCGACGGTTATCGCAACTCAAGAGTTCACCACAGACGGTAAGCAAGTACCGTTCGCATTCGAGTTAAGCTACGACAACAACAAAATTAAAGCTAACCACCGTTACAACATGCGCGCATCGATTCATGTTGACGGCAAACTGCGTTTCACAACGGACACGATTAAGTCAGTAATTACTGATGTAGAAAATACACAGCAAGCAGACCTACGTTTGGTTGGTGTTCGTTAATCAGAAATCGATGCCACTGTTAAGGCATCTTGATTGGCTTAACTTAGCCAGCTGAATCAGCGATTAGTGGCAGCTCTAGGGCTGCCATTTGTATATTCTGAGTTTGACTTTTCCTACATCACTCACCTCAATCCCTTCTTTAACCAAATGCTGCTTTTGTCGGTCGAACGAATCACCCTTTAAAGATATCTCACCCTTGCTGTTTATCACTCGATACCAAGGCAGTTTGCTACCTTCTGGCAGGTTACCCAGCGCTTTACCAACATGGCGCGCATAGCCCGGAAATCCTGAAAAACGTGCTATGTCTCCATAAGTTGTTACTTTTCCATATGGAATTTGGTGAATTACAGCAAAGATTTGGCTCAAAAATTGGTCCATACTAAATGTTCCTAGTTCATTAATACCACGGATCGGTAGAAGGAGAGGGCTATGGTATTTACAACGTTTCAGTTCTTGATCACCACATTATTAGCGGTTGTTTGCGCGAGAGCAATCAGTTTAAGTGAGGGAGATATCCCGGTGCTTGCAATGGTAATTCCTGCATTATGGATTTTACCGCAGGGAGGCATAGCAGGATTAGCTTTGCTTGCTGCCATGACCACTTATGGTCTAACCCTTCCTTTACAGCCTATCACGCTGTCTGTCAGTGCATGGGTACTATTCCCGCTATTGATGGTGGTCTTCTCAAGACGCAGTAGTTTGTCGGTCGTGATTATTTCCGGCTTGATTGTGACTACTTTGCAGGTCGGGATCATGGTGACACAATCAGCAGGCAAGCTTGAAGGCGTCCCGTGGGTTACCACACTTCAAACCTTATCAATCATCGTGATTTGGTGGGCGGCAAATCATCTTAAGCCCGCTAGCCGACACAGCTGGTGGTCATTAGGCTTAATACTTCCATTATGGATAGCCGACTTACCCTATGCCGCTTTGGTTGCCTTATGTATAACGGGCATCATGGCATCGATGGAAACGCTGACGCGCTTGAAAACCTTTCGCTGGAATAAACTACTGTGTTGGACACTGCCAACGGTCGGTTTTGCGGCTCTGGTGATTACTCCAAGTATCGAAGTACCAAGCCCTGTCTTTGTGGTGTGGTTGTGTCTATTAGGTACCGCGTGGATGACAGACTACATCATTCGCACAGAAGATAACGAAGACATCGATATCTAGTACTACAGCAACCCAAACCTTCCAAATGCAGGTAAAT
This sequence comes from Vibrio sp. 1CM8B, assembly GCF_023161685.1. Lineage (NCBI taxonomy): Bacteria > Pseudomonadati > Pseudomonadota > Gammaproteobacteria > Vibrionales > Vibrionaceae > Vibrio > Vibrio sp. 1CM8B. The sequence goes on from NZ_JALNTU010000010.1 coordinate 5,344, forward strand.
GGTGAATTTACCTGCGATTTTCTAGTGGTTTGAATAAAGGATAAGCACTTAGACCGTAATTGTTCAAAAATAGGGTGGAAGGGCTTGCAATGGTTGCTGTGATGCTTAATAATCCAATCACTCTTTGAGGCAAGCCTCTTAGAAAACGAATCTATGGGGGCCTGGTCCTCCCGCAACAATAGCTCGTGAACTCGGTCAGGCCTGGAAGGGAGCAGCCGCAGCGAGTGACTTGTGTGCCGGGATGTGGCTGGGTTCCCACCCTTTAAAAAAGCCGCTCTTCATGAGCGGCTTTTTGCTATCTGAAGCTTAATTTTATCTTGTTTATGACTAGAGGTGCGAAAATATCAGTTTTTGAGGAAACGGTTATAAACAAACAGCAAAACGAATGCGCCAAGCGTTGCGGTTATAATACTACCGATGTTAATGCCGTCAGCACTGCCGAGGCCGATGAAGCTCCCTAAAAAACCACCAACAAAGGCACCAGCAATACCTAGAACCATGGTGGCGATCCATCCACCACCATCGTTGCCCGGCATTAGCCACTTAGCTAGCGCCCCTGCAATCAACCCAAGAATAATCCAAGATATAAACCCCATAACTTCTCCTTACTCATTATTGTGTTAGGTGCATGTCGTCACACATCTATGGTTACGTTTAAATCATAGACCATACATCAAAACTCGATTTAACTAACTGATGACCATTGCGATGTAACCCAGAATAAGAACCAATACCGATGTTAAAGCGTAGGGCACAGGATAGCCGATCGCTGGCATGTCACTGTGACTGGCATCTTGTGCGCCTTTCATTGCAGGCGTACTGTTCCTGCCTCCGGCACAAGCTCCAGCTAAAATTGCAGGATTCATTTTGCGGAAATATAAGCCGTACAACCAAGCTAATAAGGGGGGTACTAAAGCAGCTGTCACCCCGAGCAAAGCTATCTTTATGACAACGATGCCTTGAAAAGAGGCCAGTATTTTGGGGCCTACCGTCGCTGCCAATACAGCAACAAACAGATTTAGGCCGATGTCTTGTAGAAAGCTTCTTGCTCCCTCGCTCATAGGGCCGCCAAAACTTGGATTCCGCGTGCGTAGGAAGGAAAAAATGATCCCGGTGAGCATACAGCCTGCCGAGGTTCCCAATGCAAATGGAATACCTGCGACTGTGACACTTAAATGGCCGAAGACATAACCAATTAATAAAGAAACGGCGAGATAGAAGGTTTCTGTGACGGTACTCTCGACGATGGGTACACTGTTCAACTTAGTGGCTGTTTGTTCTACACACCACTGAGAGCCGGCAATTCGAACCACATCGCCAACTTCGATCTGGGTTTGTGGTAATAGAGGTTGCTGGTGGCCTTGTCTGAAGACTGCTTTAAAGTAAACACCAAAACCGACTTCGGAATGTAACTGCGCTATCGTTTTTCCTGCATGTTCGGACTTCCCAACGTGAATGTCCGCTACTTCGATATCGACATTTCTAGCTCGTGGTTCATCGACTTCATTTCCGATATCAGCTTCACCTTCCGCAATCAAGACGCGATATTCTCCGCGAATGCCAATGACATCATTTAACTCAAGCATTGGATTATCAGAAGCATCAATGACTTGCTCACCTCGAACCACTTTAAGCACGGCCGCATCAGGGAAGTTTCGATACAGCTCCTGCACTGAACGACCGACTAACTCTTGGTGTGTGACCTTATAAGCGCGAACATCAATGGGTAGGATGCCAACATCTGAGAACCCAAAGGTACTTGGGAGCTTCTCGTTGTCATCGCCAGTTGAGAACTCTGCTTCTGCTTCTTTACCTGCTTTGACGGGGTCAATTCCAAAGAGAGAAGGGAGGTATTTAATGAACAAGATGATGAGGACGGTCGACAGGACATAGCTTATCGCGTAACCCGCCGCGATATTGGCACTGACCTGATCAATGCTCATGCCTTCTGGTGGCGTAAATGCCCCAGAGCTGATTGCTGACTGCGCTACGCCCATTACTGCCGTCACTGTGTAACTGCCAGAAATGATGCCCGCTGCATAGCCGGGCTCAAGGCCCATGAGCTTGGCGCCGATGACAACAATCGCAAAATTGCTGAACACGACAATTAAACCAATGACGACGAAGTCGATGCCTCCTCTAGCAAGGCCGGAGAAAAATTGCGGTCCTACTTTCATCCCAATGGCGTACATGAACATCATTAAGAAAATGTCGGAGACCAATCCTGGTTCTTCAATTTTTAGTCCATAAACTGAGAAGGACGTCAGTGCGATACCTACGCCAACGATTAGGGTGCCAGCTGTTGTGCCTAAGCTCACACCTTTAAAAGTGAGTCGACCAAGTGGATAACCAATGGTGAGTGATAGAAAGAGAAATACAAACGGATTCTCTGACAAGTAACTAAATAGAAAGGACATAATGTCACCTGCTAACTTGTTGATATAAGGGCAAGGAACCATCAAGGCTCCTTGCTTTAAGTAAGATGGGACAATTAGCTGTGATTAAAGTTACTCGACTCGTCAGCGTCGCTACCATTGACGACCGGGTGTTTGTCAAAGAAATCAACGCAGTGTTGTAAGTCGGAAATCAAAAGGTCAGCCATATCACGACTAAAACCATGACGAACTAAAATACGCATGATTACCAGATCTTCACGCTCGGCGGGCATCGCATAAGCGGCAATTTGCCAACCACGAGATCGGATGCGATCTGAAAGATCGTAGAGGTTAAAGCCTGGGGTTGCGCCATCTTTAATTGACCAACTCAAGGCCGGGATACCACCATGGCCATCGTAGATGATGTGAAATATACCCATCTTTTCGACTTCTTTGGCAAGGTAACGAGCCGTGTCATAACAAGCATCATGGATCTTACGGTAGCCCTCTTTACCAAGACGTAAAAAGTTATAGTATTGCGCAACGATTTGACCCCCAGGGCGGGAGAAATTGAGCGCAAAGGTCGGCATGTTGCCACCGAGGTAGTTGACGTTGAAAATCAAGTCTTCATGCAGAGCATCCGCATCTCGCCAAACAACCCAGCCAACACCAAGTGGAGAAAGACCAAATTTATGCCCAGAAGCATTAATGGATTTGACCCTTGGCAAACGGAAATCCCACACTAAATCTGGGTCGCAGAATGGGGCGAGAAAGGCACCACTTGCACCATCAACGTGAATCGGAATATCTAATCCGGTCTCTTCTTGTAGTTTATCTAACGCTTCGTGTACCGCTTGTACTGGCTCGTATTGGCAAGTAAAGGTCACGCCTAGTGTCGGGACGACGCCAATCGTGTTCTCGTCACAACGTTTGATTACTTCCTCTGGGGTCATGATCAGACGATCACCTTGCATTGGGATTTCGCGAAGTTCAATGTCCCAGTAACGGGCAAATTTATGCCAACAAACCTGAACTGGACCACAAATAAGGTTAGGACGGTCAGTTGGCTTACCTTGCTTCTTCATTTTCTCACGCCAAGCCCATTTTAGCGCCATACCACCAAGCATTGCGGCTTCACTTGAGCCAGTTGTTGAACATCCCATTGGATTTTCAGCGTTAGGTGCATGCCAAAGATCGGCGAGCATATGTACACATCGAGATTCGATTTCTGCCGTTTGTGGGTATTCATCTTTATCGATCATGTTTTTGTCGATGCATTCATCCATCAATTTATGGACTTCGTCTTCGACCCATGTTTGACAGAAGGTCGCAAGGTTCTGCCGCGAATTGCCATCTAGCATTAGTTCATCATGCACGACTTGGTAAGCATGAGCGGGTGCATGCTCTTGCTCTGGGATTCGATACTTGGGCATAACAACGGAAAGATCTTTGGAAGAATAAACATCATCTAAGAGTGAACCACGAACAGTCGATTTTTTATGAAGAGGCATGGTGAATCCTTTATCTTATTGAATTTATTTTACTTATTGCCATTGAAACATCAGTAAATAGCAATATTGGCAGCTACATAAACATAGCAGGATTTTATAAAAATTCAGCTTAAATAAGAGTCTGGTTGCTTATTTCACATTGTTTTATCTTGTTTTGTGCACGGTAAAACAAATATTTCAAAAGTACACTGTGTGGTGAAAAAACGGAGTTGTCATGATGAACTTTATATGAGTGTTAATGCTTATTTTTTAGTATTGTAAGTTTTGGATATATAATTTTGGTGGCTGATTATAATTTGGTCATTCTACGATGTTAAATTTTTAATCCTCTTAATTCGCAGGCAAAACAACCGCAGACGCTTCTTCCTCTGAATCTTCTTTGTCTTCTACTTGGTCAGCAACCCAATCAATTGTCTTGGTTAAATAAAGCTTATTGGTTTCGGTGTCACACCAACTCTTGGATAACCCTCTTCGATTGAATTCACTGCCAATTGCTGCGAGTGTCTGGTTACTTGAGCGCCCGTAATACAAGGTGTCGCACAGTTGTAGGTTCGACATTGATTGTGGGTATGTATTAACCGACGAGGAGTTCATGCTCAGTGCTTTTGATTGGTTATGAGTGCACCCAGTTAGGCTCAGGAAAAAGAAAAGGACTAGCGTATTTTTCATGGTGTATCAGGTCTATTGCCGATGATTTGAAGACAGTATTGGCGTGTATGATTAAATTATTGTCAATTTTTTGCCAACTAGTTATAGACCAAGACCTTCCTCCCAATTAGAAAGCGTTGTTAAGCTAACGACAAAAACCGTATTAACAAACAAAAGCGCAATTTTGTACAAAAGCTGAAAGAGACTATAGAGTAGACTGATAAGTCGCTCGATAATCAACAGGCTTGGTAATTGTTATGGAGAACAAGAAACGCTCTAAAGAAAAGGCCGAATATAAGATAACCGAAGAGCTCGGTGGCCTTGAAATTCTTAATGCTGAATACGAAAAGCAGAACTTCTCGCGCCATAGCCACGAGGGCTACACGCTGGGAGTCATCGAGCAGGGCGCTCAGCGTTTCTATCGAACGGGCGGACATCATATTGCGCCACAAAATGCGATTATTCTGGTCAATGCCGACGAAGTTCATAGCGGTCACTCTGCCACTGAAGGCGGTTGGGCGTATCGAGCCATGTATCCACTCCCAGAGCAACTTGCCAAGATCACTCAAGAGCTAAACCTACCCAATTACGGCGCACCTTACTTCCCAAGAGCGGTTGTTGAAGATCCTGAACTCGCCAATCAATTGAGGTTGGTCTTCAACACGATTGATGAATCCGACAATCGCTTGTTAAGAGAGACCTTGATGTATGGGATGTTGGTTAAGCTGATTAGCCGACATGGAAAATCGCCGCTTAACCCTCAACTCGATGGGAAAACTCAGCGTCAGCTCGTTCTGGTTAAAGAGTTCTTAGATGACTTTCCACAAGCCGACGTTTCCCTAGATGAACTATCTAAGTTAGCGGCATTGAGCCCGTTTCACTTAGTGCGTTCTTTCCAAAAAGAGTTTGGTCTTCCGCCACATGCGTATCAAATCCAATCTCGGTTAAGGCTTTCTCGTAAGTTATTGAAGCAAGGGCATACCATTTCTGATACCGCGCAAGAGTGTGGCTTTCACGACCAAAGCCATTTTCATCGACACTTCAAAAAAGCCAATGGCTACACGCCGGGGCAATACATCAAAATGCTCTAAATCGGACACCTTAATTGGTTCGCGAAATCGAGCAAGTTTGTACAATCGAACCGACTCAACTCTTCTTACATTGAATAGCGAATGTAAAGAGAGAAAAGAATGATATGGACAGTGAAACAATGGATAGACGAACACAGTTATGGAAAGGCGTTTTAGCGGGAATGCCTTTGAGCATTGCGGTCATCCCTTGGGGAATTCTAGCGGGTTCATATGCGATAGATGCCGGATTGAATCAACTTCAAGCGCAAGCGATGTCGGCTATTTTGTTTGCTGGCTCAGCACAACTTGTTGCTGCAGGTATGTTTAAAGCGGGTATTGGTTTAGGCACTATGTTGTTGACCACACTGTTCATCACCTCAAGGCACTTTCTGTATAGCGTATCGATGCGTGACAAAATCAGCCATCTTCCTGCGCGTTGGCGTCTATTACTCGGTTTTTGGCTCACCGACGAGCTGTTTGCGATATGCAGTGGGCAATCTCAGCAAGAGTTTAATCGTTGGTACGCGGCTGGCGTGGGTGGTGGTTTTTATCTTGTTTGGAATATCGCGAGCTTCGTTGGCATTGTCGCGGGAAGCCAAATTCCTTCGCTTAATGAAATTGGGCTCGACTTTGCGGTCGCAGCAACCTTTATCGCTTTGGTTTTCCCATTAATCCGAACTCTACCCGTCGTGGTGTGTGTGGTTGTTTCACTGGTCACTTCGGTTGCCATGTCGGTTAACAATATTGAGGGCGGGCTAATGGTTGCAGCGATTGCCGGTATGTTAGCGGGCTTTTTCAGTGAATCGTTCCAAGAGCGAAACAACGGTAACAAGACAATCGTGGAGGGGAAATAGAGATGATTTGGTTAACGATATTACTCATGACTGCGATTGTTTTCTTTAGTCGGTATTTGTTTCTTGAGCCTGCAATCCCGCTTCGACTCAATCAAACCGCAAGGCGCCTATTACGCTATTCAAGCCCCGCGGTGCTGACTGCGATTTGGGGGCCGATTGTATTTGCTCCTGAACAAACATTTTGGCCAAGCCTTGAAAACCCATACTTGATAGGCGCGGTGGTCACCGGTCTGTTGATTTGGAAAACAGGCAATGTGCTACTAACGATCGGCGTTAGCATGGCGGTGTTTTTGTTCTATAACCTTGTCGCGGTTGATTACCTTTTTTCTTGAGCTTCAACGTCAACGTCAACTTCGGCTTTATGTTTCTCCTATTATTTAAGGGCTGTACAAATATGATTACTTGTTATGTTCGATATGTGATTGATCCTAAAAAGGTAAATGAGTTTGAGGCATACGCAAAAATGTGGATTCCTCTGGTCGCTAAATTCGGAGGTCAACACAATGGTTATTTCTTACCGTCGGAAGGGGCGAACAATATTGCCTTGGCGCTGTTTACCTTTGAAAGTTTGGCTGCCTATGAAGAGTATCGGATTAAATCGCTGAGCGATGTTGAGTGCATTAAAGCGTTTGAATTTGCAGACGAAGTTGATTGTATCGTGAGTTATGAACGTAGCTTTTTTAGACCTGTTTTAGAGTGATAGACCTTGCAACGTATAGCTTGGTGGCATCTAATGTACTGATTCACTGTTTGTGTGTTTAGGTTTTGGTAAGGAGTTAGTTTGGCTAAGAAATATTATGTGGTTTGGAAAGGTCGTACACCGGGCATTTTTACAACTTGGAACGAGTGTAAGGCGCAAGTCGATGGCTTCGCTGGCGCGAGATATAAATCGTTTCCAACACTAAGTGAGGCAGAGTCTGCTTTCGGTGGTAAAACGTCGTCTGCGTCAGGTTCTACAGCGACAAAGCCAAGCTCTGCGGGTAAGGCGACGAAAGCAAAGGTGCCGCCTCTTTCGGAGCAGCAAATCACAGATATGCCTTTTGATATCAAGATCTTTACCGATGGTGCTTGTGAACCAAACCCTGGTGAAGCAGGGACGGGTTTAGCGGTATACCAAAACAACCAATTAACCGAATTGTGGTATGGCTTGTATCAACCTGTTGGTACCAATAATACCGCCGAGTTACATGGGCTTAAGCAAGCGTTTATTCTCGCAAACGAGAAGCTAAACGCGGGTCTGTCTGTAGCGATTTATTGTGACTCTAAGTACTCAATTGATTGTATTACTAAGTGGGCTACGGGTTGGGAGAAAAAGGGCTGGACCAAGTCGGGTGGCGAGATCAAAAACCTCGATATTATTAAGCCGGCGTATGCGCTCTACCAAGAGCTGGCTTCAAAAATTACCATCTACCATGTGAACGGACACGTTGGTATTGAAGGTAACGAATTGGCCGATAGAATGTCGATTGTGGCTATTTCATCGAAAGAGCAACAACTCGCTCAATATCGTGACATCGACGATATTGAGTCTATTTTGGCACTGCGAGCAGGCTAGTTAGGCTTCTTAATGAAAAGCTACTGAAAGCATAAGTCGCGATCATTGGGCAGTGCTAAGTTGAGCGTTACATTTCAAATTGATGTAGCGCTCTTTTGTTTTTGTGGTGCTCCGTTTTCTTATGGTGCTTAGTCGTTCTTGTGAGGCGTAGCGGTCCTTGTGATGCTTACTGCCTGAGTTAATCCTTATTGAGCTGGGTTCTCTATCCAACGAGATAATTGCTGAGCTTGTTTGATCGAATTAAAACTGTCTTTCACTCTCTCACGTGCCTTTAACCCCATCGATGCTTTATCGTTGCTGCTTAGTTGCGCGAAACGCTCAATCGCTTCTCTTAATTCTTCCACATTCTTTTCGCTAACCACAAAACCTGTCTCTGGTGAGACGATCTCTTTGCATCCCATGATGTTGGTGGTAATAACTGGCGTTCCTACGGCCATCGCTTCTTTTAAAACCAGTGGTCCTGTATCCACACACCCGGTTTCGGAAAAACAGAAGGGCGCGATTAGGCTGTCATAATTCGATAGTTTCTCTTTCACCCATTCATGAGGCTTAGCGCCAAGAAAGGTCACGTTTCGAGTGAGCCCTTGCTCTTTGACCTGTAACTTTAATTGTTGCTCTAAATCGCCAGTACCGATGATATCGAGATGAATGTCGAGAGGTTCGGCAATCGGCGCCAATGCATCAATAAGATGGTGGATACCTTTTTGCTCCACTAATCGGCCAAGGAAAATAAAGCGAAGTTGCTTCGTTTCGGTTTTTGGGTTGAGTTGGAATTGTTTGGTATTAACTCCGCAGTGCAAGAGTTTAATGTTTCCTTTCGCCATGGTGTTGAAGTCAGCAAGCATGTCTTTACACACTGCAACCACAAAATCACTCGATGAAATTTTATGTTCAATGTCATAAGCGAACTCGTAAACATCATGACCGTGAGCAACGAACGAGCAAGTGATATTCAGCAGTTTTGCCGCGACGATGGCGTGAGCAGTAGTGTGCTGACAGAAATGCGCATGTACGTGTTCGGCGTCGTTTTCCGCGAGTTGCAGCGCTAATTTAAACCCATAAGCGAACAGTGACTTTTTGGGCATGCTGGTTTGCTTAGAAATAAATGAGACAGCCTTGATGAACCCTATCCAGTTAATGCTAGCGACTTTACCCTTCCGAACATTTTTACCTATTTCGACAATGTCGTAGTCGAACTGTTTTTCACTGTTTTCAATCTTGAATGTCATTACACAAACATCGTGCCCACACGCTTTCACAGAGTCGACTTCTGTTTGAATGAAGGTCTCACTGAGTACAGGGTAGGTTGGCGCCACAAATGCTACTTTCTTCATTCCTTATTCCTCAAATCCATATGACTAAAGCGATTAAAGCCAAGGTAATAACCAATAAAGCAAGATACGAACCAAGATCGAATCGTAGCTTTAGAGGGCTTTTCGCTTGCTTTTCGAAGGTTACCCCTTAAGAGGTAACTCGTTTTCTCAAATTGATAATCAAATTGGAGTTGCAGTTTTTTTGAACATCTGTGTTTGGTCGTCATTTTGAGAATGGACGCGTAGGTGGCTGATCTAGATGTGATTTCATAGCAAGACACTTTCGGCATAGAACATGCAACGTCAGCCATATAACGTATAAATCTGAGGGCGTCATTATGGCTAAAGTAAGTGTTGTTATTCCTACCTACAATTGTTTGGATTACCTGCCGAAAGCGATTGGCAGTGTACTAAAGCAGACTCATCAAGATGTTGAGCTGATTGTCATTGACGATAACAGCAACGATGGAACGTCGACGTATCTTGCTTCTATAGACGATGAACGCATTATTACGTTGTCCACATTGGGTGTTGGTGCGCCTCAAGCGAGAAACCTAGGGATTGAAAAGGCGACCGGTGAATACATCGCTTTTTTAGACGCGGACGACTTCTGGTTTCCAGAAAAAATTGAGCGCCAACTCGAATTTCATCAACGATACCCAGAACTTGCGATGAGCTTTACTAACTACGAACACCTGACTGAAGATTACCAAGCGATAGTCGATTGCTTTAGTTACTGGTCGCAGTTTCAAGACCAAGACGAGCTGTTCATCAATATCGAAAACCCGTTGGAGTTCATCATTGAAAACAATGTGATTGGAACGTCGACGGTCATGGTAAAAGCGGATGTGTTTTCTCAAACAGACAGTTTCAATGCTGACATCAAGTATGGGGAAGATTGGGAACTGTGGCTTAGAATGAGTGAAAACCATCAGATCGGCGTGTTGAACTCGGTGCAGGTTGGCTACTTGATGAGAGCGAGCTCCGTTACCCAAACTGAAAATCTTAAACTGAGAAATTTGCAGTCTATAGAGACCATTCTTCAACATTATCAAAATGACAGTCAACGATGGAATCTACCCACTTCCAGCTTCAAAATCGCAAAGGCGAGAATACTGGAAGGCTACGCTGACTATTATCGAGGCTTACAACAAAACCGATTGGCCATTTCATACAGTATCCGGTCGTTAGTTTTGGCTCCGCAAAAACGAACCTTACGACATCTTCTTGGAGACTGTAAGAGTTTCCTAATGCCTGCATTGTAAGGAATAGGTGTCTGCTATGGGGTCACTAAAACAGTCCGCCTATTACGCCATTGGCATTGTGATGATGAAAGGGATCTCGCTCGTGATGATCCCCTATATCACCCATAAGATGACGTTGGCTGAATATGGTTCTTTAGAAGCCATTGTCTTATTGGCTGACATCGGGACGATCTTATTTAGCTTCGGAATTGTTGAAGCCATGTATCGATATGTTGGCGTCGCTGAGGGCGAAGAAAAGAGAAAACTGGTCTCAAACTGTTTCACGTTGAGTGTCTTGGTCTGTGTGCTTGGCGGGAGCTTAATTGCTTTGAGCATGCCGCTGTTGTTGCTGATGCTTCCCGTCGAGTTCCAACCTTATCAGATCCTACTTCTGTTAATACCGACCATGTTAGATGGTGCGATTTCTATCCCGCTTACATTGATGCGAATGAATGCGATGGCTAAGCGCTTTTGCATGCTCAATGTAATGAAGGCGAGTGTGCAAGCTGCTATGACGTTTGTACTGCTTGAAGCAGGTTATGGCATCGATGGTGTACTAATATCTGCCGCTGTTTCGAGTGTGTTGTTGATGCTGTGTTTACTGCGTTACCAATGGCAGGAGATGGGCTCATTTGGCAGCCTCAAATACTCCGCTAAGATCCTGAAATTTGGATTGCCCACATTAGTTGGTGGCGCTTCAATATATATGATTACAGGGCTAGACCGCTGGGTGATGGCAAGCTTTGTTGGTGTTGAAGAACTTGCGATTTATGCGGTCAGTGGCAAGTTTGCGTTGCTGCTTGGTTTGCTACTGCAGCCTTATGCTCTGTGGTGGTTTCCAAATCGAGTGGCCATGTTACAACAACCTGATGGTAAGAAAGAGTGTGCGGACAGAGCGCTTGTCGGCGTTAATCTGGCCATTGTGTTGGGGTGTTTGATGATCCTCACTGTACCTGGTTTTATTACTTTGATTCTGCCAAGCAGTTATCAATATGCAGGTACGATTGTCGTAGCACTCTTGGCGATTAGTGTGATTAAAAACGCTGGGGATTACCTAAACCTTGGTTGTTTCAGTGGTCACTCAAGCCAATCGCAAATGTGGATACAAGGCGGGTGTGCGATTCTAGCTGCGATTGGTTATTTTGTTGTGACACCGATTTATGGAGTGTGGGGAGTGGTGGTGGTGCTTTGTAGTACTTATGCTGTGAGACTGTCACTGCTCTATATCGTGAGCCAAAAAATGGAGTATTTGCCTTACGATCATCGTAAATGGATGGCAGCGCTGAGTATCTCCATACTTGCCATTATTTGTGATCGAGTTCTTGGCTTGGCGCTGGTTGATGTTCATGATTTTGTTTTAGGCAGTTTTGTGGCGATAGTGACGTTAGTGGCCTTCATTCGATACTCTGTTATCCCAGTTCCACAGGCGCTTCTCGATAAGTTGATGTTAGGCAAGCATTCACATGTGAGTTGAATTCGTGCCATCCAAAGTACAGGGGTAATTGGCACTTGGAGATATAATTATCCGTGAAATAAAACACTGTTCACAATGGTTCGAATTAGATAGTATTTATAAATTCAGTGAATGCTAACGATGGAAAGATATATGAATAAGTGGATACTGCTCCTTTCTCTGTTTTCAGCGGCTTCATACAGCGCCTCTGATTTTTCAAGTGAGGGTATGACTGTTCCCGACTTCAATTCACCGGATTTCAAGCCACCTAAAGTTTCTCAGCAGGAACAACACAACATCGTTTGTGAAAGCGTAGTCTGCAATTCGACATCTGCACGTCAACCCGTTCCTGTTGTTGGTGAAGTGCCCGATAGAGAGCCTAATCAAACCATCGAAACCCTTGCGAGTGCCATTTACATAGTGGGTGAAATGGGGATTGCAGAAAACTTAGCGACACCAGAGTACGAGAAATTTTTTGAGAATTAGTTGAAAGGATACGGTAGTAGGATTGGTACTGGTTTTAATAGCTGCTATAAAGGTCATATTTCACTCAATGATACGACAACCTTGGCATATTTAAACTAGGAAATACCAATGGAAATATGGAAGTTGCTGCTGTTCATCCCCGCTTGTTTTGCGCTCAACATGACTCCGGGCCCAAACAATTTGTTATCAATGAACAACGCCCGTTGTTACGGATTTCAGGCCGCCTTTGTCGCAGGCCTAGGAAGAATCCTTGCTTTTTCTGGCATGATTGCTTTGGCTGCATCTGGCTTAGCGGTTGTGCTTTACACCTCTGAAACGTTGTTTTTCCTGATCAAGCTATTTGGCGCGATGTACCTGTTATGGATCGCGTTCAACCTATGGCGCTCACAAGCTAGCCCGGTCGCGGATATCGAACGAAATAAGAACTGGTTTGGTCTGTTTAAACAAGAATTTGCACTCGCTGCTGGCAATCCAAAAGCGATACTCATTTTCACTGCATTCCTTCCTCAATTTGTCGATGTTTCAGCGAACGTAAATACTCAATTCTTTGTTTTAGGAAGCACATTCTTAGTATTAGAAATGCTTGCGATTTCTATCTATGCGACATTTGGTTTATATCTACGAAATTGGTTTTCAAAACCTCAGATGGCCAAGCGCTTCAATAAAGCATGTTCTGTATTTCTTGCCTTATCTGGTGCGAATTTGTTGGTGAGCCGTCAGTAGCTCTTATTTTGCTTTTTAGTTTATAGTTAATCTTTTTAAGGTCGATGTATGAATGTTGTTTGTGCGGAAAAACAAGAGCTCGCTAATATTTACCAATTGGAACATGCTTTATTTGGCGATCACGCCTATCCGTTGTTTTTCTTTCGTCAGGCATTTGATTGCTGGGGGAAGGGCTTGTTGGTGGCGAAACAGGATTCGCAGGTTGCGGGCTACGTGTTAATGACGCCAACCGACAAACAACAAGAGTATTGGGTTTTGTCACTGGCTGTAGATACTGCTTACCGAGGCATGGGGATTGGCCGTTCATTGATGCAGCAGGCGATAGAAACATTGCCACAAGATTCCAAGCTGTTGCTTACTGTTGATCCAAATAACAACTCGGCTTGTGAGCTGTACTTGTCGATGGGGTTCGTCACCATCAAGGAAGAGAGCAATTATTTCGGTGACGATGAGCCTCGTCTGATCATGCAGCTCATCGTCTAGTTCCCGTTCCATTGTGTCTATTTAGATGCAGGCATCACGCGCTTAGGTCAACATTACGATACCGTGCATCAACACCACGCTAGAGGTCAGTCGGGTTCGCATATCAAAATAGCCGTCTGGGCCTTCACTTTGGTTCTCTTCTCTCATTGACCTCTCCGCTCGCCAAACCGCAATGTAGCCAATGATAAGAATCAGAGTGGTGAGAAACTCTTGTTGCTCACCGAGTAGCACCGCTAGCCACGCAGCTAACACAATAACATTGCTTAGAATCAGAGCCTTGTTGCTGGATTGGCTTTCGAAGTTATCTATCCCATTGCCCCACAAGATGCCCGACAAAAAGCTCAAGATAACCACGCTGTAGGTGATGAAGAGTGATTCTCCGCTAAAGCTAAAGAATTGGCTGTCGGTGAGTGATAACAGTACGCCGAATAAAAAGGGTATTAAACCCATATAACCGAGCTTGGCCATGGTGTTGCGTGTTTGAGTTGTCTCCAAGTAATCTGACCTCATAACTGCTGCTCTATTGCATTTTTGAGGGTACTACTGGTTGGCGATGTAGAACTCGGGAAGGTTGCTATCACTTTGCCTTCTTTGCTGACCAAGAACTTGTAGAAATTCCATTTCGGTTTGATACCGGCTTGATGTTGGATTTCGGCAAAGACTGGGTTTGCGTCTGGCCCTGAGAGTGAAGCGCGCGCCATCATCGGAAAAGTCACACCATAATCTAGGTAGCAGATTTTAGCGGATTGCTCCTCGCTTCCTCTGTCTTGGCGAAAATCATTGCTTGGGAAACCAACAACCGTGAACCCTTCATCTTTATACGTTTGGTGAAGCTGCTCAAGTTGCTCGAACTGTGGCGTGAAACCGCATTGGCTTGCCGTATTGACGATCAATAAAGTCTTGCCTTGAAACTCTTCACACAGCTCAATTTCTTCGTTTGAATTTAACAGCCTTTGTTTGCCGTTGAGTATCTCAGGGCAGCTTGCTGAAAAAGCGAATGAACTTGTTAGGCTCGATATTAGGGCGGTGGAGCACAGCAGTGAATGTTTCATAAGTCTGACTCATTTTAGTTGGCGTAACTGTTATTACTGTTCAGCGACTTAAAATGATCACTTTAAAGACCAGAATCGCTCCAGTATCAGCTGTCGCTTGAGTGTCAATTGTCGCTTAGCAAATAGGGCTCCACCAAGCGCCTGATATTGACCTTGGCTCCAAGACGAGATGCCAGCAGGTACATGCCTCCGATCTTTCGGTGGAGGAATAGGGCATCGGCTGGTGGTGTGTGCCAATACTCTTGCTCCATGCTGAGTATGGTTCCTGCTTCACGAAGCCTTTGTGCTAAACCACTGGCTTTGAAGTCGTAATCTTCATCGACAAGCATGGGTTCACACGCCATAGTCACTAAGTTAAGAATCGCTTGGCGCTGGTCTGGGAGGATGGTCTCGCTAAAAAATCCAATTTGCTCTAGGGCTTTGTTTAACCCTTGCTCATCATGATTGACTACAGATGTGAAAGCTATGCGATAACCATCACTGAAGCGGTCGCTGTATTCACGGGTGGCACCGAAATCCAGTAAGCCAATCTGTCGTGTTTGTGCCACATACAAGTAATTGGCGAAGTTGGGGTCGGTCTGCACCATCTTAAAATCGAACAATTCCCTGAACATGAGTTCGAGCAAGCTGTGCATCACAAAATCTCGAGTACTTTGATCATAACCTTCAATTTGCTCTATCGAAATGCCCTCAATGAAGTCCATGGCGAGCACGGATTCTGAAGAGACTTGCGGATGAATCTTAGGTACGACGAAGTGAGAGTGCTCTTTTAATGCATTGTGATAACGAGTTGCATAGCCAGCCTCTCGAGCGTAGTCCGCTTCATCATGGAGCTGTTTTTTTGCCTCTTCTAACAAGCCTTTGTAGTCGACCGACTTTGGTATCAAGCCAACAATGTTGAGCAGTGTGCCGACGTTGTCCACATCACTATCGATGCTTTTTCGAATGCCTGGGTATTGGACTTTGACGGCGAGTTTGTCCCCGGCATCGCTATAGGCTTGGTGAACTTGTCCGATAGACGCACTGGCAATCGGTTTAAAGTTGAAGGAAAGGAATTCGGTTTTCCACTGGTGCCCAAGCGAGCTCTCTAAGACTTGATTGAGCTGCTTTGTTGGCAGTGGGTCAGCGTCGGAGCGCAGGCGAGAAAGAATGTCGGCTAATTCTGGCTCTAGAACATCGCCCGCATCCATTGATAGCATCTGCCCCAGCTTCATCGCAGCGCCACGTAGGTGCGCCAGTTGATCGGTCAGGCGAGCAATGTTCTGTGGCGTTAACAGTAAGTCTTTTGCTTTGGGTCTGTTGCCTTGTGCAAGCTGCTTGGTGCCTTCCGTTAGCACGTTGCCCGCGACCCTTGTCGCCAATGAGGCAAACTTACTGAATCTAGAAATTCGATGTGTGGGAAGGTTTCTCTCTTTTGCCGACATAAAGGTTCTCTCTGAGAATCAAGGTTGATACCAATCGTAGTAAATAACTGTTCACCCTAGCTTTTTTCCTGCGCTATTTTTGATCACTTACTTACTGTGATTGGTATGACTACAAAGTTCTGCCAATCATTACACAACCGAATGTTTTGTTGTGGTAACTTGTCTCGCGAAACAGTAAACAGAATTAAAAGGACAAAGCATGAGATTTATTTGGTTGAAAGTGGCCGTTACGGTATTGGTATTCGCAGCTCTGTTTGGCATCGTTTACTACAAAGTCGCCAGCGGCATGTCTTAACTCAACCCTATTTAATGCAGCTGTTTCCGTTGCAGCGTGATTTTCCAGTTAGCCAGAAAGAGACTTTATATCTGTTCTTGGCAAATCGTAAATAACACCAATCTGCGATTGGCTTAAATATCGCCCAACGCAATGGAGCATATAGCCAACCTTTTCCTACTAAGCGCCAAGCTTGGTAGGTCACGTCTAAACCTAACAGCACTTTGCCGTTCTCATCCAGTGCATGCAAAATGGTGTTGGCTGCGTCCGCATCAATCTGAGGGTAGTCTGAAAAGGATTCGCTGTAGATGTCAATGGTTTGAATCTTATTCTCGATATCATGCTTGGCAAGTGCCGCCATCTCTTTTGCGCACAATGGACAAGTCCCATCATAAAATATCGTCAGTTGTGTCATTGTTTATTCGCCAGTGGCTTAGCTAGAAGAACCTTCAGTTACCCGTTAAGTCGGCACCCTTCGATTCAATCGCTTGTTATTCGATAATCTTAAAATGGCTACGCTATTGTACCTTTTAAAGATCACTCTTCTCGAATCAAAGTTCTAAAGATGTCTGACTTAGACACTTTGTTCACCCTTTCAAGTCCTTGATTGTTTGGTCAAATCTCTGGTCTATGGACAAATGATAACAAAGCGTCCAATAAAGGTGTTCCGTCAATATATAAACATCAATCAAATCAATTAGTTGAACTTGGCTTGGAATATGCTCTATCGAACCTACGAATTGCTAAAGGATTTTCTCCAATTTGGGCAAGGCAGAAAACCCTAAAAGCATAAGTATGAACAAATGGAGAGAGAACATGAAGGTTATAAATTATTTACTTAGTGTGCTTTTGTTGTTTAGTAGCCCCCAGTTGGCGTGGGCTACTGTTGATGTGATGGAACTTGATGGTAATGCGACCAGTGATAATAGTGGTATTGATTGGGACGATGTAAATGATCCCAACAGCATGGTTGGGATTGCAGAGTTTTTCGAAAAAGACCGTAACGGTATCGACCAAATCTTTTGGAAAGGTGGATCAAAAGATGATTCCGACATTACAAATTGGGCGTTCCGTACGGCGTCACCACAACCGAAAGATGACTTTACTAATGCGTATGCCGCTGCCTTTGAAAGCGAAGGCGATTTACTGATTTACTTTGGTGCAGACCGATATGCGAATAATGGTGATATGTACATTGGATTCTGGTTCCTACAAGACCAAGTAGGGTTACCGGATGGACAAACCAAAGGCGACTTTGTTGGGCAGCATGTCAATGGAGACATCCTTGTGTTGATTTCATTCCCACAAGCCAGTGGCGGTAATCCGTATATAGAAGTATTGCAGTGGGATTTTAATAATGGCGATGTTACCGACAACATGACCAGACTGTTCCAGACGGCTGGAGACCCTAAATCGAATGATTTCGTTGGTGCAAGATGTGGCAGTGGCGCAGTCGGTGTCGATAAGATATGTGCGATTTCAAATGATGATTCTATCGGGGCAATTGCTCTACCCAATGTACAAGGTTGGGATTATCTAGCTAAAACGGGTGAAACTACGTCTATTCCGACGGAGAGCTTTGTTGAAGGACGTCTGAATTTATCTGCGTTGTTGAACGATGAGTTTGGTATCAGCGACATTCCTTGTTTCAGTAGCTTCTTAGTTGAGTCACGAGCTTCTCGTTCGATTGATGCATCTTTGGCTGACTTCGTTGTCGGTTCATTCAGTTTATGTAGCATCAGCATAGCGGCGACTTGTAACACAACCAGCTTTACGGTTGATGGCATGTTTAACATCGATTACACCGTGATGGTAACCAATACTGGTCCAGGTTCGTTAGGCACCAATGGTGATTACGAAGTGGCCTTTTTATCGGAGTCACCAATCTTAGGCGCGCTTCCAGTGGTTGGTAATGGTGATGAAGTGTGGAGTGTCGGTGAGTCATTCTCATTCATGGGTAATTACTTGTCTGTAAATAATGGTGCTGTCGGTGTCATAGATGGTTCGGTGGATCTTGATGGGCTTATCGTGAATGCTCAAGCGCCAGTGGCCTACAATTGTCCACCAATAGACTTGAGCCCGATGGTTGAAATTTCTAAGGTGTGTAATAGCTTCTTAGAGGTTGATGGCGGTCAAGTTGTGCTTAAGAAAACCTATGATGTTGAAATATGTAATACCGGTGATATCCCATTAGCCATTGAATCGCTGGTGGATTCTAAGGATGACTCTTTGAGCCGCTCTGATTTACCTACTGAAGTAGTCAACAGCAGTTATTACCTCGACTTTGCTTTACCTTGTGATGATCTTGAGGATGTGACCACATGTGGTGCTGGCAATATGTGTAGTGCATTAAGTGCCGACCCTGAGCTGTTTGCTTGTAAAACGGGTGAAGGAGAGTGGATACCGAACTTTGGTGATGCGATTGGCCAAGTGTGTACACAAGTAAGTAAAACTTATGCGCCAAATGTGTTACCAACCGGAACTGCAGGAATGCTATCTAATCAAGTGACAGCAACGTTTGACTCGCTGTTCTTGCAACAAGCATTTATGGAAACATCGAACATTGCAACCTGTGATGTTTGTCCGTTTACTGTTCCTGAGCCATAAGTACTTTCATTAATTGAGTACAACTAAACTCCAAAGCAGCCTAGTTCGTTAGGCTGCTTTATTAGTTAGTTAGTTAGCTAGCCAGGCGACTTAAATTACTATCTGATGTTTTTTGATCAGCTTATATAAGGTTGTCCGAGAGATAGATAACGCTTTAGCGGATTGGGAAATATTGTAGTGGTGTAGCTGAATCACTCGACGAACATTTTTTGAAGACAGTCGTGCGTCACTCTCAGTATCGGGCGACGCGTCTTTCAATTGAATCCCCATATGACGAGTAGAGAGGGCGCTTGAATTAGAAAGAACAATCGCCCTTTTTATGCAGTTGAATAACTCTCTAACATTGCCCGGCCAATGGTACTGTTTCATTTGCTCAAGGGTGTCACTAGGCAGTTTGGTTTTGGATGCGTAATTGTGCTTCAGTTCAAATCGAACCAAATCTTCAATGTCTTCTTTGTGATCATTGAGTGGTACTAGGTCTAATGGAAGTACATTGATGCGATGAAAGAGATCCTTTCGAAATTTACCCGCAGCAACGGCTTGTTCGATATTGACGTTGGTGGCGAAAATTACACGGCAATCTACGGGCAATTGGTTATTACTACCGAGTCGTTCTATCGAACTATTTTCAAGAAAGTGGAGCAGGTAAGTTTGCAGCGAAAGTTCAAGGTCGCCGATCTCATCCAAAAATAGTGTGCCACCATTCGCTCTTTCCACGTGTCCGACGTAGCGTTTGTTTGCACCCGTGAACGAGCCTTTTTCAAAGCCAAATAACTCTGAGTGAATCAGGGATTGTGGAATTGCGCCACAATTTACAGCGATGAAAGGTTTTTTACTGCGGGCTGAGGCCTCATGTATTAAACGCGCACATAGGCTTTTTCCTGTTCCGGTTTCCCCTTGAATCAGCACTGGAAAATCGTTGTTAGCGATCTTGGCTATCTTCTTTTTAAGTTGTTGGATGGTTCTGGATTGACCTACCAATTGACATTCATGGCACAAGGCAGGCCTAGGTTTAGTTTGCTTGGTATCTACCATGCCATACGCATGCCCTAAATTTCGACAAAGCCATTCTGTATCAATAGGTAGGTGGTAATAATCCCAAAAGGTTTGCTTAATGAGCGATAAGTTGCGGCTTGGTGGTTGGTTGCAGATAGCGATTGCTTTTAAACTTGGAGAGTGAACCTTTAACGCTGATATTTGCTCACACTGTTTGTCGATTGAGGATGATGTTAGACAAGAAACGACAATTGGTGCGTAGCTTTCGCTGCGTCTATCAAGTAAGTGAATGGCCTGTTCTGTCGTTTCTGCAACTTGAGCTTCCCAGTTATGGAGACGCAGCTCTCCTACCCACTGACTATGGTGCAGGCATGCGGTGTTGCATAACAGAATCACAGAACGAGTTATTGGCTCAGGTGATACTCTTTTTGATCGCATTGTGCTCACTCTTCATGTTTCGACTCCATGATGAAACCTTCAGTAAGCCCCCTAAATATCCATAAGCTTAGAAGCAAAATTCAATTAATTCGAGCACACAAATCTGATGGCGTTTGGCTGACAAGTGTCATTATCTCAAGCGGGAAAGCTAATCTGGTGCTTTACTTACTGATATTTATGCTTATTAATTAAAGGTATTCACGAATATCGTGTTTTTACTGTTTTGTTTATTGATGATCACACAGTAAACTCCGCGCTAATCACTAACGATAAAGAGCTGATATTGATGATAATTAACGTAGCAAAAAAGTTCATTTTGGCAGCTTCTGCGCTGGTGCTAGGTGGTTGTGTTAGCTACAGCGTTACTGAACAAGACATGACGAACTACCTGCAAGATTCGGTGATGTTAGAACAAGAAGTCGGTGTGCAAAACGTTATGTATGCGCAAGTGGCGGTTGATGACTTAGCGGTGCAAATTGGTCGAGCTGATGCCGAGCGAGTGTCTGTTTTGGCGAATACCAATGCAACGGTTCAAGTGTTTAACATGCCAAACATGGGGCTAGATCTGGATATCGAATTCAGCGCGATTCCCGAATACGATAAAGAGAGTGGTGAGGTCTACTTAAAGTCTCTGCGTCTTGAGCGCTTTGAGGAGAAGGGAAAGCAGCTTTCTCCTGAAATAGAGAAGTTACTTAAGCCTGCCGTTTCTATGATTGGCTTTGCTTTGTCCCAGTCACCGGTTTACAAATTGGACAGCAATAAGGTTCAAGAGTCATTGATCAAGTCATCGGAACCTAATCTAGTGATTAAAGACAACAAGCTGGTCATCGAGTTATTTGATTAACCCTTCCCGTTTAGCTTGGACTCAGATTTAAAACACAATGGCTGCCGATTTGGTGGCCATTTTTGTTTGTGTTGAGTCAGCAAGATTTCTGTTTTGAGGCTGTCTATCAAGCTTGTTTTCACTGGCTCATTTATTGAATTCGCCGCGTATCTCACCTTTACTTTACTCTTGTGAGCAAGTCATCGCTTCAGTCATCAAATCATAAGAAAGAAAAGGTGAGCGAACTATGAATAATCCAGTAATAGCGGATAACAAACCCGTTAAGGTCGAGCTAACCGAAGGCGAGGAGTATTACTTCTGTACCTGTGGCAAATCGAAAAACCAACCGTTTTGTGATGGGTCTCATGCAGGAACGGGCTTCAAACCAAAGAGTTTCGTGGCCGAGGAAAGCGGCGACGCTTATCTGTGCCGCTGTAAGTATTCGAACAACCTCCCTTTTTGCGATGGCACCCATAAACAGTTTACTGCTGAGCAAGTGGGTCAAGAAGGCCCTGATGTTCATATCCAAGCGGCAACGCCCGATCTCTCACCTGCGGCTTCTGCAACCAAAGAAGAGCCCACGGTCGAATTCATTCATCAATTAGCACGAGATGGCTTATCCAAAGTAGGTCACCATGGGCCAATGACTTCAATGGGTGTCCCAAGATATCTATTACCTCACTGGGATGATATTCAAGTGATGGTTGCACAAATGGCGACCAAGCCGTTATTGGAAAATGTGCCAGTCGGTACTGAGCTTATTATTGGGCCAAAAGCGAAAAAGCCGCTCAAATTGAACATCTCCTTGTTTGTTTCTGATATGAGTTTTGGGTCGTTATCTGAAGAAGCGAAAATCTCTTTAGCGACAGGCGCGGAGCTGGCGGGAACGGGAATTTGCTCGGGCGAGGGTGGAATGTTACCCGAAGAGCAAGCGGCCAATTCTCGCTACTTTTATGAATTAGCCAGCGCACAATTTGGTTACGATGAATCTAAGCTCAAAAATGTTCAAGCCTTCCATTTTAAAGGTGGGCAGGGCGCTAAAACCGGAACAGGCGGTCACCTACCGGGTGCGAAGAACATTGGCAAGATAGCAGAAGTGCGGGGCATTGAAGCAGGTACCGCCGCGATTTCACCACCCACCTTTGTTGATCTAAAAACCGTCGAGGATTTCAAAAATTTCGCCGACCGAGTTCGAGAAGTGACAGGCGGAATCCCAATTGGCTTTAAGTTAAGTGCTAATCACATCGAAGAAGATATTCAGTTTGCACTCGATGCCAGTGCCGATTACATCATTTTGGATGGTCGAGGCGGTGGTACTGGAGCGGCGCCAGAAATGTTCCGTGACCATATTAGTGTGCCGACCATTCCAGCACTTGCTCGTGCCAGAGCCTATCTAGATAAACAAGGCGTAAGTGACAGAGTCACCTTAATCATTACTGGTGGGCTTCGTGTTCCGATGGACTTCGTAAAAGCGATGGCGCTTGGCGCAGATGGTGTCGCTATTTCGAACAGTGCCATGCAGTCGATTGGGTGTGTTGCTGCCAGAATGTGTAACACCAATAATTGCCCGGCGGGCATCGCGACTCAAAAAGCCGATTTACGCCAACGCTTAAATGTCGAGAAGGCATCGAATCAATTGAAGAATTTCTTCGAAGCCTCGACTGAATTGATGCAAGTGATGGCGAGAGCGTGCGGTCATGATCATTTGAATCAGTTTAACCCTCACGATCTAGCAACATGGAATCGCGAAATGGCCGAGCTATCTGGAGTCGCTTACTCTGGTGTCAGCCCATTAAACCAATTTAAGTAAATAGTATTTCGATAAAGCACACTCACTGTATTTTGGGTGTGCTTATTTTTATCTGTGCAATGCCAGTCTATGTTTAACCTTTCGTAATCAACTGCTTTATAAGTATTTTTAAATTATTTCCTATTTTTTGAAAATATCGCTTTACCTCAAGTTAACTTGAGGTTCTATCATCATCCCCAATCTAAAAACACAACTCATCGTCTTATCACTTTAAGAGCTAGATGTTTAAAAGCGACATGCTTAAAAACTGAACATTCAGAAGTTAGCTCTAAAGAAACGAAAGAAAGAAGCAATAAGGCGAGAACAATGCATCAAGGGCTAGGACATGGAACAGAATCAATTAACTGAATACTTTTCGAGAATCGGCTTATCTCAACCCAATGACATCACGATCGAAAACCTAACAGCGATCCATAGACATCAACACCGAACCATTCCGTTCGAGAATTTTGATGTGGTTCAGGGGCTGCCTATTCAACTGTCTCAAGAGGCATTGCATGAAAAGCTGGTGGTTAATCAGCGAGGTGGTTATTGCCAAGAACTTAATGGGTTGTTGCTGAATGTGTTAACTCATATGGGCTTTGAAGCGAGATCCTTGCTTGGTCGAGTACACCTAGCGGGAGAGCCTACCGGGCGTAGCCATCGAGTGACGTTGGCGACGATTGAAGGCAAACAGTGGTTGGTGGATGCGGGCTTTGGCACCTTTACCCCTCGTGCTCCATTGCTGATTGAAACCAATATAGAGCAATCTAATGACTTACAGACCTTCCGCTTTATCGAAGACGAACGATATGGCTTCTTACTGCAGATAAAGCAGGGTGATGAGTGGATGAACGTCTACAGCCTAGACATGACGTATGTGGGTGCCAACGACTTAGAGTCGAGCAACTTCTTCACTTCAAAAAGTCCGAAATCCATTTTTACATCAAACTGTATTGCGGCACTGCCGATTGAAGGTGGGATTGTCACGCTGCTTAACCAGAAAATTAAAATTAGCAAAAATGGCTCAACAGAGGAATGGCTACTTGAAGACGAGCCTACGTACCTTGCTGCATTACAAACGTACTTTGGTTTAGCGCCAAATGTGCCTTTTCAAACTTTAGAGAAATGTTTCTAACCAAATTCGAGGATCAACAATGAAAGTATTAGCGATTGGCGCGACCAACAGTAAAGCATCGATTAACCAACAATTGGCAGCGTACACCGCAAGCTTAGTTGAGGGCGCTCAAGTAGAGGTGCTCGATCTTAATGATTTCGAGATGCCTATTTATAGTGAAGATAGAGAAAAAGAGTCTGGCGTTCATCAACACGCACAGCGCTTTTTCAGCAAGATTGGCGAAGCAGATGCTGTAGTCATCTCTTTTGCAGAGTACAACGGTTCATACACCGCAGCCTTTAAGAATGTGTTTGATTGGACATCACGAATCGACATGAAAGTGTATCAAGGCAAACCTGTTGTGATGCTCTCCACATCACCAGGCCCAGGCGGCGCAAGCTCTGTGTTGTCGTCTGCGGTAAATTCGGCACCTTACTTTGATGCTGATGTGAAGGGGTCGATGTCGGTGCCAAGTTTCTACGACAACTTTAATGTGGAAACGGGTGAGATCATCAATGCCGAAATGGCCGAGAACTTGAAATCGATCATGAGTCAGATCTAACTGCTTCAGTGAGTGAGATAATTACTACATCGGTGCACAGATAAATAGATAAATAAATAGTTAGAGACATAAATGGCCATCAAGCGATGGCCATTTAATTGCGTCATTGTCTATTGTGATAACTCTGCTGCGGTGTCAACGAAGATACCTTGAATATCTTTCGCTTCACGTTCAGTTTGACCACCGTGTTTTAGAAACGCACCGATAATAGCCGCGGTTTTCTGCTCTTTTGCGCGCTCTAAGAAGTAACGCAATTCTAGCTCGGCACCCGCTTGCTCATCTTTGATTGAGGCTGCGATGATCTCTTTGTACATCACGATATCACGTACTTCTAATTGACTGATCACACCGAGTGTCGCTGCTAAGAAACCCTCTAGCTCTGCCTTCGGTACGAACTGCGTAATGATGTTACGGTCTTCTGCTTGCTGAGCCGTAAAGTCGTTACCAAGCAGCAAAGCTTGTAGCGCTTTGTTTTTGCCCATGCGTCTTGCAAATTGAACTGCGCCTTGGCCACCGGTTGGGATGTTTACATGAATTTCAGGTTGTGCGAACGCTGAGTTTTCAGTGCCATAAGCAAGGTCACACGCCATCACAAATTCATTACCGCCCCCACGAGCCACACCATCAACCACTGCAACAGACACTTGCTTCATTGATTTGATGTTCTCAATCATGTGATTGAATTCAATCGAACCGGCTTGTCCACCTTGTGTACCGTTGATCACATTGAGATCTAAGTGAGCCAGAAAGAAGCTCTCATGTAATGATTTAAAGACCACAACCTTAGTATCACGATCATCTTTCAATGAAAGTACAAAGGCATTGATCTCGTTGATCAAGTCGAAAGTCAGCACGTTCACTGGTGGGTTGTTGATTGATACCGTTGCGATGCCATTTTGGTTAGTCACAGATAGTAGTGTCATGGGGTGTTCCTCTATTAGGTCGGGACTGAATGTTGTCTCCGTTATGTGCAGCTACTATAGATTTGTAATAAGATGAGAAAAATAGTCATATTGGCACTTGATTGGTGCTTTAAATGCAACAAAGGGCGTTATGGATATATCGAGTCGTTTATTACTGTTACTTGAAGTGGTTGAGCTGGGTTCGTTTGTCAAAGTGGCGGAGCAAAGAAACGTTGATCGCTCTGTTATCTCAAAGCAGATTAGCCGTCTTGAGGAAGAGCTCAACGTTCGGTTATTGAATAGAACAACCCGTTCGTTATCTCTGACTGCGGCTGGTAATGAGATGGTCAATCAAGCGCATCAACTTCGAGCATTGTTGAACAACACTCGACGCCTAGCGCAAAACTACCACGCAGAGCCTCGAGGATTATTAAGAATCACCAGCTCTACTATGTTTGGTCGACAATATGTTCAGCAGGCGATTGCGGTTTTCCAGAAGCAGTATCCAGATGTTGATTTTGAATTGAGACTCGAAGACCGAATCGTCGATATGGTTAAAGAAGGGTTTGATATTGGTTTCCGTATAGGTAAGCCCAAAAACTCTAGCCTAATCAGCCGTAAGATAGCCAGAAGTCGATTGTTGATTGTTGCTTCACCTGAGTTCATTGTTCAGCATGGAGAGATCAACACCATCGAAAAGTTAGAGTCATTACCTGCGACTATTTATGCAGCTCCGGGTTTGTTGATCGATAAGTTTTCTTATGTCGATCAAGAGGGGCAAGCGCAGCATTTTCAGCTTAATGCCGCTTATAAAGTGAATGACGTTGAGATGATTTCCAAGAGCGCGTTAACTGGGAGTACTCTCGCGGTCGTCACTGCGCAGATGATTGAAGATGAAGTGCTGAGTGGTGAGTTGGTGCCTATAATGACTCACTTAAACTTGGATGACTTTGGCACTTTCTATGCGGTGTACCCACACCGAGATGCACCCATAAAAACCAAGCTCTTCATTGATACATTGAAAACCATTGTCGGTGAAGATAAACCCGTGTGGGAGCAAGGCATTCCCGGGTTTGACGACATGTATGGTAATCAGAGAAAAAAATCATAGCTCTGAGAATCAATACGTTAGGTTGCTTTGTCGCTCGTATTTTGTAACCTAGCCCAAACCTAAATTTGAACCCAAAATTCAAGTTAAAGTGAACTCTATTATACTGGTCATTATCAGGACGAAACGGCTATTCAAACAGGAAGAGAAAGATCATGAGAAACATCGTATACCTCAGCATTGGTCAGCTGTCAGAGCGTAGTGGCGTGGCTCCTTCGGCCTTACGTTTTTACGAAACCAAGGGGTTGATTGCTTCGATTCGCACTAACGGAAATCAGCGCCGTTATCAGTCGGCGATGTTGCGTCGAATCGCGCTGATACAAGTCGCGCAGTCGATAGGCTTCACGCTGGAAGAGATCACCGAAGAGTTATCGACACTGCCGATGAACCATACCGCGACTAAGCGAGACTGGGAGCGAGTTGCTAAGAAGTGGCAGGGGCAACTCGACAGTAAAATGGCGCAGATTAAATCGCTACAAGAGAACTTAACAGGCTGTATCGGCTGTGGGTGTTTGAGTATGCAGAAATGCCACTTGTTGAACCCTGAAGATATTCTGCATGACCAAGGGCAGGGCGCACAACGGATCGTTGAGTAGCCCTGACTTAAGGTTCCCTACCTGAGATCGTCGAATCCAATGCACTCAATCTGATGGTCAGCTAGCCACTGTTTTAGCTCTGGGCTAGTGAGAAGTTGATGCTCTTCGACGCGTTTGTCACTGTAGCTTGATAGGGACTTAAGCTGTTCACTTGCCACTGATGAAGGGTGGCACATTAACTCAAGCACACCATCAGGCATCATAGTTTGGTAGCTCAGTAATAAATCTTGCAGGCCATTCAGCGATACGCCTTCGTCAAAGAAACGCATATCGAAAGCGTCTGGCGTTGGCACTCGCAGTGCATCTTGGCCACTTAGGATGTTATCGATTCGTCTAACTGGAAGACCAATGCGATTCACTGTGCGGGTAAACGCTGCTTTTAGAGGTTTAAACACACCACCAAAGTGATGGCTGTCGATATGGTTAATCTTTAAACCGGCATCGACAGCGGCTTGATATTGCGCGTTGAGTTCGAGCATCACCTCATCTTCATTCACGTCTGATTTATCGAACAGGGTGACGTTGCTAAAGAAGTGGCCGTGTTCGTCGACTAAGCTTGGAACTAACTCTGGTGAAGTCAGTGGCTTGCCTGCGGTGACCGTAAAGTGCAAGCCAACTTCAGGGACTAAACCTTGATGATAGAGCTCAATCGCGTGCTGTGTACCCGGTTGATTCATCATGATGGTGGTCGACTTAACCAAACCCGCCTTGAAGCAGTCAACGATGCCATGGTTCACGCTTTCAGTGAGGCCGAAATCATCGGCGTTGAGTATCAATTTCATCATGACCTCTTATTAAAAGATTTGGATTCAATATCTTGAATGAACTCTGCTGTCACTGAGCTCATTAGCTTGTTATCACCGAGCTTATTAACTGTTATCACCGAACTTATTAGCTGCTAACAAAATGCCACATTAAGTGAGTCGATGAGCGAACGCAGGCATGAAGTCTAAGTTCTCGCGAATAGTTTCTTGCAAAGCCTCGTCGATATGCGAACCACTATCGACGATAGGGTTTAAGATCAGGGCACGTTTCGCTGTTGCGATGTCACCCGTCATCGCCGCTTTAACGGTCAAGGTTTCAAACTCTTTCATCTGCTGAATCAAGCGCAGCGTATCGCTATCAAAAGGTTCAACGTTGAGTGGCAGGATCGCACTGCTGGTGATTACCGAACTTACTTCTACCGCACAATCATCGGGTAATCCTTGAATCGCACCATTGTTGCGAGTGTTGACGTGCATGATAGAACGTTTGTTATTGTGAATACTGCTCATCAGCTCACAGGCCGCTTCAGAGTAGTAAGCACCGCCTCGTTCTTCTAACAATTTAGGCTTGGTATCGAGCATGGGATCTTTGTAGATCTCCAATAACTGTTGTTCAACCTTGGCAACTAAGTCTGCGCGATTGGTGCAGTTTTCAGACGCAGCAAACTCTTTGTCTAAGATGTCTCTGGATTGGTAGTAGTAACGTAGGTAAGCACAAGGAACGATGTTCAGAGAACGAATCAATTCAGCGTCCCATTCAAAGGGAGGGATGTTCTTTGGCATCATTTGATCGTTACCACCAAGGAGCTGTTCGATGAGTTCTGCCAACTTGTCTTCACCTTTATGAAGCACCTTACGAGCCCACACTAGGTGATTTAATCCGGCAATTTGCATTGTCATATCTTTACGTTCTGCACCGAGCATTTTCGCCGCGCCTAGCTCCATGTTGACGGGAACGTTACATAGGCCAACGGTTTTAATGGTTGAGTGGTTAATCAGTGCTTCCGTTACCATGCCTGATGGGTTGGTGAAGTTGAGTAACCACGCATTCGGACACAGTTCTTCCATCTCTTTCGCTATATCGAGCGCAATCGGAATGGTTCGGCAAGCATTAGAGAAGCCACCCAAGCCATTGGTCTCTTGACCGATCATGCGATACTTCAGAGCAATCCTCTCGTCGCGTAATCTTGCTTCCATTCCTCCTGCACGAAATTGTGAGCAGACAAAATCCGCATCTTTCAGGGCTGATTTTCGATCCGTGGTGAGGTGAACATTAATCTCACAGCCCGATTTGTTTATCATTCGCTTGGTGAGCGCCGCGATTATCTCTGCTTTTTCCATACCTTCTTCGATATCGACCAACCACAGATCAGAGATCGGTAATTCGTGATGGCGTTTGAGCAGTCCTTCAACGAGCTCTGGGGTGTAACTTGAGCCACCACCAATCACGGTTACTTTGAGTTTTTGATTCTGTTGCATGCTGTTCACCATTTAATGTTGTAGATTACTTGGTTTAATTTATATGATGGTTACATATACCGACAAACCAGTTATGACGACTTATGAATTAGTGAGGTTAATGCATGGGGCTGTTCGAAAATCGCCAACAAACGCTGTCATTGCTGCACACCTTTAGTGTTGCGGCTAAACATTTAAGTTTTACGCTTGCCGCCGACGAGCTCTTCTTAACTCAGGGAGGGGTCAGCCATCGCATCAAAAAACTGGAGCAACAACTGAAGTTCAACCTGTTTGTGCGCAAGACAAGAAAGCTCGAACTGACGCCAGAAGGTCAGCGCGTGTTATCCATGTTGAACGTCTCGTTTGAGTCTATCTTTTCCGAACTCGTGGATATTCAAACGGGTGAGCTAAGTGGGGAGTTGTACATCGCGACATCGCCTTATTTTGCTTCATCATGGTTAATGCCGCGTTTGCCAGAATTCAGACGCTTGTATCCGAATCTAAGCATCAAACTGCAAACCAAACAGAGCCAGTCAGACTTCCAGTTTGAACCTTATGACGTGGCAATTTTCTATAGCGAAGGCCATTACCCAAACCATTACAGTGAGCGATTATTCAGTGGAGTAAGAACCCCTGTGTGCAGCCCTGAATACGCGAAACGCTTCAAACTAGACCAAGGCATTCAACACTTAGACGATGTTCGTTTCATTCACAGTGGCGATATCACTGCCTGGCAACGTTGGTTGTATGAAGCTCAAAGTGATACCAACTGCGCACTTCAGTGTGACTATTACAGCGATAACCGCTTGGCGATGGATGCGGCGATATTATCGATGGGGCTGGCACTAGGGCGGTTAGAGTTCATGACGCCACAGATTGAACAAGGCTTATTGGTCGCGCCTCTTATGAGCATTGAGTCGGGCAAAGGGTATGATTTAGTGTGTCCGAAAGGCATGGAGCAGCGAACTAAGTTTCAGGTGTTTGCTCAATGGGTTAAGCAACAGTTGTGACCGAATAGCGTGCCTAGACAAACACGAATTATAGGTCTAGTTTAGGTAGCTCTTTCAATAAAAGAAGAGGTTAGTTATGTTCAGCCATGTTTTTCTCGGTACTGAAGATATTGAACGGGCGAAGGTTTTTTATGACCCAATCATGAAGGTGCTTGGTTATAGCGAAGGCTCTGTGGATCCCAAAGGGCGCTGTGTTTACGTTAGCCAAACGGGTGTGTTGGGTTTAACGAAGCCGATTGATGGTCAGCCTGCGACTCACGGCAATGGCATGACGGTGGGTTTTCTTGCCTCTTCTCCTGAAGTTGTAGATGAGTGGCATCGGATTGGCGTCGAGAATGGCGGTACCAGTATTGAAAACGGTCCCGGAGCGAGAGGTTCTGATGAGCGTCGTTTGTACATGGCTTATTTGCGAGATCCTGATGGAAACAAGATCTGTGCAACTCACTTTATGCCATAGTTCGCTTTATGTCATAGTATACGTTATGCCACAGTTCGCCTTATGCCATCGTTCATTTTATGCCACAGTGGCGTATACTTAGATCATGTTGATGGTTCAGAGTTGGCGAAGTCGCGGCTCTGAACTTGTTAGCTTCCCGAAGACTCAAAATTTTGCAAAGGACTGGCTAAATGAAACCGAATGAACTGTTTTATGAAAGCTTTGAGCGCTGCCGGATTGACCAAGAATTTCTCGAAACGTTTTTGGCGGATTTTTGCGAGCATAACCCAAGGTTTTCAGAACGTTTTGAAAAGATAGGGTTAGAGCAGCAAACCAAGATGCTTAAAGCCTCGATCATTCTTATCTATAACTCTGCTGGTCTACCGAGCGTACGAAACTCGGTGAAAAAGCTTGGGAAGCGACATAAAGATTTAGGAATGGATATCTCTGAGCAAGAACTCAATGAGTGGTTCAATTCGTTACTCAATACAGTTAAAAAATACGATCCTCACTATGATGAAAGCGTTGAACAAGCTTGGACAGAAACTCTTGAAGCTGGCTTAACTATCATGAAGAAAGAGTGCGTAGTCTGAATCAAAATGTGTAACGAAGTAAGCCTCGTCTAACGAGAGGCTTACTCATTTTTTCTACTCAATTAAAAGGTAAAGCCTGCTTGGATACTTAGTGCCGACTCAGTGGTATACCAACCAGTACTTCCTCCGAACTCATACCAATCAAATCCAGCTCGAGTCACAAACTTGGAGTGGCCGAAAACGGGTTCTAGTGACTTATATTCTGCGCCGATACCGTAAGTTAAGCCAAGATCACCATGGGACCCTTTGCGGACTTCATTATTATCGCTAGATAGGAACACCAATTTGGTATCTGAGTGTGCGTAAAAAGCGCCCGCCTTACCATAAACAGCGAAGTTTTCGCTGAAGCTGTGCTTATACATAGGTGTTAATGAAAGCATTAAAGAATCGAACTCTTGCTCTGTTTTAAGATCTTTTTCATCAGTGCTGATAACAAGCAACGTTGATTCAACATACCAGTTGCTTTGCATGACTTGGCTACCAAATGTGAATTGACCACCGACATCGCTATCATCCATCCCGAAACCGCCTAGTGCGTACATTTCATTTGATGCAAAAGCTGAAGTTGATGCGATGCCGGTAACTGAGGCAATCGTAAGAGCTGCTAAGGTTAATTTTTTCATTGTTTCCACTCTGGTTTGTAAATTTCGGGAGAGGATTCTAGCGATATTCTCAAAATAAAAAACACTGTTCGAATGGGGCGGGAAGGATTAAATGAAGATTAAATATCTCAAGATATAAACCTGTATTTCCATGATCTAAAATTACAACTTTTTAGATAGATTAAATGAACGATGTTCAGGTGTTACTCTATGATTTTATGGATTTTCTTTGAGGGAGGGCGGTGCATGTTTCACGAAGAAAAACCTCTGGCAATAGAGAGCACCACCAGAGGTATGAATCATTTGAGGCTTACGTTTTAATAGAAATTAAATCCAAATGAGCAATATTGGGTTGGCCCAGGTTCTAACACGTTACGATAATTGGATTAAAAGTGAGCAGCCCAACCAATCAGGAACCCTTGCGATGCAGTATCGTATTCAAAGGTGCCCTTGTTTTCGTAATCAACCCAGGTCGATTTGTAGGCAACATTTAAGTCAGACCAACTGTTTATCTGGTATCTAAGTCCAGTTAAGAGAGATGAGGTAAAGTTGGTGTCATTACCAAGCCCTGCATCAATAGTTGCGTGAAACTTCCAATCCTTATTGATCTGCGTTATCCATCTCACACCTATTTGGTAATCTATCCAATCTTCATCTAATGATTTACTTCTATTTAAGTCGCCAACTGAAGTGTAAAGCTTGGCATCTATGTCGTTATCCCACCAACGAAGCCCAAACAGATAATCAATCGTGCCAAAATCGTACTGGTAGCGCTTAAACCCCTTCACATCTAAAACACCTTGTCGGATATCAAGGTTGCCCCTCAATACCTCTAGGTTGCTACCTAACACTGAGTTTGTTTTTCCGCTTAACTTCATGAAGCTGTAGTCAATGTAATAGCCCCACTGATTGTCATAGATACCCTCTAAACGCACCATTGCGGTCATATCAAGGTGATCCATGATGAATGCAGGATCAACATCGACATCTGCTGACAAGCCACCAATGGTGCTGTCTCCACGGATATTGAGTGCAAGCGCGTAAATCTCGAAGCTATGTTGCCACTTTTTTGTATCCGCTTGTGCACTTGCTTCCTGAGCATTTACGGTTGAACTTGCAGCCAATGCTGATGCGAGTAGGTAACGCCATTTAGCCATATTGATATCCTTATCTTCGATGTGAAATAGTACGAATGTGAATGTATGTTTTAACTATCCATTTTTCACATATGCAACTTGTATATTGCTGATTGTAGACTATGTTTTTTGAAAAGAGCCAAATTAAAAGAGTAAGGATATGAAGCCACAAAGCATTTTTTTGTTCGTCGCTGTTTTGGGGTTAACACCGATTGCGTTGTCGTACGGTTATGCCCCCGTTGTCTCCCTTGATTATCTTTTCGGAATTGATGCTAGCCCTATCAATGTCACTCATATCTTTCGTGCCGTAATGGGGTTGTACTTAGCGTTGGCTCTGTTTTGGATAGCAGGGGCGTTACTAAAGAAATACCGATTGCCAGCACTCTACAGTTTGGTGGTCTTCATGTTGGGTTTGGCTGCCGGTCGAGTCATTAGCTTGTTGATAGATGGCATGCCTCACTGGCTACTTGTCGTCTATCTACTATTGGAGCTTGGCTTTGGTTTGGTAGGAATAAAAATGGTTCACAAAGAGCAATCTGAAACAGTATAAGGACATTCTATGAAAAGGATTTTCCACCTTGTTGTGATGAGTGTGTTGAGTAGCTTTTCGCTATCGGCATGGTCAGCACAAGAGCAACCGAATATTTTTGTTATCTTCACGGATGATATTGGGATCTCAAACCTGAGTGCTTATCACAATGGTGTGATGAGTAGTGAAACACCGAACATTGATAGTATTGCTGAAAAGGGCATGCTACTGACAGATTATTACGCTCAACCTTCTTGTACGGCGGGTCGTTCTGCATTTTTAACGGGTCAACTTCCTGTGCGAACAGGCATGCACTCTGTTGGATTGCCAGGTGGCCCAGTTGGTTTAAGTGCTGACACACCAACGCTTCCTGAAATCCTTAAAACCATGGGTTATGTTACGGGTCAGTTTGGCAAAAACCACCTCGGTGACCGAGATGAATTCCTACCGACAATGCACGGTTTTGATGAGTATTGGGGTTGGTTGTATCACTTGAATGCAATGGAATACACAGAAGATCCAGATTGGCCAAAAGATGGCTCTTTGGATGCCTTTGCACCTCGTAATGTTATTTACGCAAGATCAGACGGTAAAGGTGGTCAAACGATCGAAGACGATGGTGCATTGTCGATCGAGCGTATGCGTACCCTCGATGACGAAGTGAATAAACACGCGATCAACTTCATCGAAAGGGCGGTTGAAGCGGATAAGCCCTTCTTCACTTGGTACTGTCCATCACGTGGTCACGTTTGGACGCACCTGTCACCTGAATACGAAGCGATGCTCGGCCAAAATGGTTGGGGGCTTCAAGAAGTGGTCATGAAAGATCTTGATGATCACGTCGGTGAGATGATGGCGAAAATGGAAGAGCTCGGTATTGCCGACAATACCATCATCATTTTCACTGCCGATAACGGCCCAGAGATCATGACTTGGCCTGATGGTGGTATGACACCTTATCACGGTGAGAAAGGCACAACTTGGGAAGGTGGCGTAAGAGCCCCTGCACTGGTTAGCTGGCCGGGTAAAATCCCAGCGGGTACTGTAGGCAATGGCATCTTTGATGGTATGGATTGGTTACCCACTCTGGTCGCTGCGGCTGGTGGTCCAACGGATCTAAAAGACAAACTGCTGAAAGGTCACGATGGCTTTAAAGCGCACCTTGATGGCTACAACCAAGTGGATATGCTGACTGAGAAAGGCGAATCAAACCGTAAAGAGATCTACTACTACGAACGAGATCAGCTGCAAGCGGTTCGTGTTGGTGATTGGAAGGCGCACTTCATCGTGCAAAATCACGGTTGGAGTGGTCCTAAAGAAGCGTTAAATGCACCATTACTGTTTAACTTACGCCGTGACCCATACGAGAGAGCGGCGGAAGAGTCGGGCATGTACTTGAAGTGGATGGGGCAAAAAATGTGGGCATTTGGTCCTGCACAAGCTGCAGTCCAACAACATCTAGCAACCTTCCAAGAGTGGCCTCCAGTGACGCCTGATTCTCCGGCAGAGAAGACCGGGGGTGTAGGTAACTAGTTGAATATCATAAAAAATCCCGCTCACACTGAGCGGGATTTTTATTTGAATGCGTCTTAACGTTGGTTCTATTTTAGTGTCGTGTTTCGTTCAATGAACTTCACTGGCACCATCAGCTTAACCAAGCTCGTGTCTTGCTCTTGAATCTGGCTAACGACAATTTTCACTGATTCACGTGCAAGGCGTCTGAAATCTTGCTTGAAGGTAGTAAGTTGGTAGTTCAACCATTGAGTCTGTGGGATATCATCAAAACCAATCACTTGAAGATCTTCTGGAATACGCAGGTTGAATTCTAAGCGCGCCACATCCATTACCGCCATCGCGAGGTTATCTGTCGCACAGAAAATCGCTTGAGGATGTGTGGGTTCTGAAAACAGAGTCCGAATGGTATCTAGAGCATCAAGGTAGTCATAGTCAGCTTCAATAACACGAGCTTGCTTGCCTGTTAGATCTTCGAATTCTGAGCAAAAGCCCGATTCACGCTCGCCGTTGGTGTAGGTTGGCACGTTACCTGTCAGGTAAACCGCTGACTTTGTTCCTACGCTATGTAAATGCTGAGCGGCGACTTGGCCAGCGGCGTAGTTGTCACTTATTACATGGCTACTCTTAGTCCCCTCAACTACACGAGCATACTGAACAATGGGGATGTTGAACTCTTCACACTCTTCATAAAGCGACTTATTAAAGGTCGCCGAAGCAGCAATTACGCCATCAACTCGGTATTGGAAGATATTAGGAATCGAGTGGTTGTCGTTTCCATCAACTTGCCAAGGAATCAATACCGCAGAGTAACCCTGTTTTTGTAGTTCAGTAGAGATAAGCTGCAGAGTTTTCATGTGGATAGGGTAGTCGGCATCTGGGAAAACTAAGCCAATCAATTTGGATTCATTTGTCGTCAGACTGCGGGCAAAGGCATTGGGACGATAATTCAACGATTTTGCTGCATCGAACACTTTTTGCTTGGTCTTTTCAGACACTGAACTGCCCGGGACAAATACACGAGATACAGTTGATTGAGAAACGCCAGCAAGTTTAGCGACATCTTTAGATGTGACGGTTGGCTTTGACACCGTGGAGTGTTTTGGAGAGTTCATAGACCATACTTTTGAACCAAATTGATTGTGCATAGAGTAACATAATTAGGTACGTACTCAAAAATACAATATGCCATGACTGGATGAAAAATAAGGGTTGATAGAGAGTGTTGAATATTATTCTGGGTATGACCCAAAAAAGCTCTGCGTTAAGAGCAGAGCTTTGTTTAGAGAATTTATTAATCGACTAACTGGGTGTTAGAAGTAGTAACGAATACCTGCAGCGAATTGGTCGTCTCTGTTTTCGAATTTACCGCCAACGAACTGATCTTTACCTAGGTCGAATTGGTACTCAGTCCAAACTAGGAATTTGTTCTTCTGGAAGTGGTATTCAACACCAGGGATAAGCAAGTTACGCTCATAGCCATCTGTCTCGTCATCACGATCTTCCATGTAGTTGTAGTTCAACGTAGGGCGTAGGCCATTGTCGAAGTGGTAGTAAGTGTAGATTTCACCACCTAGGGTATCGAACATTACATCCGTACCGCCTTGGCTTACTGCTTCCCAGTTTTCGCCAACATGGAAAGTGGCACCTGCGTAGAAGCCACCGTTGCTGTAGTTCGCACCCAATAGCATGATGCGCATGTTGTCGCCATTTTCTACGCCAACCACACCTGAGTCTAGGTCTGCAATTTCATTTTGGTGGTAAGCTGCACCAAGTGTTACACCATCAACCGGTTTGTAAGTGATTGACGCGCCCATACCGTTTTTCAATGAAGCTGTCGCATTACTCGCTAGTGCCACTTCTTCACGTGTTGTTTGGTAAGTGAAGCCGTAGCTTACTTGGTCGTTGATCGAGTTACGGTAAGTAATGGAGTTTTCTGCTCGACCTGTACCAGATGCAATACCCCAGTCAGAAAGGTTGTAAACACCTGAGCCGCGAGTACCGAAGACACGACCTAAGTCGGTGTACCATGCTACGTCATAAAAAGTAGACCATTGCTTAGTACCTGCTGCGATCTTGCCGTATTTGTCGTGCTCTACGCCTGCGTATAGAAGTCGGTCGTAAATATTGTCGCCGTTAGCACCTGAGTTGTAACCCCATTCAGCATGGCCAAAGCCAGTCCAGCCGTTATCGAGTCCCATTTGACCTTTAAGGCCGAAACGAGAGCTACCGCTGTTCCACTCACCGTTGTGGTCGCCGCCCTTATCTTGGTAACGAACGTCGAAACGACCGTCTAAAGTAAGGCTATCGCCCGCGTCATTGGTAAAAGTGTGTGCAGCAAAAGCAGAGCCTGAGGTAAGTGCTGTCAGGATCACTGCTGAAAGAATCGACTTTTTCATTGTAATTCTCTTTATTCAGGCCGTAGAAAGCCACCGTGCTTTCAAGCCCGTTATATTGGTAATGGTTTGGCAGGGTGTACCCCATCCATGAGGCACTAGTAGATTTAGTTATTAGTGGAGCAATAATGAATTGGTTGGAGCACTTACTAGGAGCGAGAAGGGGCCCCCAGTAAGCGTGGCAACCTAAATCAGATGTCTATTTAGGTTGCCACTATTTCGTTTCAATCTTTTGGATTAAAGCGTATCGATTACAGCGTTGGGTTCATGATGCTTGAAGTGCGTTCGAACACATCTAGACCTTGCTGCTGTAGCCAGTAAGGAAGGTCGATAAGAACCCAGTTTTCAGATAGTTTGTCACCGTCACGGTAGTAAACGTCAACCACTTGCATGTTTGCACGTACTTCACCGCCAGTCATACCTAGGAAGCCACCTGTTGGTGTGTTTGATAGGTTTGGCCAACCGAAGAAACAAGAGAAGTTGCCTTCAGCGAAACGACAAACGTGGCCGTTGAACTTCTTGTCTTTCAGGTTGTTACGGAAAGGAAGTTGGTGCTGTTGTTGGTAGCGAGGAATTGTGTAAGACGCGCCGATACCACATGGACCGTACCAAATCATGTCTTTTGACCAGCTCTTCGCTAGTACTTCTGGTGGGCAACCCATCGCGCCGCTGTCGTTAAGAGCAGACAGGTCATCAACCATTTTGTTTACTAGAGCAAGTGTCGCAACGCCTTCTTCTGGAGCCGCGTCTTCGAATAGCAGACCATCGTGGTTACGTGGGCCAGGGTATACGAAGTGCTTACCAGTTGATGGTGGAAGTGGGTAGCAACCCGCTTGATCCATCATGCCTAGAAGGTCTAGGAACAGGCCTGTCTTAGTGATTTTGCCATCAACAACACAGTTAAATTCTGCGTAGCGTACGTTCATGATCTTGCCAGTAGGGCGCATGCCTAGGTATTCAGCGTCGAATAGGCCCATGAAGTGACCCATGCTCATTACCCAAATCTCATCTGGGTTAACTTCGTTGTTACCACCGATGAAGATGTCTTGACGACGCTGCATGCGAGTCATTGACTTCATCATTGGTGCCCAGAATACGTCAGCTGCTGCTTGTGCGCCTTCTTGCTCACGGAATGGGTAAACACCGCGCCACAAGTAATCTTCAGAAGTGTGTGCTTTTAAAACTTCAGCAACGTTCTCGTGAGTTGCGTTTTCCATTGCATCGAAGTATTCACGAACAATGCGTTTAGCTTCTTGATATTTAGACATAATAATTTCTCTTTGTGTTGTCGAGTCAACATTCGGAACAGGACTCGATTTGGATTTTGTTACCGGCTGATTTATCAGCCGGCTTTAAATTTTTCGTATTTGAACTTCAGCGTATGAGTGTCGAATTAAGCTTTTGCTGCTTCAGCTTTTTTGCTCTTATCGAAGACGCCACCTTTAAGAGTTTCAGGCAGTGTTAGCCATAGTAGGCCGGCGATAATCCATACGATTGGTGAGCCCCACATTGCTGTTTGTAGGTCGGTACGCTCTTGGATGAAGATAAGAACCATTGGTGCCCACATGCCGATAATACGACCGCCATGGAATAAAGCTGCACCATAGCTACGCAAGCGTGCTGGGAACAATTCAGAGAAGTAACCGCCCCATACTGCAGAAGCAGACAGGCCGAAGTTGTAGATAAGACCTAGAAGAGCCAGCATGTTTAGGCCGCCAATCATCATGTCACCAGGTGCGACAAAGAAGATAGAAACCATGATACCTGCGAGGATGAAACCGAACGCGTTGATCTTACGACCGTACTTATCTGCCGCCCATCCCCAGAACCAAGCACCGAAGAGTGAACCAAATGCTGAGATAGAGAAGATCAAACCGATGGTTGCACCATCAAACATACGAACATCTTTCAGGTAGGTAGTTACAAAGCCACCGAAGAATTGGAATCCGTAGAAGTTAA
Source organism: Vibrio sp. 1CM8B (assembly GCF_023161685.1). Taxonomy (NCBI): domain Bacteria; kingdom Pseudomonadati; phylum Pseudomonadota; class Gammaproteobacteria; order Vibrionales; family Vibrionaceae; genus Vibrio; species Vibrio sp. 1CM8B. Next base: position 45,142 of record NZ_JALNTU010000010.1, read on the forward strand.
GACCAGAAAGAAGTAAACAAGTAATCGTAATTTTGCGGTAAGGCTTGCTTAACATCTCACCCCAAGAACCTTTTTTAGCTTCGGTTACTTCCCCAGCGGCATTGGTTGTTGTTTGTTGTTCTTCTTCACCGTAGGCGATCACTGTTTTGTCGCTTGGTAATACAAAGATCATTAACGCTGCTGCTACAAGCGGTGGAATACCACCTACCCACATTAGGCTCTGCCAAGGTGCATCAACACTTGTGATGAAGGCTGCGTAAGCGCCCATTGCCACTAAAGCAACAGAGAACATTGAAGAAGCAAAAGCAGTCAACTTACCGCGAACCGTTGGTGTAAATAGGCCAATCATCAAAGATACAGCTACAGTGAAGTAACCACCTAAAGACAGTCCAATGATGAAACGCATTGCGGCCCAAGTGGCGTAGTCGGTAAACATCATGTTGATGATGGTTGCACCACCGTTTAGTGCCGTAATTGCTACTAGTGTGGACTTCTTGCCGAACTTGGTTGCGAACCATGCACAGCTCAGTGCACCAATCAGAGCACCAACCGACTGCCAAGTGTAGAACTGAGCGGTATCAGAAAGGCTAATACCAGCATATTCTTCCACAATGTATGGGCGTACGTAGTCAATAATTACAAAGTTATAACAATAAAAAAAGTAACCTACTAGAATTGCTAGATATGCGGCTACCCTTTGAATCATAGGAACTTCGCTCATGTGTTTTTTAATGGTCATGACCGATAAACCTTTATTTTATATAGGGTGGTTTTGGTTTTAATTATTGTGTGTTGATTATTTAGCTTCATCACACCGTCTTCAATTCGGGAGAGATAATAGAATTTTTGTGGTTATTAGATCCGTGATCAAAGTCAATTTTAAAATGAGTGCGTACCCATTTTGTGTATTTTGGTGATCTAGATCTCATTTGATCGCGTTTTTGTGCTTTGTGGGGCGATTTGAGTGTTTAATCGTCTATCTTAGTGATAATAGTCACACTTACTGTGGGTTTTTGAGGGAAAATATCCATTTTTGAGTACTATTGGCGGCGAATGATTTGCGACATACAATAAACGGAATCTAAAAATGGTTACGTACTCAAGTTTTGTGGTTATTGCTCTTTATGTACTAACTACTTTGTTTATCAGCTACTTAGTTAATAGGCGCTATAGCGTCGGTGGCGACTTTTCGACTGGTGGAAAACAGTTTGGTTGGTTTACGGCAGGTGTGTCGATTCTTGCAACCTACATCAGCGCAATGACGTTCGTTGGCATGCCGGGCTGGGTTTATAGCTCAGGTATGGAAGCGATGAGCGTACATTTGAACTATCCAATAGTGATCTTTTTCACTGTGCTTTTCTTTGTTCCGGTGTTTTACAAGCTCGGCCTAACCTCGATTTACGAATACCTAGAGCACCGCTTTGGCGTTGTTGCTCGCACGATCAATTCCATCGTGTTCATTGTGGTTCAGTGTATTTCTGCAGGGGTTATTCTGTATGCGGTAGCCCTGATCTTGGTGCAAGTGCTGCCAGTGAGTATCTCTGAGGCGATCATCTACATCAGCGTATTTACCGCGTTGTATACCTATGCGGGCGGTATCTCGACAGTAATCTGGACTGACATGCTTCAGTCAGCAGTGTTGATTATTGGCAGCATTGCGATCTTTGTTTTATTGCTGATGAAGATCGATGCGGGCGAGGTGTTGTCTCCTGAACATTTGAATATCATCAACCTCGATTTTGACTTAGGCGTCGATACTACATTGTGGGCCGGCGTCGTGGCTGTGAGCTTCTTGCACCTGAGTGTGTATGGCACTAACCAGCTGATTATTCAAAGAACTTTGGCGACTAAGTGCGTTAAAACAGCGCAAAAATCGATGTTGCTTTGTGGCTACGGCGCATTCTTTGTTTATCTGTTCTTTGCTGTGATGGGGGTGCTGCTAAGTGTCTTTTATCAAGACAGCAGTTTTGAAAACAGCAACGAAGTGATTCTCGATTTTGTGTTTAACCATACCAACCCAATCATTGTTGGTTTGGTGATCTCAGCACTTTCGGCAGCGGCCATGTCGACACTGGATTCCACCTATAACTCAATGGCGACGGTCGCAACGTTCGACTTCTATAAGCGATTTTTCCGCAAGAAAGCCTCTGACGCGCACTATGAATCGGTTGCTAGAAAAATGAGCCTTGTTGCTGCAGCGTCGGTTGTTGTGCCTGCATTACTGGCTGTTTCTAATGAATCAGTGCTTAAAACGATTGCGAGCCTAACCTCTATTTTTGTCGGTATTCGCCTTGGCTCTTTTATCTTGGGTTTGTTCTTCAAACAAGCAAACGAGAAAGGGGTAATTGCGGGCAGTATTGGCAGTGTGGCCGTCGTATTCATTGCGAAATACAGCGGAATAGCTTGGCCTTGGTTTGCCTTGATTGGCACTGTGGTTTTCTTAGTGTTAGGTGTTGTTGTGAGCCGCTTCTGGGGAGAGGTAACCGAGCAACAAAATGAATTTATAGCCAAGCAAAAGCATTTGTTTGCAAAGCCTACCGCGAGTCATTACGGCTTGTTGGTGTTCGCTGTTGTGACGATTGCTGCTTGTACTGTTATCCCTGATTGGCTTTATGCCGCTCTTTCTTAATTGACCGATTCTTTACTGGTATATCTATGTTATCGATCTTTGATATCTACAAAATTGGTGTTGGGCCATCGAGCTCTCACACCAACGGCCCAATGATTGCGGGTTTCCATTTCACACAATTAATCGCTGATAAAATCGCTGAAGTGACGCGTGTTCAGGTGGATTTATACGGTTCTTTGTCATTGACTGGCATAGGTCACCACACCGACAGAGCTACAATATTGGGGCTACTCGGCAATAAGCCAGACACCATCAAAATCACCAGCGCAAACCAAGCAATGCGTCATGCCGTAGACAGTGGTGAGATGGATTTAGCGGGCACCAAGCACATTGCCTTCAACTACGAAACCGACATGTTGTTCCACAAAGACAATCTGCCTCTGCATGAAAATGGCATGATGATTACTGCGTTCGACCAGAGTGGCAACGTGATTGTCGATGAAACTTATTATTCGATTGGCGGCGGTTTTATCGCAACTGCTGACGAACTGCAAAATGGCACTCAAACCCAAACAGTAGAAGTCCCGTTTCCATTCAAAAACGCCGATGAAATGCTGCAACAAGCCGATAATAGTGGGATGAGCCTCGGTGGCATGATTCTAAAAAATGAAGCGGAGTTCGAAGGCGCTGACATTATTTCAGAGAAAGCGGATCAAATCTGGCGAGTGATGAGTCGTTGTATGGAACGCGGATTTGAAACCGAAGGCATTCTTGATGGTGGTTTGAACGTAACTCGTCGTGCGCCTAACCTACTGAAAAAGTTAGAAGCGAACGCGGCGGTTGAAAACGACCCAATGGAAATCATGGATTGGATTAACTTGTTTGCGTTTGCGGTTAGCGAAGAAAATGCGGCAGGTGGCCAAGTTGTCACATCTCCAACCAATGGTGCAGCGGGCGTTATTCCTGCCGTATTGATGTATTACCATCGCTTCATTAAAGAGTTGGATACCAAGCAGTTAAAAGATTTCTTAGCGGTATCAGGTGCGATTGGTATTCTGTACAAAACCAACGCTTCAATCTCTGGTGCGGAAGTTGGGTGCCAAGGTGAAGTAGGGGTGTCGTCTTCTATGGCGGCTGCGGGATTAACGGCACTACGCGGTGGCAGCAATGAGCAGATCTGTATTGCGGCGGAAATCGCGATGGAACACTCGTTGGGTATGACCTGTGACCCAATTGGCGGCTTGGTTCAAGTGCCGTGTATCGAGCGAAATGCGATGGGCGCGATGAAAGCCATCAACGCATCACGCATGGCTTTGAAGCGTAATAGTAAATCTTTAATCTCGTTAGATAAGGTCATTGCGACCATGTATCAAACGGGTAAAGATATGAACAAGAAATATCGTGAAACATCACTCGGTGGTTTAGCCTTGATCCATTTGGCTCACCCTTGTGAATAGCTAAGCCAGTTAACCCAGTAAATAGTAACGTTAAGCCCAGAGCCTTAGACTTTAGAAATCTATCGCGGCTGGGCTTTTTGTTTGATGTGTTTTAGGGAGCTAATCTGAAAGCGGTAATCGATAACTGTTTTTCAACTCTTTTACTGAGATGTTCGACTGAATCGCACTCACGCCTTTGACTCTTCTGATCGAGCTAATACGCTCAAAGTACTCTTCCAAATCTTTCGCCAACACTTGCACCATGTAATCGGCGCCGCCTGCAATGCAGTGACACATAGGAATCCAATCGGTTACCGCGACAAACTCTTCGAACGGTTCTGTGTTTTCTACTTCATGGTTGCCTAAAGTCACAAGAGTAAAACCAGCCACATGAAAGCCTAATTTCTTACGATTCAGCTTAGCGGCGTAACCATCGATATAGCCAGTTTCTTCCATGCGTTTCCAACGACGCCAGCATGGGGTTTCGCTGAGGTTGACCTTCTCTGCGAGCTTGCTGTTGCTCATGCGTCCGTCTTTCTGGATATGCTCTAAGATGGCGATATCTGTGTCATCTAACACCTCTTTGGTGGATTCTTTCTGTTTCATGGCTATTTTAGAAAAGTCTTGCTCAAATTTGGATTAATATTAGCCTATATAGCAATTTAATTCCTAGTCGAATCTGTAAACTCTCTCCCTATCAATACTTTACTTATTAGGAGTGAGAGGAAATGAGCTCTCAATTAATGCTGGCGTTCTTGCTATTTTCAACATCAATTGCAATTACCCCTGGGGCAGGCAATATCGCATTACTTGGGATTTCAAGTCGTTATGGATTTGCTGCGACTTTACCTTTTATCTCTGGGAACGCTGTTGGCATCATCATCGTATTGGCGGGTTCTAGTGTCGGTTTGGTGAGCCTATTTACCCTTTACCCAGAGCTATACAATATTTTGAAATACGCGGGTGCGGCTTATTTGCTGTTCATGGCGTGGTCGATTGCGAATATGCAAATCGAAGAGAGCACGACCGACAATCGTTCAGGTTTTATGTCTGGTGTGTTGGTGCAGGTGTTAAACCCTAAAGGTTGGATAGCGTCATTAACCGTGTTTTCACAGTTCATTACTCCGAACGCAGATTACTTGATTCAAGTAGTGACCATTATCGCGGGTATGGTGATTACCGGTGTACCGTGCATGTTGGTGTGGGCGTATTGCGGCACCATGCTTAAAAAGTTGCTGCAATCACCAAAACAGATGATGTTTGTGAACCGTTGCTTGGGCGGAAGCTTAGCGATGGTGGTTGCCTTTATGCTTTATCAACCGGCGTAAATCACAAAGAAAAAAACCACTCCTAAATCCATAGGAGTGGCGTCTAAATGTCGACTAAGTCGTTAACAGTAAAGAATTAAGTTAACAAATATTTAAGGAACTTGAGTTAAAAGCTTTAAGCTTTTCAGTGTAAAGGTTAAGCGGTTTCAGCCTCTTTAACTGGAGCTGAGTTACGGATTAGGTGGTCAAATGCACCTAAGCTTGCTTTTGCTCCTTCACCCATCGCAATGATGATCTGTTTGTAAGGTACGGTTGTCACATCGCCTGCTGCAAATACACCTTTCATCGATGTTGCACCATGAGCGTTAATCTCAATTTCACCGCGTGGTGAGAGCTCAACTTTCGAACCCTTCAACCATTCGCTGTTTGGCATCAGGCCGATTTGAACAAAGATACCTGCTAGTTCTATCTGTTTAAGTTCATCGGTGTTGCGGTCTTTGTATTCCAGACCGGTTACACGGTTGCCATCACCAATTACTTGCGTCGTTTGAGCCATCTTGATGATTTCGATGTTTGGTGTTGCGTTTGCTTTGTCGATAAGCACTTGGTCGGCACGTAGTGTGTCTGCAAATTCAAGTACGGTTACGTGTTCTACAATACCCGCTAAATCAATCGCCGCTTCGATACCTGAGTTACCGCCACCAATAACCGCTGTTTTCTTACCTTTGAATAAAGGACCGTCACAGTGTGGGCAGTAAGCGACGCCTTTATTGCGGTACTCTTGCTCACCCGGAACGTTCATTTCACGCCAGCGAGCACCGGTACTTGTGATAACTGTGCGAGATCGCAGTGTTGCGCCGCTCTCTAGCTCAACGTGGATGTAGCCGTCTTCTGTGTCTTCTGCCGCAATGATGTTTGCAGCGCGCTGCTCCGTCATCACTTCAACACCGTACTCTTTTACGTGCTCTTCAAGGCTTGCCACTAATTTAGGGCCAGTTGTCGCTTTCACTGAGATAAAGTTCTCAATCGCCATGGTGTCCATCACTTGACCGCCGAATCGGTCAGCAACTACACCAGTACGAATGCCTTTACGTGCAGCATAAATTGCCGCTGAAGAACCTGCAGGGCCGCCGCCGACAACCAATACATCAAACGGTGCTTGTTGGTTTAAGTTTGCTGCTTTCTTTTCTGCTGCGCCTGAATCAACCTTGTTGAGGATCTCTGCCAGTGACATACGGCCTTGACCAAATAGCTCACCATTAACGAACACGCTTGGCACTGCCATGATGTCGCGAGACTTCACTTCATCTTGGAATGCTGCGCCATCAATCATCGTTGTCTTAACCAGAGGGTTAATCGCCGACATCATGTTGAATGCCTGAACCACTTCTGGACAGTTTTGGCATGAGAGTGAGATGAAAATCTCTACATTAAGCTCTTGATTGAGTTCTTTAATTTGTTCGATTACGTCCGCTTCAAGCTTGATAGGGTGACCACCACTATGAAGCAGTGCTAGAACCAGTGACGTAAATTCGTGACCCATTGGCAAACCGGCAAAACCGATCGCGGTGCCTTTCTCTTGGTTCACTACCTGCATGATTGGGCTGCGCGTGCTCGCGCTATCATCACGGATCACTTCAATTTTGTCGGTTAAAGACGCAATATCATTCGCCAGATCTTGAAGTTTGTTCGCTGTGTCGCTGCCATCCAGGCTAAGGACTAATTGAACATTGGTTTTTAGGTTTTCTAGGTATGCTTTTAGCTGCTGCTTCATTGCTTGATCTAACATAATCGTGCCTGCTCTTAAATTCTGTGTCTTGGTATTGACCAATACCTTCTTGCTGAAAAAGGAAAATAAAAAGGGGGCGCAAGTCGGCAAATATTGTGGTGTTGATGTTTTGAAAGGGTGGCGCGCGACTGCCCTTTAGGAGGGGGGCCGAAGCGCGCCTGTAGAACCGTTTAGCTATTCTTGTTAGCTAGGCTTAGATTAAATCTTGCCTACTAGGTCTAGAGATGGAGCTAGAGTCTCTTCGCCTTCTTTCCATTTAGCTGGGCAAACTTCACCTGGGTTAGCGGCTACGTATTGTGCTGCTTTAACCTTGCGTAGTAGGTCTTCTGCGTCACGGCCGATGCCTTCAGCTGTGATTTCCATTGCTTGGATAACGCCTTCAGGGTCGATTAGGAACGTTGCACGGTCTGCAAGGCCTTGACCTTCACGCATAACGTTGAAGTTATTTGTGATGTTGCCCGTTTGGTCGCCTACCATGAAGTATTCGATAGTGCCGATTTTGTCAGAAGTATCGTGCCATGCTTTGTGAGAGAAGTGCGTGTCAGTTGATACTGAGTAAACTTCTACGCCGCGAGATTGAAGCTCTGCGTATTTGTCTTGTAGGTCAACTAGCTCAGTTGGACATACAAATGTGAAGTCTGCTGGGTAGAAGAAGAATACAGCCCACTTGCCTTTAACGTCTTGCTCAGTGATTTCTACGAATTCGCCGTTTTTGAATGCTGTTGCGTTGAATGGTTTGATTTCTGTGTTGATCATGTTGGACTCTCTTTCTAATTTGTAGTGTTTAACGCTATCCCGCGTCGATGTAGATATATTGCATTGCCACCGAAAATTAGTGAAATCGGACATTTCTATAGATTCAATAGGCGAATCCTATCTTCGAAAGGAGAAAGTTATCGACAAAAGCTATCAAACCTCAGCAATACTCGATTTGAGTAGCTATGCTCTTTAGGTCGTTCTCTATATTGGGCTGACCTCCTGCTAATGTGAGCGTCTATTTATAGTGTGAGCATGTATGTAGATAGCGTTTCTTTAAGTGAGCTGAAATCCCATGTTAATCTGAGAATAACAAAAAATTATTATTAATATAAATTATGATAATTTCAGTTAATCAAGTTCTCTGCCTATACTCTCTTCATCGAAACGAGATACCGAAGCTAGACTTCGAAAAGCACAGAATAAAAAACGAATTGGAGAAAGTTATGAAAATGAATCACGTAGGCATCATGGTTGGCGATATGGACCAAGCGGTAGAGTTTTACACCAAGGCTCTAGGTCTAAGAGTTGTAATGAACAACACTAAAGTGATGGAAGAACGCGAATCAGCAATCGGCCGTATGTGTATCGCTGTATTTGGTGAAGGCTTCAAAGGCTTCAACATTGCTCACCTAGTAACATCTGATGGCATCGGTGTTGAGATGTTCGAAATGGTTGACCGTGAAGATCGTCATAAGGTTGATTTCTCTCGTCTAGGTATCTTCCACTTCTGTCTACAGCTTCCAAAAGAGCAATTTCATTCAGCGATTAAACGCGTTGAAGAATTTGGCGGTAAAGTTCGTATGGACATCATGCGCTACCACCCAGAAGACGACCTAAAACAAGCGCAAATGGTTTACCTAGAAGACCCGTTTGGCAACCTATTCGAGTTCTACTCTCATTCATACGAAGATACGTACGCGACTGATTACGAGTAATCGCGTTACTACCTTCTATAAAGTAGAAAAGCCGAAACACCCCTAAAGAGGATTGGTAGAGATACCAATCCTTTTTTGTTTGTGCTTTTTGGGGCAGGGGAGATGTGCCGTTGGCAGCGAGTACTGCATCCACAATGACGAGTTATTGGTCTTCGGTTTTTACGCATCGAACTGAGAACATATAGTCTTTCGAACTTGTTGCTCTGCGTATTTCGTTTTTGTGTGTATTCCACCAAGCGTAAGCAAGTGTTCGGATAATCCCTTTTTTGTCGGATGCGCTGCTCGCGGTCCAAAACTCGGTGTACGCACCTTCAGTGATATACCAACCATTCCATTTTACGCCTGCTGGTCTAGCAAAGAAGTTCTGTTTATTGACAATAGATGGGTCGACTTTGGAAAATAGCCCGTCTGCTTGAGCTTCTTTGAGTTGCAAACCTAACTTTTGATCACCCCCGCGCCAACCGTTTTGGTGTACTTCTTCCTCAGGCATACCGATGGCCAGTTCCAACTTTTTCCAATCCTCATCGGTGGCCACTCGCCAGCCGACTGGGCAAAGGTTTCGTTGATCTGAAACATCATGCCAATTGTACAAGCGTCCGTATTTTAATAGATTTTCTTGATCATCTTTTGGGATCGCGCCAGATCTTACCGGGCTACCATCTTGGAACTGAGTGCTTCTCAGGCTTTCCGCTAACCAAACCTGTTCCCCGATAGTAACGGTGCGATAAGTGTTGCCTTCCGCGTCTTGAACCGTATCCGTCAGTTGGTATAACTCTTTGTTGATGTCGTTAGCCGATGATGTGGCAGCAATAACCATACTGACTCCTATAGATGAAATTAGCTTTTTCATGATGAATAACCCGTCGTAATCTTATGGGGTTACTTTAACTCTCATGTTGAGCTGAAAATAGGCGATATGCTCTCTAAAACATGCCTATTTATCTCATTTAGTATGGCGGAGAGATCTAATAGTCAGTTTGTTTTATTGCTATGCGATGTTTTCAATCAGCTGTTTTGATTGGCTCCACTGCTTAGGTGACTGGCCATACACACGCTTAAACTCACGACTAAATTGAGAAGAGCTGACGTACCCAACTGCCATCGCCGCTTCATTGACATTCTTACCCGCAGCTATTTTCATCGCCGCATTATTCAAGCGCATCGACTTCATAAATTGGATCGGTGACATTCGGGTCGCTTGTTTGAATTTTCGGTGGAATACCGCTCGGCTCATCCCGACATGCGATGCGAGCTCATCAATCGTGACGTTCTTTGTCAGGTTCAACGATAAATACTCAATTGAGCGAGCAATTTCATTGCCAATGCCAAATGCGCCTCGCACTGAAAGACCAGCCTCGCCTTGTAAGACAGCGTAATAGAGCTCTCTTAAACGACTCTCGCCGAGAATGGCCGTTCCTGCTTTATCGTCTCCTAACTGAATGAGTCGAAGTAGAGCATCAGAAAAAGTGTCGTCCCAATTGGCGAGTGATAACCCTTGAGGTTGTGGGCTACCTTTAGGGACCTTAACTGCGCCGCTGACACTCTCCATTGCGATGGCTAATTCGGTCATCACTTTGGTATCGAGTGAGATAGCTACCCCTAACAATGGATTTTCAGGTGTCGCTGCTGGCGTACCCGCCTCAACAGGCATGGAGACTGAGCAGCACAGGTACTGACTGCTGTCATAGATGTACTTATCGCCATCGAGTATTGCTTCTTTACTGCCGCTTAAAATCACGATTAGCGTTGGTTCATAGACGGCGGGAGCACATGGAATAGCTTGAGTTACCTTAAATAGGCGAACTCCCTTTATACCCGTTTCGATCATGCCATCTTCCGTTATACGACTTTCTACTAGCTGCTTAATTTTCTGCTTCATTAACCTGCACCGTAAGTTCGACCTGATACAAATAGGCATGTTTTTGAGATTAATTCGCCTATTTATGAATCTCTGTGAGAGTTATAGTAACTTCAGACAACAATACTACCGCTGATAGGTGCATGCAAACTGCTTTCGTGCTTTATCAAAAGCTCAATCTGGGTCTGGTCGTTATAACGATAAGGCTTGGTGGAGATAAGTGGTTTTAAAATAAAGAGTTGGAAAAAGAACATGTTAAAAAGCTTCATTCTCATATTGGTTACGCTGTCTTTGATGGCCTGCTCAACACCTAATGTTTATAACGATCTCAATGCAATACCTTCTACGGAAACGGGTGAGCATGAACTCGGTATTGCGTTTGGCGGTGGTGGCGTTCGTGGGTTTATGCACCTAGGCGTGATCAAAGCCTTGGCAGAGGAGGGCATTGCCCCTGATGTGGTGAGCGGCACCTCTGCGGGTTCGATTGCTGCGACTCTATATGCTTCAGGGCTGAGTTATGAAGAGATGGAACTCGCGATAGAGAAAGTTGGCATGTCTGACATCGCCGATTTTGTCTTTTCTTCAAAAGGCTTGGTGAATGGCAAGAACTTGTCAGAATGGATAAACAGCCAAGTGACGTATGATGACCTGTCTGATATGCCAATGCCTGTCGCGCTTACCGCGACCAATCTGACATCGAGAGAGACCGTTATTATTCGTTCGGGTAACCCGGGGCATGCTGTTCAAACCTCATCAACCATTCCCGGCGCATTTGTACCCGTTGAAAACCAAGGTGATATCTTAGTTGATGGTGGTATTTTTAGTGTTGTGCCTGTTTACGCGGCTAAAGATCTCGGTGCTAAAAAGGTGATAGCCGTTGATATCTATTGTCACAATCAAATCACGCCAGAAGTCTCGGCGAGCAAGATTACGCTTGCGGCTTTTCGCATGCAAAGCTGTCGTCTGTCTGAGCAAGAGCTAAACAGTGCCGATGTGGTCATTAGACTGGACTATGAACCGAATGGAAGTGCGGCTTTTAATGAAAAAGAACAAGCGATACAAGCGGGTTATCTAGCTGCAAAAGAGGCGATGCCTGAGATAAAGGCGATGCTCTCCATCTAGCGGCGGAGATATTGCTGAAACACTGTTTGGCTCAAACTCTGGTTAACTGAGATTTAAACGTTTAGAAAGGATTGGTAGAGATACCAATCCTTTTTTGTGTTTGTGGGACTTAATTTAGGAACATCGGATAAACCGTCGGCTGCACTAAAACAAACCGACAATGTTGCTCTTTAGTGCAGCATATCCTTGATGGAAAACTTAACTGATTGATAAATATAATGTTAAACCATTGGCATATATGTTGCTCTATTCCCTTTGTGTAAATTGTATACAATAAAAAATACATTAAGGAAGTCACATGGAACAGAACAGTGAATTGATCTACGGGTTAGACGATCGACCTTCAGTTAAAGCAGCCAGTTACGCGGCGCTGCAGCATGTATTAGCCAGTTTTGTTGGCATTATCACCCCCACGCTTATTATCGGTGGCGTTTTAGGGTTAGGTGAACACATTCCTTATCTGATCAGCATGGCATTAATGGTATCTGGGGTAGGTACCTTTATCCAAGCCAGAAAAATAGGGCCAGTTGGTGCTGGGATGATCTGTGTCCAAGGAACCAGCTTTGCGTTCTTAGGATCTGTATTAGGTGCGGGCTTCCTTGTTAAAGCGAATGGCGGTGATCCGGATGAAATGCTGGCGACCATTTTTGGTGTTTGCTTCTTCGGTGCGTTTGTCGAAATTGTCCTCTCGCGTTTTATCGAAAAGCTGAAAGTGGTGATCACCCCAGTTGTGACCGGAATCGTTATCACCACGATTGGCATCTCTTTGATTAAAGTTGGCGTCACAGATATTGCTGGTGGCGTTGGCGCAGAAGATTTTGGCTCTGGAAGCAATCTGATGTTGGGTGCCATCGTCCTCGGAACGATAGTCGCGCTTAACCTGAGCAACAATAATATGGTTAGGTTGTCGTCGATTTTAGTTGGGATGGTAGTTGGCTGGGGCGTTGCCATTTTGATGGGCAAAGCGTCAATGGTTTCTTTTGCTTCTCAACCGCTATTGAGTATTCCTGTCCCATTTAAATATGGCTTCGCTTTTGATTGGCAAGCCTTCCTGCCTATCGCTTTTATTTACTTGATTACCGTTATTGAAACCACGGGCGACCTTACCGCCAACAGCATGTTTTCAGGGCAGCCGGTTAAAGGGCCTAAATACCTCAATCGACTCAAGGCTGGCGTGCTGGGTGACGGCGTGAACTCACTTATCGCTGCGGTATTCAATACTTTTCCGAACACGACTTTCAGCCAGAACAACGGTGTGATCCATTTTACGGGGATCGCGAGTCGCTACATCGGCTATTTCATTGCCGCGATTCTTTTTCTGTTAGGGCTATTTCCCATCTTAGGTGCGGTATTAATGACGATTCCAAAGCCAGTCTTAGGCGGGGCGACATTAGTGATGTTCGGTACGGTTGCTGCTGCGGGCATCAAAATCATCGCCAATGAGAAACTGGATCGCCGCAGAATCATGACGATAGCCATCTCACTAGGCTTAGGGCTTGGTGTCATGCTGGTACCAGATTTATTGAAAGAAGCACCCAAGCTAGTGCAAAGCATATTTGGCTCACCTGTAACCATGTCTGGTATTGCCGCGCTTGTGATTACCGGGTTGATGTCATTGGTGCCTGAAACAAAAGCCAAGCCGATCTCGGATGCAGTTCAAACCAGTAAAGCGTAACGGGCTTCTTCGTGCTGAACTAAGGATGTTTAACTAGAGCCACATGACATATGTGGCTCTGAACTTTAACTTATTGTGTGACGTGTTGGCATCTCACTTAACTTAGTAAATAACATAAAATTATCATTAATATAAATTATGATAATTTAAGTTAATCGTCGTATCTCCATATACTCTCTCCATCGAAACGAAACACCGAAGCGAGTCTTCGAAAAATACAGAATTAAAGAGAATTTGGAGAAAGTTATGAAAATGAATCACGTAGGCATCATGGTTGGCGACATGGACAAAGCAGTCGAGTTTTACACGAAAGCTTTAGGTCTAAGAGTCGTAATGAACAACACCAAAGTGATGGAAGAGCGCGAATCAGCAATCGGCCGCATGTGTATCGCTGTGTTCGGTGAAGGCTTTAAAGGCTTCAACATTGCACACCTAGTAACATCTGATGGTATCGGTGTTGAGCTGTTCGAAATGAAAGAGCGCCAAGAGCGTCACGAAGTAGATTTCTCTCGCTTAGGTATCTTCCACTTCTGTCTACAGCTTCCAAAAGAGCAGTTTCATTCAGCGATTAAGCGTGTTGAAGAGTTTGGCGGTAAGGTTCGTATGGACATCATGCGTTACCACCCAGAAGACGAACTAAAACAAGCACAAATGGTTTACCTAGAAGACCCGTTTGGCAACCTGTTCGAATTCTACTCGCACTCATACGAAGATACGTACGCGACTGACTACGAGTAATCGCGTTACTACCTTTCATAAGGTAGAAAACCGAACACCCCCTAAAAAGGATTGGTAGAGATACCAATCCTTTTTTGTGTTTGTGTGCTTTTTAAGTGCTCCATCGCATGGGGTGATTAAGAAGTAATCAGGTTTAAAGCGTTGTTAAAGTTGACGTTTTGAAGATAAAACCTTTCATGAATATGACTGAAGCGAGCGAGCTTCATGAAAATATTACGGAATACACTGGTGATAGCCTTCGCTGAGAATTCATAATACTCAGTTCAATACTGCTGAACCGCACTACAATGAAAATAGATAAACATTACATGAAGAAGATCTACTCAAATAGCATGAAAAAACTAAACCTTATCTTTGCCGCTTTTCTTATTACTTTGCTTGCCGGATGCTCGTCACATGCGGCCGTCGATACTTCAAAAACAAAGGGCTATGCCAATTCACATGCGCTTGTGGGAGTGGCTTCTTGGTATGGCGATAAATTCCACGGAAAACTGACAGCAAGTGGTGAAACGTATAATAAAAATGCTTATACAGCCGCTCACAAAACCTTGCCATTTGGGACTATCGTAAGAGTGACCAATACAGCCAATAACAAGTCAGTCGATGTGAAAATTAACGATAGAGGCCCCTACGTAAAAGGCCGAGTGATTGACCTTTCGCACAAAGCATTCTCTCAAATTGGTGACGTCAAGAAAGGCGTAGCAACAGTCAAAATTGAGATCATTGATGACAGCAACACCTTTCGATACAAACACTAGAACCCCCTCCTAACCTCCCCTTGGTTTACATCTCCGACTCCTGGGAGGAACAGAACCTCGGTCTCGATGATTGAATGTCACATTTATGCCTACTCAATAAGGCTGCTTTGTAGCCTTTTTTGTGCCTTTCGATAATCCATTTTTAATAAGATTATCTTATTTCTAATATGTGGGTTGATGATGTTATGTGGTCAATAAATCAGTGTCTTAGCTTTCTTATCATTAGGGTTCATTGAAATTCATTGTGAAATAATGAAAAGCTAACCTAATCCAAGTTGAGTTTTGGTGTGATTAACAGTGAAAGCCTAGGGGAAATTACATTTCGTTACTCACTGAAGTAAATCTGAAATATCGCTGACACGGTTCTGAAATTTTTGGTGTTTAGCTTATGGGGTTCTATATCGCATTCAAATAAGGAAATACCCGTGAAGCTAACCCCTGTCGTTGCAGCCGTAATTATGTCTTTCAGTTCAGCAAGTTTTGCTTTTAGCTTGCAACAATCTGCCAATGAAAACAGTGAAGATCTCGTATGGACAGGACACCTTAGCCCAGACAGCGACACGGTAATGTCTGCGATGCTCGCGGCTCATATCTATGGCGGTACAGCGACAGTGCCAGAGCCGATTAATCCAGAATCCACCTTCATCTTGAACTACTGTAATGCAGAATCGCCACGCGTAGAGACAGATTACTCTTCATACCGCGTGGGGCTGGTGGATTTCAATCAGGTCACTCAGCTAGCGCCAACCATTGACCAAGCATCGATTGTTGCTGTAGTTGATCATCACGCAATTGGTGGCTCACCGATTAATACACCACAAATTGTCGAAATGGATATTCGAGGTTGGGGATCGGCTGCAACTATTCTGGCTGACAACGCTGAAAAGTTGGATGTGACCCTACCTAAACACCTTGCTTGTGTCGGCTTAGGCGCAATCCTTTCTGATACTGTGGTATTCCAATCATCAACCACGACTGAGTACGATCGTGAATACGCCGAGAAACTGGCAAAGGTTGCAGGCATTTCAGATATCGAAGACTTCGGCCAACAGATGCTGATTGCTAAGTCGGATCTCAGTCACCTTTCTTCTGAAACCATTCTGACGCTGGATTACAAAAACTTTAAATACGGTGGCAAACAGGTGGGTATCGGTGTGGCTGAAACGCTAACGGCTCAACAACTGATTGATCGTAAAGACGAGCTTTTGGCAGCGATGAAGTCTTATAAAGAAGAGAACGGCTTAGATCATCTGTTCTTCTCAATCACAGACACTAAGAACAAAGAAGCAAACTTACTGTGGGTAGATGAAAGCGACTATCAGGTCATCAAGTCCGCTTTCAACGCTGAACCAACAAGCGACATGTTGACGTTAGAAGGCGTCACTTCGCGTAAGCGTCAGATTGGCCCTGCGGTTCAAAAGGCAATTGAGAGCTTGTAGAGAGCAAGCCCCGTTACTTTATAAATAAGTAGTGAAGGGATTGGTAGAGATACCAATCCCTTCACTCATTTTTAAGTTTATTCATTAAAGCTTAGAATTCATCGTATGACTTTGCTCTCATTTATAACAATTCGATTTTTATACCGTGATATCAAATTTAAATAGAAATGTATGTTTAACGAACTAAAACTTTCTTATATTTAATGGAATGATCCACTTCATTCACGTTAGTAATCGGCTAAGCATAAATAACAACAAACATGCAAACTTGGTATTAAAAGAAATTAAATTATAACTTTTGGTTATATAGCCCATTACTTTACTGATCGAGATGTCGGTACGTAGAATAAATATGGAACCAACATCAAATAAATGGAGTGTAGTGTGAGGCCTGTTCAATTTATGGCTTGTTGCAAAAAACCTCGATACCACCGAATTAGACGCGGAAGATTGGGGCGCTTATACCAAAAGTCCAGATACAAATGTGTCTATTGTAGAACCAACTTTTCAATAGCTAGATGGCGCCACCTTTTTATTACGACATCACGTGACCAATACTAACGGTAACCATAAATATCTTATTCAATAAGCCACACGGTGTTACTTACAAATAAAGACACGAAATTGTCAAAAATGAAAACTGTTACTTTCGTTTTGCGAAGATTGCTTTTTATCAATACATTTTATTTTTTCACGCAAGATTTATTTTTTCAAAAGGTGATGGAGAAACCTCCCCCTTAATCCGCATTTGCACATTCAGCGGTAAAGAAGGTTCTCCCCCTCGGTCGTTAATCTAGAGGGGGAGGGTGTTTCAAAATAGGCGAACACACGGCAGCCTATCAGCTATTGAAAGCAGTGTGATTGCGCCTGATATGAATGGAACGCACATACGTTCCAATTGAAAGATTTGGCGTTCTAAGACTCACAACGTATATGCGTTATTCGCTCCCAACCACTCTTTTACCGCTCGGTTAAAAGTGACCAACTTCTGCGGTGTTACCCTTCTTTGAGAATAGATAAGGCTTAGCTTCTGGGCTTTTATCGACCATTCTGGGAACACGTGAATAAGCTTACCTTGTTTGATCTGCTCTTCAACTTGATAGAACGGCAAGCTGGCGACACCTATCCCTTGCATCGCCAACTCTAAAATTGAACTGTAGGTATTCGAGCTAACGCTTCCAGTTACTTCAACATGGTAGGTTTGCTCGCCATTGATCAACTCCAGCTGATTCCAGCGTTCATTTTGACTGTTAAGAATGAAGCTGCATTTATGGATGTCTTTAGTGGTGGCAAGTGGGTTAGTCGATGCGTAACCCGCACTACAAACGAGAACATTGCGGATATGCCCGAGATCGTTGGCAATCACATCATTAGGCAGTTCATCGTAGGCTCGAAAAGCAATGTCAAAGTCGCCAGACTCGATCTTCTTTTTCATCGGCCCAAAGTCGAGAATCAAATCCACTTTTGGGTACTCTTGCTTGAAAGTAGGGATGATATGACGACAAAGCGCACGCCCAAACTCTATCGGTGCGGTAATTTTTAAATCGCCTGCCACTTCCTGCGTCATGTCTAAGACACGCATTTCCGCTTCGATTGCTAATAGTTGAATTTGCTTCGCTTTCGAATACAACTCTTCGCCCACTTCCGTGAGGCTGATAGAACGAGTCGTTCTGTGAAACAGTTTAGAATTCAATGTTTCTTCGAGCCGTTGTACATGCCGAGACACCAAACCTTTTGACACATCCAATACTTCAGCGGCCTTGGTGAAGCTTTGCTCTTCGGCGACAGTCAAGAAGGTCTGCATATAAATCAAATTCATCATTAACGCCATTTAGTAAACAGTGAAGTCATTTTGTACTGTTTTTCTCACTCATTCAAGAAACTAAGATTCAAAACGTAAACAGAAAGGAGAAGAACAATGAACAAATTACTACTTATTACCGCTGCAATGGCTGCCTCTATGAATGTTTCAGCTGCCTCTGTTGTAGAAAGCAACCCAACATTGGTTGGAGACTCATTCGGCTTTGTTGAAGGCCCTACATGGGATGTGGAACATCAACGTTTCTTGTTTAGCGATATCCCAAATAACACAACCTATTCTTACGATCTTAACGGCAAGCTGAGCGTGTTTGATGACAATTCTGGCTATGCCAATGGTCTCGATATTGATGCGAAAGGCAACCTTTGGGCTGCTCGCCATGATAGAAAGTTGTCGTACCGTCAGGGCAACGGAGAGAAAGTGATTGTCGCTGCAACGTATAACGGCAAACTGCTTAATAGCCCGAACGATTTAACCGTTAACAGCGATGGCAGCGTGTGGTTTACCGATCCTCCGTTTGGTATCCAAGGTTACGGCCCAGCAAAGGCAGAATCAGAGCAACCGGTTAATGGCGTTTATCGTTATTTAGATGGTGATCTAAAGTTGATCACTGGAGAGTTCAAGCTGCCAAACGGCATCGCTTTTTCTTCTGATGAATCTTCGTTATACGTTGCCGACACATCTGATGGCTGGGTATACCGATTTGATGTTGATGGACAGTCACTCAGCAATAAGACGCAGTTTGCCCAGGTGAAGGCGGAGTCTGGCTCTGAACCTATGGTTGATGGCGTTGCTGTTGATGCCGATGACAACCTCTTTGTTGCAGCGCATGGTGGAGTGGGTGTGTTCGATAAAGACGGTAAGCAAATAGACTTCATTGCCATCGATGCGGGCCATATCAGCAACCTAGAAATTGGCGGGCAACAGCAAGACTTACTGATGGTAACGGCATACAACAAAGTGTTGGTGTTTAAGCTTAAGTAACGCCTGACACAAACGAAAACAAAAAGGGACGGGTAGAAATACCGGTCCCTTTTCTAGTTTGAATAAGTCGAAAGTGGGTTAGCTCGATGCGCTTTAATGGTGCTGCCGACGATTAAGGCCTAGGCTGATTGGCCTCTATATCAAGGGCCGTTTGATTTGACCTGCTGAAGTACTTTTTCCATTTTATTGGCATCGTAGGAATGACGATGAGGCTGATACCGACAAGGGTCAGCATGTCTGGAATCTCGTCAAACCACATCACGCCAAATAGGGTCACAAACACCAACCCTGAGTATTCTGCGATAGCAATTTGGTTTGCTGGCGCTTTTTTATAAGCCACCACCACAAGGGCATGGTATCCCAGAACGAATAGGTTTATTGCCATAATCCATCCAACATGACGCCATTCAATCGCCGCCCATGCAGGCAGAGCAAGAGCCAACGCCAGCGGCAGAGTCATCACACTGGTCCAAAATAGTGTCGAGATAATGTGTTGTTCTGCGTGAAGACGTTTAATCAAAATGTTGCCGACGCCCATCGCGAGCGCACTGCCTAAGCCTGCAATAGCGGCCCAGTGAAATTGCTCTGGACGCAACACGATTAACACACCCACGAAGCCAATCAATGTCGCGACTACTTTTGATGATGTCGGTTTCTCTTTCAATAAAACAATAGAAAGCGGGAGCATGAGAATGGGCCCAACATAGAACATCGCGTTTGCGGTCGCCAAGGTGAGGTGTGTGATGGCAATCATTGCGCAGCCGCTGCCCACCAGGATGAATTGGGCCCGCAAGAAGTTGATGCGACAACCACCTTGCATGCGCGTCTCTTTGGGGAGCTTTAGCCAAAAAGGAAGCAGCAACATCACGCTCAATAGCTGACGGATAAACACATATTGGAACGTGGGCACTTCACCGTTCAGCACTTTGAGTGAGACGTCTGAAAAGGAGGCGAGCAGGTTTGCGAATACTAAGAGCAAAATCGCGTGGTTGGTGGCTTTGGTCATACAGAAACGGTGCTACATATTTGTCATACAATTATGGGCGCACATAATACATGAGAATCGAAAATATGTAAGAACAAAAACCAAGTAAGAGGAGTGTCGTTCGATGCGTAGTGATATGGGGGGGGGCGAGATCTGTTGTTACGACCTGAGTTCAGTAGGAGAGTGCCCAGTCCAGTTTTTGAATGCTCGACTGAATGCGCTCGAGTCTGAAAAGCCGAGTTCGTGAGCCACATAGGTAATATTGCCGTCGTTCTGATTCAGTAGCGTCATGCTCAGTTCAAGACGGTATTTATCGAATAAACGACGAAAGCTCACACCTTGTTGTTTAAGTTTACGATTGAGGGTTCGAGGGCTGATGTGAAGATTATTCGCCACGCTATCTAGGTTGGTGTCTTTCACCGCGAGCACCTTGAACGTTTCATTCACTTTGTAGATCAGGTTAGTTTTTAACGTTTTTTCCATCTGTTGATCGGCGATTCGCACTAACTCTGCATGAAAGTCGGCTTGGAATTGGCGAGGTTTTGCTTGAACAAGATCGTTAGGAAAAAGGAGATAACGGGCGGGGAAGCCCTCCTTCATTTCAACATTAAAGACACGCTCATAGATGCTCAAGAACTCATCACCGATAGTGTTTTTATGAATGTGAATGGCGAGCTTTTGATTTGGCGCATTAAGGTACCTGCGAACGAGCTTGATCATAATACTGAAATAGAGTCCCAAACTGATGTGTGTCATCAGTGTGGTTTCGTCAATGTACTCGGGTGTGACGCCCCAAAGCTCGACTTCACCACTCTCTGTTTCACGACTGAATATTTTCAGTAGCGGATGTATATGAATGGAGTAGCGGCTCAGCAGTTGGCAAAAGCTGGCGAGATCTGGCGCGGTGAGCATGGCCATTACCGGCGCGCCCATTTCAAGCTCATCGAAGTAGCGAGCAGATTCATCAAATAGGTCGATCAGTTCATGATCAAAGCGTTGGTAGATATTGGTGATGGCGGTTTGAAGCTGATAAGCCGAGATCGATTCGGCGGAGCAAAGTTGTTTGTAGACCTCTGCTCCCGACCAGATATCGCTGCTGTCTCCAATTCTAGCCTGAATAGCAGAATCTAAAGTTTTAAACCAAAAAATGGGCAATTGAGTACTAAAACTTTCCACCATAACTCCCTGTTATTGCTGGCGATTGAAGAGTGTTCTTCTCGGTAATATGTCCAAATTAAAGGATTTGTTTACGGGTTACAAGTAATGAAAATCTCAGTTCAACCTTAGAATTTGTAATCAACACCGACTGAAACCACATATTGTGATGATTGGTAATACTCAATGTTTGAATTCGTTGTCTTCGCGCCGAGCAGTGACACCAAAGACCAGTTTTTTGCATCAAAGATATTGGCGTATTCATAAGCAACGAAGGCGCCAAAGTCTTTGTCTTCACGTGTCTTATTAAAGATTGGATTCTCTTTATCATAGCTGCGTTTTGCTGCATTGAGTGTTAAAGCAAGACCATGATTTCCGTATCTTTTCGCTAGGTTGATTTCCGCGCCAAGGCTCAAGAACGATAGTGCATCACCCTCAGAATCTGAAGAGAAAACATTCATTGAAGGTGTGAGAATGCCTGACCCATCTTTCAAGAAGTACTGATAACCAGACTTGAGATAAAAGTACTTTCGTTCTCGAATCATCAGTGCGCGTTCTTCGTCAGTTAAACCAAGCCCCTTTAGGCCGGTGTTTTCTTTTTTAACGTCTGACTCACCAGAAGCAACATCGAGATTAAAGTTCGAGCCCATTATTCTTGAAAGCTGCATTCGAACCACAGTGCCAGTGAGGTCGGTTTCTTTCCTATTTGAGTCAACAGCATAAGGGTCATCCCACACTTCGCCAGATATCAGAGTCGGCAAGATAGAAAAATCGACCACCATGCCGCTTTCCACTTGCTGTCTATATCCAATTTCAAATGCCAGCGTACCAGTGATGATGTCGTCTCTTGAGGTGCCTAAGAAAAACTGTTTGTGATTCAAAGCGCCAAAGGTGTATTGCACCGAACCCAAAACAGCGACCATTCCCTCGGCTTCCGTGTTACCCGACGACATTAAATCGGCTTGAGATTGATGATTGCTTTGACCAACATTGAGATTGCTTGAGTTTGCGGTGAAGCCAGTTAGGAAGGTCATGTTGCCACTGAAGCCTTCACTTGGAGCTAGAGCTGCGAATGAGTGTGGCGCAAGCGTCAGACTTGCCAAGAATAGGAAAATAATATGTTTCATCAATAGACTCGTACTTAAATGATTTTCTAAATTGAATCGCTTGTTAAAGCGCAATCGGGGCTTTTATGTTTGCCCAAGGCTTTGCGTGTTCTAGTTGATAGGCCAATTCAAATAACAGGCGGTCGTTGCCTCTCGCTGCGGAAAAGTGGCTACCGACAGGAAGGTTCTGCTTGTTCCAATACAAGGGAACCGACATCGCTGGATTGCCTGCCACGTTTTCGATAGGCGTGTAGGACATCAATTTTTCTGAACGTGCCCATATCTCTTTGCCGGAGTGCGCTTTCTGGTCGAAATATGCGATGTCCAAAGGAAGATGGTTTGCACAAGGGGTGAGCCATATATCTATGTTTTTAAAGAACTCTCGGTTGTGATTGATCGCGAAGTTTCGGCATCGCTGTTGAGAGTCGATATACAAGCTAGGAGTGGCTTTTAAGCGCGCTTGCATCGTACGAGCTAAATAGACGACGTTATCGCTCACTTTGTCTGGCATCGATTCTAGCGGCATCCCTAAGCGGTCGAATTGCTCAGCAAAGCTTGCCATCTTGTTGCCAAATACGCCCATGTAGTTACGCATGAACACATCGCCATTTTGGATTGGTTGTTCAACTTCGATAACGATATGCCCAAGGCTTTCGAGCAAAGAGACCGTAGAACGAATGGCTGCGAGCGTATCTTCATCAGGAAGCCTGCCGTGGATATCTTTGAGGGTGACGCCAATCTTTATCTGACGGTTAAGAGAAGCATTAACCATTCCTATTGGGGTTCGAGGAAAAGGCGTCTCAAAATCATTCTTTGTATGATGCTCGGTGACTGAAACTGCCAAAGAAGCGTCACGAACGGTTCTGGACATAAACGATTGATGGGTAAAACCTTCGTTTGTTGAGCCGTCAGTTAGCCCTGAGATCAAAGATTCTCGACTTGGCTTAAAACCAAAGATTCCAGTCGCCGAAGCGGGCATACAAGAAGAACCGCCACCATCAGTAGAGTGCACTAAGGGTACATAGCCAGCTGCAATCGCTGCTGCGCCACCGCCAGTTGATGAGTGAACACCTCGGCTTAGATCCCATGGGTTGCGCGTCGCGCCATAAAGGGAGTTCTGGGTGCAGCCTAGTGTCATCATCTCAGGGATGTTCGTCATGCCAATGGTGTTCAGCCCTGCATTTTGAGTCGCACGAATAAACCAAGAGGTCGTATTGGGTTTTCTGCCTTGGTTTAGCTTCGAACCCAGGGTGCATTCAAGCCCAGCAACATCAACGCAGTCTTTCACCAAGAAAGGCACGCCAGCAAAGGGTGAGTTTGGGTTAAACGAGTTCGCACGCTCTAGCGCTAAGTCAAAGCACTCAGCAACCACCGCATTAACCTGATCATTGGTCTGGCGAATTTTATAGATGGCTTCTTGCACGAATTCTTTTGGCGAGGCTTTTTTGTCTCTTATCAGATTCGCCATCTCAGTCGCATCCAGTGGCGAGTCAACGGTTTGGTGATCTGAAGGCAAATTTGTTGGCGAAGTTGGTGTTGCATTCGCTAAGGTCGGCAGAGAGATAGCCGCAGCTGAAACTGCACCTTTCCCCATAACTTTGAAAAAATCTCTGCGTTTTAATTCATTGATAGTCATCGTTTCTATCCCAAGTTAGAAAGTCACTATCCTTGTTTCGAAACCTAGTTCGCTAGGCTTAGCGTCACTCCGTGTGTTTATTTATGGGAGTAGAATAAAGATTGGCGTGTTGGCTTGCAGTGCAAATACCGCCAATGTTCATACCATTCACGCCAACTGATTTGTCGGGTTATGTATAGGGAGGGGTTATTGCTCTGCTGCTAGCCAAAAGCTCGACAGGTCTTCAAACAGATCATCATTATCTAAAATACTGAGATGGTTTTCGTTGTAACCACGAATTTGGTCGGCGTTCAATTGAGCGGGGCGTGATAACTGGCTTGATAAATTGATGACGCCATCGTTACTGTTGGTATTAAACAGATCACCCGAGTTATAACCAAAGGCTAAAAAGTGTGGAATGTGGATTTGATCGTTTTCAACAAATAAGTCGCTAATAAATTGGCCGTCTGGGTTTAAGTCAACCCAAGCAGGCATTACCACGGGAGAGTATTCCACCCCTTGCTTAGCTGACTCGACACCACCAAACGGCGAAGAGATGGTGGTTACGCTGCTAATAAAATCACATAACTGCCCAATGCGACACTGACGAATACTGTTAGTCACGATCAAGCCACCCATACTGTGGGCAACAACATGCAACTGTTGGATCTTATATTCAGTCACAACTGTATGGAATAGGTTATTTAAGCCTTTCGAATTCAAAGACAGAGACAGACCTGAAGGGTAGTTAAACACCCATATTTGGTATTTAGATTGGTCCACATTTTCAATGAGAGGGGCGAAATCTAAAGCCGTTGAATTGATTCCATGTACGAATAGGATTGGGATTTTATTTGGGTCATATTCAGACAGAAAATAGAGCCCAGCATTATCTTCAAGTAAGAAGGTCAGCGGCTGCCACATGCCAAGCTTTGCATTTCTTTTCTCAAAGGGAGAATCTGTTAAATTCACCACGGTGCCTATATCGACGAGGTCTAACTCTATTTTCAATAGTGAGGACAATGAACGATCAACAAACGATCTTGGGGCATCACTCTCATTAATGGCAAGTGATACTTCGATTGTCGATTTGTCTTGGTGATCGCGCAGGTTAACCACACTGAATGCTTCATCAGCTTGTAGGGTTAGGTCTTGATTCTTATCTTCAAAGACGAGTAGGTAATGGATGCTATTTGATAGTTGTAAGTGAATACTGTCGCTGTCTATGATGCCATCGTAACCATCCACTTCGCTTTTACTGATGTCTTTGATTTGTTCAATCACCACGGCAGAATCTGAGGCCGGTTGACTCAAGGTGATGGTGTACTGATTGGTTATGGAGTCGATAGCTTGTATCTCATTAGATAGGTTTCTAAAGTTACTGCACCCTGATAGCACTGAACTGAGTAACAGCACTGTACTGAGTAAGCGTGCAGTCAGTAATCGTTTCATTCCAACCTCATCCCCATATCAACAAGCTTCGTCCTTCAATCAACAAATCTTATACAAAAACAAACAGCATGAATTTAATACTAGCAAGAAAGCAGAGAGTTAGGTCATACGTGTTCTTGATCATGTCCTGTTTTGATTCGAGTTTATTTATTCCATGCAGCTCGACAGCGCTATGGCTGATGCCGATGTGCTATAGAGATTGTCTTTTCGATACTGATTGTTGGTATACGATTTTTGCCATTTTCAATCGCTTTGATTCATGAAAATTATCGACCATGTGAAAAAAATTGAACTTTATTATTTTAGTTAAGTCGTATTGCTACGTTTACCATCACCAGACATCTGCAGTTTAGATATGATCTCAAGTCGAAACAAACATCAGCTAACTCGTAGCGCACTATTATTAGTGGGTTGGGTTATCTGTTTCTGTCTCGCCAGTAATATGAGCTTTATCCAAGGTTGCAAAGTAAATTATGAAAACAGTGATTCTGCGATTTCTAATGTCCTGCAGGTAAACAAGATTGATGATGGTGGCGGTTTTATCAAGGGTGCATCTCAATCTCAAGACGACCAATCCGTCCACAAATGTGAGTTATCAGAACACCTGATAAATTTTGATCACCACCAAGTCAATGATCAAGCTATATTCACGTACTTCATACTCGTTGTAGTCGTATTGTGGCTGCTAAGTACTGTTCCGTATTTCCCTCCATTCACTGAGCCAATCCTTCACAAGGGTAGGCGCATCCATCTCAAGGTCTGTGTCTTTAAAGAATGAGAATAAGAGCGTTTAACTAACACTCATATTATTCATTTTTTAAGGAAAAATTAGACATGCCTAAAAGCAAAATGTCATTGCACTTTGTTGTGCTTTGGCTATTCGTTGCGCTGTGTTCAACATTCACTGTGAACGCAAGTGCGAGCGAATCGATGACTCCTGTTACAACGGGTTGGATGCAAGACAAGTTACATCCGTATGTAGAAACGCGTTTTGTCATGACAGGACAAACTAATAAAGAAGATAAAACCGCGGCGGGTTATCTGGAAGTGAACCTTTCTGATGAATGGAAAACTTACTGGAGAAGTCCTGGTGAAGGAGGTATTGCGCCCAAAATCAAATGGGCCGACTCTAAGAACGTTTCGCAACTGCAATGGTTTTGGAAGTTTCCCCAACGCTTCAATTTGCTCGGCATAGATACGCTAGGTTACAAGCACAACATCATCTTCCCGATGAATCTTCATATTGATGATATGAACAAACCTGTTGAGCTTAATGCTGTGCTGACGATGTCTTCATGCACCACCATATGTATTCTCACGGATTTTGATATCAACTTGGTGTTTAACCCAAGTGAGATGACCGTGGATAACGACGCGATGCTTGTCTACGCCAAAGCAATGAGTGAAGTGCCGAAAGATTCACCGCTTGTAGAAGGTACATCTACGATTTGGGATGCTCGCAAGTCGCAACTTCAAGTTATTGCTACACATCAAATTGGCTGGACTGCACCCGATGTAATCGTGGATGGTGATTCAGATGAAATGCAAGATGCTGACTTTGGTATTCCTCACATTGAAATTGAAGGTAACCAAGTCATTGCGACTTACGATGTAAGTAGCTGGATGGGCACACCCGATCTTAACAACCAGCACATCCGTGTAAGCATCAAAGACAAAGACTTCATCGCAGAATATCCAACCACTGTTACCAATGGCATTGTGGGCAACAGCTCTATGATAAGTATGGTGCTTTTAGCGCTATTAGGTGGGTTGATTCTCAATATCATGCCCTGTGTATTCCCTGTGCTTGGAATGAAACTGAGTGGGGTTATTTCTGCTCAAGGAATGGCAAGAAAACAAGTTAGGTTCCAATTCCTTGCATCTGCAAGTGGCATCCTCGCATCCTTCTGGTTAATAGCCACTTTCTTGGCTGTGTTAAAAGTTTCAGGCAGCGTTATCGGTTGGGGAATTCAGTTTCAAAACGGTTGGTTTATCGGTGGGATGTTTATCGTCACCGCTCTGTTCAGCGCCAATATGTTAGGGCTTTTCGAGATCCGTCTTTCATCGAATGCAAATACATGGATGGCAACCAAGGGCGACAGTAGCTACGTCGGACACTTTACTCAAGGTATGTTCGCAACGCTATTGGCTACGCCATGCTCTGCTCCATTTCTTGGAACAGCCGTCGCCTTTGCTCTCGCCACTACTATCCCGACGATGTTTGGTATTTTCACAGCTCTTGCCGTTGGTATGGCGCTTCCATGGATTCTCGTTGCTGCATTCCCATCGATAGCTTTGGCGTTGCCTAAACCCGGGGCATGGATGAACCGTGTTAAATACCTGTTCGGCGGAATGATGCTAATCACTAGCGTTTGGCTCTTTAGCTTGCTTCGACCTCATGTCCCTCAATTGTGGTTATACGCAGTATTGGCAGTCAGTGTTTGCCTATTACTTGTCAGGTTGGTTCAAGTGCATGGAATCAAGACTGCGGGTGCTGTTGCCTTGCTGCTGTTGAGTGTTATCTCTGCCTCGTTATTTGTCGAGAAAGCAACATCTAAAATGCTGCCACCAGAACCTGAGTGGGAAGCGTTGTCTACCGAAGTCATTGATGAACATGTTGCTAATGGCCAAGTGGTTTTTGTTGATGTCACTGCTGATTGGTGTGTGACTTGTAAAGCAAACAAGATAGGTGTTCTTTTACAAGATCCGGTTTACAGCGCATTGACTGAAGGTGATGTAGTGCCGATGGAGGGCGATTGGACAGTCCCAAGTGATAGTGTCACGTCATACCTACAAGATCACAACCGGTTCGGTGTTCCGTTCAATATGGTTTATGGCCCTAATGCCCCAGAAGGTATTGAGCTTCCTGTCATCTTAACCAGTGATGCGGTGATGGAAGCCATTGAGAAGGCAAGAGGTGATGACGAATGATTAGAACAAAATCTAAGGCAAAACCTCAGACCAAAAAGCAGAAGTTGAGATCGGCATTACTGTATACCTTGTTCGCGGCGGTCGTGGTCTTTGGTGTTGATTATTGGCGTACAAAAGACGTTCCAATGCAGAACGTTCCGCCGATGGTCGGAATGTCGTTATCCGGTAAGCCGATAGATGTAATTGAAATGAGTAAGAAAGAGCCGGTATTAGTTTATTTTTGGACGACATGGTGCGTGGCCTGCAAATTTGTGACGCCAGTGGTTGATTGGTTTTCATCAAGCTATCCCGTCGTTGGTGTATCACTGACTTCGGGTAAGGATGAAAGAGTTCGACGTTACATGAATGCTAAAGGGTATAGCTACGACAACATTAATGATACTGAAGGAAAAATAGCACGCGATTGGGGGATCTCCTTAACGCCAACACTCATTGTTATTAATGATGGAAAAGTAACTAGTGTTACTTCAGGAATTACTACGCCAATAGGCATCGCAGCCCGACTTTGGTTAGCTAAGTATTAATGGGGAAAATATGAAATTCATAACAAAAAGCATCATCACATTATTAGTTACACTGGCTTTCTCTCCTGTCACTTACGCAATGACAAAACAAGAAAAGATTGCCGAGATAACGCAAATGTTAGAAACGAATGAAGGTATTATCGATTCGGTTCATGACAGTCTGGCTGCTTACATAGATCAACAAAGTAGTTTCGATAAAACGTTGGCCGAGAGCCATGACTTTATTTATAACAATCCACACCACCCTTGGTATGGTTCCGAACATCCAAAGCTGACGATCGTAAACATGACTGATTTTAGTTGCCCGTGGTGTAAAAAGTTAGATCCTGTTCTTCGGAAAATAGCGGATGAGTTTCCTAATGACATCAAGGTGATAAATATTTATATCCCTCTAAAGGAGAGAGATTCACCACTGAACTCAGCAACCTTTGGACTCAATGTCTGGAACAATGACAAAGAAAAATACAAAGCAGTTGAAGAGATGTTGATCAGTAAGCCTGGCATTCACAACGTTCGTTCGATAATGAAAGTAGCGAAGAAGAATAAAGCCACCGATTATGTTTCTTCAGACAGTGAAATAGCGATTGAAGTTGCTGAAAACTATAATTTGTTTACTAGGCTGGGTGTTCGAGGTACACCAGCGATGCTCATTGATGGAACATTGCTCCCCGGTTACTTGCCATACGAAAAACTATATCCAATAGTAAAGGCTAAGCTAGAAGAGAAAAGTAAATAGAATAAACTTACGATAACTTAATTATTATTTTTGATGGATAAAAAGCCCTATTGATTAGGGCTTTTTTTATTTTAATGTTAATTGTAAAAGTAGTTCACAACTTAATAAACAATGTATAACGCAGCTAGTCCAAATATTCCTAAAAAACTCAGAACACCACATGTTGAGTACAACAACAGTCTCATGTTTAATTCCTGATTTAAAAAATGATTAATAGTATTTACTTTTATAAATTGTCTTATGTGCAATTTAAGGGCGTGGGGTTGACAAAGTTATATTAAATTAGCACCTCCTGATAAATTATCACTTAGCATTTAGTTAGAGCTATCTATGCTGAAATAATTCCATTTTCTTTGTGTTTTTTTAGAAATAATCAGAGGGTTTTTATACTGAATTTTTACAGTTTGATATTCTATTTTTAATTTTCATATGGTTGTTAATACGTAAATGTAAATTAATTCATCGAGTGGAAAATAACTCGTAGCATGGCTGTGAATTTATATGTTTTATTGAGTGAATTGGATATCTAAGATTTTCAATGGAAGGTGAGATCAGCTTTAGGCGATCCAAAAAAAAGCAAACAACCAAGTTAGTCATCTCGGTTATTTGCTTTAGATGTGTTGTTTTGCGGTTAAGGGACGAGCGCTTTTCGAGGTTAAAGCGTGTTTTTGTACACCTTACCGTCTTTCATGATCAGTTTTTGTGTCTCTGTGTTCGCCACACACGCAACACTTTCCAGTGGGTTGCCATCGATGATCAATAGGTCGGCATAAGCACCTTCAACGATCTGACCTAACTTGCCTTCTTGGTATGGGTGTTGGTAAGTCGACATTTCGAACAAGCGACCACAGTTTGATGTCGCCATGCGAAGTGCGGTGATGGTATCGAATACTTGCTCAATCGCACCAAGTTCATTCAATTGTGTCGCATGAACGTTGGTTTCACCCACACAGTCAGTACCAAAAGCAATGTTCTGAATGTCGTATTTCTTAATCAGTTCTGCTGACTTGAACATGGCTTTGCCTACACGTTCTGTCTTGCGGTATGTCTCCTCATTCGGCAGCGGGATCTTGCGCTCTGCAATCAATGAAGAGGTAAAGTAAGAAGGGATCACCCAAATGCCTTTCTCTTTAATGATCTCGGCAATGTCGTCGTCCATGATGGTGGCGTGTTCGAAAGACATCACGCCCGCTTCTGCCGCTCGGCGCATCGCATCAGAGGTGTGGATGTGCGCGGCAACATAGGTGCCGTAATCGGAAGCGGCATCAACCGCCGCTTTCATCTCTTCAGATGTGAATTGCAATGTATCTAGCGGATCAAACGTTGAAGATGCGCCTCCACCCGCCATGATCTTGATTTGAGAAGCGCCCATAAACAGCTGTTCGCGAACCGCTTTTAAGACTTCTGAACGACCATCTGCCACTTTCATTGCGCCAAGCTTCATCATTGGTGAATCTTCATGCCCGTTAGCTAAACGCTCTTGTGCTTGGTTTTGACGGTAATCAGAGTGACCACAGGTTTGCGAGATAGCCGCCATTGAAGGAAGAATACGTGGGCCAGTCGCATAGCCCTTGTCGATACTGTTTTTAAGGCCAAGCGTATTGCCCGCCACATCGCGAATGGTAGTAAAGCCGCGCATTAACATCTCTTCAGAAATCTTGGCTGAGCGAATCGCCACTTCTTCACGCGTCATGGTATCAATCACATTGAATGGTGCAGATAAAGTGATATGAACGTGTGCATCAATCAGGCCTGGCATGACCGTACCACCTTGAGCATCAATCGTTTCATCGGCAATCGTTGGGTCAATCTCGCCAATCTGAGTGATCAAGTTATCTTCGATGAGGATGGATACGTTCTCGATTAAGTTGTTATCAACACCGTTAAATACGTTCGCGTTAGTGATTAGCTTTTTCATAGTCTGCACCTTTTGGAAATGAGTGTGTGTCGCTGATGGAGTCATCTTATGGGGCGCAGCATTTGAAGAATGGCCATTTGGTGACAGTGATGAATTGGGTGTGTTTTTGCTATTGCTATAAGAGAGGCAAGGGGGATTTTTGTTGAATCATTAATTTGAGAAATGAATGTTGGCGGTGTCATGAAATGGTAAGTTTTGCTTCGATTCGAACGCTAAGATGTATTTCAAATCAAGGCGACTTATCAAATTAGATTAGAGAGAGACAGAATGACTAAATCAGACAAAGTTTACGGGTTCAACACACCACAACGTCTATTCGTAGGTTACACGTTAGCCGTGCTGGTGGACTTAGTAGTACTTAACTTCTTCGATGAGTACTGGGACTTCGTCAACATTGAGTCTTTCACTATATCTTTGATTGCGGCGTTGTTGTTGCAGTTGTTGTTGAAGCTCTCTATTGGTTTAGAGCACAAGATTGCCGAGCACTTCAAAAGCAAGCCGGGCACAGCGCCTAAGGTGTACCGAGCAATCACCACTTACATTATCTTGGTGGGCTCAAAATTCGTGATGCTAGAAGCGATTAACCTCCTGTTCGGGGATAAGGTGAGTTTTACAGGCCCTTGGGGCGGCGTGGTTGCTTTCTTCGCAGTGGTATTTACGATTCTGGTTGCTGAAGTGATTGTATCGAAGATCTACTTTGCTCTGGATGACAAACAAGATTCAAATGTGAAAGCGCTTAAAGAGACCAACGCGTAACAGAATTAAAATACAGATGTGAATAACAGACGAGCCAGCTGAATAAGCTGGCTCGTTTTCGTTTGAGTTGCGATAACTAATTCGATGCGCCGGTTGGCTCTATTTTTCGTAAACCACATCTCCTCGTAACACCGTCATCAACACTTGAGTCTTAGCGATTTGTCTTGCTGAAACTGTGGTGATGTCTCGGTTGAGAATGGCGAAATCAGCGGATTTCCCTACCTCAATAGAGCCTGTTACGTCTTCAATCCCAAGACTTTTGGCTGCATTAAGCGTGTAAGCGTCGATGGCGGTATAGATATCGGTTAGGCCGGTTTTGCCCATGATTAAGCTGTTCGCGATGCCGACCAATGGGTTGATGTCGTGTACGTTCCAGTCACTGCTTAAGGTGATATTGGCGTCGGTCTTGAGTATTGCATCGAGGTTCATCATGGCTTTAGCACGGCGAGCACCTAGGAAAGCTTCAGCCCATTGGTGTTGATGCCTTGCAACGTAATCAGAGCCAACTTGGAAATCTGCAGTTACATCTAATTGGCGAAAGCGTGGCACATCTTCATCATTGATTAATTCGACATGGGTTAGGGTGTAGGGTTTGGTTGAACCTTGTTTGCGAATGCTTTCTATCGCATCAAGCGATTCACGAACCGCTCCATCACCAATGGCATGAATGTGGGCACTAAAGCCGATCTTTTCGAGTGCAGTTAGCCACTCTTTCATTTGTTCTGTGGGAATATAGTTCAAGCCATTGGGAGACTGGGGCAGATAAGTATCTAAGTAGGGTGCGAGCGTTTTGGCGGTGCCATTGATGAAGATGCCATCACTGTACATTTTCACCTGATCGACAAGTAACAGACGGCTTTTATCGTCGGAATACATCTTCTCAAAGACTTCTAATTGAGAAGGCATCGCCATCGATGGATACACCCAAGGGCGCAGCGATACACGCGCCGTTAAGTCTTGATTTTGCTCGGCCTCTAGCCAAACGTCATACCAACCTCGCTTCCAATACATGCGACCGTCGCCAATGGTGGTGATGCCGTGGGCTGCCGCTTCCTCAAGTCCGAACATTAAGCCTTGGTAGCTTTGCTCAAACAGTTCGCTTTGGCTGTTCCACGCCATCTCCATCAGTTGATCGCCAGCATTGTCTAATAAGATGCCATTGAGCTTGCCACTGTCTTGGTCTTTTAAATAAACACCGCCTTGTGGGTCTGGAGATTGTTGGCTGATTCGAGCGATTTTTAGTGCTTTTGAGTTGACCCACATCGAGTGTGAAGTTTGCTCCATGATCACCACTGGGCGATCCGGGAAGATACTGTCGATGATCTCTAGCGGTGTATAGTCAGAATCGCTATCGAGCGTCGCTTCCAAAGAAAAACCATAACCCATTAGCCAACCTCTGCCATCGGTATCAGCATTGATTTTACATGCTTCTAAGTAAGGGATTTGCTCTTCTAATGTTGCTTCAGAGTCGAGTTCACAATTGCCACCCAGCTCTGAGGCAGCTTCAAACACATGATTATGGTTGTCAATGAATCCCGGCAAGACAAAGGCATTGTCTAGATCAATGACATCAGTGCTTTGCCCTTGAAAAGTTTGCGCCTGTGATTGGTTACCAATGAAGATGATCTTGCCTTTGTGGGTAACGATAGAGTCCGACTCGCGATGCCCGTATATATCAGCATTGATAAAAATTTGGTCAGCACTTTGGCTTTTAACGGCTGTTTGCGCTTGGACAACGGTGTTGGCTTGTGCAAGCACCGGCGCTACGGCGGTAAAGCTTGTGAGTAATGCTATCCATGCAGTGCGTGACAGAGTGAGCTTGTTATTCATTATTATGTCTTCCATGTTCCACTGTTTAATAAGTATAGAAAGCGAGTGGCCAGAATCATATCGCGAATTTTTAATAATTAAGTGTCCTTGGTTGCTCTGTTGTTTGCATGTAATTCCAATATCTTTTGAGGTGGTTGTAGGAATACAGCTCATGAATAAAGGATTGCGAATCTATTCGCAGACTAAACGATTCACATAAGGTTCTGAATAAATTACAGTTAAGTGAACTATAAAAATGGATTTAACGTATTACCAAGGATGTAAGTTTATGTTTTCACGAGACTTACTCGCATTACTAATAAAAACAAGTCGAGGTTAGGATGAAAAAAATATTATTGTTGCTTAGCGTGATCTTATTGGGTGGTTGTGTCGGCATGCCCGAAACGGTAAAGCCTGTTCAGCAGTTTGAGTTGGATCGATACCTAGGGAAATGGTACGAAGTGGCTCGTTTGGATCACTCGTTTGAGCGTGGCTTAGATAACATTAGCGCTGAGTACAGCCTGCGTGATGATGGCGGCGTGAAGGTGATTAACCGTGGATACTCTGCCGAAGAGGGTGAGTGGAACGAAGCGGAAGGCAAAGCGTATTTTGTCGAAGGTTCTGAACAAGGCTATTTGAAAGTGTCTTTCTTTGGCCCTTTCTACGGCGCTTATGTGGTGTTTGAATTGGACAAAGAGGGATACCAATACGCGTTTGTTTCTGGCCCAGACACCGATTACTTGTGGCTGCTTTCAAGAACACCAGAAGTTGCGCCAGAGGTGATGGAGAAGTTCAAAAGCATGTCTAAAGAGCGCGGCTTCAACACTGACGAGTTGATTTTTGTCGAGCACACAAAGTAACGATTTTGGGCTTCTTTTGGTCTTTACCTAACTTTACTTATTTACCCTATAAAGTGTAATGATATTAGGCGAAAATAGCCTCATTATTAGAGACATAAAGTGGTCATCATGAGTAAATCGTTATCGAAAAAGACTGTTGTTTTCCATTGGCTTACCGGTATTTTGTTCCTTGTCGTGTTTGTTATTGGACTTCAATTTGAAGGCATGCCGCGAGGCCCCGAAAAAGGCGAGTTAATGGGGCTGCACAAATCGTTGGGTTTGATTGTTTTAGTTGTCGCACTTTCATGCTTGGTATGGCGTTTTAAAGAAGGCGCAATTGAGAGTGTTGCCGTATTGACGAGAGCACAAGAAATCGCAGCGAAAAGCATTCACCATTTCTTGTTGTTAGTGACGTTGGCGATGCCAATTTCTGGCGCTGTGATGAGTGTTGCAGGTGGACGTGCATTAGACGTGTTCGGGTTCGAGCTTATCGCTGCTGGTGAAAAAACCGAATGGTTACAGTCTGCGGCTTCTTTCGTTCATGTCAACTCAGTGAACTTGATCATGGTGGCACTTGCTCTGCATGTATTAGGCGCATTGAAGCATCAGTTTGTCGATAAAGATGGCACGCTAAGTCGTATGCTTGGTCGCTCATAGCCTAACGTTAAAGTTAACGATTTAATACGAAAACACTCGGCATATACCGAGTGTTTTTTTTGTTTGTGCTATCTGAACTCATTGGTTAGTTAAGCTTGCTTGCGAACCTGCAACACGCTCAGTATTGATAGAAACAAGAAGAACGCAGGATCACTCCAGCCAAAGCCAACAAATATTCCTGTAAACGCCGCATACAATGTGATGATGGCGCCGAGCATATTGGTAACCACCAAACCTTGGATGAGCTTTTTGGCGGATACGCCGGGTTCAATGTCTCTTAGCAACCAACTTATCGCTGCGATACCACCCAAAAATATACTGGTGTGTTGAGAGAGAAAGTACGCGTACTTATCATTGATCTCTACGCCGTACATTGGCCACATAAGGGTGGGTAGGAAAAACAGCGCGAAGGCAAACCCTGCGTAAATGATGCCGTGTAGGCTCAAGAATGTTTTGTTGTTCATTGTGTCGCTCTCTTTTTCAACTTGGTGATATCGCTAACCTGTCTCTTTGCTCAATACAGGAGTGAGCGATGCGTTAAGCGTTGATTGGGCCTTTATTAATGGTAGTTAATGGCTGATTGACGTCAAAAATCACACCACGCACTTCCTGTACACCCATCTCTTTTAAGCGAGCAGCATGCATCGCCAGATAGGTTTCAGCACTCAGCTGATCTTCAAATAAGTAGACGCCGCCCCCCAGTTTTTCTGCTTCGTTCTCTGTCCAGATTTTCCAGATCATGCCCGGTTCGTTGTTAATAGACTTTGCTAGGTCAACGAGTGCGTTTGACATCTCTTCACCGAAAGGGCCTGAAAATTCAAAATCAACTTGTAGTAGTTTCATGGTGTTTCTCCGTTTAATAAATTCTGTTTAGCAAATTCTGTTTAGCAAATTCCGTTTAAAAAATTCCATTAACAAATAGGTGTTCAAGACAAACAAGCCATTCTCGTTTGTTGTTGAAACTCATATTACCTGTAAAAAACACACAGAAAAGTTCATAATATTGCCATTAACTGTCAGGATTTTAGACCGATGAGATTAAAGACCACCCTAGACCAATGGCAAACGCTTTACGAAATTGACCGTGCAGGCAGCATTCAAGCGGCGGCAGTGCAATTGAATAAGAGCCATACCACGCTGATTTATGCTTTGAGAAAATTGGAGGATCAATTGGGTGTGTCTTTGGTGCAAGTTGAAGGTCGCAGGGCGGTGCTATCGGAAGATGGAAAATCATTGTTGCGCCGTGCAAGCAGCATGTTGGAACAGGCGAGAGAGTTGGAACTTATCAGTGAACAGCTGGCGAAAGGCGTCGAATCTGAAATCGTGGTCGCCGTGGATCATCTGTGTTGTCTTGAACGTTTATACAGACCGATGGCGCAATTTATGGCGGAGAACAGCACCACATCAATTCAAGTGATGGAAACGTCATTGTCTAAGACGACTGAAATGGTCACTCAAGAACTCGCCGACGTTGCCATCATCAATCTGCCTATCACTAATTATTCTGCTGAGGCTTTTGGTTTTACGATGATGGAGCCTGTTGTTGCGAGTTCACATCCGTTAGCAAGTGCTGCTTCTGTGTCGTTGAATCAACTGTCGTCTTTGCCGCAAATTGTGGTGAGGGATTTAGGTGCACGATCCAGTCAAGGCGCTAAAAGCCAAGGGAACAAACAGGATGTGGGTTGGTTGAAGTCGAGTCAGCGTATTACGGTGGATAATTTCGACCATGCGTTTGGTGCGGTAGAGCAGGGCGTGGGTTATTGCCGATTACCAAAGCACATTGTGGAAAGCCGAGGTAGCGATAAGCTGACGGTGCTCAATGTCGAAAATGGCAGTGGGTATCACGTTCCGCTGCATCTGGCTCTGCCAAAAGGGGCAAAGACAGGCCCAGCCGCTAAACGTTTTTATGAACTGCTTCTTGAGTCAGCTTCTATGGCTGGCTAACGGATAAATATTTTAAGATTAACGAGGCTGATTGCCGTTTAAGAACAGCGCGACACACTCTTTGGTGTAGAGAAGTCTCTCTTGCTCAGACTCACCGCTTTCGTGTCCGAAGAATCCCCAATACGCCGACTTACCATGGAACATCAGCAGTAGCTGTCTTGCAGCAATGATCGGCGAGCTTGACGTTGATAAGATCAAATCACCCGAGTCCACTTTGCTTTGTAGATAATCGGCGAGCAAAAGGGTAGTTTTTTGCGGTCCTGTTTCTAGGTAGATCGAAGCGATCTCTGGGTGCGTGTTGGATTGGCTCACCGCATTTTTAAAGGTCTGTCTGGATTGCTCATCAAGTAACAAATCTTGAAACTTCACACCAAATTTCACCAACTCGTCTTCCAAAGTGGCATTCATATCAAAAGCAGAAGGGCTGAGTTCGCGCTCGGCACACTTAGTTTGCATGCAGGTTTCGAAAAGCTCGTCTTTGTTTTTAAAGTGAGAGTAGACCGTTTGCTTGGAAACGTTCGCTGCTTTGGCTATTTGATCCATATTGATCTTGAAGCCATGTTCAGAGAAAAGTTTACTTGCTGCGGTTAAGATCTGCGATCTCTTTTGTTCACTCTTGATGATTTTTGTCACGTGCTTGCTTCTCGTTACTTGGTGTTGGGTCGTTACCTAGCTTGTCTCTTTGCTTAGTGCCTATTGATACTCAGTAATAGGTGTGTCGTTTTGCGCTAAGCATTATGCTTTTTGTGATGGTTTTATCAATCATTAACCATGAAACTTATTTTTAACATAATCAAACTAGACAGTCTAGTTTGGTTTGGTTAGTCTAAAAAAAGAACATAATTGAGTACCGCATAGGAACAGGAAGTATGTATAAATTGATGAAGGGAAGCGCAGTAGCAGTGGCGTTGTCGACTCTTCTTGTCGGGTGTGGTGAAAATACACAAGCTGAGACAGCATCCGATGCAGATAATGCTGCAGTGGAATCGAATAGTGCAGCGTCGACAGTCTTAACAGTAGAAACTGTCGCCTTGGAACGCTCTCCATCGTATGCAGTACAACGTGAATATGTCGGTGTGGTAAAGGCGGGGCAGCAGGCTAATTTGGGTTTTGAATTGGCGGGCAAGGTCAATGAGATTCTGGTGGATGTCGGTGACACAGTCACAACCGGTCAGCCGTTGATTCGATTGGATACTCAACTTTTGAAAACCGAGTCTAGCCAACTGAAAGCGCAGGCTGAAGAAGTGAAAGCTCAGTTGAGTCTTGTTGCTGCTAACTTAAAGCGTCAACGTTCTTTGAAAGCGAAAGGCTTCAGTGCCGAAGCGGAGATTGATTCTCTCACCAGTGAGCAACGCGTATTGCAGGCTAATTTGCTACGCATCGATGCATCGGTAAAAGGCAACGAATTGAAATTGGTGAAATCGACAGTGCTTGCGCCTTATTCTGGCACCATCGCGACACGCTATGTCTCGCTCGGAGATGTGGTGAATGTCGGTAATCCAACTCTTACACTGCTTGCTTCTGAGGGCAAAGAGGCCTTCATCGGTATTCCTGCTCACCAAATGCAAAAAGTCACCTCACTTTCTTCGCCTAACATCCGAGTTGGGAGAACAGATTATGCCGTGGAGCTATTGAATCCCGGCGCAATGGTGGATACCCAATCTCGTAGTGTTGGCTTGCGTTACCTATTCCCTGAAAAGTCGTCGGTATTAGAAGGGCAACTTGCTTACCTTAAATTTGATGAACAGATTGAAGAGCAAGGTTACTGGGTGCCATTAACCGGTTTGATTGATGGATTGCGCGGTGTGTGGAACATCTTTGTGATTGGTGAAGACAATAAGGTTGAACGTAGAAGTGTTCAGGTTCTGTTTGCCAACAATCAACAAGCATACGTGAGTGGGGCGATTGAAGACGGTGAACAAGTGATTGCCAGTGGCTTACATCGTTTAGTTCCCGGACAAACCGTGAAGCCAGCAAGCGCGGCTGAGTAGGTAATAGTATGAAAATAATAGAGACTATTTCCAACACTCGACTGCTTATCTTGATGACCGCGCTGCTGATGGTGAGTGGTATTTCGGCGTTCATGACCTTGCCGCGTGCAGAAGACCCAGTAATCATCAACCGTTATGCGAACATCACAACCAGCTTCCCCGGCGCCAGTGCTGAGCGTGTTGAAACCTTGGTTACTGAGGTTATCGAGAATAAGCTGCGTGAACTGAGTGAAGTTAAACTCGTGAGCTCAACCTCTAGGCCGAGCGTCTCGATTGTTACGCTAGAACTTAACGATACCATTACCGAGCCAGAACCTGTCTGGTCCCAAGCTCGCGACAAGCTATCTGACATCGAATCCATTTTGCCTGCGGGTGCTCAATCTCCCGATCTCGATAGCGACCATACCTATGCTTTCACGACCATCGCATCTCTAACTTGGTCTGGTGCAGGCGAGCCTGATAGGTTAACGCTGGGCCGTTATGCCAAAGAGCTCGCCAAGCGGATGCGAACCTTGTCGGGTACCGAATTTGTTGATGAATACGGGATGCCGCAAGAAGAGATTCAAATCAGTCTACGTACGGCCGATGCCGCTGCTCTAGGGCGTTCAAGTGCCAATATCGCTGAATCGCTCGAAGGGGCAGACGCCAAGAATTCTGCGGGTGAATTGGTCAGTGCCTATTCCCGTTTTGGGTTGGAAATTGAGTCTGAACTGGACTCCATTGAACGTATCAAGCAAGTCCCAATCGCTACCGACAGCAATGGTCACATCATCCGTATGGAAGACATTGCGTCTGTGAAGCGTGGTGAGAAAACCCCACAAGACCAAATTGCGATTATTGACGGCGAGCCGGGCGTGATTGTCGCGGCAAGAATGCACCCTGATCTGAGAGTCGATAATTGGACGTCACGAGCTAATGCTCTGATTGGTAAATTTGAGCAAGAGTTACCAAGTAACGTTAAGGTGACGGTGTTATTTAATCAGCAAGGTTATACCGAAACTCGCTTAGACGATTTAGGCAAGAGTTTGATGATCGGTTTCGGTCTGATTTTGATTGTGCTGTTTGTCACTTTAGGCGTACGTGCCGCGATCTTAGTCGCCATTTCTCTGCCGTTAACTTCATTACTGACCCTGTCGATCATGAAAATGACCGGTGTGCCGATTAACCAAATGTCGGTGACAGGCCTAATTGTGGCGCTCGGGATCATGGTGGATAACGCGGTGGTGATGGTCGATACCATTCAAGCTTATCGCTTGAAAGGGCAACAGCGAGCTGAAGCGACCATGAATGCATTGAAGCATTTATGGGTGCCGTTATTAGGCTCAACCTTAACTACGGTGTTGGCGTTTGCCCCGATTATCTTGATGCCGGGTGCATCGGGTGAATTTGTCGGTGGTATTGCGATTACCGTTTCTTTCTCGTTGATCGGCTCTTACATAATCTCGCACACCTTAATTGCGGGCTTAGCGACCAAACTACTGCCGAAACAACTCAGTGATGTCGACAAAAAAGGCCAGCACCATTGGTACATGACGGGTTTGAGAATCCCGGCTTTGACGCGCTGGTTCTCATCTTCTGTCCGTTTTGGTGTCACGCATCCAATCATCACGATTGCTTTGGTGTTGTTGGTTCCGTTTACTGGTTACTGGAGCATGTCTCAGCTGACTGAGCAATTTTTCCCGCCATCTGACCGAGACATGTTTGAGATTCAGGTGTATATGCCGCCGCAAGCGAGTATTTACGCCACCAAAAACACCTCTGAAAAAATCGATGACATCATTCATCGTTACCCCGAAGTGGAGCGTATCGATTGGCTCGTGGGCGCAAACTTCCCATCCTTCTATTACAACCTGCAAGCAAGGCAAAACAATGCGCCGTACTTCTCGCAAGCCATGGTGAAAACAGAGAATTTTGACCAAGCCAATGCGCTAATTCCACAGTTGCAAAAGGTGTTAGATAAAGAGGTGCCGGAAGCACAAATCTTGGTACGTAAGCTTAACCAAGGGCCTCCATTTACCGCGCCTGTTGAACTGCGAGTATATGGTGAAAACCTTGATACGTTAAAAGCAATTGGTGAAGATGTACGCTTGATTCTGGCAGGTGTCCCTCATGTCACGCACACAAGGGAAACCCTGCAGCCGGGTACGCCGAAGGTGTGGTTGAAGGTTGATGAAGACACCGCGAAACTTAACGGCATCTCACTCAACCAGTTTGCTGGCATGTTGCAAACCACGCTGACAGGTCGTGAAAGTGGCTCGGTGATTGAGGGCAGTGAGTCTGTGCCAATCCGTGTTCGTGTTGCGGATGATGCGCGTGAAAACTTGGCTCACCTGAGTAATATTCGCTTGCCGATAAGCTCTGATGTCTATTCTACGGGTATCAATGTGTCTACCTTGGCTGAGCTTGAACTGACCACCAGTCGTGGTGCGATTACACGTAGAAATGGGCAGCGAGTGAATACCATTGAGGGTTACATTGAAGCGGGTGTCTTGCCTCAAACTGTGCTCAATGAGTTCCAAAAACGTTTAGAAAGCTATCAGATGCCATCGGGCTATACGATTGGTTTTGGTGGTGAATCCGCTGAACGAGATAATTCAGTCAACAGTCTCATTTCGAATGTCGCAGTCGTGGTGGTATTGATGGTGTTGGTGGTGGTGATGTCGTTCAACTCGTTCCGAATGAGTAGCATCATCTTCATGGTCGCAGGATTGGCTGGTGGGTTAGGGTTGTTGTCTGTTTGGACTTTCGGTTATCCGTTCGGCTTTACGGTGATTATCGCGATGCTCGGGATTGCGGGTTTGGCGATTAACGCGGCCATTGTCATTCTGACCGAGTTGAAACTCGATAAAGAGGCTTCATCTGGCAATGTCGATGCAGTCGTCGAAGCCGTTATGTCGTGTACTCGCCATATCAGCTCGACCACGATCACAACCGTGGGCGGTTTTATGCCATTGATCATTGCTGGCGGTGGTTTCTGGCCTCCGTTTGCGGTCGCGATTGTGGGCGGTACCGTGTTAACCACGCTTATCTCGTTCTACTTTGTGCCGGTGGTTTATCACTTGATGACTCGAAATCAGCGAAAAACCATCGCGACTCAAGCGGCATAACTGTTTTTCAATTTAACGCATCTTCAATTTAACTGCTTTTCAATTGCCCATAATCGAGCCGTATCTGGCTCGATTATGGTGTTGTTATTCTCGATAAATTCATCCCAATTCCTACCATTCTGTTGTTCTTTCACCGCTATTACGCCCTCAATTAGTCAAATTATCCTTTCTGTTAGCCACAATACTCTTTCTGTTAGTCATTATATTCTTTCAATTCGTCACATTAGTGCATCGATGAATGATTGGTTATCTTTCTGGTGAATGAGTGGGTGTTTTGAATAATCTAACCAGTGAATACCTTGTAAATGGTATGTGAATTCACAATCTTGACGGGCGTCACACTTCTATTTATTCGCTCTTTCTAATGTACCTTGAACTTGCCCTGAGCTGTGGTGACGCGCGAGTGTTTATCTGCTTTTTCTAAATCCCTTGTCAGCACTGGCTCCACCCATGTAGCACGCTGCTGGTGTGTGTCTTAACCTCTTCTACTTCTTAGTTTTCGCATCCATAAATGGAAGGTTAGTTTCCAAGTTTGTTTGGTGAGCTTTCAAATTCAACTCTTCATAATGCGCCAAATGTAACAATGTATTTCAAAGTGTAACAATTAAGTCATGTTTTCTGTGTGGTTTTAACCCAGCGGTAACGGGCTCTATTGCATTGCTTTTTGAGATGCGGCGTTTCACATGCTCAACACATAAATATTCTAATGATCATGACAACCAGTACTTAGGCGTTCGTTCTGAGGCTGGATAACCATCGAGAAAGTTAATGGAAGCTTCAAGATATAAACGCATTTTATCGAGGACAAGTTTGTCGAAGATTGGTTTGCTGGGAACCATTCTGATGCTCGAAGGATGTAACTCCGCATTGCTCGACCCAAAAGGTAGCGTTGGCGTTCAGGAAAAAGAGCTGATTATCACGGCTCTGTTGCTGATGTTGATTGTCGTCATCCCAGTAATTCTGATGACCATCTACTTTGCTTACCGATACCGCGAAAGCAATACCACGGAAGAGTATGCACCAGACTGGGCGCACTCAACCAAAATTGAAATAGTGGTATGGACAATTCCAATCATCATTATTGCGATTCTAGCCACCATCACTTGGCGAACAACCCATGAACTGGAGCCATCAAAGCCTCTGGAAAGTGACGTTAAACCCATGGTGATCGAAGTGGTCTCTCTGGACTGGAAATGGCTGTTCATCTATCCGGAGCAAAACATTGCGACGGTTAACTATGTTGCGTTCCCGAAAGATGTTCCGGTGACGTTTAAGCTGACTTCAGACAACATCATGAACGCGTTCTTTATCCCGCGTCTTGGTTCGCAGATCTA
The DNA here is from genome assembly GCF_023161685.1 of Vibrio sp. 1CM8B. NCBI lineage: Bacteria > Pseudomonadati > Pseudomonadota > Gammaproteobacteria > Vibrionales > Vibrionaceae > Vibrio > Vibrio sp. 1CM8B. The sequence goes on from NZ_JALNTU010000010.1 coordinate 89,150, forward strand.
CGCGATGCCGGGAATGGTGACTAAGTTGAATTTGATTGCAAACCACGAAGGTGACTTCAAAGGCTTTGCTTCGAACTACAGTGGCAAAGGGTTCTCTCAGATGAAATTCACCGCATCGGCCATGCCTGATCAAGTGGCGTTTTTAAACTGGGTAGAGAAAGTGAAAGCAAGTCCTGATCGCATCGAAGATTGGGAGCAGTTCCGTTCATTGGCCGCGCCAAGTGTGGCTGAACCTGTGACGCTGTTTTCTAGTATCCCACCATTTTTATTCACTGATGTCGTGACCCAGCACCCTGGTTCAATGAACTGTCTGCCGGAAACCCAAGGATAATCGTCATGTTTGGAAGATTAACTCTAGACTCAATTCCCTACCACGAACCCATTATTGTGGTTACCTTAACCATGATCGCTTTGGTGGGTGCTTTAGTGGTGTACGCGGTCACTAAAGCCGGTAAGTGGCAATACCTCTGGAATGAATGGTTTACCTCTGTAGACCACAAAAAACTGGGCTTCATGTACATTGCGGTTGCGATGGTGATGTTAGTTCGTGGTTTTGCTGATGCGGTCATGATGCGCAGTCAGCAATTGCTTTCTGCAGCTGGTGAGGCGGGCTATTTACCGCCACATCACTATGACCAGATCTTCACGGCTCACGGCGTGATCATGATTTTCTTCGTAGCGATGCCTCTGGTTATCGGCTTGATGAACATCATCGTGCCGCTGCAAATTGGTGCTCGTGATGTTGCATTCCCTTACCTGAATAACTTGAGCTTCTGGCTGTTTGTAGTGGGTATTATTCTAACCAACATGTCACTGGGCTTAGGTGAGTTTGGCCGTACGGGTTGGTTGGCGTATCCGCCGCTGTCTGGCATTGAGGCGAGCCCGGGAGTCGGGGTCGATTATTGGATATGGGCGCTGCAAATATCCGGTGTGGGTACCACATTAACGGGTGTGAACTTCTTCGCGACTATTCTGCGCATGCGTACTCCATCTATGCCAATGATGAAGATGCCTGTATTCACTTGGGCATCGCTGTGTGCCAACATCCTGATCATCATCTCTTTCCCAATCCTAACTGTGACCATTGCGTTACTGACTTTGGATAGATACATCGGCACGCACTTCTTCACCAATGACCTTGGTGGCAACGTGATGATGTATGTGAACCTGATTTGGGCATGGGGACACCCTGAGGTGTATATCCTGATCTTGCCTATCTTCGGTGTGTTCTCTGAAGTGACTGCAACCTTCTCTCGCAAAAAACTGTTTGGTTATACCTCGCTGGTATGGGCGACGGTGGCTATCACTATTTTAGCGTTTGTGGTTTGGCTGCATCACTTCTTCACCATGGGTTCTGGCGCCAATGTGAATGCCTTCTTCGGCATCGCAACCATGATTATCTCTATCCCAACCGGGGTTAAGATCTTCAACTGGTTATTTACCATGTACAAAGGTCGTATCCGCTTCACCACACCAATGATGTGGACTGTGGGCTTCCTTATCACCTTCACTGTTGGTGGTATGACGGGCGTATTAATGGCAGTTCCGGGCGCAGATTTCATTCTGCATAACTCGGTATTCCTGATTGCTCACTTCCATAACGTAATCATCGGTGGCGTCGTGTTCGGCTGTTTTGCTGCGATTGGTTACTGGTTCCCGAAAGCGACCGGCTTCACTCTGAACGAGCTTTGGGGCAAACGCGCATTCTACTGCTGGATCATTGGTTTCTTGATGGCGTTCTTGCCGCTTTACGCTCTAGGTTTTATGGGCATGACGCGTCGTTTGAGCCAAGACATCAACCCTGAGTTCTTCCCTCTACTGGCGGTTGCGGCTGCAGGTACGGGCGTGATTGCGATGGGTGTGGTGTGTCAATTCGTTCAGATTTACGTGAGTGTTCGTGACCGCGACCACAACCGAGATCTAACCGGTGACCCATGGGGCGGACGTACCTTCGAATGGGCAACATCGTCACCACCACCGTTCTATAACTTTGCAAAACTGCCTAAGGGCGATGAGATCGATTCCTTCTGGTATCAAAAGCAAAGTGGTGAGTTTGACCCAACTCAGGAAGAAGAATACGAACGTATTCACATGCCGAAGAACACACCGACAGGCATTTATGTGTCTGCATGGGCGTTGGCATTTGGCTTCGCAATGATCTGGTACATCTGGTGGCTAGCGGCTGCAAGCTTAGTGGGCATCGTAGTGACGTGTATTCAACACAGCTACAACGACGATGTGGACTACTACGTGGAAGTTGAAGAGATCAAAGCGATTGAAGCCGCTCGACGTGCGCAGCTTGCAGAAGCAAAGAAACAGTCAGTGAAAGGCGACCATTCTGGCCGTGGTAACAGCGCTGACAGTGATGCTGATAGTGGTAATAACGACAATAAAGATGATTTGGAGACGACGTATGCAAGCTAATACTCCGTCACACACTTATGATCTTGCACATTCGCATGATCATCACCACGAAGCTGCGGGCAACAAGTTGTTTGGCTTCTGGGTTTACTTGATGAGTGATTGTGTCCTGTTTGCCACGCTTTTCGCGACGTATGCCGTGCTTGAGAGTGGATCAATCGCAGGGCCGACAGGTAAAGACATCTTTGAACTGCCGTTCGTGTTTGTCGAAACCATGATGCTGCTGTTCAGTAGCATCACCTTTGGCTTTGGCATGATTGCAATGAAGCGTAAAGATGTTCTAGGACTGAAACGCTGGATCAAAGTGACTTTCGTATTGGGCTTAGCCTTCATCTGTATGGAAGTGTATGAGTTCCATCACTTGATTGCAGAAGGCTATGGTCCTCAAGAGAGTGCGTTCCTTTCCGCGTTCTTTACCTTGGTTGGCACACACGGCTTGCACGTAACGTTCGGTCTGATCTGGATGGCGGTGGCGTATCACCAGCTTTCAACCAAAGGATTGAACGACAACATGTCGATGCGTTTCCAGTGTTTAAGCTTGTTTTGGCACTTCCTTGATATCGTTTGGATTTGTGTATTTACCATCGTGTACTTAATGGGGGTGATGTAATGGAACAGCATCTAGACAGCGGTGCAACGGATTATGTGAAAGGCTTTATTGCGTCACTGATTCTCACCATTATTCCGTTCTACATCGTGTGGGCACATGCGCTACCAAGCACGGAAACTTATGTGATCTTGTTCGGTTGTGCGCTGGTACAAATCTTTGTCCACTTTAAGTACTTCTTGCACATGGAAGCGAAATCTTCCGATGGACGTTGGAACTTGGTGTCATTGATGTTTACCGCCATTGTTGTATTGATTCTTATCGCTGGCTCGGTATGGATCATCTACAACATGAACGTCAACATGAAGTTGTAGGCTAGGGTATGCTGAAAAGATATCTGTCTATCACCAAACCGGGCATCATTTTCGGCAACCTGATTTCTGTTGCGGCGGGGTTCTTCCTCGCCGCAAAAACAGAACCAGCCAATGCGATGTTGTTAGTGACAACATTAGCGGGTGTGGGACTTGTGATTGCATCAGGTTGTGTGGTGAATAACATCTTTGATCGAGACATCGACCAAAAGATGAAGCGCACACAAAATCGAGAATTGGTTCAGGGCAACATCAATACAGACGTAGCGTTCGTTTATGCCTTGGTTTTACTGCTCTCAGGCACAGCGCTTCTGTTTCAGTTCGCTAATCCGATCTCTGCGGTCATGGTGTTGCTTGGCTATGTGTTTTACGTCTTTTTCTACACCATGTGGTACAAGCGTACATCGGTTTACGGCACTTTAGTCGGCAGTATTTCGGGCGCAGTTCCGCCGTTGGTAGGTTACTTGGCGGTGACGAATTACATCAGCCTTGAAGCAGTATTGTTGTTTGTGATGTTCTGCTTATGGCAAATGCCACACTCGTACGCGATCGCGATGTTCCGCATTCAAGACTACCGCGATGCAGGCATTCCCGTGTTACCGGTGAAAGAGGGCGTCGACAAAGCACATAAACACATGAAAGCCTATGTGGTGGCGTTTGGCGCAGTCTCATTGGCGCTGTTCCTACTCGGAGAAGCAGGTTATGAATACCTAGCTGTGTCGGCGGCAGTCTGTTTTATGTGGACCAAAGTGACATTCCGCAAAGTCGATTGCCTCAACTACATCCAGTGGTCAAAGACCGTGTTTAAGGTGTCACTGTTGGTGGTGATGAGCATCAGTGGTGTGCTGGGGCTGGAGTTGATTCCACTGCCTTTCTTGTAGGTAAATGGCAAGTATGTCAAAAACCGAGCTATCTAAATAGCTCGGTTTTTTATTATCATTATTGGCTCGCTACTGGGCGGTTTCTAACAAGTTCTATGAAAAGGCGTGTAGTTCGTTGCCATCGTTAATGAGCAATTGAATTTACGATTTCCATTGGCAACATTGAGCAGGACTTTGTTATAGACACCATTAACGCTATTTATATCGACATAACCAAAACTCTCATAGGTTGAGTCGTAGGAGTAGTCTCGATTGTCGCCAAGAACAAATAGCTTTCCTTCTGGTACATGCCAAGAAATATTGTCTTCAAGTATGTTTGAATCTTCTTTTAGATACCTGACATTATATTTACTATTACCTATTTTTTCTTTTATATAGAAAAATCCATCTTCTTTTTTGGTCACTCCATGTGACATCTTATTATCATTGATATAAAGGTAGCCATTCTTTAACGTGACTGTATCGCCTGGAATACCAATTACCCGCTTTCTAAAGGTTATATTTTCGCTTCGGTGCTTAGGTGGGTGTCGGAATCTAATTACATCACCATGTTCTGGAGTATATCGCCCGGGTCTAACCCCATTTACTGTTGTCCAGTATTTACCTTCAAAAGTAGGAGCCATACTTAGCCCCGTATTGGTATTAATCGAGCTTGAGAAGAAATAAAATAGTGCGAATATCCAAAATGCAAGCGAAGTGGATACCGAGAGAAGGAACTTAAAGCTCTTCATAGCGGTTTCTCCGACTACAGTATTTTTCAGCGAGCATGGTTATACTGTAGTTTGCTGCAATGAATGAGCAGTAAAAAAGCCCCAGAACTACAATGATTTCAATGATGTCATTGAATCCGCCAGAGAATAGATTTTTACAGAGTGAGTAGTAGAGGAATAAGCTTAAACCTAAGAATATTGCAGCTATGGCCAGCAGAATCCATTCTACCTTTGATAAATTACGGTTCATTATTTTTACACCATGAAAAATAAGATAACAGGCAATGCGAGTAGTCGACTTAATACCTTTAAAGGTCTATACCAATAAAAAGGAAGACGATGTACTAAACTGTTTGATTTATAATTAAGGTGATAAAGTTCATCAATAAATGATTTTTTTATTTTGTATATCACAGCTAAGCCTAATTTTATTTGTTGTGAGAATAGTATTGTGACAATAAAATCTGACATTTTCTGTCTAAAATAGAAAATAGCTAAAAATAATACCGTTAACTTTTATTTTAGTTGAATGCTACTTTATGAATTACTTTTGTTTATTGTTGAACTTATTACTATATTTAATGGTTATTGATATTGGAGGATCCAATGTTGAACTTCATATATGGTGGTTTTTAAATTTAATGTGCATAGACGCTCATAGCGTGCTTAATGTCTTGTATCACATCAGTACGTAGTTGTAGTGGTTTTAGAATTTCAACGCAATCGGCGTTGTTAATGAGCCAGCTTTTGAAAACTACGCTATCACGAGCTTGAGCTCTTACAATGTAATGATTGTCAGCGATCTCTTCTATTTTTTGACATTCACTTAGTTTGTATTCATCTACAAACTTGTTGTAGCCATCAGTGTCTCTTTTCATCTTTAAGACTACTTCACAGGTTTCGCCACCATTAACCATTTTACCATTGCTTGATGAGAGGAAATCATGGAGGCAAAAGTCTTTTTGATTACCCATTGAAAAGCTCTGAGTAGAGTGAACCTCAAGATTGTTAATATTATGGACCTTGTAAGTACGATAATCGCCGAGCATCAAACTACTTTCAGTGCTTTTTCTATAGCGCTCTAGACCGACAAGATAGAAGCTCCTTTGGTAAACAAATGAAGCATAAGGATCGACTTCGCAACGACTTCCTTCGTACTCAAATGAAACCACAAGACGGTTTTCTAGTGCGCTCTCTAGCTTGCTTAGTACTGTGTAATCTGCGGCAGGAGCAATGAGGTCATAACTGCCGATTATCATCTTAAAAGGTGCTGTATTGGATACATTCTTGGACCTAGAAAGCAGTGTTAATGCTTTGCTGAGTTTAGACCCTGCCGCGGGTAGAACTCGTTCAAGTAATTGGCTACCGATGGTGTTGAGTATTGCTATTGATTCATGTAATCCCGGGTTAACATCGAATTCAGCGCCTTCTCTTATTTTGTAGCGGGCTTTTGATGCGATACCTTCTCGTATCAAGAGATCATTATGTCCGTTTGGACCGTCGCCTTGAATACCGTGATATTTGTAGATCGACTCCAAAATTCTCTCCGCCCACTTTTGTTGCGCTTCTTTGGAGGTGTCTCCACGATAGTAAAAAGGCTCTTTGCGCACATCATCCAGGTACTCTTTTGGTGTTATCCCATGCTCTTTAATTGAAAGTAAATTCATACAGTGCAAGTAACAGTAAAAGTCACCGAATGCTTTTGCAGACATGTTATCTCTCCACCTTTGATTGAAATTTGTCGTATTTAATCACAAAAATATTTCAAAGAATGGTAGAAAATCACACTTTGTATGTAGAACTTAATGAAACAGGTGGTTTTAACATCAGTTTTGTAATGTATTTTGTAACTGATTGTAATTGGGTTGTTTTTTGTTCGAAGTTGATGGGTTTTGTTTCAAAAATAAAACATTGCTCCCATAAATAGTTTTCTTGCTTATTGTTACTTAGCTTTAGTTATGTTGGGTTTTGTTTGTTGTCTCAAATTGAACGGGGGAGTAAATACGAATAGGAGATCGAACTACTTTCCAAAAATATCACCAAGCCAATCTTCAAGCTGTTCTCGTTTATCTTGTGGGCCGTTGATGATCACTAAGCCGTTTAGTGTCGCGTGATCCCAAGATATAGTGCCAGTTGCTAGCGCATCGAACACATCTAATTCAGTAATTAACAGTAGATCTTCTTCAGTAGGCAAAGTGTCTCTGCCTGACACATCGACGCCCTTCTCAAGTTTCACTTGGCTGTAATGACCTTTAATTGCTTCGAATAAGTTGAACTCAATTTTGCTTGGGTGGGGCTTCGAAAGCGCAGCCTTGATGGCAAAGAGTCGAAAGTGATCCGGTTTATTGAGGTTGTTGAATTCATTGTTTTGTCTGGCTGTGATGACGTTGCCAAACACCTCTAGTGAACCGGGCTCTGTCACTAAACTAAACCCGGTATCTTGGTGAAGGCCACAGGCAAACGTGAGTGAAGAGGTGAGTGAAAGAATCAAAGCAAATCGTTTTAACATAATGGTTATCGAGACCTATAACAGGGTTAAGAAGCTGACGGCAGCAGCCGAACCTAACGATAAAAAAAGGGACCACAAAGGGTCCCTGTATTTGTTTGTCGTCCATGTAACGGTCAGCGAATCGATTGATAGCTATTTAGCGAGATTGTTTGCTAAGTAGCTTTCGTCAAAGAGCCATCGTCGAAGATCTATCGCCAAAGAGTGACCGTTCGAGCTCGCTATTAGCGAACGATGAGCATGATCTCTTCTGGAGTCATTGCCTTATCGAAGTAGCTCATGAATTGACCGAAGCCTTTGATGTCGCCGTTCGAGAACTTGAATGCACCAGACTGTAGGTTGGTACCAATCACTTGTTGAGCGTTTGGACCCGCAATCAAGATTTGGTTCAATACTGCACGAGTGGTGTCGATTTGAACGTCTGCGCCTTTCACTGCTTCTTCGTGTAACTGAGCAATACCGTTGCGAATTTCGATAGTGAATGCTTCGTTCGTATCAGAGAAGTTGTACGTTAGCATCATGTTCACGTCTAACGAGTTTTCTGCGATAAGCGTTGAAGTCATCATGTCGAAGATCTGCTTGCTTGGTAGTGCAGTAAGAACGTCAACAGAAGCGAAGCTGATCATGTTAGAGAAGTCACGTTTGTTCTCTAGTTCAGCAGCCGCGTTAAGCGCCCAGTTACGCCAGTTGATGTTCACTTGGTCTGCAGCCCATGCTTTGTAAGCTTGTGCTTTCATTTCGCGAGCTTCCATATCTTGCTTGTTTACCGTGATTGGGTAAGAAAGAATTTCTGCTGCAAATGTGTAGTTCTCAGCCTTAATTGCTGCTTGTGCAGTAGTAAGGATGTTGTCACGACCGCCCATGATCTCTACGAATGCTTTAGCGCGTTGCTCGTAAGCCATTGGCTCTAGCTGCCATGGATCCGCTTCGAAGAAACCGTTGTAACCTACGTAAATCTGACGCACGGCGTGTGCAACAGTACCGTAGTGTTCACCTAACCAAGGGTGTTCTGCAAGGTGCTTAGGAAGTTTAACTACTTCAACTAGCTCGTCTGGCGTCATACCTTTGTTCATGTAACGGATAGTTTGGTCATGAGTGTATTGAATCGCATCACGGTAAGCCGTTAGTACGTCAGCTACTGCTTCTTTACCTTCAACAGGACGACCGTGAGAGTTAATCATGATCTCAGTGTCGAACTTACGCATTACGTCGATGCCCTTGAACCACATTGATGGGTCACGGAATTTAGTACCACGGATAGTGTGAAGGTTAGGGAAGTTCTCACCTTGAAGTACTTCAGCCGCGTGCAGGATTTTCTGATCTGGGAAGTAAACCACTAACTCATCTTTAGTTTCAGATGGCACGTTCTCGATGTGCATTTTCACGCCAGAAATTTCGATTTCGATGTGGCTTTGGCTTGGTACAAGCAGGTTTGGTTCGATGAACGAGATAGCACCTTGCATGAAGCGCGGACCAAGGCCGTCGTTTACTGTGCCGTGCTCGCCTTCTTCTACGTGCTTAGCACCTGTGTAAGAAGTACGGTGACCAAATAGAGTACCTAGGTTTGAAGACCAGTTAGCCACGGCAGCGGTTAGGCCTTCTTCAGCGATGATTTTTACTTCACCTGATGCCACTTCTTCGTCAGTAACCCATGCACGCACACCAGAGATGTGGTCGATGTGGTTGTGAGAATAGATGATTGCTTTAACCGGCTTGTCGGTGATTTGACGGAACTGCTCTTTAACCGATTGAGCCATTTCTACCGACTCGCCTGGATCAACAATGATGATGCCGTCCGTACCTTCAATCATGACGGGTGTATCTAGACCGAAACCGTAACCAAGATATACGTTGTCATCTACTTTGATGATTGCTTGGTCCATTTTACGACCATGCTTGGTGAGGATTGGGTGAACATGGTCAGACTCAGCAGTGTAAGCTAGAGAATCGCCTGTTTTAGAAACAACTTGAATACGTTCGCCTTTTCCCCAGAACATGTTTGATTTGTGTTCGAATAGAACCTCGCTCTTGTAGCGAGCATCAAGATCAATGTTTTGGTATTGCGCAGCATTTGCCGTCTGAAGTTCTTGGCCGACTTTCGATGTCGCTTCTACAGTTGGCGTTGCAGATGCAAAACCAGAAGCAAGTAGAGTGCTCGCAATAGCAACAGGAAGCGCCATTTTTTTGAATGTATTAGTCATGGTAGTGACCTTATATTTGGATACAGGAATTGGATTTCTTGAGCCAAATGATAGAGGTGGTGGAGGTCGCTATCTACGCGCTAATAAGATTTCAATTCATCGTTTTTTCGATATATTATTTATCCAATGATTGTATTGGCGATTTGTTTTGATCTAAATCAATTAGTCAGTCGAGCTTGCAACAGATACAAAAATGCCCTGAAATTCAGGGCATTTGTTTTACAATTAGTCGCTAGTTCATGAGTGGCTGTGATACGAGTGAATAACAGCCAAATCATTGAATACTTAATTGCTTATCAAGAGCTAATCGTTTACCAAGAGCTTAATCGCTTACCAAGCACCTAAGTATGACTTGTAAGATTGTAGGCGAACCGTTGCTGCGCCGATTACATCAATGAAGCCCCAGAACGGATGCGGCTTCTCAGCCGAGATCCAAGCCGCGCCAGTTGAACCAATAGGGATGTTGTAACCTTCTGGTTCAATGATCTCAAGTACGATAGTACGACCTAAACCATTGCCGTTTCTTACCACGTGTTGACCGACGCTTTGTGGCCCCTGAAGTGGAGAAATACTCGACTCACCAGTACCGGCATTAAAGCTGTGTACTTTTGCTCGGAACACGTGGCCTGGGTATGCATCAACGAAGAACTCAGCGAAGTCTCCTACTTGAACATAGCCATAAGTTTGGTCTGAAATACGCATCTCAAGGAATTTTTTGCTGGTGTTGTAGAGGTGCATGTTACCCATAACAGAACCTTCAGCAATGTTCACTATCGAAACCTGACCGTCAAACTCAGCTCTAATGGTCTTTTTCTCTTGCGCCCAATTTACTTTTTGTAGATCGGCTTTTAACGACACAAGTTCAGCGTGCAGCACTCGAAGATCAGAGTCGTACTTTTCTACGTCACGCATATTGAAGATTTCAGGTGACGTTTCAGCACGCTCTAAGTCGCGATTCATTTGCTTGATCTCTTCTTCTTTCTGAACAATTGAAGATTCGATCTTTGCTTTGTCTGCGGCTGAGTCAATGTCGACGAGTGTGTAAATTACGTCGCCTTCTTTAACCATTTGGTTGTGCTCAACAAGCACTTGGTCGATCTGCTGGCCAAAGATAGGTGACATCACCGCGTGTGGTGCTTTCACTGTGGTTGAGTTGGTTAAATCAACGGGTGCCCACAAGCGAGAGATTACCGCTAATACCGCAAGAATCGTTACGCCACCAATGGCAGCCCATGTGTAGTTCTTGAAGTTCTTCTTAAGTGCGCCTGTCGCAAACAGTGACCATACAATTAGGATGTATGGGATCATCATCTCTTTCATTATGCGACCTCTTTTTCTGTAGCGGATGGTGTTGTTGGAGTCTTTTCTTCTGAAGCCTGTTCTTTTGAAGATTGCTCTACTGAAGACGGCTCTGTTACCGGTTGTTCAGGTGATACGTGGACTGCGGCTGTCTCTGTATTGGTCGTATCTTGTTTAGGCTGAACACCACGGCGAATCACATCACTCAGTGATTGACCAATATGTTTCCAGTTCGCCAATGCGATAACCAAAGCGATAACCCAGAACGTTTTGCTGATGAAGAGTCCGCAAAGTGACAGTGCAAACACGATCTGAACGTGAGCGCTTTTGTGCTCTTTTGCTTTATGCACACCCAGTTCATGCAACTGCCACATGCCGTAAACACCGGCTAAAACCACAGCAATGGTCACTGAGAACAAGTAACCAGAGAAGGACTCCATCTGGAAGAAGTTCATCATCATTTCATTGGGATGATTGTTGAATTGAGACATGTCGATGTCTTTAGAATGGATTGTGCCTAATGGTGCAAGAGCCCATGCTCCAGCAAACATCACCGCCATAAACAGGCAGAATTTAATCAAGACCATCACAACGGCCCAGATTTTCTGGAAAACGATTTTAATAAAGTTCATATCTCAACCTACATCAATAAGAAGAGAGAATTTGCAGCCTAGAAGTCTAACTTTTAACGACATCTTAAAAAGTAGATGTCTATTATGTGGGTAGATTGGTGCGCATAATAAACAAAAGTAATAGATGGTATTTAAAGTGATACTACTCAGTCCAGACAACCGATTCTCGGTATCAAGAAGCGAATATGCTTCCCTACAAACCAATTCTTATTGTTAGCCTGAAACGCAGGTTGAATGACGATGCACTGTTGAACGAAATATTAGACTCGTTCTTTTAGCTATTGTCTTCTTTACGTGTAATACCTCGTCTGTCGAGGGGATCTTCCATGGTCATTGACATAGTGTTGTAAAACATTTGTCAGCATTCTGTTTGGGCTAAGAATTGATTTGTTAGCAGGATAATAGGAAGAGTTTTGAGCAGTATCTACCCAGAATTACGATTTGATAATATCGTAATTACGATGAGTCGCTATCACTCTAAATCGGTAGGTTGAATTATTTGCTAGCGCTCAAATTCGGCTTTAAAACATCGTTAGTTAATTTGGTTTGGATCAATGAAATGACTAATAAAAGCATCAATAAGAAATTTGGCGGAATTCATCTTTTTACACGCTTCTTACAATAAAGGGAGTAATAGAAACGAATGATGGATGACATATAACTGATAATAGGTTTTTGAACACTGGGAAAATACGTTTCTATTTACGGTAGAGTGCTGGATTCGAAATATTGTAGCTTTAATTGCTCAAATGTATATCTCAATGACGCTGAACACAGTGTCATGATAAACGAGACAATATCGTATTGTTTAAGTTCTATTGAGTATGTAATCTAACCCAATCAAATGCGATGTTGAATGGGGATGAAATATTGCAGTTGAAGAACAGATAGAGAAAGACCTAGCGGATAGCTAGGCCTTGATGTGGTGCACGAGTTAAGCCATGAATCAGGTACTGTGCATTACTAATCGATAATCGACGAAAAGGTCGAGACGGCTGCTTTACAGGAAGCGGTAGTTCGCTTGCATGCCAAAGAAGTGTGCGCTGTTGTTATACGTGCCTACAACGCGGCCATTCGCATAATTCAGTTCAGGCTCGTCAAGATCGATGTAATCGTAGTAAGCGCGTAGTTCCCAGTTCTTATTGAGCGCATAGGTAGCACCTGCTCCAATACGTTTGGTTTCGCCTACAGGAAGATCCATATATTGATGAGTTGCGTCATCTTGAGGGGAAGTCTCGTAGCTGATGCCTGTTTCTAGTCGTAAGGTAGGGGTGATTTGGTAATGAGTACCTATGGCTAGGTTCCACACATCGTCAAAGTTACGGTCGACAACTTTTACTGAGTTATCATTGATGTCTAGTGTGAGGTCTGTCCAAGTTGATAGGTCATACCAAGTCACACTCCACAGCATGTCCCATTGGTCATTGACGGCGTGCACGCCGCTAATTTGGATGTGTTGAGGCATGATAAAGTCGAGCCCAACATCACGCTTGGTGTCGCTCGCCGAATGTTGAAGATCACCCTCACCGTAATGAGCAAGTTCAGAGCGGTACATAAAGCCAAAACGGTGTTGTTCGTTCGGTTGGTAAAAGGCACTAAGAGAGTAGCCAACCGTGAAATCATCCGCGTCTGCTTCGAATAAGTGCTCAGATCCAATGTCGCCAGTGCCGATAAAAGGATTCAACTCGCCGTTTGCAGTGAGGTATTCCGCATTGACTGAGGCACCCAACGAAAACTGCTCATTCACTTTGTAAGATATCGAAGGCATCAGTTGAACAGTCATGAATTCAACATTCTTTAATAAACGCTGCCCAGAAAAGTTATCACCATAATCGATCCCTGAACCACCTTGAGAAGCCAAAGCAAATCCTGCGTGAAATTTGTCGTTGATAGGGGTGACAAAGTAGAAGCTTCCTACCGGAGCCCAACCGCCAGCATCAATGTTACTGTCAAAACGCTCTGTTGGGTTTGTGTCTGAATAGTTGATGTCTGTGTAGAGGCCTGCCAGATTGACGGTGAGTTCAGGGTTTTCTAGTTGAGACATAGCGGCAGGGTTAGTCCATGCGGTTAACGCACTTTCAGCTAACGCTGCCGATCCTGCGCCCGCGGTACTTGCGTTGAGAGAGCCAAGTTCAGGAAGAAGGTGAGCTGCAGCCTGTGCTGGGTTTGAAAGCATCGCGTTACTCGTCATCATCGCAATAGTGATGGCAAGGTAATGTTTTTTCATGGGGAAACCTATTAAGAAACTAATTATGCGGGATGTTAGTGTCTCAATTTGGGACTTTAAACGAGGGATTCTTATTTCATTCTATCGTTTTTACGATAGCATGGTGCTCATGGTCGCCTAACGAGTAATGATATATGAGCAACGACATCCCCAACTTCAATCTACTTGCCGTGTTTTCTGCGGTGATGGAGCAGGGCAGTTTAAGTAAAGCTGCGGATCAACTCAGCACCAATCAATCGACCATCAGTACCGCATTAGCCCGCCTAAAAAAAGAGATTGGCCAAGAGCTTTTTGTTCGCAAAGGAAGAGGTGTTGCGCCTACGTCTTATGCGCAAAGCTTGTATGAACAAATTAAAGCGCCGATCAATGAACTCAATGGCGTGTTTCAGTCGATGACTAATTTTGATGAGCAATCCTCTGAGCGTAAGTTTGTTATTTCTGCACCTGAGCACTTACAGTGGGTGCTGCTCAATAGTTTCGCGGAGCTTCCTAATCAAAACTTGTCGTTGGAAGTCTTTGATCAACCAGACAGTGATGAGCGCATTTACGAAGATCTTTTGACGCAAGAGTTCGATGCGATGATCGATATTGTGGTGCCTGAACACCCAAGTATCGTCAGTGAAACACTTTATGAAGGCGAGTTTGTGATCGTGTGTCGAGCTGATCACCCGCGAATCCAAGGTGAAATCAGCGAAGCTCAGTTCCTAAGTGAAAAGCATGCCGTATTAGACAGAACACGACGCAAAGTTCGCAGTTTGAATCACTACACATCTTTGGATCTGTCCCAGCGTAAAATCGTGTTTCACGGGCGTTCGCTGTTCAGTAATATCTTGCTGTGTAGCCAATCCGATTACATCACTGTCGTGCCTTTATCTATGGCCGTGCAGTTCCAAGAAAAGTTAAGTTTACAGCTGTTCAAGCCACCCTTTGAGTATCAGCCGATGTCTCACTACCTGATTTGGTTGAAGAAGCAGAACAGCGACCCCGCTCATAAATGGTTCAGAGAACAAGTCATCAGTACATCAGACTCAATGTCGAAGGCGCTTAAAGATAGGCGGTTGCGATTTTAATTGAGAGTCTAAATCTAAGGGGGAGCATTGGCTTCCCTTTTTTGTGTCGCTTAGTTGGTACTAGATCATATGTTAATAACAGAAAATTATTAAAATGAGAATATTTAATAATTTCACTGATTTGTGTGTGTTCAGTAATATACCTAGCAACAGAGAAGTAGGTGGCCTCAAGGTCAACCTAAACGAACAATACTTAGCTTTATTCTATGAGTTAACTTCATACGACGAGGCTGAGATTAAAGTATCAAGGGCGAAATATGAAATTCCTACACACAATGATCCGAGTTACTGATTTAGACAAGTCTATCGAGTTCTACACCAAGGTATTGGGAATGAAGGAACTTGAACGTCATGAAAACAAAGACTACCGCTACACATTGGTTTTTGTTGGCTACGAGCAAGGCGGCACGACTATCGAGCTAACATACAACTGGGATACTAACGAGTACGAGATGGGCAGCGCGTTTGGTCATCTGGCATTGGGTGTAGAAGATATTTACGCAGCATGTGACAAGATCAAATCGCTAGGTGGCAACGTCACTCGCGAAGCGGGTCCAGTGAAAGGCGGTTCAACTCATATCGCTTTTATTACTGACCCAGACGGCTACCAAATCGAACTGATTCAACTAGGTTAATCGAGGATATAACAATGACAAACGCACTATTTCAACCAATTCAACTTGGTAATATCGAGCTTAAAAACCGTATTGTTATGCCACCGATGACGCGCTCTCGTGCAACGCAACCTGGTAATTCAGCAAACGACATGATGGCGGCTTACTACGCTCAACGCGCTTCTGCAGGTTTGATTGTTGCGGAAGGCACACAAATTTCACCTATGGGTCAAGGCTATGCTTGGACTCCGGGTATCTATTCTGACGAGCAGATTGCTGGTTGGAAAAAAGTGACTGATGCCGTACATGAAAAAGAGGGCGTTATCTTCGCTCAACTTTGGCATGTAGGCCGTGTAACACACCCAGACAACATTGGTGGTGAACAGCCAATCTCGTCTTCTGCACTTAAAGCAGAAAACGTAAAAGTATTCATCGATAACGGCACTGATGAACCGGGCTTTGTTGACGTGGTTGAACCTCGTGAGATGACGAAAGAAGACATCAAACAAGTGGTTGAACAGTATCGCCAAGCGGCTTTGAATGCTGTTGAAGCGGGCTTTGATGGTATCGAACTTCACGCCGCGAATGGTTACTTAATCAACCAATTCATTGATTCTGAAGCAAACAACCGCACTGACGAATACGGTGGTTCAATTGAAAACCGTTTACGCTTCCTAGGCGAAGTGGTTGAAGCTATGGTTGAAGCGATTGGTGCTGACCGTGTTGGTGTACGCCTTGCTCCGTTCACATCGTTGAATGGTACGGTTGACGCTACACCAGTAGAGACTTACACAGCAGCGACAGCACTACTTAACCTTTACAAAATTGTTTACCTGCACATTGCAGAAGTTGATTGGGACGATGCACCTGAAACGCCAAAAGCGTTCAAAGCGGCAGTTCGTGAAGCTTATGATGGTGTCCTTATTTATGCGGGTAAATATGATAGCGAGCGTGGCGAAAAGGCCGTTGCTGAAGGCGTAACTGACATGGTTGGCTTTGGTCGTCCATTCGTTGCGAACCCAGATTTACCAGCTCGTATTCAAAATGGTTACCCACTTGCGGCGCACGATCCAAACACATTGTTCGGTGGTGCTGAAAAAGGTTTAACGGATTACCCTGAATACGCAGGCTAAAAACAGCTGTTTGAAGCAGAGTATTGAGATAGTATCTTGATCCTGTTGAATGTTTATAAAAAGCAACCTTGCAGAGTCGGGTTGCTTTTTTTGTTATTGGACCAAGTAAAATGATGAATGTGAAAGCGATACGCGGAGAGCTTTACCTTCTATTTGCCACCCTGCTAGCTGGGGTGGGATGGATTGCATCTAAGCTGGTGGTATTAGAAATGCCTGGGCCAGTGTTCATTGGTGTGCGATTCCTCGTCGCGAGTCTTATTCTTCTGCCATTTTGTATTCACCATATTCGTAAGCTTTCGCTTAAGCAGATTCTGTCTCTTTGCGGCGTGGGTTTGTTGTTGTCTGCCTCATTGCAGGTATGGGTGTTTGCGGTTTCAGTGACGGAAAGCTTGTCGGAAGGGGCATTCATCATGAGCTTAGCCATGATCATTGCACCGTTTGTGTCTTGGATTTTGTTTCGAGTTAAGCCTAATCGTGCGTTTTGGATGTCTTTCCCGATCGCGATTATTGGCATGCTACTGCTGACTTTGGGCAATGGTTGGCATGTTGAGCAGAGTCAGATTTACTTCTTACTAGCATCGATGTTGTTGTCCGTTCACTTTGTGATGAACAAGCGTGTGATTACTAATATCAAGCCTATCGCATCAATCTGTGTGCAACTGTTTGTGGTGGGTGTGAGTGGTTTAGCCTTTGCTTCTATGACTGCTCAGCCGGAGTTCGAAATCACCAAAACCTTAGTCTTCTGGTTTATTGTCTCTGCGGTGATCGCAACGTCTATTCGTTACTTGCTGCAAACGGTCGGTCAGCACTCCGTGAACATGGAAGTGGCGGCATTGATCATGATTCTTGAGCCAGTGTGGACGCTGCTGTTAAGTGTGAGTGTGCTTGGCGAAAGTGTAGAGATGCAGAAGCTGCTCGGTGGAGCGGTGATCATTGCTTCACTGTTTTGCTATATCAAATGGTCGAGACGAAAATAAAACACTCGGCGCAAGACCGAGTGTGGGTTGTTTTTCAATACACGTTCAGAGTGTAATAATGTCTAAGCACTAAGCTTGCTAAGCAGTGAACGCGGTAAGATCAGATTGCCGCGACTACTTTCTGAAGTAGCTTGAGCATTTGTTGCTGTTCTTCAGCATCTAACTCGTTCATCAACTCTTTGTTTAAACGAACGGGGATAGGAACGAGTTGTTCTTCAAGTGCTTTGCCTTTTTCCGTTAAGTAAATTCGGAAAGAACGGCGACTGTTTGGATCGGCTCTGCGTTCGACCAGTTCAAGCTTTTCTAACTTGTCTAATGTGCGTGTCGTTGTTGAATTCTCGACTTTGGATTTCGCAGCAATATCACGCTGAGTCACACCTTCTTCTTCCCAAAGACACATCATGGTTGGCCATAGAGCAATGCTTAAGCCATGTTCTTTCAATTCCGTGTCGAAATCTTTGGTCGACTTATTGGCGATCACATTGATCATCCAACCAAAGCTTTTTTGTCTATCAAACTCTTCTGGCATCTTTCGCTACCTAATTTTACTGTGATATTACAACTATTGTCATCGTAACTAATACCGATGCAATTAGCACCAACAACGCTTTCCTATTTGATGAAAAAGCCAATTGACTGCCATTTCTGAAATAATCCGTTGACGCTGAATGGTTTTGTTTGCCTGTGATCATGGCAAGTACCAGAGGTTTTGAACGCAGTTTGTAGATGATAATGGCCACCAAGTGCAGTACGACAAAGACCACTAACATGCGGGCGGCAATGCCATGTACTGTGCATAACACATCGAATATTGCATCAGTAATCACGCGTTCCGAACCTGGAATCGCATCAAAGAAACCAGCAATAAGAAGCCCTGTCATACATTGGACAAACAGAGTCGTGATCATTCCTATCACCATCCAGGCACCCAACGGATTATGTCCCGGTTTTGGGCGAGCCTTTCCACGCAAGTAATTCCATGCCGATTTCGGGGAGCTAATGAATTGAGAAAAACGACTGGTATCACTGCCGACGATTCCCCAAACCAAGCGCCATAAAATCAGACTGAACAGCGCGAGGCCTAAGTAAACATGGGGGCCTTGTCCGTTAAATCCTGATGCAGCAAGACCAATAAAGAGTGCGGCTTGAAGCCAGTGATAAAGTCGAGTTGGTAGATCCCAGATTTTCATAATGCTTTTCCTGTTCGTAAATTTGCCTGATGGTAATAATTTACACAACAATAGTTGCTCGTGCAACTATTGTTGTGTAAATTAAATGCATCTCTTCGATTACGGTTGAATTATCAAGCCGTAATTCACTAAGAAACCAATCAGTAATTAACGAAGAAATCACTCAATCAATTAACCACTCAGTCAATTAATCACGAGGAATGACACTATGAAAAAATTCACTATCGCTTTAATCATCGCACTACCAACGATTGCTCTGCCTATGAACTCTGCAGCCGCAGCGGATGTTGTAAATAATCGTCAACAGGCTTTTAGCTCTATTGAAGAGGTCAGTAAACAAGTCGATTCAGAATTGAATAACAGTGACGTGGATTGGCTGAAGGTGGGCGAGTTAAGTGAAATGTTGGTGGAACATGGTGATGTCTTGAACGCGAGTTTTGCTGAAGGTGATACTGGAGGTAAGGCAAAAAAGGAGATTTGGAGCAAGCCTGAGAAATTTAACCAACTGATGTTACAGATGAACCAAGGCTTTGTAGATCTGTATCAGGCGAGTGTTGAACAAGACTTGTCGAGTGCAGAGCAAGGGTTAAATTCTGCGAATAAGACGTGCAAAGGGTGTCACCGTACTTATCGTTCTCGTTGGTAGTTTTTGAAAGGCCTTTAAAAACAAAAGCCTGTGCGGTTCGCGACAGGCTTGATGTGATAGTTGTTGGTGAGAGCTAAATATTTTCGCCCAAGCTAAAATACGCCAACACTTCATCTTCGCTGTTGTAGGTGAAGTCCATGCGAACATTGATACGCTCTTGACGCATTAGGCGATAACGCAGCCCCAATCCAACCATTGATAGAAGGTCACCATCATCAAAGCTATGGTATGGGTCTTTCGGGTTGAGCCTCTCACCAAATACTTTGCCGACACCGGTTAACCCGACCACAGAAACGTTGTTTAGGAAATTGATCGATGAGCCAGAAATTGAGTAGCGATATTCCATTTCTAGATTGGTCATATGAGAGGCTATATGATCCCCAGCAACAAAGCCTCGTTGAACGTTTCGCCCTTGTCGCCCGTAAGTGCTGTACGCACTGCTTGGGGCATTTTCAGCATCTAATAGGTAGCGAGTCACCCATCGGCTGGCAATAATATGGTTATCGTTATGGGTCAAACTGTAGAAAAAACGGTAGTCTGAAAACAGTGAAGAGTAGGTCGCATCTTCATCATTGCCTAACCAAGTCCCGTGGTTCTCATACGTGAGTTCGAATAAAAAGCCATGGTACGGATAATAGTAATGCTCTCGCTCATCCCACAAGAATGAAAGTTTAGCCCCAGTATCGGCTTCATATTCTTCGCTAAACCCTGTCAACTTCAATAACAACTTGTCACGGGGTGTGTCAGCTAAATAGCGAGCCGTAGAAAAGTCTAACCCCATACCTAGATAGATATTGTCATACACTTTGAAGTAGAAATCGCCATCGAACGCGTACTCTTGATGGTTGGTATCAACAAGGTCGACCAAGGTTATGTTGGTGCTAGAGAACCCCATCTCACCGCTAAATCTTATTGAGTCACCTTTCAGCAAAAGCTCCGCATTACCTTTGATGTAATAGCTGTCGTTCTGTGTGTAAGTCAGTGTCGCTGATAATGTGGAAGCGTTCTTGGTTTCGCCATCGGCGTAGAAGTTATAGATGGGCACCACAGAGATCCCGGTATCTACACTCGGGTCATAAAAGGGGATCGCGATAACACGAAATTGGTCATCGAGTTCTGGTTCTTTTGATTCTCGTGTATCAACTTCGAATGCGGAACTAGAGAAACTGGCAACAGAAGAGAAGAGGGCTGTTGTCAAAAAAGAGTGTCGAGTCATGTAGAGAGTTACGTCCAATGTAAGGTTGACCACAGAGCAATGGGAGCTTGCGGATCAGGAGCATAACACGTCATTTATACTGATTAATAGTAAGGGAATGGTTAACCCTGTAAATATACCGTACAGAAATGAGTACAGTTGATAACATCGACAATAAAAAAATGGTGAGAAAAATTCTCACCATTTCGTTGCGTTTTCGTCGTGAATTACTCGTTGATGGTGACTTTAGTAATCACAATATCTTCGCAAGGCACATCTTCGTGTCCCCAGCGAATGGTTGTTGGTGCTTCCGCAATTTTGTTTACCACATCCATACCCGCTGAAACCTTACCGAATACTGCGTAACCCCAGCCAGCATTGGTTGTTGAGGTGTGATCTAGGAAATCGTTGTCATCAAGGTTGATGAAGAACTGCGCCGTTGCAGAATGTGGTGCATCAGTACGAGCCATTGCCACAGAACCAATTACGTTCTTTAAGCCACGGTTTGCTTCGTTGACGATCGGTGCACGAGTTGGTTTTTCTGTCATGTCGATAGTGTGTCCACCACCTTGAATCATGAAACCTTCAATAACACGGTGAAATGTCGTGCCTTCGTAGAAACCGTCTTGGCAGTATTTAAGGAAGTTTTTCGACGTTACTGGCGCTTTTTCAAGGTTCAGCTCAATCTCGATATCGCCAAAGTTGGTGGTGAAAGTAATCATAGGGCTACCTAAAGTTGAAGTTTTACTGAGTCGTAATGACGAAAGTGGGTTGCAGTATAGGGAAAATAACAGCGGATACCAGTGATGGTTTTATTGTGGTTGAATTCTCGTCAACCACCAAAATCACGCCCGATATTGCTTAAGAAACATCTCGACACTTGAAGTAATGATCACTTGTTTGTGCGCAGCATCCGGTGACGGCACATGGCCAATGATTTGCGGCCAAAACGCAAAAGACTTAAGCAGACCAATGAACTGCGTGGAGGCGAATTGTGGGTCAAGATCGATTAGACGACCGTCTGCCAATGCGGCTTTAATCCAGGTTGTAAGTCCACTTTCTGCTTGGGAATATTTTTCCATCGCTTGATGCGCCAGTTCTACGTTATGGAAATACTCTGAGAACAACACGCGTGACAGGTCGATGAAGCCTTCAGACTCAAGTAATTCAAGTTCTTGATTGGCTATCGATGAAAGCTGTTCTTCAAGTGGCAGTTCTGCTTGATAAGGGAAATGCGTAGCGGCCAGAGTTTTGCTCCAAATACTGTCTAGAATCTCATCTAAAAGCAGTTCTTTGCTGGCAAAGTGATTGTATACGGTGCGCTTTGATACTTCTGCGCGGCTCGATATTTTATCCATGCTGGTGGCCTTGTAGCCATGCTCAGTAAACTCTGCGATAGCAGCGGCAACGATCGATTCACGTTTTCTTTGGCTCAGCGTTTTTTTTACAGTCATCGGGATACTACTCAATATGTCGCGGTTAGCATTGCATACGCTAATTTTACACCAGTAAGTTTACTTTTAGAACACCAATCCGTGTATTGGTAATTCGGTCGATAGCAACTGAATCGCTTTGCAATGCACTGTGGGTATCATAGAATCGAAAGTGTATTCGAATTTTATTGATATCAACGGAAGAGAATAAACAATCAATGAGTAGTATTTTAGAGTGTATTCGTACAGTTGGACGAGGAGAAAGAGGGCGTAAGCCTTTATCGTTCGAACAGGCCTACCGCATCATGGATGAGTATTTAAGCGGAGAGGTCGGTGACGACCAAATGGCTATGCTACTGATGCTGATTCGTGTGCAGAATGAAACTAATGAAGAGATCGCTGGCTTTGTAAAAGCGTTTCAATCTCGAGTGCCAGATTTAGGCGCTGATATTGATTGGCCGTGTTATGCAGGTAAGCGTAACGATAACGCCAGTGGCAAGCCTTGGAACTTGTTGGCAGCAAAAATACTCGCTGACAATGGCTATAAACTGTTAATGCATGGCTATATGGATAAGCCGAGCGGTAGGACGCACGTTGAAAGCCATTTGCAAGATGTCGGTGTGCAAAGTGCTGAGAACCCTGAACATGCTAAGTCGATTCTTGAACAAGACGGCATTGCTTATTTACCGCTAGCTAACTTTGCGCCCGAAGCACAAACCATGATTGGTTGGAAACACCGTTACGGTTTGAGAACACCAATTAACACGGTAGTTCGAGCATTGAATCCTGGTGGTGGCCGTTTAGGTTTGCGTGGCAGTTTCCATCCTGGCTTCCCACAACTTCATGCGGAAGTTGAGCATGTTATCGGAAATAAATCCCACTCGGTGATTTCATTCAAAGGGATGAACGGTGAGTCGGAATATAATCCGAAAGTTAGCCAAACGGTGTGGATGAGCTCCCCTGACAAAGTCGAATCGTTCTACTGGGAAGAGATGATGAACCTAGAGTTGCCACTTCCTAGTCAATGTGTACTTGGTACGTCGGCTGAAGAGATGGCGCTAATGGCGAATACCGTTGTCGACAGCATGACAGCCATTCTGTTTGCGGAAACGCACGATAAAACTGAGGCATACCAGAAAGCGGTGCGTTTGTGGCATGGGTATTGTGCGCGTTAGATGATGGTTTGTAGCCAATGAGAGAAGGTCAGCGAGCGCTGGCCTTTTTTATGCTTAATTTCTAGTAATGGCTTTTCGTGCGTGCCCAAATAATAGAGCTACTTCACTCGCATCAAGCGATGCATTTTGTCTTCGAACTGAATCTCAATCACCTGTGAGATTTTCATCTTATCAACACGATCAAGCATTCTCGCTTGGTAATCACGTTTTTTCATCCACTCTAGCGGTTCTTTAAATCCATCTTCATTAATCACAAACGACTGATCGGTAATAGAGTCTTCAAAGATATGAACCACCCAAATGCGTGATTGGAAATCCAATAACTCACTAAAGTAGCTTTTTAACTTAGATAAGGAATTCGTTAGATACGTTTTAGGTGAGGTTTGAGAAGACATAGTAAACCGTATTTGGACAATGAAAATCGGCAAGGACGCCGTCTGATCATTATAGCCTTTACCCGTTAGGCTTGTCAGGTCGAATTCGGCAGCCATTCACGCTAATGCTTTGCTATTGCTACTGTGGCTGCCAGTTCGTGATTAACCAAACCGGTGTCGGATTCACTATTTAACGAATAGGCCGAAGTCGATCTCTTGTTCTCTTTGATACTTCACCAGCTTCACTTTTAGGTCGTGTTTTGCTGCTAAATCAATGGCTAAGCATGACATGCGTTTTATCTCATCAACGCAGCTTGATATCAGCGGTTTTTCTTGATTATCGATAGTGGCGATGAGTGTGTTTTCTGTGCCGTCGTTACCTGCATAAACATACGCGTACATGTTGTTGTCGTGTTGCATAAACTTCCTAAATCGGGATTTCTAATTGTTAGTGCGGTGAAGATTACAGGGTTTATTTACGCAGGCTAGTTTGGCTAAGTAAGGTTAAGCAAGGGAAAGTAAGGCTTTGTAAGGGCTCTTTTTTTCTTTTTTCTGGCGTTCGAAAACGTGCTCAACCCTTTGTTTGTCTCACTTTTTTGTCTTGTTAGGTTTTGCCTATCAATAAAATTGTTGAAATCCATTTAGTAAAATCAAGATTTTAGACAACAATTAACTTAACAAGATAGAAAAATATATGACGCAAAGTATTTAGGGAGAACGCAATGCATTCTATTAAAGTGAAAGATTACATGACGCAGCAGGTTGTGACATTTACTCCTGATATGCCGTTAAGTCTAGCGTTAGACAAAGTGATGCGTAGTCACCACATGGGTGGACCCGTAATCGACGATAATGAACAAGTGATTGGCTTCCTTTCAGAGCAGGATTTACTCGAGAAACTTGTGAAGGTCAGTTACTTCTGCCAAGACACACACCTTGTGGGTGACTGCATGTACCAAGAAGTGCTGTCGGTGTCCCCTGACTTATCCATTATTGAATTGGCGGACATGATGCAGGTTGGAAAACCTAAAGCATACCCTGTGATCGATAATCGAAAACTGGTGGGTATTATCACCAGAACCGATGTTTTGAGAGCAATCGGCAAGAACTTGGAAGAATGCTTCAAACATCAGGTATAGTAGCGTGTTAAGAACGATTATTTTTCTCAATACCCTCAATTGAAAAAAGGCGCACTAGCGCCTTTTTTCTGTATAGCGCTTTTCTTGGTCGATCCTTTCTTTGGGGATCCGTATCCTGTTGATCTGTTGATTAGCTGATTGGGCTTTAGCTCTGGGTATTCCAACTTTTGGAGGTATCATGTCAAATCAAACGGCAAAGTTTGTTGAAGGTTCAACGATGCGCCACATATTGGTGATGTCGGGGGCTGGCTCTGTTGGTTTGATGGCGTTATTCGTGGTCGACTTACTCGACATGCTGTTTATCAGTATGCTCGGACAGGTCGAATTAGCTGCTGCGGTAGGCTTTGCAGGTACGCTGACTTTCTTTTCTACCTCCGTTTCTATCGGTACTTCCATTGCCATGGGCGCATTAGTGTCCAAAGCCATCGGCTCAAAGAATCAAGAGCACGCTCGAAACCTAAGCACCAGTATCATGATGACTGCGTTTGTTATCAGTTCAACCATAACTGCAATCATGTTCGCTTATATTCCAGAGCTGCTAGCCGCGATAGGCGCTAAAGGGATTGCGGCCGAGCGCGCTCAAGCTTACCTACAGATTTTGCTACCAAGTGGTCCATTTTTGGCGTTAGCGATGGCAGCGGGTGCGGGCTTAAGAGCGGCAGGTGATGCCAAACGTTCGATGTGGGCAACTTTGTCGGGCGGCATTGTTAACGCGATTCTCGATCCTCTGTTTATTTTTGGTTTTGGTTGGAACATCGAAGGGGCGGCTATCGCTTCGGTTGTCGCTCGTTTCTCGGTGCTATTCTTTTCGCTTTATCCTCTTATTCGCAGCCATCAGCTGGTGGCTCCGCCTTCTTTTATGCAATGGCGTCTTAATATTCGACCAATATTGGCGATTGCGTTGCCTGCGATTATCACCAATACCGCAACGCCTATCGGTAACGCGATTGTGACAACGGGTATCGCACAGTATGGTGAGGATTTTGTCGCGGGCTTTGCCGTTATAGGTCGTCTGACGCCAGTTTGTTTTGCGGTTATCTTTGCCTTGTCTGGCGCTGTGGGGCCAATCATTGGTCAGAACTTTGGTGCTGAACGCATGGACCGAGTGAAAGAAACACTCAATAACTCATTATTGGTTACTACGGCATACACCATTGCTGTTTGTATTCTGTTGTACTTTGTTCAAGGTTATGTCATTCAAGGCTTTAGTCTACAAGGTGATGCAGCAATCATTGTGGCGGCTTTCTGTACCTATGTGGCGTTAACCTTCACCTTTAACGGCGCGCTATTTGTTGCCAACACCTCTTTTAATAACCTAGGTAAACCGCTTTACTCGACAGCACTGAATCTGGGTAAAGCGACGTTAGGTACTCTGCCATTCGTCTATCTAGGTTCGCAGTGGTATGGCGCTTTGGGTGTTCTTTATGGTCAAGCTTTGGGTAATGTTCTGTTCGGGATTTTAGGTATCTTGGTGCTTCGACATCATATCGCTGAGCTGATGCAAGGCTCTCAAGTCGACCCTGTGGAAGATGATGTGTCGATTGTCAGCTTGAACACACAGCCATTCTGTTCACACGATGCGGTACTTATCGATGATGTATCGGCAAACCGTGAAGAGTGTGCGGAGCTTAAATCTCAGTAAGCTATCGGCGCTGGCATAATATTTTTGTTTTCTTGAAAACTTCTTCTTGACCTTGGAGTAGCCTCCAAGGTTTATACTTTTGATGAACTTAAGGTTCTGTTGCTCGTGAGTTAGCAACAACCTCAAGGCTTTTGAGTATTAAGGAGATATTTTATGTGCGCAAAACATGCAGCGTGCCGCTCAGCAAAAGTGGACGTTCAAACTCAAGCGGCAGGAGCAAGCTGCTCTAGCCCTAAAATTTCAAGCATCACAGCAGCAGGTACTTCATCTGGTTGTTGTAGCTCTTCTGCTGCACCTTCATCGTCTGGAGATGATTGTTGTAGTTCGTCGGACAGTGGAGAAGAAGACAGTCAGTCCTCAACTTTATCTCTCGATGCCAAATTTTCGAAAAGTTGGCTGGTTGCCGGAATGGACTGCCCAGCTTGTGCAAGAAAAATAGAAAACGCGATCAGCAATATTGACGGTGTTATTCAAGCGAAGGTTCTCTTTGCTACCGAAAAGCTGGTTGTGAAATTCGATAATGAAAGCCTTGCTGACACCATTGAACAGGTCTCTATCAAAACGGGTTTCCCTCTTACGGAAGTCGGTTCAAAGAAAGAAAAACAACAACCTGAGACTTTTTGGCAAGCTTATATCCAACCTAATTTACAGATTATCGCGATTGCAGCGGCAATGCTGATTGCTGCGCTTCTGAAAAGTACCTCTCCTCAATTAAGCGAAGGCTTGTTTACGGTAACTTGTCTGCTTGGTTTATATCCGGTGGCGAAGAAAGCGGTTCAGCTGGCACGTTCAGGTACACCGTTTGCTATTGAAACCTTAATGAGTGTCGCCGCGCTGGGTGCTTTGTACCTTGGTGAAACTGCGGAAGCGGCGATGGTTCTATTGTTGTTCTTGATTGGTGAGCGCTTAGAAGCGTTTGCTTCATCTAGAGCAAGAAGTGGCGTTCAAGCGCTAATGGCATTGGTACCAGAAAACGCGACTAAGATCATCAACGGCGAACGTGTAGAAGTTGCCGTCAGTGAACTGGTTCCCGGTGATGTGATTGAAGTGGCTGCGGGCTCTCGTTTACCTGCTGACGGACAATTGATTACAGACGCGGCAAGCTTTGATGAAAGTGCGTTAACCGGTGAATCTGTTCCTGTTGAACATATCGAAGGTAACAGCATCATGGCTGGCGCTGTGGTGGTCGATAAAGTGGTTCGTGTCACCATCACTTCAAAACAGGGTGAGAATGCGATCGATCGTATTCTTCATCTGATTGAAGAAGCAGAATCACGTAAAGCACCACTAGAGCGATTCCTCGATAAGTTCAGCCGTTGGTACACACCGTTAATGATGGTAGTGGCTCTGTTGGTCATCATCACGCCACCATTGTTGTTTGCACAGCCATGGGAAACATGGGTATACCGTGGCCTAGCGCTGTTATTGATTGCTTGTCCGTGTGCCTTGGTTATCTCGACTCCTGCAGCGATTACTTCTGGTTTGGCTGCAGCAGCGAAACGTGGCGCGCTCATTAAAGGCGGCGCAGCGCTAGAGCAGCTTGGTAAAATCCAAACCATCGCCTTCGATAAGACAGGCACACTGACCGAAGGTAAGCCTCAGGTTACGGATATTCAACCTCTATCGGGTTGGCAGCAAGATGCGATGCTGCGTGTGGTTGGAGCAATCGAAGTGGGTTCTACTCACCCATTGGCGCAGTCGCTAGTTGCTAAAGTGAAAGAACTGAATGTCGAAATTCCAGAGTCACACAACAAGACCGCGCTGATCGGTAGTGGTGTTGAAGGCGATGTCGACGGAATTAAGTATCAGGTTCTATCGCCTTCTAAGGTGACGTTCGATCTTGGTGCCGATGTTGTTTCTCAAGTTGAGGCATTAGAAGGCGAGGGCAAGACGGTTGTGGTTGCTCTTGAGCTTAAAGATGAAGAAGAATCAACCGAGCAAGCTGCGACTGTGATTGGTCTGATTGCTTGGCAAGATACGTTACGCAGTGACGCTAAGCTTGCGATTGAACGACTTAATGACTTGGGTATTCAATCTATCATGCTGACCGGCGATAACCCGCGCAGTGCAGCTGCGATCAGTAGCAAGATTGGTATGCAGTACAAGGCAAGCCTATTGCCAAGCGACAAGGTATCTTACGTTGAGGAGTTATCTCAACAGTCGCACGTGGCGATGGTCGGTGATGGCATTAATGATGCACCAGCAATGAAAACAGCGAATGTCGGCATCGCAATGGGTGGTGGTACGGATGTCGCTTTGGAAACGGCGGATTCAGCGCTGACTCATAACCGTTTAACTGAGCTGCCAGCGATGATTGAACTGTCGCAAGCGACCATGAACAACATCCGTCAAAACGTAGCCCTTGCGCTTGGTTTGAAGGGCGTATTCTTGGTGACAAGCTTGTTAGGTATTACCGGTTTGTGGGTGGCAGTTTTAGCGGATAGTGGTGCAACTGCATTGGTGACATTGAACGCATTGCGTCTGCTTCGATTCAAATCTAAAGCGGACTAAATCGAGCTCACCGACATAGAGCATTCTTAATATAAAAGATAGAGCATTCTTAATATAAAAGCGCCTTTAGCGGTAATACGTTAAAGGCGCTTTTTGTCTCATTAGTATGCAACATAAGCGTGCGGATTGCTTATTTTTGTGATGCCAATCGTTTTTTTGTGAAACTTGAATTATTGTTGCGATCATTCATGTGACATGTGTCACTTCATTTTGTAATGAGCTTGGTTAGAGTGTGTTCGTACCCCACGAATTTACTATGAGCTTAAATAAGGGTAAAAAGCCCAATAAGCCAAAAGGAGCGAACTATGTCTCAAGCTGTTTTCCACTTAGGTGTTACTGAAGCAGATCTTAACGGTGCTACTCTTGCGATCATCCCTGGTGATCCTGCTCGTGTGCAAAAAATTGCAGAAGAGATGGAGAACCCAGTATTCCTTGCTAGTCACCGTGAATACACGCTTTACCGCGCAGAGCTAGACGGCAAACCAGTTGTTGTATGTTCAACAGGTATTGGTGGTCCATCGACTTCTATCGCAGTTGAAGAGCTTGCTCAACTTGGTGTTCGCACTTTCCTACGTGTTGGTACGACTGGTGCTATCCAGCCACATGTAAACGTGGGTGACATGATTGTTTCTACAGGTTCTGTTCGTCTAGACGGCGCTAGCCTACACTTTGCTCCTATGGAGTTCCCAGCAGTGGCTGACTTTGAAGTTGCAACAGCAATGAAAGCGGCAGTTGATGAATCAGGTGCAACAGTTCACATGGGCGTAACGGCATCAAGTGATACGTTCTACCCAGGTCAAGAGCGTTACGACACGTTCTCTGGTCGCGTTGTTAAGCGTTTCCAAGGTTCTATGCAAGAATGGCAAGACATGGGCGTTCTAAACTTCGAGATGGAATCTGCAACACTACTAACAATGTGTGCAAGTTCTGGTCTGAAAGCAGGTTGTGTTGCTGGTGTAATCATCAACCGTACTCAAAAAGAGACGCCTGATCACGACACTCTAAAAGTAACGGAAGCGCGCTCAATCAAAGTGGTTGTAGAAGCTGCTCGTAAAATGCTTTAAGTCTTAAAGTGCTCTGAGTTTTAGAGAGCATTAAGTCTTCAAGTGACATTAAATTTTGAAAATGGCCGCATCGAATGATGCGGCCATTTTTTATGTGGCAGATAAAGTAGACAAGAAAAGTATCAGATACAAAAAAGGCGAGTGACTCAATGGTCATTCGCCTTTTTAACAATCTGCTTAAGAGCATTGAGCTCTCATGAGTTTATTGGTTTTTAGTACTCTAGATCTTCACTGCCACCCGCAGCCGTAAACCATGCCGTTAGGTGAGTTTTAAGATCTTTCAATTCGTCAGGGCCAATCAATGCAAGGCCAAGATCTTCAGCTCGTGTGATGTCGTTATGGCGAAGAGGGCGGAAGCTCACCAACATTGCACGTGCTTGTAGGCCACCTAGCAGGTCTCTAAGCGATTCCAGTTTGTACAAGGTGTCATCACCATCATCACGCATACCTTTGGTCTTACATTCGATGATGTGCAGCTTATTGTTCACCACTGATGCTACGTCAAGCTCGTTTCGAACCTCACGTTCACCAAGTTGACGGTATACCTGAACATTCAACGAACGGTCTTGGATAGTCGGCATGTCATCTTGGATTTGTTTCACTGTGCTGTGAACCAGAGTTTCTAACCATTCACCGTTTGAGAAGCGGCGCGCGTCTTCGTTGGCAAAGGTTAAAATACCATTGTCGTAAGTCGCAATCTTAGCTTCAACTAAATCGCTTAGCAGCATGTTGAGCTCGCGATAGCCTTGTTGTTTCTCAGATAGTCCAACATCAAGTTTCTGTTCTTTACGGCAGGTCGTTGCTAGGTAGTTCAATGTCGCAAGACCTGGGCCTAATTCGAGTGCGTTACTTGCCCAACGCTCACCCAGTTCATACAGTTTCTGATCAAGTTGCGGAGACAGCTGTACATCGCTGAATTCACCACGAGCACCAAATACCGTTAGGTAGTCGTCGATAGTAATGCGGTCTTGAACTTGTGCGTCTTCTTTGCCATTTGGGTACAACCAGCAAAGTTTGTCACTGTTTGGTTCAACCACGAAGATTGGCCAGTGGTAAGTGCGGAATACTTCGTACACAGAAAGTAGGCGGTGACGCAGGCCACAACTTGCGTTGAGCTTCACTTCTTGGCCGCGAGCTTTGAGGTCTTCGGCAAGAGTTTGGATAGATTCTTTAATAACGGATGTGTTTACGATGGTCGGAATTTCGAAAAACTCACTGGTAATGTCGCGCTTCTGCAAAACGCTGTCTAAACGTTTGTACATACTGACTTGATTTTTGTCGCCGATAAACACGATGTGAGTGCTGACCGTTCGGTTATCAAGTAAAGGGGTGAGCAAGCGAATGGGGTCTTGATCGATAATGCCAACATGAACAGCCATATAAATTCCTTAATAGCGGCTCGCTCATAAAGGTGAAAGAAAAAACGGGAAGCAGCAAGCCTTAATAATCATATAATGACAAAGCTCATAAAAAACAAGGGCAACCCTTGATAAAAGTTGCCCTAGCTCAATTAGTTACCACTATTGGGTAAGAAGTCTCAAGAATCTCACTAAATATCTATCGATTCTTCATTTATCTATAGTTTGAATTGATGTACTAAATCACCTTGCTGATTCGCCAGAATCGTTAGGTTTTGGCTTGCCTCTGCAATTGAAGACATCGCTTGGTAGCTCTTATCTGCGATGTGGTTGATGTCTTCGATGTTGCGTGCAATATCACCAGACGTTTCACTCTGCTCAGCGGCTGCTTGAGAGATGTGTGTACTCATGTGGCTGATCTCTAGAATCAAGGCTTGGATCTCTTCCATCGCACTGTTTGCACTTGAAGCTTGTTGAACCGACATGTCCATATCGCTCATACAGCTTTCAATTACGTTACTTGCAGTTTTTGAGCTTGATTGCAGGTTGCTGATCATGGTCTCAATTTCAGAGGTTGATTGAGTGGTCTTCTGTGCTAGCACTCGAACTTCATCGGCAACGACTGCAAACCCACGACCTTGTTCACCCGCACGCGCTGCTTCGATTGCCGCATTAAGTGCAAGTAGGTTGGTCTGTTCAGCAATGCCACGAATAACGTCAAGGATTGAACCAATCTGGCTACTCATCTGTTGTAGCTCGCCAACAGCGCCCACTGATTCAGTCAAGCGAACCTCTAGCTGATTAATGGTGCTGATGTTGGTGTTCATAATCTGACGACCAGACTCAGAAGCCGATTCTACTTGTTGAACCATGGTTAGTGAACTTTGCGCGCTGTTCGCCACTTCTTGTACAGAATGAGACATCTCTGTCATTGCGGTCGCAACGGTAGCGGTTTGTTCGCGTTGGCTGTTCAATTGAGCTTGTGTTTCAGATGACGTCTTCTGGTTGACGCTTGCAGTCTTAGTTAAGTCATCTGAAGCATCATTCAGCTTCACAAGGATGTTGTGCAGGTTGTCCGCTAAGGTGTTGATGTGACGGCTCACACGGCTGAATTCGTTGTCGTAACGAATGTCGATACGCTGAGTCATATCGCCTTCGGTTAGACCTTCTAAAGTACCTAGGATGCGAGTTAATGGCTCTCTTACGCTATGTGCAATGTGGTAACCAATTGCAGCTGCGAACACGGTTACAACAATGCCAATGGCAATCGCGTTGAATAGGCCTTTGTCGTAGATGCTGCTTGCGTCTGCTAGTGATGAGTTTAGTTGCTCTTCAGCAGTCACGTTGAACGAGTCCAAAACAGCCATTGCTTGGTCAACTTCTACGGCTAGGTTGGCGATGTTCACGTACAGCGCTTGCTTGGCTTGTAGGTAGTTGTTGTGTTTGTCTAGTACGCCACCTTTCTGACCAACGTCTTTGGTGAACTTCTGAACCGACTCATCGAAGACATTTTTAAGTGCTGGCAGTTGTGTTGATAGACCGCGATAAGCGTAGTTAAGGTGAGTAACGGCCTTTTTATTTTGGTTAACGGCTTTCTGAACGAAGGCAACATCAGAGCTAGCTAGTGCATCAGAGGTGATGACCTCTGCGTCTTGCAGTTTAATGAAGTAGCTCTTTGCCATCACTTTAACAGAGATACTTTTTTGGTCGGCAACGTACTCTTTCATACCAACGGTTAATTCTGAATGTAAGCGTTGGAAGTCACGAGAGGCTTTTTGTACTTGTTCTTGTGCTTCGAACATCGCAACGTAGTTGTTCATTGCTTCGTCAGCTTCGGCGAAGTAGCGTTCTTCCATTGCTCTTAATTGCGCGATGCGTTCAATAAGTGAAGCATTGTTTTGGCTTGCCGCTTCTAAACTACCGAGAACTTCTGAAAACGAGTTTTGTGATGCAGCAAATTCTGTACGCATTGCAGACATGCGTTCAGCGTTTTGTGTGGTTAAGAAATCTTTGAATGACTTATCAGCAGAAAGCAATTGAACACTTGTTTGATTTGAAAGCGCGACAAGTGGTAATGAGGTTTCTGAGACACTCTCAAAATTGCTGTGTATCTGATTCATGCTGTTCATCATGATAGTTATCGTGACTGCGAACATGATGATGATCAGTGCGAAACCAGCGTACATACGCTTGATCACAGATCCCTTCATGGCTTTCTCCCTAAATAAAAATGCAGACCTAATGTCAGGTCAAAGTAAAACTAACAAAATTATCAGCATTCTATTGAGCTCGTCTTACGCATTTTATGACGCACACGTCAAAAATAGCGCTCAGTTATAACCAACATGCCATTCTTGAGAGCTAAGGCTCGTTTTTTTTGATTTGAACGGTGTTTTTTATTATGCTTTAAAGCAGATTTATTGTGGTTTGATGCGGCATAGCGCATACTCAAAGCATTAAAAAATAAATGTTTTATCGGAGAGAAACATGGCTGAAGAAACCATTTTTACTAAGATCATCAACAAAGAAATCCCAGCAGATCTACTATACCAAGACGATTTAGTAACCGCATTTCGCGATATTAACCCTCGTGCGCCAAGCCATATCCTAATCATCCCAAACAAGCTGATTCCGACGACCAACGATGTTGAAGTCGAAGATGAAGCGATGATGGGGCGCATGTTTACTGTTGCTCGCAAGTTAGCAAAAGAAGAAGGCATCGCAGAAGATGGCTATCGTCTTATCGTGAACTGTAACTCTCATGGTGGCCAAGAGGTTTATCATATTCACATGCACTTGGTTGGTGGTCGTCCACTTGGTCCGCTATTAATGAGCTAATAAAAAGCTAACGAGTTAATGAAAGCTAATGCGCTAGTTTAAACGCGCTCATTAGTGGGTTAACACAAGTAGTTAGTTGGAAAATTTGTAGTTTGTATGCCAACTTTAAGTTCTATCTGTTGTCTGAATGTCGGCATCGCCTAGGCAGAGGCTAAATCAGTAGGGTTTCAACTGGCTTGAGATCCTTTTTACAACACGTTTCGTTTTGATAATGAGACCACGAAAGGTCAACAGACCCTAATAAAGTTGGCATTTTAAACATGCACGGAGACGATAAGTGAAGCAACAGTTTAGATTCGCTTCCATTGCCCTGTTATCGGCGTTGACCGTAGGTTGTGCGAGTATGTCTGCAGGAAGCCTGTTCAGTCATTACAGCGCACAAAACAAAGCGATCTACCAAGCCGTTAAATCTGGAGATTATTCAGAGGCCCAGCAAGAGCTACCAGATTACGCGGCAGGCGACATCCTTGATAACTTTGAAAGAGGCAGAATTAATCTGCTGGATCAAAAATACCCTGAGAGTAAGGCTTCGTTTGAAGTGGCTGATCAGGCGGTGACTGAGCAGCAACGCAAAGCCGTGATCTCAATCTCAGACAGTGCAACCAGTGTGGGTGCGTTGGCTGTGAATGACAATATTACCGAGTATGTTCCAGCCGATTATGAGTTGGGCTTTCTTCATCTGTACCTCGGTTTAAATTACCTCAAGAAAAACGATTTAGAAGGTGCGGTGATCGAAATGCGTCGCGCCAACCAAGTTCAAGAACAAGCGAAGAAGCAACGCGAAGCTGAGTTAGAAAAAGCTGCCAGCGATGCGAAGAAGCAAGGCTTGTCTGCCAATGTGGGTAGCATCCTTGCCAATTACCCTGATGCGGGTAAGAAACTGCAGTCAGTACAGAATGCGTATCTGATGTTCTTGTCTGGTCTGCTTTATGAAGCGTCAAATGATTTAAACAGCGCCTACGTTGACTATCGTCGTGCTTTGGCTGTGATGCCAGATAACCAAGAAATCATCGATAGAACCATGGCAACAGCCGCTCGTTTAGGGATGCGACAAGATTTAGCGACATTAGAAAAACGCTATAAGCAATCTTCTAAACTTAGTGCAGGTGAAGGACGAGTGATTGTTCTTCAAGAGCAGAGCGCTGTACAAGCTATGGACAGTTGGCGACTAGATTTACCTGTTTATGACAGTCGCGATCAGGGGGCAATATACTCTCTTGCGCTGCCATATTACCCAAGCCAAAACGTAGAGCGTTTTTCTGCCTTGCGAATCAGCGGACAGCCGCTACAAGAACACTTGATCTCTGATGTAAACGCGATGGCGCAGAACGATTTATCGGAACGTATGACAAGCATTGTTATTCGCCAAGCGCTCCGTGTAGTCGCGAAAGATCGCATTCGTAAAGAAGCAACCAAAGGTGATGATGTCGGTAATATTCTGTTCAACGTGTGGAACACACTGACAGAGCAACCAGACACTCGCAGTTGGCAATCATTACCTGCAGAGATTAAGAGCAGCACGTTTGTAGCAAACAGTGGTCAATATACGTTGGAAGCGGGCGCTAAAACGTACGACTTTGATATTCGAGAAGGGCAGACGACCTTGGTGTGGATTTCTCGACAAGGAAACAACGCAACAATGTGGCATAAACAGCTAGGGAGGCTGTAATGAAAAAGTGGTTAGTAAGCTTAGCAGCGGTCATGGCTCTGGCTGGTTGTGCTGATAATACAGCTGGCGTAAGGGTCGATAGTCTGACTCAGAACGTTTTCTTTGGTGACAAGGTATTGGGCAGCCGTTTACAGGTTGAAGATATCCGCACCGATCTGGTCGACGGTCATACGCGAGGAATCGTTCGTTTAAACAGTAACTATAAAGGCGATCAACATATCCTTTATCGTTTTTACTGGTACGACGATGCCGGGCTTGAGGTCAACCTTAAACAAGGTCCTTGGAAGCAAGCGATTGTTCGTGGTTTTGAAAGTATTTCGTTGTCGGAAGTGTCGGTAAACCCGAAAGCGACTCAGTTCAGAGTCCAGTTCCGAGAGCAGTAAGTTAGATAAAACGGGTCTCATGATTCGTAAATACAAGCATTTAAGAGTGTGGGTAACCCCGCTCAGTGATAAGTTGAGGAAACAAAATGAAAAAGAGTGTCATTGCGCTACTAGGTTTAGCGGTTATTTTAGGCGGTTGTTCAAACAAGGTAAGCTACGGTGATGCACAAGCAGTAGAAACCACGACAATCGATTTCGGTTCAACTGACCTTCAAACGATTGCGGGTGAAATGGTCGATAGCATGATGGCGTCTGGTTCTGTGTCTTACATTACTCGTGAACAGCGTCCAATCGTGTTTGTAGAGCGAATCAAGAACAAAACAAGTGAGCACATCGATACTGAGTCAATCACTGACACTATCAGTACGAAGATGTTGAACTCTGGTAAGTTCCGTTTCGTTGATATGGACCGTGTAGAGTCTGTTCGTGACCAACTGAACTTCCAAAATAACGATGAGCTTGTAAACCAAAGTTCAGCGATTCAATTCGGTAAAATGGTTGGTGCTCAGTACATGTTGTACGGCAACCTATCAAGCATCGTTAAGAAAGCGGGTAGCGATGAAGACGTATACTACAAAATGACGATGCGTCTAATGGATCTTGAGTCTGGCTTGATTGAATGGGCTGACGAGACTGAAATCCGTAAGCAACAATCTAAGAGCCTACTAGGCCTTTAATTTCGCTTACTTGCCAACTATGCGCAGCCGGATTTGACAATGTCTAGTATTGGCAGCGCTTAATCTTGACAGCGTATAGCTTGGTCACACGCCAATGCAGTGCATGATGTGCTGTTTATGAAGAGACACTGGCTTTTGGTCAGTGTCTTTTTTGTAGGGAATGAAGACGTTTATAGGGCAGTTAAGACGTTTATAGGGAGTAAATATGGCAATTTTTTCTTGGTCTGAGGCTAAGCTTCTTGATACCAGTTTGAGTTCGCTTGACGGTTACTTTTCTGAGCCTCCAGTTAGAGCACAGACATTAACCGGCGGTTTGACCAATCGATGTTGGAAGTTGGTTGATGCCGATGGTACTGCGTATGTTTGGCGGCCAACCACACCTATCACTAAAGCGTTCTTCATCTCTCGTCATGAAGAGTACCAAGTGCTGTCTGCAATTGAGCGTCTCGGCATCGGGCCAAGCCCCATGGTGGTGAATGAGCAAGGCTTATTGGTTGAATGGATTGCGGGTGAGACGCTTTACGAAGGCTTAGAGCTTGATGATTTGTTGAAGACGCTGATCTCAGTGCATCTGGTTAATACTGCGCGATTACCACTGCAACCATTCAGTTTCACGGCGCGAGTCGACCATTACTGGCTGCAGCTTGATGCGATTCATAAGACCGAAGCCTGCACTAAGATTTATCAAGAGTGGCGCGTGGCTCCGAGTATAACCAATGTTGACCTGTCTTTGTGCCATTTTGACTTAGGTGGTTATAACCTAGTGAGAAACAGTGACGGCATTAAGATTATTGATTGGGAATACGCTGCGCTCGCAGACCCTAGGCTCGATTTAACATTAACCATTGCGGTTGCTGGCGTGCCAGTCACTGAAGCGGTTGAGAAGTACTGCCAGCTGCGAGGTATCCATGATGTTCAGCCTTGGCTCGATGGTGTAGAAGCATGGTTACCAAGAAGCCAGATGATGGCGATGCTATGGTATTTACTTGCTCATCAGCTTTGGGGCGATGAAAGTTATCTGCGTGAAGCAGAGGCTCTGAGTCACACTTTATGTAGCTAGGATCACGTTTAGGAAGTGAAAAATATAATTTCTCAGCTGTTACCTTTAAAACCTTGTTTTTCGTGTTAGATTGATCAAAACGTACCAATATTCAACGGGGGAGGTACAATGATTATCTATCTACATGGCTTCGACTCAACAAGCCCGGGCAATCACGAAAAAATACTGCAGTTGCAATTCATTGATGATGACGTTCGTTTCATCAACTACAGTACTTTGCATCCAAAACACGATATGCAGCATCTGCTAAAAGAAGTGCATAAAGTGATAGAGCAATCCGATGATCCGCATCCCATTATTTGTGGTGTAGGTTTAGGTGGTTTTTGGTCTGAGCGTATTGGTTTCTTATGTGGGATTAAGCAGGTGGTGTTCAACCCTAATCTGCACCCTGAGAACAACATGGTAGGTCGAATTGACCGTCCAGAAGAGTACGAAGACATCGCAACTAAATGTGTTGCTCAGTACCGCATGAAAAACAAAGGACGCTGTTTGGTAGTGTTGTCTCGTGAAGATGAAATCCACGACAATACCAAAACCGCTGCCGCGCTAGAAGATTACTACGACGTAATCTGGGATGAGAAAGAGAGTCATAAATTCAAAAAGATCTCTCAACATCTTCAAGCAATGAAAGCGTTCAAAAACGCTTAATCAATCTGGATGCTTTATAAAAGCAGTGCTCAATGAGTGCTGCTTTTTTACATCTGAACTTTTGCGTTCGTGTTTCATAAAGCGGTTATCGCTGTTTTATCTGTGAGTTTGCGCATTTATAGATCAGTTTGCGCAAACGTTAACTAATTAGTCGCGAATCCTCATTGAGGGTAAGGATTTTTTTGTTGCGGTCATCTTTTTGCTATATATAATGTTCCAAAGCAAAATATTTTGACAAATATCAAAAAAAATTGAGAGCGAGTGAAAAAACTTGCCCATAATTTGTGTTCTGCCTCTCAGGTAGTCACCTTTTTTATCCATGTGAGCAAAGCAACAAACCAACATTTGTTGTTTGTAATCCCTCTAACTACTCGGTGAGCTGTCGTTATTCTTTTTCGCGGTAATCCAATTTGTAACAGCCTTCGCATTCAAGGCCGAGTAGATACATAGAATTTATCGGTTGGAGTAATCGAGCCGAACCCCATTTATTCATTTTGTAGAGGATTGTCATTGTGACAAAAATTATCGTAGTAGGCGGCGGTGCTGGTGGTTTAGAGCTAGCAACTAAGCTAGGCCGCACTTTAGGTCGTAAGAAACGTGCCCAGATCACTCTGGTAGACCGTAAAGCAAGCCACCTATGGAAACCATTACTTCATGAAGTAGCAACTGGCTCTCTGGATGAAGGTGTTGATGCATTAAGCTACCGTGCACACGCAAAAAACCATTACTTCGATTTCCAAATGGGCAGCCTGAACGACATCGATCGTGAGCGTAAAGTGATTGCACTAAGCGAGCTTACAGACGAGCACGGTGAACTGCTGATGCCAAGCCGTGAACTTGAATACGATATTCTTGTGATGGCGCTAGGCTCAACGTCAAACGACTTCAACACTCCAGGCGTTCGTGACAACTGTATTTTCCTTGATAGTCCAGAGCAAGCACACCGTTTCCGTACAGAAATGAACAACCAGTTCTTAAAGCTTCACGCTAAGAACGGTCAAGGCACGGTAGACATCGCGATTGTTGGTGCGGGTGCAACAGGTGTAGAGCTTTCTGCAGAGCTACACAACGCAGTTAAAGAGCTTCGTACTTACGGCTTCGGCGACCTAGATTCAAGCAAGCTGAACGTAAACCTAGTTGAAGCGGGTGAGCGTATTCTTCCAGCTCTACCTCCTCGTATTTCAAGCGCAGCACACTCTGAGCTAACCAAGCTTGGTGTGAACGTTCGTACGAATACGATGGTGACTCAGGCGGATTCTGACGGCCTAACAACCAAAGATGGCGACAAGATCCCAGCTCAAATCATGGTATGGGCAGCAGGCATCAAAGCACCAGATTTCATGAAAGATATCGGTGGCCTTGAGACCAACCGTATCAACCAGTTGGTTGTGAAGAACACGCTGCAAACAACACTGGATGACAACATCTTTGCGATCGGTGACTTGGCGCAATGTACACAAGCAGATGGTTCATTCGTTCCACCACGTGCACAAGCGGCTCACCAAATGGCAAGCTGTGCATTCAGCAACATCATTGCTAAGTTGAACGGTCGTGACCTGAAAGATTACATCTACAAAGATAAAGGCTCGCTAGTTTCACTAAGCCGTTTCTCTACGGTAGGTAGCTTGATGGGTAACCTGACGAAAGGCTCGATGATGGTTGAAGGTCGTATTGCTCGTGTGGTTTACATCTCTTTGTATCGCATGCACCAGATGGCGCTTCACGGCTTAATCAAAACATCACTGATGATGTTGGTTGGTCGTATTAACCGCGTACTTCGTCCAAACCTAAAGCTTCACTAAAATCAGGTAAGCCTTTAAGGTCATTACGCTGATAATAAAAAAGAGCTCTTCGGAGCTCTTTTTTTGATTGTGTCGATTACGTACTATCGCAGGTGTTGAATTCATTTTTGCTGTTAAGACGTTGGAGGCAGCACAGAATAAACCACGCCATCTTTTGGCTTACCGTTAAACAGAAATCGATTCTTGGCAATGGTTTCTCGTTCTGCGCCACACTTCTCTATCAACTTTTGGCTGGGTAGGTTCTCGGTATCGCAGACAATCTCCAAACGCGTTAACTTGAGTTGCGCGAAACAAAATTCAAATAGGGCGAGCATCGCTTCTTTGGCGATCCCTCTCCTTTGAAAGTCATCACCGACCCAATAACCTAAACTCGCCATATTAAAGGTGTGGTAAAGCTCATTAATGGCAACCATACCGACTAACTTATCGCTTTTTCGTTCAAAGATGCCAAAGCCAAACGCATCGGCTTTCACCCAGTTCAGGCGAGTCGCCAGAATAAACTTCTCGGCTTCGACGATAGAAAACTCGCTATGACACCAGTCGACCCATGGCAACAAGCTAGGGGAGGACTTAACCAGCTGAGAAAATTCTTGAGCATCTGAGGCCTCAATGATTTTAAGGCTAAGGTTTTTTGTGTTGATCTGAAATTCAGGGCTCATAATACGTACCAAGTAACGTGTAAGTACTGAACAAAGAGAGTCAGTACAGAATAAAGATAGATAGCACTTAATAAAACGCCCTCACTAGGAGGGCGGATTGAATTATTTATATAATTATAGCCGAATCGGCAAGTAACTTACTGCGCTACACGTCTAACTTGAATCACCATTCCAAGAAGTGGGTGGTCAAGGTAGTGAGTTTCCGTACTGCGCATACGACGTTTTTGGTCCATGCGGTAGCTCTTAAGGAACTCTTGGACTTCAACCGTCGGAGAAATCTCAGTTAGGTTGCCCACTTGAACGTTGCTTTCTGCGCCACTTACTGGTGAATCTAGCTCAATTTGTTGCTCTTGTAGAGTGACTTCACGAACGCTTGGTGCTTTTAAATCTAATGTCGTTTCAGCGTATAGGTAGTGCTGAACGTAGATTTGCAGCTTGCCGTCTAATTCGTACAGTGGCTTGTCAATGGTCTCTTCTTGGAACCCATCAGCGCTGCCTGCAGTGATTGCGCCTTTTTCAGAGCCATCAGCATTAAATTGTTTAGAGAAATCTTTACCTGCTTGAATGTGGAAAACAGGTGCAGAGCTCTTGCCTTGGTCGCCTTGGCGCCAAGCGGTATGCATCAGAACTTCAAAGCCAGCGTGTTTACGTAGCTTGTCTTTCTGAGGCGTTAACTTGTATTCCGAGTAAGGCAGCATTTGAACGCCTTTCTTTGCTCGGTATTGGGTGTCTTGAAATGAACCAACGCGCTCAAGTGAAATCTTAGGCTGTGTATTTGGCCAAGATTCGTTCACCTTCTCTGCATCAACAGCGCGCTTAAAAATGATCACTTCTATATCAAATTGTCTCTGCGCCAAGCTTGGTAGTGAGACGAACAATAGTAGCAGTGGGATCAGTCTTTTCATTTTTACTCCGTCTTCCAGCCGAACTACCAGCTGGATAATTTATATGTGCAAGTGGATTGGGTCTTATGCTGAAGGCAGCAAGTTTTGTCTGAATTCGCCCAATAAATCACTAACAAATTGAATTCGTTTCCGTCTGTCGACCAATGGTATCGTAAACTTGAACTTTGTTGGTCCTTCCATTGAAAACTTTTGCGGTTGAGATTGCAACAGTTTAACAAGGTAGTTCGGGTTTATGTCAGCATCCGGGTAGAATTCGATAAATCCGCCTTTATCGTGAGCTTCAATTTTCTTCGCTTTGATAGACGCTGCGGCTAATTTTAGCTCAGAAACTGACAACAAGTTCTTGGTTGCATCAGGTAGAAGGCCGAAGCGATCAATCAGCTCGACTTTCAACTCTGCCAATTCGTCGGTGTCACTCACACTCGCAATACGTTTGTATGTTGATAAACGCGTGTTGATGTCTGGAATATAGTCGTCTGGCAATAGAGCCGGCAGACGCATCTCAATTTCAGTTTGTTCACGCAATAGATCATCAAGCGAAGGCTCTCGACCTTCTTTCAACGCTTCAACCGCTTGTTCAAGCATCTCCATGTACAAGGTGAAACCAACCGACTGGATTTGACCACTCTGTTCATCACCCAACAGCTCACCCGCACCACGAATCTCTAAATCGTGAGTTGCTAGGGTAAAGCCTGCGCCCAAGTCTTCGAGCGAAGCAATCGCATCCAATCGCTTGATCGCATCTTTGGTCATTGCTTTAGGGTGTGGCGTTAACAAGTAAGCATAAGCTTGGTGGTGCGAACGACCTACACGACCACGTAATTGGTGCAGCTGTGCTAAACCAAGGTTATCGGCTCTGTCCATCAAGATGGTATTTGCCGTTGGTACGTCGATACCGGTTTCAATGATGGTTGTACACACCAACAAGTTAAAGCGCTGGTGGTAGAAGTCATTCATGATGCGTTCCAGTTCGCGCTCACGCATCTGGCCATGAGCCACGGTAACACGCGCTTCTGGAATCAACTTCTGTAGTGACTCTGCTGTTTTCTCAATCGTGTCGACTTGGTTGTGCAGGAAGTAAACCTGACCACCACGCATGATTTCACGAAGTACT
Source organism: Vibrio sp. 1CM8B (assembly GCF_023161685.1). Classification (NCBI taxonomy): domain Bacteria; kingdom Pseudomonadati; phylum Pseudomonadota; class Gammaproteobacteria; order Vibrionales; family Vibrionaceae; genus Vibrio; species Vibrio sp. 1CM8B. The sequence continues at coordinate 132,221 of NZ_JALNTU010000010.1, forward strand.
GCTTCTCTTACGATGGCATCATCACTCTCGCGAACGAAGGTTTTAATTGCCAAGCGTCGTGCGGGTGGTGTAGCGATGATCGAAAGGTCACGCATACCACTCATTGCCATGTTCAGCGTTCGCGGAATAGGCGTTGCAGTAAGCGTAAGGATGTCGACATCCGCACGCATCGCTTTCACTTTCTCTTTCTGACGCACACCAAATCTGTGTTCTTCATCGACAACCAGCAGGCCGAGATCTTTAAACTTAATATCACTCGAAAGTAGCTTGTGAGTACCTACCAATATGTCGACCTTACCGTCGGCGACATCTTGCATTATCAACTTTTGCTCTTTTGCTGATTTGAATCGAGATAGAACCTCAACACGAATCGGTAAGTTAGCGAAACGGTCACGGAAGTTCTCGAAGTGTTGCTGAGCAAGTAAGGTGGTTGGAACTAATACCGCGACTTGTTTGCTGTTGTCGGTACAAACGAATGCTGCACGCATCGCGACTTCGGTTTTACCAAAGCCAACATCGCCACACACCAAACGGTCCATGGCTTTTGCTTGGCACATATCAGACATAACAGCATTGATGGCCATCGCTTGGTCATCGGTTTCTTCAAACGGGAAGCCAGATTTGAAAGTCGCGTATTGGCCGCGGTCGAGTACAAATTTGTAGCCAGGTTTTAGCTCACGCTTAGCGTAAACATCAAGTAGCTCTGCTGCAACGTCACGTACTTTCTCTGCGGCGCGTTTACGCGCTTTTTGCCACGCTTCGCCACCGAGTTTATGTAGCGGTGCAGAATCTTCAGCGCCACCTGAATAACGGCCAATCAAGTTCAGAGAAGCAACCGGCACGTATAACTTGGCATCGTTTTGATACTCAAGTGTCACGTATTCGGTTTTCATGCCACCGGCTTCGAGTGTTTGCAGGCCAATGTAGCGACCAATACCGTGGTCAATGTGCACAACAGGTTGACCCGGTTTAAGTTCGGCTAAGTGACGAATGACAGTATCGCTGTTAACGCTTTTCTTGTCTTTCTTGCGGCGCTGAATAACGCGATCACCCAACAGGTCGCTTTCACAGATAAGGGCGATATTTTGCTCTTCGTGGATAAAGCCATGCTCAGCAGAACCGAGGATCAGGCTGAACTTATCTTTACCTTTAATCGCCGCATCGAGGTTTTCAACTTCGCTTGGACGAACTTTGATGCCTCGAAGTAATTCACTCAAAGCTTCACGACGACCTTCAGACTCAACTGAAAAGACCACTTTTCCTTCGAAGGCTTCAGTGAACTTTCTTAGGTTTGCGAGTGGCTCTTTATTCTGATGCTGAACACTGAGATCAGGAAGAGACACAACCGGAAGGTTGGTACGTCCAGCTTTATCTTCAATTGAATCTAAGCTGAGGTTGACCTGCGGCTTCTGTTTGAAGTGTGCGAACAGCTCGTCTTTCTTAAGCCACAGTTGTTCAGGCGTAAGCAGTGGTCGTAATGGGTCTACACCGCGCTGTTCGTATCGATGAGCAACGTCCGTAAGGAATGAATCTACTGCAGTCTCGACATCACCTAGAATCAGCAGTTGCGCTTCATCGGCAACGTAATCAAACAAGGTTTCAGTGTGATCAAAGAACAGCGGTTGCCAGTACTCGATACCAGCAGGCCACGTACCCTTAGAAACCTGCATATAAACCGATTCTGGTTCGCGGCGCGCATCAAACTGTTGGCGCCAACGAATACGGAAATCTTCAATCGCTGTTTCCGAGGTTGGGAATTCGTGAGCAGGCAGCAGACGGATCTCAGAGATGTCTTCGATAGAACGCTGGTTTTCAGGATCGAAAGTACGAATCGTGTCGATCTCGTCATCGAAAAAATCGATTCGATACGGGTCTTTACTGCCCATTGGGAACAGATCGAGAATAGAGCCACGGCTTGCGTATTCACCTGGGCCAAACACTTGATCAACGTACCGATAGCCTGACTTTTCAAGTTGTAGGCGCAGTTTTTCAAGCGAGTAGAGATCGCCCGTTTTCACCATTAACGTGTGTTGTAGCAAAAAGTCACGCGGTGATTGACGCTGAAGTAGCGTGCTGATCGGTACGATCGTAATACCGTCTTTTAATGTCGGTAAGGCATAAAGGCGCGCGATACGATCTGAAATGATCTCTTGGTGTGGAGAAAAGCTGTCGTAAGGCAGTGTTTCCCAGTCTGGGAATAGTGCAACTTCATGTGCCGTAAACTGTTCGATTTCAGATTGAAGCTTAAGCGCCACTTGTGGGTCGGGTACAGCCAAGACGGTATGGCTGTTGTGCTGCTCTGCGAGTTTGGCAATGGCAAGAGCGAGAGACGAACCGACTAGGTTACCGATGTGCTTTTTGTCACCGGCACCTTTAAGTTTAGGTAGTGTAAATATGGATTTTTTGGTCATGTTAATTTACTTGTTATCTCGGTCTAGAGAGCGTTGACGCAAGAGTTTCTGTTGTTGATGAAGTGCCGCTTTAATTAGCAGGTCTTGGTCGGTATCGCGAAGATGAGCGTATTTAAATTTGATTTCGAAACCTGAGTCTCTCGCCTCGCTAGCAAATACCTCTGCGTAGCAATAAATGGCTGCAGCTGGGTGCTCTAGGAAAAGTTTGGCTTTTACTAAGCGACCCGGTTCGATGTCTGCTTTTGAAAAGCAGGAAAACTGACTCGCACCAAATGAATAGGTGTGAGTGCGACATTTCTCATCATCTTGCTGCGATAACATAAAGCTCAACAAGAGGTTTAATTTTGAGTTTTGTGCATCCAATAAACTGGTGACATTCTTCAAGTCACTGTTTTTCAGTTCAGCACGCGCACTGTCAGCTAACAGATCCAATTGGCTAAATTCACTTGCCACCACAAATGGTGCTGGGATCTCAGATTCGAATTGAATTTGAGAAGGTAAAGTGAAGCCGCTGTCCATTGGTTCAATATTAGCGGTAAGGCTATGGTGAACGGTGAAAAACTCTTGTTCTGTCATGCGTTAGTTCCTTGAAGTGATCTATTGATTATCGCTATGTGGCCGCAGTAATCAAGGTCAGTTAATTGAAAGTCTCAAATAGTTGTTTGAAATTTGGCTATTTGACAAGGTTCTGTTTTTCAAGCCTAACTAATTGAGTTAATTCACTCTATATTTTCAATTAACCCCTACACAGTAACAGCAATACCCGTTACATTAACCCGCATCCCCTTTAGATGGTTCAAAGTATGTTTCATCCTATTTCGTTGTTTGTTGGCCTACGCTATTTGAAAGGCCGTTCAGGTGATCGCTTTAGCCGTTTTGTTTCTTATATGTCGACGGCAGGTATCACCATTGGTGTGCTGTCTTTGGTTACTGTTTTATCGGTAATGAATGGATTCGAAGCGCAGTTAAAAGACCGAATTCTTGGTGTTCTTCCTCAAGCGGTGGTTTATGAGCAAGGTGGCACCACCTCTCTTGCTGCCCAAGCGCCTAATTTTGCAGAGCAAATCTCGCTTAATGGTCACGTTGAACCGATTGTCCGCAGTGAGGCGGTGATTCAGAGTCCGGCTCAGTTATCTGCAGGGCTGTTAATCGGCATTGAACCTAATTCAGACGACCCTCTTCAGAACCACTTGATTGCGGGCAGATTGTCTTCACTTAAAGCGGGCCAGTATCAGCTATTTCTTGGTCACACCTTGGCGAGAAATTTGAAGGTATCTATGGGTGACAAAGTTCGCCTGATGGTGACCAGCGCGAGCCAGTACACCCCGTTAGGTCGTATTCCAAGCCAACGAAATTTCACTGTTGCCGGTATTTTCAACACAGGTTCTGATATCGACGCTCAACTGATGGTGACAGACATCCAAGATGCTGGGCGTTTGATGCGCTATAAATCAGACACCATTTCCGGTTGGAGACTGTTTTTTGAAGACCCGTTTGAAGTTGCAGAGTTATCGACTCAGCCATTGCCAGAAGGTTGGTTGTGGAGTGATTGGCGTGACCAACGTGGCGAGCTATTCCAAGCCGTCCGTATGGAAAAAAACATGATGGGCTTAATGCTTGGGCTGATCATCGGTGTTGCTGCTTTCAATATTATCTCGGCACTTATCATGGTGGTGATGGAGAAGCAGTCTGAAGTCGCGATTCTTAAGACCCAAGGCATGACCGATGGTCAAGTCATGGGGATCTTCATGGTTCAAGGCGCAAGTAGTGGCGTGATTGGCGCACTCTCTGGTGGTGTGTTAGGCGTTGCCCTAGCGATGAACCTTAATACTATTTTAGAGGCGATGGGCGTTGCTCTATTCTCCTTTGGTGGACAGTTGCCAATTCTGATTAACCCAATTCAAATCGCTGTTGTTGTGGTTTTGGCTATTGCACTTAGCCTGATTGCCACTGTATTCCCTTCTTATCGTGCATCGTCTGTGAAACCTGCTGAGGCCCTTCGTTATGAGTAATTTTCTTCAATGTAATGATATCCGTAAAACGTACCGTGAAGGCTCGTTAGATACTGAGGTGCTCAAGGGAGTCAGCTTTGAAATCGAAAAGGGTGAGCTAGTAGCAATCATCGGTACCTCTGGATCGGGTAAAAGTACCTTACTGCATATCTTAGGCGCATTAGACGATGCTTCTGCGGGCAGTGTGAGTTTTCTTGGCCAGGACTTAGCATCTTTGAGTTCGAATAAGCAGGCGAAGCTTCGCAACCAGCATCTTGGCTTTGTGTATCAGTTCCATCATCTTCTATCTGACTTTTCAGCTTTAGAAAACGTGGCGATGCCGTTATTGATTGGCGGCGAAAAGCCCGCTAAAGCAAAACAAGAAGCACAACGTTTGTTGGACAAAGTTGGATTGAGTCACCGCGTGGACCACCGACCTTCAGAGCTTTCTGGTGGCGAGAGGCAACGTGTGGCGATTGCGCGTGCATTGGTGAATAAGCCTGCGCTAGTGTTGGCGGATGAACCAACCGGTAACCTTGACCATAACACCGCATTGTCTATTTACGACTTAATGCGTGAACTGAACCGTGAATACGATACTGCCTTTTTGGTCGTGACTCACGATGGTGAACTTGCCGGTAAGATGGATCGCCAACTTCACATGCAAGATGGTTTACTGGTCAACGTAGAAAAAGAGGAGAGCTAAGTGTTTTCTTCTTTATCTCTATTGATAGGCGGCCGATTTAGCCGTGCGAAACAACGAGACAAGATGGTGTCGTTCATCTCTTTGTCCTCGACGATTGGTATCGCTGTTGGTGTCGCGGTGATCATTATCGGCTTATCTGCGATGAATGGCTTTGAGCGAGAGCTCCAATCACGAGTGCTTTCAGTGATTCCTCACGGTGAGTTTGAAGGCGTGAATGAGCCTGTGACTCGTTGGGAGCACGTGATTGAGGAATCGGTTAAGCACGATAAAGTCGTTGCTGCTGCGCCTTATGTAAAAATTACTGCACTTGCTGAAAAGGGCAAAGAACTCAAAGCAATTGAAGTTCGCGGCGTTGACCCACAGCTAGAGCAACAAGTCTCGAGTCTGTCGAGTTTTATCGATAAGCAAGCTTGGAGCGAGTTTAAGGCAGGACAACAACAGATCATTTTGGGCTCTGGCGTAGCGAATGTGTTGAGTGCGAAAGTCGGTGATTATCTGACTTTGATGATTCCAACGGTAAACGGTTCTGTGAAGGTTCAGGCGCCAAAGCGTGTTCGAGTGAAAGTGGTTGGCTTGCTGACGCTTAATGGTCAGATAGATCACAGCTTGGCTCTGATCCCGATTGGAGATGCTCAGGTCTACGCAAACTTAGGTGAGGCCGTGACTGGGGTCTCTTTAAAAGTGACCGATGTGCTGAACGCGAATTCTATTGTGCGTGAAGTGGGTAATCAGCTTGATGTGTATGTGTATCTGCGCAGCTGGCAGCAGAAGTTTGGCTTCTTGTATCGAGATATTCAACTCGTTCGTACCATCATGTATTTAGTTATGGTGTTGGTTATTGGTGTTGCTTGTTTCAACATCGTCTCGACCTTGATGATGGCAGTAAAAGACCGAGCATCAGAGATCGCGATTTTAAGAACCATGGGCGCATCAGATGGTCTTGTGAAGCGCATCTTTGTTTGGCAGGGCGTATTCTCAGGCGTGTTAGGCAGTTTAGTGGGCAGTGCAATAGGTGTGCTAGTCGCTCTTAATCTCACGACACTAATCAAAGGACTTGAAAAGCTGGTCGATCACCAGTTCTTGTCCGGTGATATCTATTTTGTCGACTTCTTGCCATCACAACTAGATATGACGGATGTTGTTGTGGTTTCCGGCACTGCGATTGTGCTGAGCCTACTAGCGACATGGTATCCAGCGTCACGCGCGGCGAAGTTAAACCCAGCCTCAGTGCTGAGTTCTAAATAGCATTAGCCTAAATAACAAAGCAGTTCCGCTTCGATAAATACAAAAAAGGATCCCAATGGGATCCTTTTTTATTGAATTCAATTCGTGTTCTTTACGACTTTCGTTACATGCCAATCTTGCAGAGGTAAGTGGCTCATCCGATTTTAACTTGTGTGCGTTTTAAGTGAAGCACAGACAAGGTTAGATTGAATAACAAGGAATGGCGTTTAGTGCCTTGCTTGTCGCTTCTTCCAACTTCTGACTACTGAGTAACGCCATAAACCGCGAATACCAAAGTAGCCAATCATTGCTGAAACCACACCACAAATCAGACAACCCAATAAGAACGGAGGCCCTATAGTGCTCATTTGCGCCAAGATGAAGTCCCAAGACAATTCGAAATGGAAGGCTTGAGGTGGCACATGCATAACAAACGCCCCGACTTTATAAGCAAAGTAGAAGAGAACAGGCATGGTAACCGGGTTACTGATCCAAACAAGTGCGACAGCCAAAGGCAGGTTAACGCCACATGCGACAGCAAGGCCTGCAGACATAATCATTTGACTTGGTAGAGGGACAAACGCCATGAATAACCCAACAGCAAACGCGCCGGCCGCAGAGCGACGATTAAGGCACCATAAGTTGGGGTTGTACAAAACATTGCCAAAAACTTTCAATGCTTTCTGACGCTTGATTAGATCATGGTCAGGCATAAATCGTTTGATAAACTTTCTTGGCATAGGAGGAAGCTACTCTCTTGTTTAACACTTGGTTCTTGATTTCATTTGCTGCGACAGTTGTGTCTGCCAGCTTCTGGCCTGTGATGCCACATTGGGTTTGGGCACCATTGATGCTGTTGTTACTGCTAGCACCAACAAAGTATAGCGTTTTCCGGAGTGCAAGAGGTCCAGTAACAGCATTGATACTAGTTATCTGCCTAGGGAATGCGATTGAAATACAAACGAGTCGCTTATTCCAATCAGGGCAGAATACTACCATAAATGCGTCGGTTGTTAGCCTTTTTAGTGAAAATAGCCACGGTTTTGAAAGCGTAATAGTAGTCAGATCAATTGGCGGCGAAAAATTAATCTTTCCTCAATTGATAAAATTGCGTTTGTTTACCCCTTTTAAGTTAACACTTGGAGATGATGTCTATTTATCGACCTCAATAAAGCCGGTATGGGGCAAACTCAATGAAGCCGGCTTTGACCTCGAAAAGTACTTGTTTAGTGCTGGCGTGGTTGCCAATGCAACTTACAGAGCAGATACCAAGTACCGAATTCATTCTAGCACCAACTTACGCGCCCAATGGTTTGAAGCCAGCCTTGAAAGGTTAAGTCTGCTGGCAAATCAAGACCTCATTATGGCTTTGAGTTTTGGATATCGAGACCTTATTCCGCCTCAGCGGTGGGATTTGCTTAAAAGCAGTGGCTTGATTCACTTGATGGCTATTTCGGGGCTGCATATTGGGATTGCCTTTGGTATCGGCTATCAGATTGGCAAAATATTCAGGTTACTTTCCCCTTCATTTCTTTGGTTACCTACAATATTCGGGCTCGGCTTGGCGTATTTCTATAGTTGGTTTGCTGGGTTCACGCTGCCAACCTTGAGAGCTTTAGTGATGTGCGTCATCGCCAGTTATTTCTTGTGGCGTGGGCAAAATATCAGTTTGCTCCGGTATGTCGCTTTAAGCTTGTGCGTGGTCCTGCTGATTTGGCCGTTTTCAGCCTTGTCGAGCAGTTTCTGGTTGTCCTTTGGTGCATTGGGCGCTGTTCTCTATATCGCGTTAAATACACAGCGCTCAGCTTCAACCTTTACATTTATCAACAGGGCACTCCAACTGATCAAGATTCAACTGATGCTGACATTCCTTATCGCGCCTTTCTCTATGTTGTTTTTCAAAGGGTTCAGTTTAGTCTCTGTTTTCTACAATTTACTCCTTTTGCCTTGGGTATCGATGGTGACGATCCCGCTGTTGTTTCTGGCAATGTTTCTAAGCTTAATATCGGAGTCAGTGTCTGGCGTGGTTGGTATAACAGCGCTAGACAATGGTTTGGTTAGTCAGCTGTGGAAGTTGGTCGACTTGTCGCTTGAGCCTCTCGTATTTAGTCTTCCTTTCTCTGAGCGATTTTGGATCCAAGTCGATAATCAGACGATTGCATTATCAGTATTCCTTATCTTGTTTTTGAGCTTTGTCAGTCGGTATTTCAAGCGAACATTATCGATATTAGTAACTGCAGTGTTTGTGCTGTGGTGGGAGTTCGGTAAACCTCAACAAGACAAGCTAACCATAGACATCTTGGATGTTGGGCATGGGTTGTCTTTGGTCTTGGAAAAGAACAATCAGATTGTTGTTTATGATCTTGGCAATGCGTGGCCAGGAGGCTCGGTTGTTGAGTCTTTGTTGATTCCTACTTTGAATCAGCGGGGGATTTATGAATTAGAAGGCGTGATTGTGAGTCATTTCGATTCTGACCATGCTGGTGGTTATCCGGCATTACTTGAGAACTATACGCCAAAGTGGATAAGAACCAGTCAGAACATTATTCAAGAACGCCAATCTATCACTCAAGCCCCGTCTAATATTCAAACATGTACTATTGGAGAGGTTTGGAACTGGCAAGATGTTGTTTTTGAGGTGTTGTGGCCGCCTAAGCAAGTAAAGAGGGCGTATAACCCACATTCGTGTGTGGTCAAGATCTCAGATCATAGTGCTGATTTCTCAATGTTGCTCACTGGTGATATTGAACTGGTAAGTGAGTGGTTACTTGCTCGTGAAGGAGAACAGCTAAGGAGTGATGTTATGTTGGTTCCGCATCATGGCAGCGATTCGTCATCGATTAAGTCGTTTATTGAGGCTGTGTCTCCTCAGCTGGCGATAGCTTCTCTTGCCAAAGGCAACCAGTGGGGAATGCCGAGTGAGTCTGTTATTGAACGTTATCAGGAAGCGGGGAGTACTTGGCTAGATACAGGTGAAAGCGGACAAATAACCATCACTCTTAGCAAAGAAGGTTGGCAATATCATGCGATTAGAGAACAACAAGGCGGGCAGTGGTATAGGCAGATGCTCCGTAAGGGAGTAGAATAGATAGATTATTGTGAGAAAATTAAGCGATTCTATGTCAACACAAACAGATGAAACTACCTGGGTCACATTTAAAAGACTTTGGACTTATATTCGACTATATAAGGCCGGCCTAGGTGTTGCGGTAATTGCGCTTATCATAAATGCCGTTTCTGATACCTATATGATTTCCTTACTAAAGCCGTTACTTGATGAAGGCTTTGGTAATGCTGAATCTGACTTTTTACGCACGCTCCCTATTATTATCTTTGCCATGATGTTTATTCGTGGTGTCAGTGGCTTTGTTTCAACCTATTGTTTGAGCTGGGTCTCTGGCAATGTGGTGATGGAAATTCGTCGTAAAATTTTCAGCCATTTCATGCACATGCCTGTTTCTTTCTTCGATAAAGAACAGACAGGCGCATTGCTATCTCGAATTACTTACGATTCAGAGCAAGTGTCTGCAGCAACCAGTAAAGCGTTAGTCAGTATTGTCCGTGAAGGTGCAAGTATTATTGGCTTGTTGACGCTGATGTTCTGGAATAGCTGGCAGTTGTCTTTGGTGTTATTTGCTGTCGCGCCTTTGGTTGCGTGGGCGATCAGTATCGTATCGAAGCGATTCAGAAAGATCTCTAAGAACATGCAAACTAGCATGGGTCACGTTGCTTCTTCAGCTGAACAGATGCTGAAAGGGCATAAAGTGGTTTTAACTTACGGTGGTCAAGATCTAGAAAAACACCGCTTTGATAAAGTTAGCAACCAAATGCGCCAACAAAGCATGAAGCTAATCACGGCTCAAGCGGCCGCTAACCCGATTATTCAAATGATCGCATCAGTTGCGATTGTTGTTGTTCTATTCCTTGCTAGTGTCGAATCTATTAAAGCCGAGCTTACTCCTGGTACGTTTACCGTTGTCTTCTCTGCAATGTTTGGTCTATTACGTCCGCTAAAGGCGTTAACTAACGTAACGTCTGAATTCCAACGTGGTATGGCTGCGAGTACGACTCTATTTGGCTTGATGGATCTAGATACCGAGCAAAACAAAGGAACATTGAAACCTGAAACTGTAACGGGTGAAGTTGCTGTTAAAGATGTCACGTTTACTTATGACGGTGCAGAGAAACCAGCACTTGATAAGGTCAGCTTTAATATACCGAAAGGTAAAACGGTTGCGCTTGTTGGGCGTTCGGGTTCCGGTAAGAGTACCATTGCCAACCTATTTACTCGTTTTTATGACGTAGACTCTGGTTCAATTGAGCTTGATGGCCACGACATTCGTGATTACGAATTGAGAAATCTGCGTGAGCACTTTGCTCTCGTTTCTCAAAATGTACATCTGTTTAACGATACGGTGGCTAACAACATCGCTTACGCAGCAGAAGAACAGTATTCACGTGAACAGATCGAACACGCGGCTAAGCTTGCTCATGCAAGTGAGTTTATCGATGGCATGGAAAATGGCATTGATACGGTTGTGGGCGAGAATGGCGCGAGTCTTTCTGGTGGTCAAAGACAGCGTATTGCGATTGCACGAGCGCTATTGAGAGATGCACCGGTTTTGATTCTTGATGAGGCAACGTCTGCACTGGATACAGAATCAGAGAGAGCTATTCAATCTGCATTAGAAGAGCTGCAGAAAGACAAAACAGTATTAGTTATCGCCCACCGACTCTCTACGATCGAGCAAGCCGATGAAATTCTAGTGGTTGATGATGGTCATATTGTAGAAAGGGGCGCACATGCTGAGCTAATCGCACATGATGGCGCCTATGCACAATTACATCGAATTCAGTTCAGCGGATAAAATTAGGTCTTGTTGTGATCGAAAAGATTTGGTTTAACAATCACCCGTTGAAATATCTTCTCTGGCCGCTATTGTGGCCACTGAGTGTGCTGTTCAAAATGATCAGTAGTCAACGTCGTGATGCTTACCTCTCTGGGAAGAAAGAGACCTACCGCCCGCCTTTACCTGTTATTGTTGTGGGCAATATTAGCGCTGGCGGAAATGGTAAAACGCCGGTTGTGATTTGGTTAGTAGAGATGCTTCAGGCTCACGGCTATAAACCCGGAGTCGTGTCTCGTGGCTACGGTGCAAAAGCACCAAGCTATCCGTTGGTGTTGGATGAAAATACACCAGCAGAACACTCTGGTGATGAACCTCGCTTGATTCGGAAGCGAACTGGTGCGCCAGTTGCAGTCGATCCTGTGCGCGCTAACGCGGTGAAAGCATTGCTGAGCAAAGGCGTTGATGTGATCATCACTGACGATGGCCTTCAGCATTACGCGCTTGAACGCGATATTGAATTTGCAGTTATCGACGGCGCAAGACGCTTTGGTAGCGAGAGCTTGATTCCTTTAGGCCCATTACGAGAGCCTGTATCTCGTTTAGATGAAGTCGACTTTTTGGTGAACAATGGCGGTAAAGCGCATGGGCGAGAGTTCTCGATGTCTTTGCTTCCAAGCCAAGCGGTTAACCTGAAAACAGGTCAGAAAAGGTCTGTGGCAGAATTACAGAAGCTGGTGGCTTTTGCCGGTATTGGCCACCCACCGCGCTTTTTTAAAACATTGGAAGATCTTGATGGTGATGTGGTTTTCACACAGGGCTTCGCCGACCATCAAGATTTTGATAAAGATGAACTTCATGCCTTAGCTAAGAAAGGTATGAATCTGATTATGACAGAAAAAGACGCTGTAAAATGCGAAGAATATGCTCAAGATAACTGGTGGTATCTTCCAGTTTCTGCGCAGTTTGATGAAGATTCGCAACAGCAAATTTTAAAAAGAATAAAAGAGGTTATGGAATACTATGGATCACCGTCTACTTGAGATCGTTGCTTGCCCTGTATGTAAAGGTAAACTAACTTTTGACAAGGATAAGCAAGAGCTTGTTTGTAAAATTGATCGCCTTGCCTACCCAATTAAAGAGGGTATTCCTGTTCTTTTAGAACCCGAAGCTCGCACCGTTTCTATGGATGAGGGTAAGTAATGTCTTATACGGTTGTTATACCTGCAAGATACCAATCGAGCCGTTTACCAGGGAAGCCACTTGCTGACATTGGTGGAAAGCCGATGATTCAATGGGTATACGAACAGTCAATGAAAGCGGGTGCCGATAAAGTTATTATCGCTACCGACGACGCTCGAGTTGAAAAAGCGGCTAAAGCATTTGGCGCGACCGTTTGTATGACATCACCGGATCATGAGTCAGGCACTGAACGCCTAGCTGAAGTGATTGAAGTTATGAAGATTCCTGATGATCATATTATCGTGAATGTTCAAGGTGATGAGCCACTTATCCCACCTTCGATCATTAATCAGGTTGCCAACAATCTTGCTAACAGTACAGCTCCGATGGCAACGTTAGGTGTGGAAATTACTCATGCTGATGAAGTGTTTAACCCTAATGCCGTTAAAGTTGTAACCGATAAAGACGGTTACGCCTTGTATTTTAGCCGAGCAACCATCCCTTGGGATCGCGATGCTTACGCGAACAACGGTACTGCAGCGGAATCTCCTTTACTTCGTCATATTGGTATCTATGCTTACCGAGCGGGTTTTATCAATACCTACATTAACTGGGAACCAAGCACTCTTGAACGTATTGAGTGCCTAGAGCAATTACGAGTACTTTGGTACGGTGAAAAAATCCACGTAGACGTTGCGGCGGAAGCGCCGGCTGCTGGTGTTGATACGCCTGAAGACCTAGAAGCGGTTCGAGCTATTATTGGCTAAGCTTCTTTGAGCGAGTTCTTGTTTGCTCTACAAAATGAAAAATGATGAGCCTTGCCTATTGCGAGGCTTTTTTCTATTTATCGAAAAGTGCGTTATCGAAAAGCGCGTGCGTGTCTCATTGACCTAAGCAAACGGATATTGAGATAGTTGCATTGGTTTATGCATCATCAACACGGAATTATCTGAGATTTACCTCGCTCGAGTTCCAATTTTTCTCTATAATATGCCGCCTATAAAGTAGTGGCGAATCGCTAGTACAGAATAAAACTTACGACAAAACGTGGAGTAAAAGATGCCTTCTCAAAGCCCAGTGATTACGGTTGATGGACCAAGTGGTGCAGGTAAAGGTACCCTGTGTATGTTGCTAGCAGATAAGCTAGGCTTTCATCTTCTAGACTCAGGCGCGATCTATCGCGTATTGGCTTTAGCGGCAATTCACCATGGTGTGGATACTGAATCAGAGGATGCTTTAGTACCGCTTGCTACACACTTAGACGTGCAGTTTATTGCTGAAGGCGACTTAGTTAAGGTTATCCTAGAAGGTGAAGATGTGTCTGGTGAACTTCGTAAAGAAGAGACCGGCATGGCGGCTTCAAAAGTTGCTGCTTTACCTCGCGTTCGCGAAGCACTGCTTCGTCGTCAACGTGCATTCAGCGCTGCGCCTGGTTTGGTTGCAGATGGGCGAGACATGGGAACGGTTGTGTTTCCTGAAGCTGAAGCGAAAATATTTTTAGATGCAAGTGCTGAAGAGCGTGCGAGTCGCCGCCTTAAACAGTTGCAACAGAAGGGGTTAGATGTTAAATTTGACGACCTTTTGAGCGAGATCCAAGAGCGAGACGATCGAGATCGTAATCGCCCAGTGGCGCCACTTCGCCCTGCAGAGGATGCTCTAGTGCTTGATTCCACCTCAATGAATATTGAGCAGGTAGTAGAAAAAGCACTACACTATATTGAATCGAAACTGGCTGGGTAATTTCGCCGAGCTAGTACGAACGTTGGTCGCAAGGATGATGACCGGCGAATTTATCAACCCCATGCGGTAGGATACCCATGGACGTTTAATTATTGAAGATTAAATAATGACTGAATCTTTTGCTCAACTCTTTGAAGAGTTTCTATCTGAAACTGAATTCCAACAAGGCAGCATCGTTAAAGGTACTGTAGTAGCTATCGAGAACGGTTTCGTTCTTGTAGACGCTGGTCTTAAGTCTGAATCTGCTATCCCTGCTGAACAATTCAAGAACGCTGCTGGCGAACTTGAAGTTGAAGTTGGTGCTGAAGTAGACGTAGCTCTAGACGCTGTTGAAGATGGTTTCGGTGAAACTCAACTTTCTCGTGAGAAAGCTAAGCGTCACGAAGCTTGGATCGTACTTGAGAAAGCTTGTGAAGAAGCTGAAACTGTTGTTGGTATCATCAACGGTAAAGTTAAAGGCGGTTTCACTGTTGAACTTAACGGTATCCGTGCTTTCCTTCCAGGTTCTCTAGTAGACGTACGTCCTATCCGTGACACTGCTCACCTAGAAAACAAAGAGCTAGAGTTCAAAGTAATCAAGCTAGACCAGAAGCGTAACAACGTTGTTGTTTCTCGTCGTGCTGTTATCGAATCTGAAAACAGTGTTGAGCGTGACGAACTTCTTGAAACTCTACAAGAAGGTACTGAAGTTAAAGGTATCGTTAAGAACCTTACTGACTACGGTGCATTCGTTGACCTTGGCGGTGTTGACGGTCTTCTACATATCACAGATATGGCTTGGAAGCGCGTTAAGCACCCATCAGAGATCGTTAACGTTGGTGACGAAATCCTAGTTAAAGTTCTTAAGTTCGATCGTGAGCGCACTCGTGTTTCACTAGGTCTTAAGCAACTAGGCGAAGATCCATGGGTAGCAATCGCTAAGCGTTACCCAGAAGGTCACAAGCTTTCTGGTCGTGTTACAAACCTAACTGACTACGGCTGCTTCGTTGAAATCGAAGAAGGCGTTGAAGGTCTAGTACACGTTTCTGAAATGGATTGGACTAACAAGAACATCCACCCTTCTAAAGTTGTTAATGTTGGCGACGAAGTTGAGGTTATGGTTCTTGATATCGACGAAGAACGTCGTCGTATCTCTCTAGGTCTGAAACAGTGTAAAGCTAACCCATGGCAGTCATTTGCAGAAATGCAAGCTAAGGGCGACAAAGTTACTGGTAAGATCAAGTCTATCACTGACTTTGGTATCTTCATCGGTCTAGAAGGCGGTATCGACGGTCTTGTACACCTATCTGACATTTCTTGGAACGCTGCCGGCGAAGAAGCTGTACGTGAATACAAGAAAGGCGACGAAATCTCTGCTGTTGTTCTAGCAGTAGATGCAGAGCGTGAGCGTATTTCTCTTGGCGTTAAGCAAATGGAAAACGACCCGTTCAACGCATATGTTGCTGACAACAAGAAAGGTGTTCTTGTAAACGGTACTGTTACTGCAGTTGACGCGAAAGGCGCTACTATCGAGCTAATCGAAGGCGTTGAAGGTTACATCCGCGCTTCTGAAGTTTCTCGCGACCGTATCGAAGATGCATCTCTAATCCTAAGCGTTGGCGACAGCGTTGAAGCGAAGTTCACTGGTGTAGACCGTAAGAACCGCGTAATCAACCTATCTATCAAAGCTAAAGATGAAGCTGATGAGCAAGAAGCAATGGCTTCACTGAACAAGTCTGAAGAAGGCGCGTTCGGTAACGCAATGGCAGACGCATTCAAAGCTGCTAAAGGCGAATAATAGCTTCTCATTAAGAGAATTATAGCTATCTAGCCAAGAAAGGAGCCGTAAGGCTCCTTTTTTTTTGCTTATTTTTCCGATAGGTCTATAATTTCTAAAAAGAAAACCAACGAGGGTAACTATGACTAAGTCTGAATTGATTGAAAGACTGTGCGCTGAGCAAACGCATCTTTCTGCAAAAGAAATTGAAGACGCTGTAAAAGACATTTTAGAGCATATGGCTTCAACACTAGAAAGTGGTGATCGAATCGAAATTCGCGGTTTTGGCAGCTTTTCTCTGCATTATCGTGAGCCTCGTGTTGGACGTAACCCAAAGACTGGTGACAAGGTAGAGTTAGAAGGTAAATACGTTCCTCACTTCAAACCAGGTAAAGAGCTGCGTGAACGAGTAAACTCAGGAATGTAGCCTACTTATCGGAATTAAGAAAAGCGGCATACTATAATGTATGCCGCTTTTTTATGACCATAATATGGTGGTCTGATTAGTAATTTTCCTGCATAATCGTACAGCTAACCAACCAATGAGTGATGAACTATGAAAATTATAAAAATAGTCGCCGTTATCGCACTTTTCCTAATTGCACTGGCTTTAGGCTCTCAAAACCAAACAACTGTGAATTTCAACTATCTGCTAGCGCAAGGTGACTTCCACCTCTCAAGTTTATTAGGTGTTGTATTCGTTTCAGGCTTCGCCCTTGCTTGGTTAGTCTTTGGTAATATGCACATGCGGTCTCAGCTAAAAATTCATCGCTTGAAGAAGCAACTCAATAAGCAATCAAAGCAGGTCGCTGCTGATACTAAAGCTTAAAGGCTATATTTGATGTTAGAGTTACTGTTCTTACTTTTGCCTATCGCAGCCGCTTATGGCTGGTATATGGGTAATCGTAATGCTCAGCAAGAAAAACAAAAGCAATCACACCAGATCTCCCGTCAATACGTGACGGGTTTGAACCTATTACTGTCAGATCAATCTGACAAAGCGGTTGATCACTTCATTGAGCTACTTCAAGTAGACAATGAAACCATCGATACTCACTTGGCTTTGGGCAACTTGTTCCGCTCAAGAGGCGAAGTCGACCGCGCTATTCGCATTCACCAAAATCTCATCTCTCGTTCGGGGCTTACCCTCGATCAGAAAAACCTCGCACTGCAACAATTAGCCAAAGACTACATGGTCTCTGGCTTCCTTGATCGCGCTGAAAAAATCTTTGAGCAGCTTGTAGAAGAACCTGACCATAAAGAGGGCGCTTTACAGCAGTTGGTTGCTATCTATCAGCAGACCCGTGAGTGGAACAAAGCCATCCATTACGGAAATATCTTAGTTAAGCTCGGCAAGAAAAAAATGAAGATGCGTGCGACCGTTGCGCATTTCTGGTGTGAGCTTGCGATGCAAGAACAAGCCGACGGTAATCGTTCTAAAGCGCTTCAGCATTTTAAGAAGGCGCTTTCTGAAGACCCTAAATGTGTTCGTGCAAGTATCGCGTTAGGGAAGTTCCACCTAGCGAATGAAGATTACCAAAAGACAATAGATTGTCTTGAGTCGGTACTTGAACAAGATATCGATTTTATCAGTGAGGTGTTGCCAACCCTTGCTGAGTGTTACCACAAGCTTGGACAAGAAGCTCAATTGGTTGAGTTCCTCAAAGCTTGTATTCAGAAGAAAGCCGGTGTATCTGCCGAACTGATGCTGGCGCAATTGGTTGCTCACCATGAAGATGTAGGCTCTGCTCAAGAGCTACTGACAAAGCAGCTTGTTAAAAATCCAACCATGAAAGGTTTTTATCGATTAATCGATTACCACCTAGCGGAAGCAGAAGAAGGCCGAGCAAAAGACAGCTTAACCACACTTCAATCTATGGTTGGTGAACAGCTTAAGGTTAAGCCTCATTACCGTTGTCGTCAGTGTGGTTTCTCAACACACTCAATGTATTGGCACTGCCCTTCATGTAAAGGGTGGGGGACGATCAAGCCTATTCGTGGGCTTGATGGTGAATAGATTTGTGGTCACTTTAAGACCAAATTATTAATTGCAGCTTTCGGGCTGCATTTTTATGACTGTTATTTATCACCTGCTTAGGTGATTGAAAATTATTTAGAAAGTTAACTGCGTTAGGAGATGAAATGAACGACCAAAAAATCATTGTAGCCTTGGATTATGATAATCAAGCGGATGCGTTAGCCTTTGTCGATCGTATTGACCCAGCATCTTGCCGCCTAAAAGTGGGCAAAGAGATGTTTACCCTGTTTGGCCCTGAATTTGTTCGTGAATTACATAAGCGTGGTTTCTCAGTATTTTTAGACCTTAAATTCCACGACATCCCGAACACATGTTCAAAAGCAGTTCGTGCTGCCGCAGAACTGGGTGTTTGGATGGTGAACGTACACGCAAGTGGCGGTGAGCGCATGATGACGGCTTCTCGCGAAATCTTAGAACCTTATGGCAAAGACCGTCCACTGTTAATCGGTGTAACGGTACTCACCAGTATGGAGCAATCTGATCTAGCGGGTATCGGTCTGGATCTTGAACCACAACAACAAGTGATGCGCTTGGCTTCTCTAACGAAAAACTCAGGCTTAGACGGTGTTGTATGTTCTGCACAAGAGGCATCTTTGCTTAAAGGTGCACTTGGTCAGGAGTTCAAGCTAGTTACTCCAGGTATTCGTCCTGTCGGCGCAGATGTTGGTGACCAGAAGCGTATCATGACGCCTTCTAAAGCGATTGAATCAGGCTCAGACTACCTTGTTATCGGCCGTCCGATTACGCAAGCTATAGACCCTGCTGCTGTGCTTGCAGAGATCAACGGTACGTTAGCTTAAGTCTATATTTAGATTGAGATATAAATAAAGAAGGCCAGCAAATTGCTGGCCTTAATTTTTTAGTCTGGATTAGTCTAATCTGGACTGAATGCTCTGTGTGGAGCTTAAACCGGAGCGCCACTATGGAATTTGAAGTCGCTGTCATCTGAAGTGATAAGATCAGCTTCTACTTGAGCAAAATGCGCAATACGCTCTGAAATATCTTTCCCTGCGATCTGTTCTGCTAGCTCAAGGTAGTCTTGGTAGTGGCGAGCTTCTGAGCGAAGTAGAGACACGTAAAACTTCTCCATGTCTTCTTCCAAGAAAGGAGCCAATTTAGCGAAGCGTTCACAAGAGCGAGCTTCAATAAACGCACCGATGATAAGCTTATCAACCAGAGCATCAGGCTCGTAAGTCTTAACTTGTTTGATCAAGCCTTTAGCGTAACGACCCGCCTCGATTGGCTGGTAAGTCACGCCTTTCTTCTCCATCAACTCCATGACTTGGTAGAAGTGATGCAGCTCTTCTTTGATCAGTAATACCATCTTATCGATCAGGTCAGCACCGTAATTACAGCCTTCTTTTGCGGTGATTTGCTTGGATACGTTGCTTTTACCACGCAGAGACTCTAAGTCTCCGATACGACGGTAAGCAAATTGCTCGTATGGCAAAATCCATTCATTCAGTTGCTTCGCGCTTTCTTTATCGACAGCGTACTTGCGAATAAGGAACAAAGCACTCTGTGCCGCCTTAAGTTCACACAGCATGTGATCGCGTAGAATGATGTGAAGATTTTCAGGCTTTTTGGCTTCATCTATCCATGAATCTGGTGTTTCGGCTTTAAGAAAAGAGTGGATTGGAGCGAGTAATTCTTGATACATGGTCAGGGAAAGTTTGTTGATAATGCGGTGATTTTATCACAGCTCAAGAGATCTCCCTATACAGAGAAAGGAAATTCAACAGCTATAAAAAAGGCCGCCTATTTAATGTAAATAAGGCGGCCTTTAAGTGTTGAGTTAGACTGTTACCATTTCTTCTTCTGACCGAAGAGGGCATCCATATCGTCTTCACGCTCTTTAGATTCCATCTGCTGCAAATCTTGAGCGTTTTTGTCTTGGCGTTTCTGGTCAAGCTCGTTAAGCATCTGTTGAAGCTTTTCTTTGGCTTGATTAGAGTACGAGTCGTTCTTAGTCGCTAAAGCATCAATACCTTTGCGTAATAGCTGAATCGCTGTTCCCGGCTGTCCGCGAGAAATCGAATCGTTTGCACGTTTAATAACATTTTCAATGTTAATACGGATTTGAATCGTTTCTAGGCGAGCATTTTCAACCACATAAGCTTGAGTCTCGAAACGGCCTTTATTGTGCTCGTTACGTACTGTATCACGCAGGCGCTTAACTAACTTAAGCATCATGATCGCTTGCTTGTCACTACTTGGTACGCGGAAAGCGGTGCTCTCACCACCTTTGTAGTTCTCTTTAAGCTGAGTGATTTGTTGTTTTACACTTTCAATGCGTTGGGCAAGCTGCTTATTTTTTGGATCGAGTTGATACATGTTTTCTAATGCATCAAGAATTCGATTGTTTAAGCATACAAGAAGATCTTGGCTAAACGGCATGTGATGAGCGTTGCCAATCAGTTCTTCTGTACCGTCAATAATGGTTAGATAACGAGAAGCTTCCTGTTTCTTCGCTGTTTCTACCTTAACTTTATATTGAAGCATGATGTTGTAGCCTAAAACTAACACCAAAAGAACGGCTACTAAGGCGATTATTAAACCAATATTCATATATTTGAGTCTGCTTATTATTTTCTATAGCTAACTGGAGAGGATACACGATTCCATTGTGTATCGGCACTCGTAAATTGCAATTTCTGATTATCTCTTGTTGAGCGAAATCGGCAATCAAAACTTACCAACTAATGTATGAGAATGAGGGTTGGGTTGCAAAGCGTTAGTGATGTTTTTGTTTGTTAAGCTAGAAAAACTCAATTTTCCTGTCATTTTTGTGTTCGAAGCGTTATAACTATTAATTATATTACACGCGACTATAACGCTCTCTTTGCAAATAAGTTAGCACAGAAATGAGTAAAGGATTACGAGGTTAGATATGAAGTTACAGCAACTGAAGTACATTGTTGAGGTTGTAAACCATAACCTAAATGTTTCAGCTACAGCAGAGAGTTTGTACACATCTCAGCCTGGCATTAGTAAGCAAGTTAGATTACTTGAAGACGAACTAGGCATTCAGATTTTTGAGCGTAGCGGCAAGCATCTAACGCAGGTTACCCAAGCGGGTGAGGATATCATTCGTATCTCTCAAGAGATTTTGGCGCGCGTTGAAAGTATTAAAGCGGTAGCGGGTGAGCACACTCATCCAGAGATGGGGACATTGAATATTTCAACGACTCATACTCAAGCTCGTTATGCACTGCCTGATGTGATTAAAGGTTTCACGGCGCGTTACCCTAAAGTATCGCTTCACATGCACCAAGGCACGCCAAGCCAAATGTCAGAAGCCGTCGCTAAAGGTACAGCCAATTTTGCGATTGCAACGGAAGCGCTACACCTTTACCAAGATGCGATTATGCTGCCTTGTTACCACTGGAACCGTTCGATCGTCGTGACCAAAGATCATCCTCTGGCACAGAAGCGTAATATCACGATCGAAGATCTTGCGGCTTATTCCCTAGTGACCTACGTGTTTGGTTTTACTGGTCGTTCTGAGCTTGATACGGCGTTCAACAAAGTAGGGTTAACACCGCGTGTTGTGTTTACCGCGACCGATGCAGACGTAATCAAAACCTATGTTCGTATGGGCATTGGTGTTGGTGTAATCGCAAGTATGGCGATTGACCACGAGCAAGATACCGATTTGATTGCGATTGATGCGAGCCATTTATTTGGTGCGAGCACAACCAGTATTGGCTTTAGAAAAGGTACCTTCCTGCGTTCTTACATGTTTGACTTTATGGAGCGTTTTGCACCGCACTTGACTCGCCCTGTGGTTGAGCAAGCTATTTCTTTGAAATCGAATGAAGAGATCGAAGAGATGTTTAAAGATATCGAGCTGCCTGTTCGTTAATCTCATCGTGTAAATCTAGATTCTTATTCGGCCTGTATTTGCAGGCCGTTTTTCTTTTGGGCTTTTAGCTTTCGTTTTCTTTATCGACCCTTTCCATTTCGACCCTTTCCATTTCGACCCTTTCCATTTCGACCTCTTACCCCTACAATCCACGCATCATAGGGGGAAGCATGCATTCACGATTTACAATTCTCGATTCATTTTTGCTAGAGCACCAGATTTACTGGCGTTCAGAGCCTTTTCACCTATGCCAAACTCAACAGCAGCCGTGGAAGGAGGTCAATCGTCCACTCGTTGATTGGTTAGAAAGCTTAGATAATGAAAGCATTCAAACCTTAAAAGAGCAGCCTCAACTTTTGATTGAGGAACTGACTCGTTTCCTACCTGAATTAGAGACTGCTACCCAAAACATCCAGTTCGATAACACAGCTTTGGTTGGTTTAGACCTCCCACGTGGTACTGCTGATGGTATTCCTGGCCGAAAGCTACATCAAATTGTCGCAATGGGCGAGGCTGTATTAGAGCATCATCATGGCAAAGAGTGGCTCGAGTGGTGTTCTGGTAAAGGCTTTCTTGGTCGAATCCTATCTCAGCAATCGGATCAAAAAGTCACTAGCTTTGAATGGCAGCAATCGTTATGCGAAAGCGGACAAAAGATTGCTGATGACCAGAAATTAGCGATGAACTTTGTTCAAGGTGATGCTTTTTCTGAAAGCGCTGATGAAGTGTTTAACTCAAGCCAACATGCCGTAGCCCTTCATGCTTGTGGCGATCTTCATGTCGAGTTAGTTAAAAAGTCAGTGTCACATGGGCTACCAGCGGTCACTATTTCTCCTTGTTGTTATCATCTTATTCGAGACGAAAACTACCAAGCGATGTCTTCTGTCGCGAAAAGATCAGCATTAACGTTAAGTAAGAGCGACTTAAGAATTCCGCTTCAAGAAACCGTCACTGGTGGTGAAAGAGTAAAAAGACATCGTCAACTAGAGATGAGCTATCGTCTAGGCTTCAGCCAGTTACTTAAGGCTGAACTTAACATTGACGAATACATTCCTGTACCGAGCATCAAAAAATCAGAGTTAGCTGAGGGTTTTGAATCTTTCTGCCGTTGGGCATCTGAAGTGAAAGAGCTATCGCTGGGCTCAGATATTGATTTTGACTCTTATTTGATTCAAGGCGAAGCGCTTTTCTGGGAAATGGAGAAGCTGAGTTTGGTTCAACAAGTTTTTAGAAGGCCTTTAGAGATATGGCTAGCTTTAGATCGCGCTATCTATCTGCAAGAGCAAGGTTATGAAGCTTCGATTGAAGAGTTCTGCGAACGCAGTATTACGCCAAGAAACCTATTGATTCATGGGGTTAAAATCGAGCGCTAGTGGTAAATCGTACTGTTACGTGTTTTTACGACCTAAATCCATTAATGCAAAAAAGCCAGTGCGACATAATGTCGTACTGGCTTTTTGTTTAATGTGTGTCCCGTCCTGAAATGTGTTTACACATTGAGGACGAATTATGACTACTTCAAATAATACCTACATTAAGCGCACTC
>NZ_JALNTU010000011.1:0-148725 GCF_023161685.1 Vibrio sp. 1CM8B
TACTAGCTCAGTTGGTAGAGCGCAACCTTGCCAAGGTTGAGGTCATCGGTTCGAACCCGATGTATCGCTCCAAATTAAAAAGCCCGAACAGAAATGTTCGGGCTTTTTGGTTTCTGACGTATAGCTTTTACGTTTAAGAACTCTTCTTGTTCGAATCCGCGCTAAAAATTCATTTTTATTCTTGCCTCAAAATTTCGCAATCAAGTTCGTTTTTAAAAGTGAGATTCCCTATGAACTCGTTCCTCGTGCTAGGGAATTACGTAAAGGCGCCACAGCCTCAAAGCTTCTCTAGTGACGTTTGTAACCCTACGTCGTCATCCTCGGGCGTGAGGAACGAATGAACCGGGGATCTCTTTCCTAAACTTAGTGTTGACGATATTTTCAGCAATTCCTTAGCCACCGCTGCTATTTATCAAGCTATTATTAAAAACTATTGATCGTTCATTTCACTTTATGTTACTTTCCCGCGCAATCTCGGAATGAACAATGTTCAAGAAGAGCAACGATTGCTTCTGGGGGATACGCGTAGTGACCATTCTTGCTGATTGGGACATTACGTAGGGTAGGTATTGGCTAGTCCTTTAGCTGATAGACGGGATACTTATGGCGCAGTTCGCCATGTTAATGGGAAACCCAACATTGAACACACTAATTACAACATTGCTAATCAGCTCTGCATTTCCAAAGGGACCAGCTCCTCATAGCTGCCCGATCCTGCAAAAATGTCCAATTCTTCAAAACAGTAGCATTACTGAACCTTGAGCTCACGCTAACAATTTATCGCTGTCTTAAGACGGCTTAATTTCGTATTCGTCATTTGACTTATGCGAGCGTACAGCTATATCTCATTTCTAGACAATACGCGTGCTTCGCTATGAACTCTCTCCAAATTTAACGAGAGTTGGTGGGTAATTGCGTCTGATGGAGGTGAGTATGAACACATTCAAGGGGACTTTTATGACTACCGCCTTTGAAGTCGATATCAATACTATCGCAAATTCATTTTCAACTATGGTTCCTATCTTAGAGGGAACGTACGACCTGACACCTGACGCTATTTTGCTAGAGCAAGAACAGCATGAGTCGGATGTTCGCTCTTACCCAAGACGCTTACCTATTGCTATTAAACGAGCATGTGGCGCTTTAGTTGAAGATACTCGTGGCCAACTCTTTCTCGATTGCTTAGCCGGTGCAGGTACACTTTCTCTGGGTTATAACCACCCTGAGATTAACCAAGCACTGAAAGACCAGCTCGATTCTGGTTTGCCATACCAAACACTTGATATCACGACTCAAGCAAAAGAGACGTTTATCAAGCGAGTTAAAGCTTTTCTTCCTCAAGACTTTTCAAATAACTCGGTTCTTCAATTCTGTGGCCCATCTGGCGCTGACGCTGTGGAAGCGGCGATCAAGCTCGCTAAGCAAACGACAGGTCGCAACACCATGTTTGCTTTCCGTGGTGCTTACCATGGTATGACCAACGGCACTATGGGCATGATGGGTAACCTCGGCACTAAAGAACGTCGTAGTGGTTTGATGTCTGACGTACATTTCATGCCTTTCCCATACAACCTCCGCTGCCCGTTTGGCATTGGTGGTGAAGCGGGTGCCAACGCGAGCATTCGTTACATCGAGCGTATGTTGAACGATGACGAGTCTGGCATCATGAAACCAGCCGCGATGATCGTTGAACCAGTGCAAGGTGAGGGCGGTGTGATTCCTGCTCCAGCATCTTGGTTACAAGGCCTACGTCGCATCTGTGACGAGCACGGTATCCTACTGATTTTTGATGAAATTCAGTGTGGTGTGGGTAAAACGGGTCATCGATTTGCGTTTGAAGAGTCAGGCGTTAACCCTGATATCTTATGCTTGTCTAAAGCAATTGGTGGCGGACTGCCTATGTCGCTGCTTGTGTTCGATAAGAGCATTGATACATGGAAAGCGGGTGAGCACACCGGTACATTCCGTGGTAATCAGTTAGCAATGGTGTCTGGCGCTAAGGCGTTGGAAATCATTGAGCGAGATGGTTTGGTTGAGCACGCGAACATCGCAGGTCAATACTTACGTCACGGGCTTGAGAAGATTCAATCTCGTGTGAACTGTATCGCTGAAGTTCGCGGTAAAGGCCTGATGCTCGGCGCTGAGATCAAGCAACCAAATGGTGAGCTTAACAAGTTTGGTGAACCACAATCAGACGGCGAACTGACTCTTGCGATTCAACGAGCAGCATTAGAGCGCGGCTTGATGGTCGAAAAGGGCGGCCGTGATGGTTCGGTTATTCGCTTCCTTCCACCAATGATTATCTCTTTTGAGCAGATCGACTTTGCATTGCGCGTCATGGAAGAAGCGATCATCGCAGCTGGTGGTGGTCTACAACAAGACCCAGCTTCAAGCGAACAAGCAAACCAAGAATGGAACAAGTATTTCATTCAGACAGGTTTAGGCGGTAGCGACGAATTTGCTAACGTGATGAACCAAACCACTCAAGCGATGAAAGCGGTTTTTGAACAGGTTGAAACCCCTTATTCGGGTTTAGATCCAAAAGTGTTAGAAGCATCCATCAATGCTGTCGACCTTGATAACAATCAACACGCTTTGGTTGATGTTGTAGATAGCACTGCGGACCTTGTCGCTGCAAACTCCATCTTCGTGCAACACCCTGACTGTATTGCACACCTTCACACTCCACCTCTCATGGCTTCGGTAGCTGCGGAATCGATTATCGCGGCGTTGAATCAATCAATGGATTCATGGGACCAAGCATCGGCTGCGACTTATGTTGAGCAGCGCGTTGTGGATTGGATGTGTGACAAATACCAACTTGGCGCACAAGCTGACGGTGTTTTCACCAGCGGCGGCACGCAAAGTAACCTAATGGGTTTATTGCTTGCGAGAGACTGGGTCGCGGATAAGCACAATGGTCATTCTATCCAAAAGCTTGGCTTACCAGAATACGCGAGCAAGCTGCGTATCTTATGTTCAAAGAAATCTCACTTCACGGTTCAAAAGTCAGCCTCTCTACTAGGGTTAGGCGAAGCGGCAGTGTGCTGTGTTGACACCAATGCAAACGGCACTATCAAGCCTGACTTGTTAGATGCAGAAGTGAAAGCGCTTAAAGCACAAGGGTTGATTCCTTTTGCGGTTGTCGGTACTGCGGGTACAACCGATCACGGTGCTATTGATAACCTTGAAGCGATTGCTGACATCGCCAACCAACAAGATCTTTGGTTCCATGTCGACAGTGCTTACGGTGGTGCGCTTATTTTAAGTAGCCATAAAGCTCGCCTGAAAGGCATCGAGAAAGCGGATTCAGTGAGTGTTGATTTCCACAAGTTGTTCTTTCAAACAATCAGCTGTGGTGCTGTGCTGCTGAAAGACAAAGCGAACTTTAAGTACCTACTGCATCACGCAGACTACTTGAACCGCGAACACGATGAACTGCCAAATCTAGTCGATAAGTCTATTGCGACCACCAAGCGTTTTGATGCACTGAAAGTCTTCATGACGATGCAAAACGTTGGGCCAAAGCAGCTGGGTGATATGTACGATCATCTCCTAGAGCAGACGCTTCAAGTTGCAGACCTGATTCAGAAGCATGACGATTTTGAACTGCTTGCTGAGCCGTCACTGTCTACTGTGCTGTTCCGATCGGTGCCTCGCAATGGGCAATCAGAAAACGGTGAGCTAGATTTAGACAAACTGAATCAAACGTTAAGACTGGAAGCACTGACTCGTGGTGTTGCCGTGCTTGGCGAAACGGTCGTCGACGGTAAAAGTGCATTGAAATTTACTATCTTGAATCCGTGCTTAACGACATCAGATTTCAAATCTCTAATAAACAAAATTCAAACTTTAGCTATTGAGCTAGCAGAACAACAAGGGTAATTAAAACTATGGCTATTCTACAAATTGGTGCAGGCGGCGTTGGTTGGGTTGTTGCACACAAAGCAGCACAAAATAACGAAGTACTGGGTGATATCACAATCGCTTCTCGCACAATCGCGAAGTGTGAAAAAATCATCGAATCTATCAAGGGCAAAAACAACCTTAAAGATTCAACTAAGAAACTAGAAGCACGTTCAGTAGACGCTGATGATGTTGATGCGCTTGTTGCTTTGATTAAAGAAGTTCAGCCGGATCTAGTGATCAACGCTGGTCCTCCTTGGGTAAACATGGCGATCATGGAAGCGTGTTACCAAACTAAAGTCTCTTACCTAGATACATCGGTAGCGGTTGACCTATGTTCTGAAGGCCAACAAGTACCACAAGCTTACGATTGGCAGTGGGGCTACCGTGAGAAGTTCGCAGAAGCGGGCATCACAGGTATTCTTGGTGCTGGTTTTGATCCAGGTGTGGTATCAATCTTTGCTGCATACGCGGTTAAGCACTTGTTTGATGAGATTGACTCAATTGACGTAATGGACGTGAATGCTGGCGACCACGGCAAGAAGTTTGCGACAAACTTTGACCCAGAAACCAACATGCTTGAGATCCAAGGCGACTCTTTCTACTGGGAAAATGAAGAGTGGAAACAAGTACCTTGTCACTCTCGTATGCTTGAGTTTGAATTCCCGAACTGTGGTTCACACAAAGTTTACTCAATGGCGCACGATGAAGTTCGTTCAATGAAAGAGTTCATCCCAGCTAAGCGTATCGAATTCTGGATGGGCTTTGGTGATGCATACCTGAATTACTTCAACTGCATGCGTGATATCGGTCTTCTTAGCCCAGATCCGCTAACACTGCACGACGGCACTGTGGTTCAGCCTCTGCATGTTCTTAAAGCACTACTACCAGATCCAACATCTCTAGCTCCGGGTTACACAGGTTTAACGTGTATCGGTACTTGGGTTCAAGGTAAGAAAGACGGTAAAGAGCGTAGCGTATTCATCTACAATAACGCAGACCACGAAGTGGCTTACGAAGACGTAGAGCACCAAGCGATCTCTTACACAACCGGTGTTCCAGCGATTACTGCTGCACTTCAGTTCTTCCGTGGCGAATGGGCTGACAAAGGCGTGTTCAACATGGAACAGCTAAACCCAGACCCGTTCCTAGCAACCATGCCGGAAATCGGTCTAGATTGGCACGTTCAAGAGCTAGAGCCGACAGCCGGTTTACCTCTGATCCACACTTTGAAGTAATTTCTGGCTCTTTGCCCTCGTCGCGTTGTCCTAGCGACAAGGGCAAAGCTCTGCGAATTCCATTCAAAGTCATATGATTGACGAGAACGTATAATTACAAGCCGATGCTGTTGCGTCGGCTTTGTTCGATTATCATGTGCCTTCGTGAACTCGACGGCAGCAAGGTATTAACATGCAAAACAACGAACTAAAAACGCCTTATTTCATGATTAACGAAGATAAGTTGATCGCGAATTTAGAGATAGCTAAGCAGCTGAAAGAGATTTCAGGTGTGAAGTTGGTATTGGCACTGAAGTGTTTCTCGACATGGGGTGTGTTTGACATCATCAAACCTTATCTCGATGGCACGACAAGCTCTGGCCCATACGAAGTGAAGCTTGGCCACGAAACCTTTGGTGGTGAGACGCACGCTTACAGTGTCGGTTACAGCGAAGATGACGTGAGAGAAGTTGCTGACATCTGCGACAAGATGATCTTCAACTCTCAAAGCCAACTTGCTGCTTACCGTCATATTGTTGAAGGTAAAGCGTCACTGGGTTTACGTTTAAATCCGGGCGTGAGCTATGCGGGGCAAGACTTGGCAAACCCAGCACGTCAATTCTCTCGTTTAGGCGTTCAAGCTGACCATATCAAGCCCGAGATTTTTGAGACTATTGACGGCGTGATGTTCCACATGAACTGTGAGAACAAAGACGTCGATGCCTTTATTAGCCTGCTTGACTCTATCTCTGAACAGTTTGGTGAACACCTAGATAAGTTAGATTGGGTGAGCATGGGCGGCGGTGTGTTCTTCACATGGCCGGGCTATGATATCGAAAAGCTTGGTCTTGCGCTAAAAGCCTTCTCTGAAAAACACGGCGTGCAGATGTACCTTGAGCCGGGTGAAGCGATCATCACTAAAACAACCGATCTAGTTGTGACAGTGGTCGATATTGTTGAGAACGTGAAGAAAACAGCGATTGTGGATTCAGCGACTGAGGCGCACCGCCTTGACACGCTTATCTACAATGAGCCAGCATCAGTATTGGAAGCCTCAGAAACAGGCAGTCACGACTATGTGATTGGCTCATGTTCATGCCTTGCGGGCGATCAGTTCTGCGAAGCGAGCTTTGATGAGCCACTTAAGATTGGTCAAAAGCTGCATCTGTTAGACAGCGCGGGTTACACCATGGTGAAACTGAACTGGTTCAATGGCCTTAAAATGCCATCAATCTACTGCGAACGTAGCAGTGGTGAAGTTCAGAAGCTAAATGAATTCGGTTATGAAGACTTCAAACGCTCATTATCACAATGGTCAGTTAAGTAACTGAATTACAAGTTAAGAGCAATAAAAAGAGCAGCCAATGAGCTGCTCTTTTTTGTTCTTCAATTTTGTTTATTTAGCTTTCAATCATCACCCGAGTATCTTCACTGAGCGTTTCGAGTTCATTAACGACGTCGTCGATCTGTACTTCGATAGGCAGTTTAACGGCGATTTTTGATGTGAATAGGCTTGAGCTAACACCGCCACCACCTGCGATAAATACGCGGTGACAGTCCATATCGAGAATGCTGATCCCTTGTCTATCCAATACATGAGTCACTTCGTTGACGATACCTGCTCGGTCGTTAGAATCGAGTCTTAGGTGATGGATTGTGTCTTGAGCATTGTGCGTATGATCGGAATCGACAAACTGCACGATGAGATCCGGATTGGCGCTAAAAGCTTCTTTGACAATCGATTCGTTGATGGCTGGAAGTTGAACCTTTAGTACGCCTGCGACTTGGTCTTCAATAAAGTTCACTTTACTGATGAGCCATTTGCCGTCGTTTTCGTGAGTAACCGCAGCAAGCTGTTTGATTGTTGCTGGTGATGCTTTTCCGATAAAGTTTACGATAAATGTACTGTTCATATCAGCCCCCAAGGTTTCAATTATTCTTTGCTAATTAAATGTTTGATATCACGCGATAAAGTTCTTTAATTTCAGTGTAGAAGGTTACATCGAACAATGTTTGACCTAGGTCAATTTTTGAAACTAAGCTTCGATGCAAAAAAAGAGAATGAAGAGTAGGGCACAAAAAAAGCGGCTAGAGAGCCGCTTTTTAGAAGAGTTGTCACTGTGATTGATGATTCAGCAACTTATATTGAGTAGTCCTAGAGACGAATTAGAACGTTACTTTGAAGTTCATACCAACAAACTGAGAGTCGTATGGCGCGCCAGCATCGTAAGCAAAACGTGCAGCGTCTTGGTTATCCCACCAAGGGTTAGTATTCAGGTTCACTTCTGCGTCACCGCCCCATGCATCACTTACCCAGTAATGGATATGGCCAACAGGGTTAAGGAAGAATAGCGACACATCACCCATGGTTTGAGAACCCATCACTTCGCCACCTGAAGCAATGATATCTTGCTCGGTTTCTAGCATTATTTCACCCACAACCGCACCGAAGAAAGGTGTGATGAAGAGATCTTGCCATGAAGGTACTTCAGCAAATGCTTCTACGCCGTATTCCCAGAAGAAGGTCGACATCGTCCAAGAGTACACAAACGATTCAAACTCGTTGTAACCCGCGTGACGTGCAGCTGTGTAGTAAACACCACCAAAATAGGGGTGCATGACATAGTTTAGGAAGTGTTCGTCACGGTCCCATGTTGGACCAGCAGAAACGTTGTCTTTCCACTTTTGACCTAGCTTACTTAAGTCACGTTGGTCGTCGTCCCATTTAGTAATACTTTCAGGTAAGAAGGTCATCAAACCAACCGTTGCAACACTTAGGCCAAGAATAGTGTAGGTTTGACCCATTAGGTAATCCCAATCTTTCTCTTGGCTTACCAACATGTGTTTTGGTTGTTGGATTGAGAAGTCATACTCTTCACTTGATTCGCTCAGTGCGTAATTGGTATTAGGCTTGTAGGTGTACAAGCTATCATTAACACAGTAATCTTGAGCACATTCATCCGAATAAGAAAGGTTGATTGGCTGGTCGAAGTCGTATTGGCTTGCAACCGAGTTAACTGACATTAGCATTGTAAATGCAGCAGTAACCTTTGCTAGTAACGGTGATTTGGCCACAAGGGTCTCCATGAGAAAGTTTGGAATTGATCAGGGTCACAATTATCTATTAAATGCCTGATTTAGGGAACTAATAATTTATAGCTTTTCCTAAGAAAACCTTAGGTTTAACATTATTAATATTAGTGAAAAGGCGAATTGCTCCAAATTCAACCATAGACCAGTTTGTAAATAATGCAGTGTCTTTTTATGACAACAAGGGATAGAAATATGACGAAAATCGCAATGTTAAGTACAGGTGAAGAAGTTCTTCATGGAGACATTGTAGATACAAACGCAGCTTGGATGTCTGGTGAGTTTTATCAGCATGGTTTTGCTCTTGCTAAGCGCTCAACTGTGGGTGATCAAATGAATGCTCTTGTTGAAGAACTGTTGATGCTGAGCTTTAACTATGATGTGGTTATCGTTAATGGTGGTCTAGGGCCAACAACCGATGATATGAGTGCTGCAGCCGCTGCAACGGCTTCTGAGCAGAAACTCGTCATGTTCCCTGAATGGCTTTCTCGTATGGAAGAGATGTTCTCCGGACGTGGCATGCCCATGCCTGACAGCAATCTTAAACAAGCTTTGTTACCTGCGAGTTCAGATATTGTCGATAACCCTGTGGGGACGGCTTGTGGCTTCAAACTGAAAATCAACGATGCGACTTTCTATTTCACGCCGGGTGTACCGAGTGAGTTCAAACGCATGGTCACGTTTGAGATTCTTCCTGACTTGTCGCGTACCTACCCTCAAGTGGTTGCCTCTGAATGCAGTCGACTGTTTACGTTTGGTTTGTCTGAGTCTGGTATCTCTGATGTTTTGGACCAACTAAAGCTGCCAGAAGGTTATGAGTTGGGTTATCGCTCTTATCTGCCATTCATTGAGGTTAAACTGTTTGGTCCTAAGGCAGACCTAGAAACTCGCGTTAAGCTTCTGCAGATGGTTTACAAGCTGCTAGAGAGTAATGTCGTTAGTGTCGATGAGCCGATGATTGACCATATTGGACACATCATGGCGGAAAAAAAGAAGACGTTATCTGTGTCTGAAGTGTCGACCAAAGGTTCACTGTCAGCGTGGCTGCAGTTGAATGAGCAGATAGAAGATTGCTTCGGACACTCGTGGGTGATGGCTGAGCCAAAAGAGAGCGAGCTTGAAAAAAGCGATCCATTAGCCGCGACCTTTGCTCTGGCTGGAGCAACAAGAGAGAAGTGCGGAACCGAATTGGCTTTGGTGACTGGTAAGCTGGAAGGCAACACATTCAGCGTTGCATTGTCGACTGAAGCAGGCGAGTGGGGTCAGGTACTTGAGTTTTATCGTCAGTACTCGCGTGAAGACCAACGCAACGTGATTAAGACCGTCGCCGCCGATATGCTGAGAAGGCATCTAGACAATAAGCCGATGTTTGGTACTTACTCTTCGGTTAAGCGATTGAAAGATATGTTTATTCCAGCGGCTATCATTAAGTAGCTATGTAAGCTAACGATGTAAGTGAACTCGTTAAGTCTGTACTAAAAACGCTAGAAAAAATGAAATAAAAAGGCCCAACATCTAAATAGGTGTTGGGCCTTTTGTTTATCTAGCCTTCTAGATAACCAAACAAGCAGCGATGTTTATACGCAACTCATATCTCTAAGAACTCGATTACAAACCGCTTGTCATATGTAGGCTGTAGAACAAACCACGGCCGATTAACTCTGAAGCCAAGAACAATACTAGTGCTAAGCCAAGGTTAACTGGGTTCACTTTTGCTTTGTTCAGCATAGGTAGAATCCAAATCAACAAGCTTGCCATTAGCAGTGCCACTTGAAGAATCACATAGCTACCTAAACCATCGACTAACTCCGACGCTTTTGCCGCTGAAGTTTGGATGTCACCGATTAGGTTCAGTTTTCCTACTGTCACAAGCAAGCTGATAGCAACTGCGATAACAGCCAGCATGGTGATGTTACGGTCAACCGTAAAGCGACTGTCGTTTGCGAACACAATCACGAACTGAGATAGCAGCAAGCCACCCACAACCATCGTCATGATGAAGCTCAGTGGTGTGTAGATGTTGTCCCACGTCGGTACTGTGTTGATCATGTATACGTTGATCATCGCGTACATGAAGATAACACCCAGTACCATCGCGCCAACCATCAGTGCTTTCTGGATCGCTACGCCACCTTTCTTAAGCACAGACAATAGCCATTGCAGGCCACCGACAGCGAAGAATGCCGCACCGAAGAACACTTCGTTAGACAACCAAGCCGAACCTAGCTGATTAAAAGCGTTAAACGCGCGCAGTGGAGAGCCAAGGTGCGTTGTCGAGAACATGAAGCCTAGACCCATTAATGCCCATAGAATGAACATTGGAACCTTGTAACTGTTCAGCTTCTCTTCGTCATGACCAAGCACCAGTGCACGTGCGCCAATCAGTAAGTAACCACCAACCGCAGTTTGCGCCAGCACCGTAAAGAAGATTAAAGACCACTCATGAAAAATCATCTTACACCTCCTTCGGGTTTGCTAGGTGACCACTGGTATCGCCAGTCGGTTTCGCGTTTTTGTTCAGCTTAATCACGATGTTTGGTAGCGTTTCTGTTGAAGATGGCAGTGGAGCCACATCCGCACCTGAGCCGTACTTCTCGCGAAGTGTATTGATTTCGCCAAATTCCAATGCACGAAGTGGGCAAGACTCAACACAGATAGGCTGTTTGCCTTCAGAAACACGTTGGTAACAACCATCGCATTTCGTCATGTGACCTTTCTTAGCATTGTATTGTGGTGCGCCGTAAGGACACGCATTGCTACAGTGCTGACAACCAATACATACGCTCTCATCAACCACAACCAAACCGTCTTCATCACGTTTGTGCATCGCGCCCGAAGGACACACTTTCACACACGCTGGGTTAGTACAGTGGTTACAAGCGATAGAAAGGTAGTAAGAAAAGACATCTTTCTGAACCCAGGTATCGCCATCTTGAGTGAAGCCACCACCGGCGTATTCGTATACACGACGGTAGTTCGTTTTGATGTCTAGATCGTTATAATCTTTACAAGCAAGCTGACAGGTTTTACAACCCGTGCATTTACTTGAATCAATGTAAAAGCCGTATTGTTTCATTCCAACCTACCTTATGCTTTCTTTAGCGCTTTGATTTGAACTAGGTTTGTATGCTGAGGGTTACCCTTAGCAAGTGGGCTCGGGCGCTGAGTAGTCAGCACGTTGATAGAGCCTGCATGGTCGATCTTCTGACCATCGGGTGCGTACCATGCACCTTCGCCTAGTGCGACAACTCGAGGAAGAATCCTTGGTGTCACTTTCGCTGGAATGTGTACTTCGCCACGGTCGTTGAAAATACTCACCATGTCGCCGCTTTCAATACCACGTTCTTTTGCATCGATTGGGTTGATCCACAACTCTTGCGGTGCGGCTGCTTTGATTTCTGCAACGTTGCCGTAAGTTGAGTGAGTACGAGCCTTGTAGTGGAAACCGGTTAGCTGAAGTGGGTACTTATCTGCTAGTGGATCGTTATGACCTTCAAAAGAGTCCGCGTAAATCGGAAGTGGGTGAATCACTTCGTCTTCTTTCAGCTTCCAAGTCTTCGCGATATCAGCCAGTTGCTCTGAGTAGATCTCAATCTTGCCACTTGGTGTGGTCAGTGGGTTCGCTTCTGGATCTTTGCGGAAGTCTTCGTAAGCGATGTAGTGGTGGTCGTAGCTACGTTTGTAGATACCCAGTTCTTTCATCTCTTCGAAGGTTGGCAGTGTTGGATCATTCTTACGAGTTTCAGCGTAAAGGTGCTCAATCCATTGCTCTTGAGTACGGCCTTCGGTGAATTCTTTTTCTACGCCCATGCGTTTCGCAAGCTGAGTACACATCTCGTAGATAGATTTCGCTTCAAACTGAGGCTCAATCGCTTTCTGCGCGTAGATGAAGTAAGGCATGTTCGCCGCTTTACCGTCCATACACCAGTCGTCTTGCTCAGACGTTGTTAAGTCTGGCAGGATGATATCGGCGTATTTCGCGGAAGAAGTCATATGGTTATCAACCACGACAATCATTTCACACGCACTTTCATCTTGAAGAATCGCGTGAGTCTTGTTGATGTCTGAGTGTTGGTTAATGATGCAGTTACCTGCGTAGTTCCAGATCATCTTGATCGGGTTTTTAAGGCGCTCTGCACCGCGAACACCATCAGTGATGTCGGTCATTTCATGGTGACGGTAAATCGCGTCTGTCCACATGAACATTGAAATAGACGTTTCAACTGGGTTTGGCACAGTAGGGAAGCGCACAAACGGAATGTTGATGTCACTCTCACGAGCACCTGTAGAACCACCTGATACACCCACAGAACCGGTGAGCAGTGACAGCATTGCGATTGCACGACAAGCTAGCTCACCGTTCGCAGTACGTTGCAGGCCCCAGCCTTGGTGGATTGCGCACGGTTTTGCTGTGCCCATTTCACGGCCAAGCTTGACGATAGTATCAACGGGAATACCGGTGATCTTAGAAGCCCATTCTGGTGTCTTCTCTACGCTATCTTCACCTAAACCTAGGATGTAAGATTTGTAGTCGCTGTTTTTAGGCGCTGATGCAGGAAGGGTCTTCTCATCGTAACCTACACAGTATTTGTCTAGGAACGGTTGGTCGACAAGGTCTTCAGTGATCATCACGTGTGCAAGACCCGCTACCAATGCCGCATCTGTAGAAGGACGAATTGGGATCCATTGATCTTCGCGGCCGCCAGCAGTATCGGTGTAGCGAGGGTCAATGATGATCGTTCTTGCGTTCGATTTGTTTTTACTTTCAACGTAGTGGTGGATCAGACCGCCGCCAGACATGCGTGTCTCGGCAGGGTTGTTACCAAATTGGATGTTAAGCTTAGTGTTCTCTAAGTCAGAGAAAGAGTTGTTGTTTGCCCAACCACCGTAGGTGTAGCTCAAGCCTTTCGCGATTTGCGCTGTTGAGTAGTCTCCGTAATGGTTTAGGTAACCACCACTTAGGTTCATTAGACGAGCAATCAACGTTTGAGCTGGTGGCCAAGATTTAGTAACCGTACCGCCCAGTGTACCTGTACCGTAGTTTAGGTAGATAGTGTCGTTACCGTAGTCTTTGATAAGGCGTTGCATGGTGCCAGCGACTTCATCGTAAGCCTCTTCCCAGCTAATACGCTTAAACTTACCTTCACCACGTTTACCCACACGTTTCATTGGGTATTTTAGGCGATCTGGGTTGTAAACACGGCGGCGCATCGAGCGACCACGTAGACACGCACGCACTTGGTGATGACCGTATTCGTCAGTACCTGTGTTGTCGGTTTCTACGTATTTGATTTCACCGTTTTGTACATGCATACGTAACGGGCAGCGAGAGCCACAGTTTACCGTACATGCACTCCATACGATTTTCTCGTCCACATTCTCAGCAACCGCAGCCGCTACTGGTTTGGATTTGAAAGGTAACGCGATACCGCCCGCAAGTGCGGCTGCACTACCTACTGCAGAAGAAGCTTTCATGAAGCCTCTTCGAGTAAGATTCATTACCCCAGATTCTTTCTTATTCGTCATTCTAAGATGCCTATTGTTATTGATGACTAGCACTTTATAGGTAGTTTTGGTTTTGTCTTTTAATATATAAATGTTGGTTGATTAACATCAAATAAGATCGAAATTTAAATCTTATAAATCGAATGTATAAAATAGATCAAAGAATGAAATGGATTAATTAATATAATTATCTTTAAACCTATAACGGTATAAATAATAATGATTATCGATACGCATAAATTATTGGGTTCGCTATTTTATCAAGCGACAAGTAAAGAACAGTTGGTCACCATTGTTGAAGCTTTGGTTGAGAGCGAAGTGCTCTCTGAGGAATGCTTGCAGGCATTGAGAGGCGAAGACGAAGATGCGCTCGCTGCAGAGTTCAGTCGCCTGTTTGAAGGCGTTGGAGACATGCCTGCTCCGCCTTGGGGGTCTGTGTACTTAGATAAAGATCGCGTTGTGTTCGGTGCTTCTACTGTAGAGTATCGCCAGTTTTTAGAATTGAATCAGATTGAATTAGACACTGGGTTAAGAGAGCCGGAAGATCAATTTGGTTTAATGTTATTCGCTCATGCGTATTTGTTAGAAAATAAAAATATCAATTCAGCTGGTGAATTACTTGAGAGTCACTTATTCACTTGGTCTTCTGCTTATTTAGAAAAATTAAATAAAGCATCAGAGCTATCTTTTTATAAAAAGCTATCGGTTGATGTAATAGATTGGTTTAAGTACTTAACATCTGAATATAATTTAAACGTTGCTACTAAAAAGTTATATATCGACTAATGTCTGAACAAATAAATTCAAATAGACGCGGTTTTTTAACTCGACTTTCTAAACCGGTTAAAGCAGCCGCGAATTATGAAGAGATATCACAGCGCTTGCACGCAAGGCCGCCAAGAGCGGTCGACGAGGTGCTGTTTGAGCGTCTTTGCGACGGTTGTGAGCTGTGTGAGCAAGCGTGTCCGAATAGCGTTATTGAAATGCTAGAGGGCAGTGCGCTGCTGAATTTGGATTACAACAGTTGTTCTATGTGTAACAAATGCACTGAAGTGTGTCCGACTGGCGCACTTCATCCAACGGTCACACCTTATATCGACCTCAAGCCGAGTTTTGCTGATAGCTGCAATAATTACATGCAAATGGATTGTTCAGCATGCCAAACTGCGTGTTCAGCAGGTGCGATACACATCGAAGTAGGAGAGTTGCCTACAGTGGACAAAGATAAGTGTAACGGCTGTGGAGAGTGCCGAAGCGCTTGTTATATTGGCTCTGTGACTCTTAACCTGACTCGGCAATAAACGTTTGACTTTGTATGACGCAAGCCAACAGGAAGACTTTGGCTGAGTGCTGTATGAGTTGTTTCAGATATCTAAAGACATAAATAGAAAAGGGTCCGCATTCCTAAAGGAAGCGGACCCTTTTTAATTCTTATTGAAGATATTCGAACAAAGCGACCTAAAGCCAGTTGGCTTATGCGCGTTTTTGCTTGTTTCTATGAATAACGTTACTCAGCGATAGCTCAGTCTTTGCTTTACAGATGCAAGGCAATATTTCATTACCTTGCGTGTAAGCCATAGCAAAACCAACGTACTCGACCTCTCCAGAATCCAACGTGCAACGGCAAGCGCCACAGTGGCCATCTCGGCAGTTGTATTCTGGCTCTAACCCCGCTTGTTCCATTGTTTCCAATAGAGTGTTTGAAGGGTTAGATTCAATAGAAGTCAGCTTGTTGATTTTGATTGTTGGCATTACAGCTCAAATCCTTCAAAGTCGTCAGCTTTTACTTCGTTGTCGATTTGGCCAACTAGGTAAGAACTGATTTCTGCTTCTTGTGGAGCAACTTGAACGTTATCTGAAGACAACCAAGCGTTGATCCATGGAATCGGGTTCGACGTTGCTGCTGGGTAAGCAGTACCTAGACCAACAGCCTGCATACGGATGTTGGTAATGTACTCAACGTATTGGCAAAGTATGTCTTTGTTTAGACCAATCATAGAGCCATCTTTGAATAGGTATTCTGCCCACTCTTTTTCTTGCTCAGCCGCTTCTTTGAATAGGTCGAAACACTCTTGCTTACATTCTTCAGCGATCTGCATGAATTCGAAGTCATCTTGACCGTTACGTAGCAAGTTGATCATGTGCTGTGTACCAGTAAGGTGAAGTGCTTCATCACGAGCGATTAGCTTGATGATCTTCGCGTTACCTTCCATTAGCTCACGTTCAGCGAATGCAAATGAACATGCGAAACTTACGTAGAAACGAATCGCTTCTAGTGCGTTTACAGACATTAGACATAGGTAAAGTTTCTTCTTCAGGTCGTGAAGTGAAATCTTAACGTCTTCGCCGTTGATGCTGTGGTTGCCTTCACCGTAGCGGTGGTAGTCAGCCGTTAGCTTGATTAGGTCGTCGTAGTAGAAAGCGATGTCTTTAGCGCGCTTTAGAATCTCTTCGTTTTCAACGATGTCGTCGAATACTACGCCTGGATCATTCACGATGTTACGGATGATGTGCGTGTAAGAACGAGAGTGAATCGTTTCAGAGAAAGACCAAGTTTCAATCCAAGTTTCAACTTCTGGTAGAGATACCAGTGGAAGTAGGGCAACGTTAGGGCTGCGGCCTTGGATAGAATCTAGAAGCGTTTGGTACTTCAAGTTAGAGATGAAGATGTGCTTTTCATGCTCAGGAAGCTTGTTGTAGTCGATACGGTCGCTAGACACGTCTACTTCTTCTGGACGCCAGAAGAAAGAAAGCTGCTTCTCGATCAACTTTTCGAAGATTTCGAATTTTTGTTGGTCGTAACGTGCAACGTTTACCGACTGACCCAAGAACATTGGTTCTTTTAGTTGGTCATTTTTTTGCTGAGAAAAAGTACTGTAAGCCATAAATGCCTCAAATCCTTTAAAGACCCGTAATAAAACGGACCCTGTTAATGCTTTAAACCCAGAGAAGATAACTCTTCTCTGGGGTCTTAATGTTTATTGCGGTTTAGATCTTACAACCGCCGCCTTCACAATCTTCTTCCGGCACTTGAACTGCATCGCCTTGGTCGTCTTTAGCACCATCACGAGTGTTATGGTAGTAAAGCGTCTTAACACCGTACTTGTACGCTGTTAGTAGGTCTTGAAGCAGCTTCTTCATTGGTACTTTACCGCTGTCGTAAACACTTGGATCATAGTTAGTGTTTGCAGAGATAGCTTGGTCAACGAATTTTTGCATGATACCCACTAGGTGTAGGTAACCGTCGTTAGAACCAATGTTCCAAAGTAGCTCGTAGTTCTCTTTAAGATTTAGGAAATCTGGAACCACTTGCTTCAGGATGCCGTCTTTCGATGCTTTCACTGATACGTAACCACGTGGTGGCTCGATACCGTTAGTCGCGTTCGAGATTTGAGACGATGTCTCAGAAGGCATAAGCGCTGTTAGCGTAGAGTTACGCAGACCGTGCTCCATGATCTCTTCACGTAGAGAATCCCAATCGTAGTGCAGTGGCTCTTCACATACTAAGTCGATATCTTTTTTGTAAGTATCGATTGGCAGTAGGCCTTTCGCGTAGTTGGTCTCGTGGAAAGATGGGCAACGGCCTTGCTCTTTCGCTAGTTCAACAGATGCTTTTAGCAAGTGGTATTGAATTGCTTCAAAAGTACGATGAGTCAGGCCATTCGCGCTGCCATCAGAGTACTTAACACCATTCTTAGCTAGGTAGTATGCGTAGTTGATTACACCTACACCTAAAGTACGACGGTTCATTGTCGACTTGTATGCAGCTGGAAGCGGGTAGTCTTGGTAATCAAGCAGTGCATCTAGAGCACGAACAACCAGCTCAGAAAGCTCTGCTAGGTCGTCTAGTTCATTGATTGCGCCAAGGTTGAATGCTGAAAGCGTACATAGTGCAATTTCGCCTTCGTCATCTTCTACGTTAGAAAGTGGCTTAGTAGGAAGCGCGATTTCTAGACATAGGTTCGATTGACGAACAGGTGCAACTTCAGAATCAAACGGGCTGTGTGTATTACAGTGGTCAACGTTCTGAATGTAGATACGACCAGTAGAAGCACGCTCTTGCATTAGCAGAGAGAACAGCTCAACGGCTTTAACCGTTTCACGCTTCACTGAAGGATCGTTTTCGTACTTAACGTATAGCTCTTCAAAACGGTCTTGGTTTTCGAAGAACGCATCGTAAAGGCCAGGTACGTCTGAAGGTGAGAACAGGCTGATGTTGCCACCTTGAACTAGGCGAGAGTACATAAGCTTGTTCAGTTGTACGCCGTAATCCATGTGACGAACACGGTTCTCTTCAACGCCGCGGTTGTTTTTCAGTACTAATAGAGACTGAACTTCACCGTGCCATAGTGGGTAGAACACTGTTGCTGCACCGCCACGAACACCACCTTGAGAACAACATTTTACTGCTGTCTGGAAGTATTTGTAGAAAGGGATACAGCCCGTGTGGAACGCTTCACCATTACGGATTTCAGAACCAAGTGCGCGGATACGACCTGCGTTGATACCAATACCAGCACGTTGAGATACGTAACGAACAATTGAGCTTGCTGTTGCGTTGATTGAATCAAGGCTGTCACCACACTCGATCAGTACACAAGAACTGAATTGACGAGTAGGCGTACGTACACCAGACATGATCGGTGTAGGTAGAGAAATCTTAAACGTAGACGATGCGTCGTAAAAACGTTTGATGTAGTCAAGACGAGTCGATTTCGGGTATTTAGCGAATAGACACGCAGCAACTAAAATGTAAAGGAACTGAGCACTCTCGTAGATTTCTTTCGTTACACGGTTTTGCACGAAGTATTTACCTTCGAGCTGCTTAACCGCTGCGTAAGAGAAGTCTAAGTCACGTTTGTGGTCGATGTACTCGTCAAGCTCTTCGAATTCAGCTTTCGTGTAGTCTTCCATAAGGTGGCTATCGTATTTACCCATATCAACCAGTTTTGCAACGTGGTCATACAGTGCAGGCGGCTCGTATTCGCCGTACGCTTTTTTACGTAGGTGGAATACAGACAGACGTGCTGCTAGATATTGGTAATCAGGAGTCTCTTCAGAGATTAAATCCGCTGCTGACTTGATGATAGTTTCATGAATGTCAGTAGTGGTGATGCCATCGTAAAACTGAATGTGAGCTTTCAATTCTACTTGTGATACAGAAACATTGTGCAAGCCTTCAGCTGCCCATGTAATCACGCGATGGATCTTCTCTAGATCGATCGTTTCTTTGCGCCCGTTACGCTTGGTAACAGTAAGTTGTTGGTTCATTCTGCTTAATTTCCCTAACAAAACTGAACAAGGCCGTGTTTTTGTGTATTTCTTTGTAATTTTTGTAAATTACGTTTCGGCTTTGTGATCTTGGTCTACCCATACATTGTAGTTCAAACACAACATATAGGGGTCATTTGTTTGTTGGGTTACAAGATAGTGCTACAACTGATATTTTTCAAGGTAAAGAAATGGGGTTGCTTGTGGATAAGTGGTGGATTGAAAAAAAACTGTAAGTGACCACTAACTGATGAGGTTAGATGTGACTTGATTGTATAAAAGCCGGCTTTTAATGATGCTTTATTTTTGCACGCCCATAAAAAAAAATCCCTTGATCTTTGGCCAAAATGGGCGATGGATTTTGGGCGATTAAATTTAAATCGAGGTGGTCAAAATGGAAGCTAGCGCACGAAATTTAGACTGAAAAAAGTCGCAAAGTTATGGTAATTGCAACTCTTTTCATTCGTCTTTTTTACAAAAGATTTTACGGTAGGGCTACCGATATTTTTTAGCCAAAGTTTTGTGTGTGAACGATGTAGTTCACATCGACTTTCTGGCCTAAACGGTAGGTGTTCGTCAACGGGTTATAGTGCAGGCCTGTAATGCCTAATTCTTGCAGCGGAGTGTTATCGACCATCTTGATAAGTTCAGCAGGGCGAATGAACTTCTCGTGTTCATGAGTGCCTTCTGGAACGATCTTCAATAGCTTCTCTGCACCAACAATCGCAAACAAGTAAGATTTGAAGTTACGGTTCAATGTAGAAAAGAACACGTGGCCGCCCGGTTTCACCAATTTTGAACAGGCAGTGATAACAGATTGCGGGTCAGGAACGTGTTCAAGCATTTCCATGCACGTTACTACATCATACATCTGTGGGTTCTGTTCTGCGTGGTCTTCGATAGTGCTCTGGATGTAATCGAGCTTGGTGCCAGTTTCTAATGCGTGAAGACGCGCGACTTCTAGCGGTTCTTTACCCATGTCTAGGCCTGTTACTATCGCACCTTCAACCGCCATGCTTTCTGCAAGAATACCGCCGCCGCAGCCAACATCGAGGACTTTCTTGCCAAACAGGCCTTCAGTCTTCTCTAATACGTAATTTAGGCGCAGTGGGTTGATTTGATGTAGCGGCTTAAATTCGCCTTCTAGATCCCACCAGCGTGACGCCATGTCTTCGAATTTCTTGATTTCTGCTGGGTCTACGTTCTGTGATTTAGTCATAATCGGCATTTCCAAGTTAAATAATGCATCCATGAAATTGCAGGCATTATAACTTGCCTTTTCGCGCTGACCAGAAGATCTACAATTTTGCTAGTTTATTGGATGTAAAGTGACCATGTTTCAGCAAGATATGATGCGGAGGTGCAATTTCTCATCAATTGATTGGCTACAAGGGTCACAAGATGGTAAAAGGAGAGGGAAAGTGATGCCTCCGTAGGTAAATTTGTGTTATATTTTTCGGTCTTATACGTATTCAAAAATACGATCTGACTATAGAGGGAAAATGGCTCTATGAGCGATCTAGCGAAAGAGATCACGCCCGTAAATATTGAAGATGAGCTTAGAGGTTCATACCTAGACTACGCGATGTCCGTCATCGTTGGTCGTGCCCTTCCAGATGTGCGTGATGGCCTAAAACCAGTACACCGCCGCGTTTTGTTCGCGATGAATGTACTAGGTAATGATTGGAACAAACCATATAAAAAGTCTGCTCGTGTAGTAGGTGATGTAATCGGTAAATACCACCCGCATGGTGATAGTGCTGTATACGATACAATTGTTCGTATGGCTCAACCGTTCTCACTGCGTTACATGCTAGTTGATGGCCAAGGTAACTTTGGTTCTATCGATGGCGACTCCGCGGCTGCAATGCGTTATACCGAAGTTCGTATGGCGAAAATTGCTCACGAGCTACTGGCTGACCTTGATAAGGAAACTGTGGATTACGTACCGAACTACGATGGTACAGAACAAATTCCAGCAGTACTTCCTACAAAAATTCCTAACCTATTGGTAAACGGTGCTTCTGGTATCGCAGTAGGTATGGCTACCAACATTCCACCACATAACCTTGGTGAAGTTGTTGATG
The DNA here is from genome assembly GCF_023161685.1 of Vibrio sp. 1CM8B. Lineage (NCBI taxonomy): Bacteria > Pseudomonadati > Pseudomonadota > Gammaproteobacteria > Vibrionales > Vibrionaceae > Vibrio > Vibrio sp. 1CM8B. The sequence continues at coordinate 21,077 of NZ_JALNTU010000011.1, forward strand.
GCTGTTTGGCTTACATCAATAATGAAGAGATCACTATTGATGAGCTAATGGACTACATTCCTGGTCCTGACTTCCCAACAGCAGCACTTATCAGTGGTCGTAAAGGCATCGTTGATGCTTATAAGACTGGCCGCGGTAAGGTTTACATGCGTTCAAAAGCGGATATCGAAGTAGAGAAGAATGGTAAAGAAACCATTATCGTTACTGAGATCCCTTACCAAGTAAACAAAGCTCGTTTGATCGAGAAGATTGCTGAACTGGTTAAAGATAAGAAAGTAGAAGGCATCAGTGCACTGCGTGACGAATCTGATAAAGATGGTATGCGTATTGTTATTGAATGTAAGCGTGATGCAGTAGGCGAAGTGGTTCTAAACAACCTATACGCTCAAACTCAACTGCAAACGACTTTCGGTATCAACATGGTTGCGTTGAACAACGGTCAACCACAGTTGTTCAACATCAAAGACATGCTTAAGTGCTTCGTAGACCACCGTCGCGAAGTTGTGACACGTCGTACTATCTTCGAACTGAAGAAAGCGCGCGATCGTGCACACATCCTTGAAGCACTGTCTCTAGCACTTGCTAACATCGACGAAATCATTGAGCTTATCCGTAACGCTCCAACACCAGCTGAAGCAAAAGCTGGCTTAGTTGCACGCGGTTGGGATCTTGGTAACGTTGCTTCAATGCTTGAGCGTGCTGGTACTGATGCGGCTCGTCCTGATTGGTTGGAAGACCAATACGGCATCCGCGATGGCCAATACTTCCTAACGGAAACACAAGCACAAGCTATTCTAGAACTTCGTCTTCACCGCCTAACTGGCCTTGAGCACGAGAAGATTCTAGACGAGTACAAAGCACTTCTAGAAGAAATCGCTGAGCTAATGCACATTCTTGCAAGCACTGAGCGTTTGATGGAAGTTATCCGTGAAGAACTTGAAGCGGTACGTGAAATCTATGGCGACGAGCGTCGTACAGAAATCACAGCGGCAGTTCATGACATCGACATGGAAGAGCTGATTGCTCAAGAAGACGTTGTAGTAACGCTTTCTAACGCAGGTTACGTTAAGTACCAAATCCTAAGCGACTACGAATCTCAACGTCGTGGTGGTAAAGGTAAGAGTGCAACTAAGATGAAAGATGAGGATTACATTGAGCGTCTGCTTGTTGCTAATACTCACGATAACATCCTATGTTTCTCTACTCGTGGTAAGACATACCGTCTGAAAGTTTACCAACTACCATTAGCAAGTCGTACTGCTCGTGGTAAGCCTATCGTTAACATTCTTCCTCTAGAAGAAGGTGAACGTATTACGGCTATCCTGCCTGTTTCTGAGTTCTCTAACGAGAAATTCATCTTCATGGCAACGGGTGACGGTACAGTTAAGAAGACATCACTGGATCAATTCGCAAACGTACGTGCTAACGGCCTAATCGCAGTTAACCTACGTGACGACGATTCACTGATTGGCGTTGATATCACTAACGGTGATAGCGACATCATGCTGTTCTCTAAATCGGGCAAAGTTGTTCGCTTTAACGAGGACAAAGTACGAGCAATGGGCCGTACTGCCTCTGGTGTTCGTGGTATGAAGCTTCCAGAAGACGATCAAGTGGTTTCACTGATTGTTCCTTCTAACGAAGGCGATATCCTAACTGTGACTGAAAACGGTTACGGTAAGCGTACTGAGCTAGCAGAATACCCAACGAAAGGCCGTGCAACGCAAGGTGTAGTATCTATCAAAGTCTCTGAACGTAATGGCCCAGTTGTTGGCGCTGTTCAAGTTGAAGAAGGCGATGAAATGATGATGATCACCGACGCAGGTACGCTAGTTCGTACTCGCGTAGCGGAAGTTAGCCAAGTTGGTCGTAACACTCAAGGTGTAACACTGATTCGTACTGCTGAAGACGAGAATGTTGTAGGTCTACAACGTATCGACGAAGTAGAAGAAGCTGAGATTGTAGAAGGCGAAGCTGAAGAAGCTGGTGCTGAAACTATCAACGCTGAAGTTGCTGAATCAAGTGAAGAGCAAGCATCAGATGCTTCTGACTCTGAAAGTGATAGCGAGCAAGACACTGAGTAATCTCTATTACGCTAAGTAATTAAGCTTACCATTGAAAAAACCGAGCCTAAGGGCTCGGTTTTTTATTACCTGTTATTTGTGGAGCTTGGTGTGACTTTATAACAGAGCCGTGATCGATAAAATCTCGATAGCTAAACCTTGATCAATATAGAGGAGAGATGAAAACGATAGAGTAGGGAGTGGATAGAAAGGAGTGTGGAATGGACATCTGGTTGTTGGTTGCGTTGGTACTAATGAGCTTGTTTTTGATTGTGGTCGTTATTGCGGCGAACAAAAACAGCAGTCATCTAAAAAGCAATGTAGTGATTTCGATTACTGCGGTCGCTTTGAGCGTGCTTGTTTGGTCTCAACTGAAACAAGAGATACCTCAACTTCCTTTAGATGATAACAATAGTTACACGGCAACAGATTTCCAAGATGAGCTTCAGCAAAGCCTCAAACAAGATCCGAATCAATCCGACTTGTGGTTTAAGCTTGGTGGTGTGTATATGCAGAAAGGGGAATTTGATGCAGCGTTCACCTGCTACGACTATGCGATTCGGTTAGATCCTCAAGCACCTTCGGGCCTCTATGCAGCCAAAGCAACGGCACTTTACTATCTTAGTTCACAAGCGATGAGCGATGATGTGAATGCGTTACTGGATCACTCCATGCGGCTTGATCCCAATGATCGTACGGCATTGATGCTGATTGCGACCGATCACTTCATTAGCATGCGTTATCAACAAGCGATTGATGCATGGACTCAAATCCTCGATTCCAATCAAAAGGGGATAGATCGTGTTTCGATTATTCACTCGATCAACCAAGCCAAACAGATGATCCGCTAGGCTTGGCATAGTCGTTAATCTTTAGTTATTTACTTTCCTGCATTTCAATCAACCCACCTGCGTTATGGATTTGGGTAAACCCTTGAGCTTGCAAGAATTGATAGGCTTGTCCTGAGCGATTACCACTGCGGCAATACAAAACGATCGGTTGGTCTTTATCTATCTTGGCGAAGTGAGTAGCCACTTCAGAAAGAGGGTAGTTGATGGCGTTGTCTAGATGCCCTTGTTCGAACTCTGCTGGTGTTCTGACATCAACCACTAATGCGCCTTTCTCTATTAATTCCCACCCTGTCTCAGCACGCTCAGAAGCGTGAACGCCTGAACTGAGTAGTGCGATACATAATGCTGAAAGTGAAAGTAAGGTTTTCATTGTCTATTCCTTGAATTGGCGAGTGGATTGGGCACGAGATATTGATGTGTATTGCCCCAAACCTAAAAAACCAGCCACACAATAATAGTGTGACTGGTTTTTACGTAATGGTCTAATTGAAGAAACTAGTATTCGTAGTTGGCTTCACGCTTTTCAGCTTGCTCTTCCCATTTAGGAACAACCGTGTCTAAGAAGTGTTGTTTCTCAGCGTTCATCTTATCCATGTCCATTCCAAGCGCTTTTTGAGCCGCTTCTTTGGTCGAGATGTCTGGAATCTCGATTGGATCAGTGATGCCTTTCTTCGCCAGTAGACGAACAATCTTCGTACGAGCATCGGCTGCGCGGTCAACGGCAGTACCTAGCACTTCTAGAGCGATTTCAGGAGCGTGCATATGAACACCATGAGACGCAATAGCGTAGTCCCAGCGCCATTGAGCATGACGGATATCCAGTAGGATAGGTTCCATCTCTTGCTCGGTCGCACCCGCTTCCCATGCTGCGCCTGCTTCAAAGTGAGCGGCTACGATTTGTTTCTCAGCAGTCAGCTTCATGTTCAACACTTGCGCTTTACGGCTTGAAACGATGTTACGCATGGTTTCTTTAGATTGAGTGTGACAGTTTGCACACGTATCTTCGAAGCGGTCGAATGGGTTACCCACTTTATGGTCGGTATAAACGGTGCCATCTTCTTTGGTCACTTTCGGCATATGACAGTCAACACAAGCAACTTTGTTTTTGCCGTGAATGCCTTCACGCCACGTTTCATAGCCAGGGTGCTGTGCTTTTAGCATTGGCGCTTTAGATACTTTGTGCGTCCAATCTTTAAAGCCGATTCCATCGTAATACTCTTCCATTTGCTCAACACGAGTCCCTTTGTCCCAAGGGAATTTCACGCCTTTGGTTGGCCCTGTAAAGTAGTATTCCACATGACATTGAGCACAAACAGAAGCTTGTTGATCTAAGCGACCTTGGTCTTCAAACTTCTTACCAATCGCATCGAACGCACGTTCAACATAAGGACGTGTCACCTTCAGTGCTGGCTCACCATTTTTAAAGCCTTCGCTTTGGGTATCGTGACAGTCTGCACAGCCAATAGGATTCACAATCTCGTTGCCAAGACGCGCCCATTTACCTTCAAAGTAACCGTCTTCGCCACGCTCTTCGATAACACGTGCTACGTCTGGGCTTTTACAGCTCCAACACGCCATAGGCATAGGGCCTGAACTTTCGTCCGTTGGGCCGCCAGTACGAAGTGTTTGTCGTACATCGTCAATCGCATAAAAGTGACCACGTGCCTTGTTGTAATCTTTTGCGAAGCCGTAGCCAGCCCACATGATAACCATGTTTGGATCTTCTTTTAGTGCGTCTTCAATCGTTTCGCTTTCTGAAGTTTGTCTCCATGAATGATATTGATCTGGGTGGTTTTGCTCGAACTGATCGTTACGAGGATCGCCAATTTCTTTTTGTTCAGACGCAGCAAAACTGGTTGCGCTTGCTAATGACGCGCTAACCATTAATAGTGCTGTGACCGAATTACGTATCCAATGCTTTTTCACAGTGATATCTCCAATATACTGATTCTTATACCAAGCGTTGTGAGTTTGCTATTCAAATTAAGAACTGGAGAATTCCTGTTTATATTAATTCATAAACAAACACATTTTGTTACGTGTTGGATATAGCTTGTCTTAGATCAATTAATGGTAGTGACTTCAATCACGTTGAAGTTTATATACCCCTAAAGGGGTATCGCTGGGTAGGGGTATCAAAGTTCAATTGATAATTATTATCATATATAACAATCAATTACCTAGATTGACCATGATATAAATAGGGTGATTGCGTTCACAGATTAACCCATTCAAATTTCGTATTACCCAATTAGAGGTATATTCTAACTATAGAAAGCGTTGTGGCTTATCCAAAATAAGAATTGATATCATTTAAGCGGTAATAATATCGTTTAAGGGTACTTTTGTTTAACCGGAATATTATTTAGTTGAGAGTTAAATAATGCCGGTATAAGGAAAGGATAAAATGGGCAATATTAAATTGGCCATAGTCATAATGCTTAAATCCCTTCTAGCATTCTGCCTCTATGGTTATTCCATTCATGCTGTTGCTGAGCCTGCTGTTACGCCAGTAGGAGAATCAACAAGACATGAAGTCGAATTAATCCGTGACAAAGATTACAAGTGTATTCAATGCCATAAAGATTCAAAAGAAACGGTATTGGGTTCACATGGTGAAAGTGCACACGCTTTGCTTGGCCGTGAAGTAAATTGTACCGACTGTCATAGTTCTATTAGCCCCGATCACCGCGAAGGCGCGCCTAAAGTGGTGAAGTATCGTGAGGCTCAATCACAACCAGGTACCGACAAGGTTTACCTAGATCCTAGCTTAATTTTAGATGCCAATAGCCAGTGTGTCGATTGTCACAAGCCTGATGATCTGCGCGAAGCGAGCTGGACCCACGACGTTCACGCACAAAATTTAACGTGTTCAAACTGTCATGATGTTCATGCGACTGAAGCAAAGGTGTTGGGCTTAGATAAAAAGCAAACCATCAAGCTGTGTGTGGATTGCCATTCAGACTTCAACCAGAAGAAAGAAGAGGAGTAATCTATGAGCTGCTCAAGAAGAAACTTTTTAGCTGGCGCTGGTGCCGTTATTTTTACTACAAGTGTTGCGGGAACGGCGGCGGTAACAAGCCGTAAAACGCTAGCCAATGTTCAAGAGGACGGGGCTAAACGTTATGGAATGATTCATGACGAGACCGCGTGTATTGGTTGCACCGCTTGTACAGAAGCATGTCGTGAAGTAAACAAAGTGCCTGAAGGCGTGTCGCGCTTAGAAATTATTAAGAGCGAACCCCAAGGCGAATATCCAAATGTTGATTACCGTTTTACTCGTAACTCTTGCCAACATTGTGATAATGCACCCTGCGTGATGGTTTGCCCAACAGGCGCGGCCTACAAAGATGAAAAAACTGGCATCGTTGATGTGCATAAAGAGAAGTGTGTCGGTTGTGGTTACTGTTTGTTAGCGTGCCCGTATCAAGTGCGCTTCTTCCACCCTGAGAATAAATCGGCTGATAAATGTAACTTCTGTCGTGATACCAATCTTGCACAAGGGAAGCTGCCTGCTTGTGTCGAATCTTGCCCGACCAAGGCGCTAGTATTTGGCGATCTAAATGACCCTAAGAGTGAGATAAACCAGGTGCTTAAATCTGAGGTGGTTTACAGGGATAAAGCTTATCTAGGCACTCAGCCAAAACTCTACAAAGTGCCACACCAAAAAGGGGAGATTTGATTATGAGTGCATGGGACACAGCTTTTCAGTCTGGTACTGTGGTATGGGACTGGATTATAGCAATCTATCTATTTCTCGCGGGGATGTCGGCAGGTGCCGTAATGATCTCCATTTACCTAAAACGTAAGGTCATTGAAGGCGATCCTGCTCATAATGGTGTGTTAAAGGCGACCGCTTTTCTTGCGCCATTTGGGATCATTTCAGGTCTGCTTATCTTGGTTTTCCACCTGACAAAACCGTTATCCTTTTGGAAGATCATGATCTTCTATAACCCAACGTCTGTGATGTCGATGGGTGTGATCTTATTCCAAGTGTATATGGTGATCCTATTCCTTTGGATCGGCATTATATTCCGAGATCAAATTGTCGTGTTCTTGAATGACCAAGCTTGGTTAAAAGGGCGACTCGATTTTGTCGGTAACTGGATTGGCAAATTGGAAGTGTTTGAGAATGCTTTGGAAATCTTCTTAGCTGTTCTTGCTCTGATGCTTGCCGCTTATACCGGATTCTTGTTGTCAGCTTTGAATACTTTCCCACTATTGAATAACCCAGTGTTGCCGATTTTGTTCTTATTCTCGAGCTTATCCTCAGGAGCGGCGGCGTGTATTTTATTTGGTGTGTTGGTCTTTAAGGAATCACCTCATAGCCCGAGTATTTCATGGATCCACGGATTCGAACGTCCGGTCGTGATGTTTGAGTTGTTTGTTCTTATTACTTTCTTTACTGGGCTTATCTTCGCTGGTGGTCAAAGTGAGCAAGCAGTATGGAACGCAATTGGCAGTGGTTTCTGGGCGAGTTGGTTCTGGTATGGCGTTATCGGTGTTGGCATGGTTCTACCGTTGTTGCTGAATGCCGTTACACCAACCTCAATCCGCCATAGCTCGGTGTATATTTTCTCGGTGACTTCACTAAGCCTAATGGGCGTATTAATGCTGCGAACTTTTGTCCTTTATGCAGGGCAGTTAACGATAGCTTAATTTCGCTCAAGTTTATTAGTGAGCAGATGTTGGATACTAAATATCTGCTTATTAATGAACATGTTCTTAATAAACATGAGATGCGTGTTTAGATCGGCTCTGCTCAGGTAGAGCCTTATTGAGGTGATATGGTCGGTTCTTTGGGGCTGTTTAGTTTGGTGTTGGTTGCTGTACTCAGCAGCATTATTGGTGTGCATTCGTTTTACCAAATGCTAAATAAACGGACGCAAAATCTAGGTTTAATCCGCAGTTTCTCTCTTTCAAGTGCGCTGTTTTCTCTCACTTCTGTCGCGTTGCTTGGCTATGCCTTTGTCAGTGATGACTTCTCTATCTTATACGTCGCTGAGCATTCAAATACTCAATTACCCTCATTTTTTAAGCTAGCAGCTGTATGGTCAGGTCATGAAGGTTCCTTGTTATTTTGGGTTCTGACGATCAGCGTCTGGTCTGGCGTTATCGCCTTACAAAAACACTATTCGGATGAATACCAAAGCCGAGTGCTATGGGTGATGAATCTACTGCTCGCGATATTTGCTTGGTTCACCTTATTCGCATCAAACCCATTTGAAATGAACTCGACATTGCCGCTAGAAGGGCGTGACCTTAACCCCATGCTGCAAGATGTCGGTCTGATTTTTCATCCTCCATTGCTTTACCTTGGCTATGTCGGCTTTTCTGTGGTGCTGGCATTTGCTGTCGCAGCTTTGCTTGTTGATCCTATTGAGTTTGATTGGGTTGCCCATTGTCGCAGTTGGTGCTTAGTCGCTTGGATCTTTTTAACTGCAGGGATCATTCTTGGTTCGTGGTGGGCTTATTACGAATTAGGTTGGGGTGGCTGGTGGTTCTGGGATCCTGTTGAAAATGCCAGCTTGTTGCCGTGGCTTACTTCGACCGCTTTGCTGCACAGCCTAGGCGTTGCAAAGGGCAAGCAACAACTACTGAAATGGTCTCTCAGTCTTGCTTTTATTACGTTTTGTTTGAGTATCTTAGGCACCTTTATTGTTCGTTCTGGCGTACTTACATCGGTACACGCTTTTGCTGTTGACCCAACCAAAGGTATCGCACTGTTGCTTATATTGGTTTTGGTACTGGTGAGCTCATTTTCTCTGCTTATCGTCAGAGGAGAGTCTTTTGAATCTAATCCGATTACTAGCTTCGCCAGCAAAAGCTTTTTGAGCTTAGTTGCGGTGCTTATTTTTGTTCTCGCGACTGCTGTCGTGGTGTTCGGCACGTTTTATCCAATGGTCTTTGAGTTGCTTGGCCTAGGAAACATCTCGGTCGGTGCGCCTTATTTTAACCTCTTGATTGCACCTTTGGCTTTGCTTGCGTTAGCCGTCGTCGGCCTTGCCCCATTGTTGAGCATTAAGCCTCAAGCGTCGAAAGGCGTTATTACGTTGATCGCTCTAGCATCTATTGGTCTCGGGTTCGCCTGTTACACTTTGCAAGTAGAGAAGATTCAAGTGATGGCACTAATGACATGGTCATTCGCATTTTGGGTTTTACTCACTCATGTGTATGGCTTGGTGGTAACGCGCAGTTCCAAGTTCCAACGCAAAGTCTGGGTGATGACCTTTGCCCATGTTGGGGTTGCGGTGTTAGCGGTAGGTGCTGCCATGAATAGCTACCACTCGTTTGAGCGCAGCTATAAGTTAAGCCCAGGCATAGAAGTCGAATTCATGGATTGGAAGCTTTCTCATCGTGATACTGAGCTGTATGTCGCTTCAAACTTTACCGCAGAAAAAGCGATACTCAGCCTAGAGTCTGGCGAGCAGCGCTTTTCTATTTCGCCGGAAAGAAGGCATTACCAAGTTCGAGTCATGAACATGAGTGAGCCCGCAATGAAATGGTTCTGGCATGGTGATGTTTATATCACCATGGGCGAGAAAGTCGATTCCACCGCTTACGCATTTCGTGTTCAGTATAAGGCGTATGCGCGCTGGATCTGGTTTGGTGGGCTGTTCTCCATTATCGGCGCTTTGCTCTCATTGACTCATCGCAAAAAGAAAACCGTTAAGGCGTCTCAATATGCATACCAGCGTTCGTAACAAGCTAATTAGTCTAATTGCCTTAGCATTGATTGTGGTGCTGGGGTTTGTCTTTGCGCTTGATAATAAGCAGCAGTCGACCATGGTGTCTGAACAACAAAGGGCATTTCCAGAATTTACATCGAGTGCGTTAGTAAATAGTGAAGACGTCAGTGGTCAGCAGAAAATTACGCTCGCTGATGTCACGCAGCATCCTTATCAACTGGTTAATGTGTGGGCTTCTTGGTGCGGGATATGTAAAACCGAACACGCCTTTTTGCTTCAACTTCACGATAAAGGCATTCCCATCGTCGGGCTTAATTATCGAGATAACTCTGGGGCTGCGATTAACGTGTTATCGAACGATGGCAACCCGTACTCAACCGTGATCAGTGACCCTCAAGGTAAGTTAGCGTTAGAGTTGGGCGTAATCGGCACACCTGAAACGTATTTGGTTGATGCCAATGGCCAGATCATTAAAAAGCTATTGGGCGTGATTAATGAAACGGTATGGAAAGATGAACTTGCGATGTATTTTGATGGTGTGAATGGATGATGAAGTCTCTAATACAAACGTTGTTTATGCTGTCAGCTCTTTTAGTGATTAGCCTTCCGACTATGGCTGAAGATCTGTTTACTGCCAGTAATAAAGAGACGAGTATTCAAGTTGAACTGTTTGAGTTTGAAAACCCAGCGCAACAGCAACGCGCTATTAGCTTGGCGAAAACGTTACGCTGCCCACAATGTCAAAACCAAAATCTGATTGAATCCAACTCACCGATAGCAAAAGACTTACGCCTTGTCGTGTTCAATATGGTGAAAGCAGGGAAGAGCAATAGTGAAATCACTCAATATATGACGGAAAGATTTGGTGAATTTGTACTTTATAAACCGGCAATGACGGCTTCAAATCTATTACTTTGGTTGCTACCGAGCCTATTATTTCTCTTATTTATATATTTGTCAGTAAAAAGTGTTAGGAAGAGCTCATAAAAATTGTGTATTAGTGTTTACCAATTGAGCTGTATTTTGTAACATTAACCGATTATAAAGGCTAAGCACTGCTATATAAGGATGTATCTGTGGATAACGTAATCTCAAATTTAAAGAAAGAGTTCCATACTCATGTCCAGTCAGATAAATGGGCAGAGAGATACAGTGCTAAGTCGAGCATTTCTACGCTTACGCAAGAAGAGCTAACCGAATTAGAGAATGCTTGGGTGCAACTTGTCATCTGGAAGCAAACTCAAGTAAGTTGAGCGTTCTGTAAAAAAGTGTAGTTTTAGCCGCAACTGTTTAATTTATAACCCCATGTTGGTCATCCCAATGTGGGGTTTTTTCTTACCTGAAAAATAATTGTTATATTATAACAATTTGTACAAGGTCGACCTTGAAAAAAATTGTTAACAGCCTCATAGTGTCTATCATTAGATAGTTAGCTACAAAATATTGCCTAGACATATAATGTAGCGTCGTTAAATACATCGAATTTTCAAGTGAGTATAGCTATGGCGGAAGTACGTGCCAGAATAGATTTCAAAGTAGGGGCAACAAGCAGTATTGATGCTGAACTTCTGTCTTTTCATGGGTTGAAAACAGATAAAGAGCATGTTGCTGTGATATTTAAATCAGCAGACAAGACACAAGACATACCTCTTGTTCGTATGCACTCTGAGTGTCTTACTGGTGATGTTTTCCATTCTTCTCGCTGTGACTGTGGTGAGCAGCTAGACGAAACCATTAGAATTATGGGTGAGACGGGTGGCGTGATCCTTTATCTTCGTCAAGAAGGTCGTGGTATTGGTTTGTACAACAAAATCGATGCGTACCGTCTGCAAAGCGAAGGCATGAACACTTATGAAGCCAACAACCACCTAGGTTTTGGCGATGACCTACGCGATTTTACTGAAGCTGCTGAAATGCTACGCGCTTTAGGTACCACAAAAATCCGCTTAGTCACCAACAACCCTAAGAAGATCAATGAGCTAAAATCCTTTGGTATTGAGATTGAAGAAGTGGTGAATACCTCTGCTCATATCAAATCGGGTAATGAAAGCTACCTAAAGGCGAAAGTCTCACACGGTAAGCATAACCTGGATATCTGATTAGCCTCCTTTGTTGCGCATAACACAAAAATGTTCAAAGACCTCACAAATGTGAGGTTTTTTTGTATTTATCTTGCAATAAAATTGTAAGTTTGTATTATTCCAATCCGTAGTGTAAATGATAATAGTTTGCACTATTACTACGAATAATAATTTAAAGCTCAACAAGGATGCTTCATGACCATTAAATCTTTAGTGACAAAAGCCGTAACTTCGTCACTCATTTTTGCCTCTGCTTCTTCTTTCGCAGCAGTAACTCAAGATCAAGTTGTAGAACATTACGCAGATATTGCGCATGCAGTGTTTGCAGATTCAGTAATTACAGCAAAAGCGTTGAACTCTTCTATTGATACCTTCTTAGCTTCTCCTTCTGCTGGCAACTTCGAACAAGTAAAACAAGCTTGGCTTGAGTCTCGCGTACCATACCAACAGTCAGAAGTATTCCGCTTCGGCAACGCTGTTGTTGATGATTGGGAAGGCCAACTAAACGCATGGCCACTAGATGAAGGCCTGATTGATTACGTTTCGACTGATTACCAATATGAACTTGGTAACGAAGGCGCTAGCGCAAACATCGTGGCTAATAAGACTTTCCAAATTGGTCAGACTACGGTTGATGCAACTAACATTACTCCAGAGCTAATCGCAGACTTGAACGAGATCGGCGGTTCTGAAGCGAACGTAGCGTCTGGCTACCACGCAATTGAATTCCTACTTTGGGGCCAAGATTTAAACGGTACAAACAGCGGTGCAGGTGAGCGTGCTTACACTGATTTCGTTGTTGGTGCTGAGTGTACTAACGGCAACTGTGACCGTCGTGGCGCATACCTAAAAGCATCAGCTGAGCTACTTATTCAAGACCTAGAGTGGATGGAAAAGCAGTGGGCTGAAGGCGAGAAAGGCAACTACCGTCAAGAGCTTCTTTCTGAATCTAGCGAGAATGGTCTTCGTAAAATGCTGTTCGGCATGGGTTCACTGTCTCTAGGTGAGCTAGCGGGTGAGCGTATGAAGGTTGCACTAGAAGCAAACTCTACTGAAGACGAGCACGATTGTTTCTCTGATAACACGCACAACTCTCACTACTACAACGAGCAAGGCATCTACAACGTTTACACGGGTCTATACAAGCGTGAAGACGGTACTCTGCTTTCAGGTCCAAGCCTGTTCGACCTAGTAGAGCAAAAAGATGAGCAAGCTGCGAAAGAGATTCAAAAGCAGTTTGACTTAGCGCGTGCACAAGTAGGCGAACTAGTAACGTCTGCAGAGAAAAACAACCAGCACTTCGATCAGCTAATCGCTGCTGACAACGCTGCGGGTAACGCACTAGTTAACAAAACAATTGTCGCGCTAGTATCTCAAACAGCTGCTATTGAGCGTGCTGCGGGTGTGATTGGCATTGATAGCCTAAACCCAGACACAGCGGATCACGAGTTCTAAGAACCCGAGCGAACACAAATATAAGGGCTCTCATTGGGCCCTTAATTGTTTGCTACTCAAAAAAGTCACTCCCACATAAAAACTAAAATCAAATACACAGCAAGGCAATGTATGAAGTCGTATCTCTCAGCCTCACTATTAACCGCACTGTTTTTCTTATCTCCGCTACACGCCCATGAAACCTACTCTGGTGGCAAAACGACCGTGAAGAAAGAGGGAGCGAACGCTTTTTCTCTTCCTGCTGCCAACCTACCCATGAGTAAACGCTTAGATTTCAGCGTAGGTAACAGCTTTTTTAGAAACCCTTGGGTTCCAGCACCTTCATCAACCGATGCTCGTGATGGTCTTGGCCCACTGTTTAACACCAACGGCTGCCAAAACTGCCATATTAAAGATGGTCGTGGCCACGCGCCAGAAAAAGGCGATGAGAATGCGGTTTCAATGTTGGTTCGTTTAAGCATTCCAGCAGAAACGCCAGAACAGAGACAAGCCTTCATTCGAGATGGTGGTATTCCCGAACCGACGTACGGCGGTCAGCTACAAGATTTTGCGCTTCAAGGTGTAAAACCAGAGGGAAAAGTGAACATTAGCTACACGGATGTTCCTGTTGAATTCAAAGACGGCACGGTTGTTACTCTGCGTAAACCCTCTTTAAAGATCACTGAACTTGCTTTCGGTGAAATGCACCCTAAAACAGAATTCTCAGCTCGAGTCGCGCCGCCAATGATTGGCCTTGGTCTGCTTGAAAGTATCCCACAAGAAACGATTCTAGGATTTGCAGAGCAGCAATTGGCTGACAAGCAAGGCGTGTCGGGTAAAGCTAACTATGTTCTTGATGTTCAAACCAATGAAATGGTGCTAGGTCGTTTTGGTTGGAAAGCTGGGCAGCCAAACTTAATGCAGCAAAACGCAGCGGCATTTAACGGCGACTTAGGCCTGACAAGCAGTTTATTCCCGAATGAAAACTGCACATCAGCGCAATCAACCTGTGATGATTTCCCAAATGGTGGCGAGCCAGAAGTTAGCGACAACATCTTAGATTTTGTTGAGTTCTATTCGCAGCATCTCGCGGTACCTATTCGTCGTAATGTCGAGAACCCAGCGGTTGTTCAAGGTAAAAAGCTGTTTAAAGAGATTGGTTGTCAAAGCTGTCACCAAGCTGAAATTCGCACAGCAGAACGTGAGGGTCTGCCTGCTCTTTCGAAACAGTTGATTAGCCCATACACCGATATGCTTTTGCATGATATGGGTGAAGGTTTAGCCGACAATCGCCCAGAATATCTTGCTAATGGTCAAGAGTGGCGTACCACACCACTTTGGGGATTAGGCTATACCAAAGAAGTTAATGGTCATACGTTCTTACTTCATGACGGTCGCGCAAGAAACGTTATGGAAGCGGTACTTTGGCATGGTGGCGAAGCAGAAATGGCAAAACAAAAAGTATTAGCTTTGAGTAGCAGTGAACGCGAAGCACTACTAGCGTTTTTGGACTCATTATAGGCTGTCTTGAATTCAGTTAAGCCAACGGCTTAGTTACTTAAGAAAGCCGCTAACAAAAGACTGACTACCGCTGAACTTGTAGCAATACGAGGTCAGCGGTCGTTTCATATTTATTGAACTCATATAATTAAAAGAAAAACTAGGAAGTAAGGTAACAGCATGGCACATAAATTTTTGTTAATGCCTTTATCGGTATTAGTCATAGCAGGCTGTCAATCATCGGGTGAGCAAGCCGCTTCATCTGAGGTTAACGGTGTCTCTTATCAAGCAGACACGACGAATCATATTAGTCGCAGTGTTTATCAGCAGGAGTTTAATTCTGCCGTCCTATTCGCCAAGCAAGCCAACGAGCTGGAAGTCTTGATGCAAGGGTACTGCCAAACTAATGATGTTGAGTTAGATGCTTTGAAAAATCAGTGGCAGCTCACCATGAACAGTTGGATGGCACTGCAAGGACAAGAAAGAGGCCCAACAGCGGCATTAGAAGAGAGCTGGAATGTTCAATTCTGGCCAGACAAAAAGAACACTACCGGCCTAAAAATGCGCCAGCTGACTCAGCAAGATAAAGCTTGGTCTCAAGATGAAATTGCTCAGCAGAGTGTGACTGTTCAAGGGTTAGGTGCGTTGGAGTGGTCTCTGTACGACGAGCAATCTCCACTACTGCAAGATAAAGCGTCTGGCTGTCTATCTTCACAAGCTATCGCACAAAACTTGGCGATGAAATCGGCCTCTATTGCTGAGGCTTGGCAGGTTAACCCTTGGTTAGCGTTAGACGAGATGCGTTGGGAATCTGAATACATCGCTTTACTGACTAACCAACTTGATTACAGCATGAAAAAGCTGAGTCGCCCAATGGCTAAAATTGGTCATCCACGCCCATATTTCTCGGAATCTTGGCGCGCTCAGACCTCAATGACTCAGTTGAAAGCGAACGTAGCGGCGCTAGAGAAATTGTACCTAGCTGAAGGTAATGGTCTTGATGGTTTATTGAGAGAGAAGGGCTTAAATGACCTTGCCGATCGTGTTGCAGCCCAGTTCACGCTAACCTTAGATACTTGGCCTACAGACTCAAGCTTGTTTGAGTTACTGCAGAGCAAAGAAGGCTACCGAGATGTGCTGACTCAATACAACAAACTAGAACGTTTGAAGTACCTGATTCATGAAGAAGTGGCGATAGAGCTTGGCGTGGTAATAGGATTTAATGCTACCGATGGTGACTGATACTACACGAAGAACGTTACTCAAGGCCGTACTGGGTTGCGCAGCTGTTCCAGTACTTCCATTTGGCTGTGCGAGTCGAAAGGATGGCATGAGCACATCTAATGATCCCCAGTTGATTGGTTGTGCGCTGAATGGTCGTGGTCAATATTCTGCAGTTGTGGCTGACGAATTTGGAATGCCAATGAGTCAACTACCAATCCCCGATCGTGGTCATGGCGTTGCTATTTGCCCAACCTCATCACATGCGGTGGTTTTTGCTCGTCGTCCTGGTGACTATTTTATGGTGTTTGACTATAAAAGTGGTCAGCAGATCAAAATGATAGTGAAAGGTAACAACCGCCACTTCTATGGTCATGGCGTTTACTCATTGGATGGTAAGTTACTGTATGCCACCGAAGGGAAAACGGACACCAGCCAAGGCGTGATTGGCGTTTACGATGTCGCGCAAGGCTATCGTAAGGTCGAAGAGTTCATTGGTTTTGGTATCGGCCCACATGAAGTGATCATCATGCCTGATGGTAATCTCGCGATTGGCGTTGGTGGCGTTCATACTGATGGCAGAACACCGAAAAACCTCGATTCAATGCTGCCTAGTTTGAGTTATGTTTCTCCTGAAGGTGTGTTACTTGATCAGGTTGAACTGCTAGACAAGAAGCTGAGTATTCGACACTTAGCCCATGATGGTGCTGAAACTGTGCTTTGTGGTCAGCAATATCGTGGTGAGCCAGACGAGTATCCTTCGCTTTTGGCGATGCATACTAGAGGTGGGCAGTTTGAATCACTGAACGCAGAGCCTGAGCAATGGGCAAGATTCAATCACTACATCGCAAGTATTGCGGCGTCAGATGATTGGATTATCGCGACCTCGCCAAGAGGGAATTGCTACGGTATTTGGTCTAAAGAGAGCAAAGAATTAGTCGAGCTGTCTGCATTGTCGGATGCCTCTGGTGCCGTGTTACTTGATGGAGAGTTTCGACTCAGCTCTGGGGCGGGGAGTGTGGTTAGCCAGCGAAACCCTCATGAGAAATCGACCCAGCAATCTACGGTTCAGTGGGATAACCACTGGTCGTCAATTTGATGCATATAGCACCTTAAAAATTAACATGCTTACTCCAATTTCTTTGCCATACTTATTAGATTATGGGGATGGAGTTAAGCATGTTAGCGAAATACTTCTGTGGATTATTGGTGTTAGTTTCTGTGCACGCATGGAGCTATACGAGTTCTGACGAGAGCCGTTTCATTCCGGCTGATTCAGAGCTCTCTTTTATGCTGATTTATCCAGAGCTTACCCAGAGTATTTATCAAGACACTTCTCTTCCTATCCTTTGGGATTCGCCAGAACTGGTTAAAGCGTTTGAATTTCAATTGTCGCTTCTCGAACAAGCTCAAATGGCACCGCTCTTTGAACGACAACTTAAGCAAATCCGTCACTATCAATCCTACGCTCAATGGCAAGAGTTGGACATATTACTTACCGATACCTTTATCTACTACCTAAGCTACGTTGAAAATGCGCCACTTGCCGGTAAGGAGTGGTACTTTTCGGGTAAGCTACATTCCAAATTACCAGCGCCTTCGCCCCATATTCTGATGAGACTGAAAAGCAGTGTCGCCAATGATTACTTATTGGAGATGGTGTTGTCTTACGCACCGCCAGTGGGGGATTTCGACCAATTCAAGGCGACTTATTCAGTATTAGAAACCGCGTCCGAGCTCAAGATTGATCGGTACAGACAGAAAGGCTTGAAACGCTTGGGCGACCAGCTTTCAGATAAAGCCATTCTTGTTGAACGTATTGCCTTGGTCGGTGTTGATACTTCGATGATCGCGGTCGATTTCCCTAAGTTCGATCGAGATCTGCAAACGGCGATTAAGTCCTTCCAGCGTATGCACGGTCTTACAGACGATGGGATCATCGGCCCTGACACGATAAAGTGGATCAACATGGGCTTTGATGATCGATTAACCTCATTGGCTCTGAATGCTGAACGTGTTCGTTTGTGGCCAAGAGACAGAGACTCTCTTATCGTCGTTAACGTGCCGAGTTTTGACATGAAGTACTGGGAAGATGGCGAAGAGGTGTTTGAGTCTAAAGTCGTCGTGGGAAGAAAATCGCGAAAAACACCGCTTTTAGAGATAAACCTAGATTCTGTCATTCTAAACCCGACTTGGAATGTGCCATGGAAAATCATGGTCAAAGACATACTGCCTAAAGTAAAAGCGGACGAAAGCTACCTTGAAACGAACAACTTCCAAGTGATTGACGGTTGGCGTTCAATGGAAACGGTCGACACCACAGAGATCGATTGGCAGACAATCAACTTCAATTCGTTTCCATATCGGATGCGTCAGCAGGCTGGCTCGCGAAATGCATTAGGTTTGTATAAGTTCAACACACCTAATAAGCGAGCCATTTACCTGCACGATACACCAAGTAAAGGCCTGTTTAATGACGACTTCCGTGCTTATAGCTCAGGTTGCATACGTGTTGAACACGCAGAAGAACTGGCTGAGTTATTGTTTGCCACTAAGGTAAGGAAAGTCCCGAACCAAAATGCTGACCTCGCTCCGAATACTAAGGTTCGCCTCAAGAAGCGGATTCCAGTGCATATCATCTATCAAACCGTGTTGTTTGAAGAGGGCGGCATACAGTACCGCGGTGATATCTACCAATATGATAAAGAGGGTGGTTGATTGAAATGAGTTCAACTAAGGTGATCTTGACCAAAAAATGACAACCAAGCTTCTATTGATAAAATTATAATGAGTATCAATAACTAACCGTACAAAGGTTACAAATACTAACGTTTTGTGCGGTTTTTGTACGTTGACGCAGCAAATGCCATTATGTATCGTGCATTTTTCGTTCGATCTAATTGGTTTTTTGCTGTATGTCTCAAAATTTATTTTCACGCCGTCAGTTTCTGACTTACGCTGGTGGTACTGCTGTTGTCGCCTCTCTTACTCCTTCTATCGCTTTTGCTTCATACCCTGATCAACCAAGAACGATTAGCATGAACAATCTTCACACTGGTGAACGTTTAGAGACTTGTTATTTCGATGGCACTAACTATGTCGGTGACGAAATGGCACGCCTTAGCAAACTATGTCGCGATTTCCGTCGTAATGAAATTCACCCAATGGACAAGAACCTGTTTGATCAGATCACTCAGATTCAAAACGTGTTGGGTATTCAAAAAGAAGTTCAGATCATCTCTGGTTACCGTTCTCCAGCGACCAATGAAGCACTTCGTTCTAAGTCGAGTGGTGTGGCTAAAAAGAGTTACCATATGTTAGGTAAAGCAATCGACTTCCGTATTGATGGTGTTGATCTGAAAGAGCTGAGAGACGTAGCTAAAAGCCTGAACGCAGGTGGTGTGGGGTATTATGCGCGTAGCAACTTTATCCATATTGATACTGGTCCAGTACGCAGCTGGTAAAGCGAATCTGAGTTGAAGGGCGATACCGTAGGCACTTGTCAAAGTAGACATCCAATGTCATAGTTTGCCCAAATTTCAGTTTGCCCTCTAAGGTTTGTATATGTCTCTTAAGTATCAAGTTGTACCTGTTACCTCTTTCGCTCAAAACTGCTCGATTGTGTGGTGTGATGAAACCATGGAAGGCATCGTTGTTGATCCAGGTGGCGACATCCAACAGCTAGCTGCAATCATCGAAGAGCTAGGTGTGAAGGTGGTGAACTTGGTGCTGACTCATGGTCACTTAGATCATGTTGGTGGTACGGTGCCACTTTCAGAGATGTTGAACGTTGAAATTGTTGGCCCACATAAGGCTGATAATTTCTGGTTGCAAGGCCTAGAGAATCAAAGCCAAATGTTTGGTTTCCCACTGTGTAAAGCCTTTGAACCAAACACTTGGTTAGAAGAGGGCGACAAAGTGACTTTTGGTAACCAAGTTATCGATGTGATTCACACGCCGGGCCACACGCCAGGTCACGTTGTACTGTTCAGTGAGCAAGCACGTATAGCATTTGTAGGTGACGTGTTGTTTAACGGTGCAATTGGCCGTACTGATTTCCCACAAGGTGATTTCAATACACTTATCGCTTCAATCAAGACTAAGCTTTGGCCGCTAGGCAGTGACGTAACATTCGTTCCGGGTCATGGCCCTGAATCGACATTCGGTCGTGAGCGTGCATCAAACCCGTTCGTCGCAGATGAAATGCCACTCTACTAAGCCTCTGACCTAGTAAAAGAACGATTGAAAATGAAGCTTAGCTTTTGTTATGAAAGCTAAGCTTTTTTATTGGGTGCGAGTTTATTTATGAACCGGTTTGATTTTAATCAGAGAGGCGCTCGGCAGCGGCTAAGTAGCGTCGAGCCAGACCAACAAACTCTTCTCCACTAATATTCAAATCATGGGTTGATATGAAAATGTCATAACCGTGGAAGCCTCTTTGGTACTTCATCCTGTTGGCGAGCATCGCCTGTAACCCTGAATAGTCTTTGATTATCGCATTTTGATTATTTGCTTCATCGTGTGAATCCGCATCCATTTGTGCTTGTTGAGCGTTGAAATGCACCTCGTCATTACTCTTTGATTCTTTATATTGGCTCAATTCAACACACCCGTTTTCGGTACAACGAGTGTGGTAGTGCGATGAGTCTAAAACCATATCTTCAAAGTTTGACTCTTTTCCCGCTTGTTTAGCACCTAGATACAAAAGTGCTCGTTGGCTCAGCAATAACTCACAGGTGATTTTGGGGCAGATCGAATCGAGGTAGGGCGAGTAATCTTTAACCTTGATACCAATCCAAGGCAGAGGTTGGTGCCAACCATCTTGTTCATAGGTGCAAAGGCCAATTTTTTGGATGTTGTTCCACTTTAAGACCCAGCCCCCTTTATAAAAATGTTGTTGAAAATGAGTCGGTGTGAGGGTGAACATCACTCTGCTGCGCAACATTAAATAATAGCCAGTTCCTAGTAGGGCAATAATGCAAAATGCACCCACGATCAGTAACTTTGGATTGTCGCTGTAGAGTGCAATGATCAAGCAAACGAAGCCTAAAATAACGGCGAGAATACGGTACGAACGTGTGAACGAGGGCAAAGAGAAATTTGTTAGGTGACGAGTGTCCATAGGCAACACCAAGTTTTCATATTTTTGTCTGGATGGATAACCAGTGTATATGACCCTGAATTGATAAGTCGATGTTTAAATAATAGACGCTAGTAGACAATATCGGTATTTTTCGTCGACTTTCGACGCTTCACTCTACAAATAGCTCCTGTTTTTTGGTATAAATCGCGCTTCAAATTTTCACCACTGCGAAAAGAGCAGTGAACTGGAGAAATATTCAATGAGACTTGCTCATAAGCGTAAGGTGCAGGCTAAACTGCAGAAACGCACTAAAGCGGCTGTAGTTAAAGCAGTGGCAACGCCGAAAAAAGCGAAGCCTGTCGCAGAGAAAGTTGTAGCAGAAAAAACTGTAGCAGCAAAACCAGCGGTAGAGAAAACAGTAGCAACAAAAGAAGTTGCAGTAGCACTGACTCCAAAGCAACAACAAGTTCTAGACATCGTTGTTAGCAATGCTGAAGGCATTAACCCTAAAGGTATCGGCCTAGCAGCTGGTCAAGAAGACGCGAAAGCAGCTTCATGGGCAACAGGCGCATTGAAAAAACTTCTTGAAGAAAACCTAGTAGCGAAAGAGCAGCTAGCAGGTAACAAGGTTATCTACAAAGCTATCTAATCCTGTGGGATTACATTCGCTTCGTTAAGTTTTTAAGCCTCGATTATCGAGGCTTTTTTGTATCTGTCATAAACTTCATTTATCGCTTATTCTCATTTACTGGTTATTCCCATTCCAATCTACCGTTTAACTTGTTCACTTTAACTTCTAGCTTTGCTTCTCATCAGCAAGCCCTAAAGTAGGGCGCCTTACTAAAAAGCGCGGGTGACTTTCCCTAAAATGCAGCAATGGGTAGAGCTTCATCACGAAATGGGAATCAATTGTTAATCGCGGTTCATTATAACTACTTAGGTATTTATCAATACGCATTCCCTTGGTGAATATCCAAACTCCTTTAAAATCGACACTATTCAATCATCTCCTACGTAGTTCTACTTAATCCTTTGGTCTAATACGCAGTTTGTGTGCGTCCGTCGTGCGTGCTCTCCCTGATATCTTGTTGCCTCATCGCGGTGCACTCTTATGTTGAATCATAAAAAATGCTCATAGAAAGAGTGTTAACCCAACAAAGGACGTGAACATGAGTCTCATTTCTAACTCCCTCACACGAGTTTTTAAAAACGTTGCAGTAACCGCTGCGGCTTGTTTAGCTTTGGTCGCTACTGGTGCTACAGCTGCTGATAAGGTTTACCGTTTAAAGCTTGCAGAAACGTGGGGACCAAACTTCCCAGTTTTCGGTGATGCAACTAAGAACATGGCAGCGATGGCTGAGAAGATGTCGAATGGTCGACTGCAAATCAGAATCGATTCAGCAAACAAACACAAAGCCCCTCTTGGCGTTTTTGACATGGTTAAGTCTGGTCAATACGACATGGGTCACTCAGGCTCTTACTACTGGAAAGGTAAAGTTCCAAACACTCTTTACTTCACTTCTATGCCTTTCGGTATGACGCCAGCAGAACAATACGCGTGGTTCTATCACGGTGGTGGTATGGAGTTGATGGAGCAGGTTTACTCTCCACACAACTTGATGTCGTTCCCAGGTGGTAACACGGATATCCAGATGGGCGGTTGGTTTCAAAAAGAGATCAACAGCGTGGAAGATCTACAAGGTCTGAAAATGCGAATCCCAGGATTTGCAGGCGAGATTCTTGCAGAGCTAGGCGCTAAGCCGACCAACATTGCCCCAGGTGAGCTATACACGTCTCTAGAGCGCCGAACGATTGATGCACTAGAGTGGGTAGGTCCATCACTGGATTTACGTATGGGTTTCCACAAAATCGCGCCTTACTACTACACAGGTTGGCATGAGCCGGGTTCAGAGCTTCAATTCTTAGTGAACAAACGCACATGGAACAAGCTGCCTGAAGACCTACAAGAAATCTTGCGTGTTGCCATGCGTACAGCGGCTTACGACATGTACACACAAGCAACGCACGAAAGTGGTAAGAACTGGGTTTCAATGAAAACAGAATACCCAGATGTACAAGTTAAAGATTTCCCGCCTGAAGTAATGTCGGCACTGAAAGAAGCGAACGATCGCCTGCTCGCTGCCCATGCTGAGAAAGATGAGTTAGCAAAAGAGATCCAAGCTTCACAAGCAGCTTACCTAGAGCAAGTACGTTCATGGACGGATATTTCACACAGAGCTTATCTAAATAGCCAAGCGAAATAATCGACAGTTGTTGAACTGAAGATTAATGAACCCAAAGCTTTTCTTATTGAGTATTTAAGAGTGAATAAGCCGAGGGTTCATTTTAAACATAATAACTAAGCAGGATAAATCCTGTATTACGCTCAAGAATCCTTTCTACATCGAACAGCTTGTTAGCTCGCTGCGCGATGTTTTTTCAAATTCCATGGAGTCGGGAATGCGAAGTCTAATTTATATTGAACGCGTGTTTAATCGTATCGGTGATGCACTGGGATGGCTTTCCAGTATGTTGTTTATTCTACTTATCGCCAACGTTGTGTATGACGTTGTCATGAGATATGCCTTCAATGATGTCTCAATCGCCTTCCAAGAGATGGAGTGGCACCTCTTCTCAGCCGTTTTCCTATTAGGTGTTCCTTATGCCATCAAGGCTGGTGGCCATGTGCGAGTGGATGTGTTCTACGAGCAACTGAGCTTCAAGGCGCAAGCGATTATTGACCTGCTCGGCACACTTATCTTTCTGATGCCTTTCTGTTTGCTGGTTGCTTGGTTTGGTATTGATGTGGCCAAAGAGAGCTATAACCTCGGCGAAACCTCAGGTGACCCGGGTGGCTTGCCATATCGCTGGATCATCAAAGCTATGATCCCGCTGTCATTCTTCCTAATGGCACTCAGTGGCGTGGGTTTAATCCTGCATTCACTTAATAAGATTTTTAATCCGCATCTTATCCATGCAAACAATACTCATACAAAGAATTAGTAGAGGCTGAACATGATTGGAATAGTAATGTTTTTCGTAGCCTTGTTTGCACTTTTACTTGGCTTCCCTGTGGCGTTCACCTTTGGTGGTATCGCGTTAATCTTTGGTGTTTGGGCTGAAGGCATCGAAATGTTTGCCTTCATGCCATATCGAATTCAATCAATCATGGAAAACACGGTGCTGATGGCCGTTCCATTGTTTGTCTTCATGGGGCTTGTTCTGCAAAAGACCAAGCTTGCTGAGCAGTTGCTTGAGTCAATGGGCCGACTGTTTGGTGGTGTTCGTGGTGGTATCGCAATCTCGACGGTACTCGTAGGTTCACTGCTTGCTGCGTCAACCGGCGTAGTAGGGGCTTCGGTAGTGGCGATGGGTCTTATCTCGTTACCCGTAATGCTTAAGTACAACTACGACAAAGGCTTAGCCTGCGGCACTATTTGTGCGTCTGGTACGCTAGGGCAGATCATTCCGCCTTCTATCGTACTGATCTTATTAGGTGATGTACTCGGTGTTCCGGTTGGCGACTTGTTCCAAGCGGCGATTTGGCCGGGTGTGATGCTGGTCGGCGCGTACATCGTTTATATCTTGATATACGCGAAGCTACACCCTGAAGCGGCTCAACCGATTGAACGTGATGACTCCATCAGCCGTAAGCAAGAAGTGTTTAATGCACTGAAAGCGATTCTTCCGCCTTTAGCGCTCATCATTGTTGTACTCGGCTCTATCTTCGCAGGTGTTGCTACGCCAACAGAGTCAGCGGCATTAGGTGGCGCGGGTGCGATGATACTTGCACTGCTTTACGGTCAGTTTAGTTGGTCGATGGTGTACGAGGCGTCGAAAGAGACGGTGAAAGTAACGGCGATGGTATTTGCTATCTTGTTGGGTGCAACGGCATTCTCAATGGCGTTTACCTACACTGGTGGTGATTATCTGGTTGAAGAGTGGATGCTACAACTGCCAGGTGAGAAATGGGGCTTCCTGATCATTACCATGCTGGTGATTCTGATTCTGGGTTTCTTCATCGACTTCGTAGAGATCTGTTTCATCATCGTGCCAATCATTGCGCCGGTTGCTGAGTTGATGGGCATTAACATGACATGGTTTGCTATCCTGATTGCGATGAACCTGCAAACCTCATTCTTAACACCGCCGTTTGGTTTCAGCCTGTTCTACCTAAAAGGCGTGGCACCAAAAGGCGTAACTACGAAGGATATCTACCGAGGTGTGATGCCATTCATTCTGATTCAGATCCTCGTACTTGGATCACTTCTCGCATTTCCAGCCTTCTATGGAATGTGAGTGAAGCCAAGAATGTGAATGATATGTTTCAAGGGTTAACGATAAATTGCTAAAATAAAACGGCTTATTGATGTTCAGTAAGCCGTTTTTTGTGAGGAAAAGGAATGCCTCTAAAAGCCAAGCTGATTTTGCTGACGCTGCTCCCGTTGCTATTGGTAACGGCGAGTATTAGTTGGATCTCGTTACACCAAACCAAAACGTTGGGCGCGAAAGAGGTCGAAATCTTCAGAGACAGCTTAATCAAGTCACGTGAAAACGCCCTCAAGGACACAGTAGACCTAGCATTCGATGCCATTGAGCACATCTACAACGACCCTGACATCCAAGAAGCTCAAGCCAAAACGGAAGTTCGAGCCATATTGTCTAAACTTAGATACGGGTCGGACGGGTATTTCTTTGCCTACGATCGCCACGGAACCAATTTAGTTCATCCGATTCAGCCTGAATTGATTGGTCAAAACCTACTTGAACTGCAAGACGAGGATGGCGACTTTCTGATAGAAGCCCTGCTAAGAGAGGCACAAACGGGCGGAGGATTTCACCAGTATTTATGGCAAAAACCATCGACGGGTGAGGTGGTGTCTAAGTTGAGTTACGCCGCATGGCTAGAACGCTGGGATTGGATGATTGGCACCGGTTTGTATATTGAAGATGTGCACCAAGAAGTGGCTTCAATGCAGGCTGAGATAAACAAGAATATTGAAACCACGTTCTTTTCTATTGTGGTGATTTTGAGTGTGACGGTGGCGGTTATTATCGTGCTTACCTTAGCCATCAACATGCATGAACATCGTATTGCCGATAACAACCTCAAAGAACTGGCGCATAAGACGGTGATGTTCCAAGAAGACGAGAAGAAACACCTAGCACGTGAGTTACATGATGGTATTAACCAATTATTAGTGTCGAGTCGTTGTCACTTAGAGCTACTCGGTAATAAGCTACAGAGTGAGGATCTCAAAGCACATTTGAATAAGTCACAGCATTCACTGATGCGAGCGATTGAAGAGGTGAGGCACATTTCACATCAACTTCGCCCAAGTTCACTGGATGACATAGGCTTAGAAGCGGCATTGTCTTCGTTGTTATTAGATTTTCAGGCGCACTCCGGTATTGAGGTGGAAACTTTATTTAGCACTCAACCGGGTAAGTTAAAATCAGAAGCCGCAACGACCTTGTATCGAGTGGTGCAAGAGTCATTGAACAACATAGAGAAACACGCGCAAGCGACCAAGGTAACGGTTATCGCTCAGCAAATTGGCAACGTGTTGCAACTGCTTATCCAAGATAACGGTGTTGGTTTCAATACCTATAAAGCGATGGAGAAACGAGGGATCGGACTGCGTAACATGAGAGAGCGAGTGGAGTTCATCGGCGGTGATTTTGAGTTGATGAGTGAGATTGGTTTCGGAACGGAAATTACAGTGTTACTGACACTAGAAGGATTAGTGAATGAGTGAAGTTATTCGAGTTGTGATTGCTGACGATCACCAAGTCGTACTGGATGGCTTTATGGCGAGATTAGAACTCGAGCCTGATATTAGCGTGATAGGCACAGCCAGTAATGGATTAGAAGCGGTTGAGACAGTGAAAACGCTGCGCCCTGATGTGGTGCTGATGGATATTAGCATGCCTATCATGAATGGTATTGATGCGACCCACCTGATTAAAGAAGAAGACCCTGAAGCCAAGGTGTTGATGCTGACCATGCATAACAACCGTGAATACATCATGAAGGTGATGCAGTCGGGTGCGGTCGGCTATATGTTGAAAGAGATTTCGGCTGAAAAAATGGTGCA
This sequence comes from Vibrio sp. 1CM8B, assembly GCF_023161685.1. Classification (NCBI taxonomy): domain Bacteria; kingdom Pseudomonadati; phylum Pseudomonadota; class Gammaproteobacteria; order Vibrionales; family Vibrionaceae; genus Vibrio; species Vibrio sp. 1CM8B. Next base: position 48,097 of record NZ_JALNTU010000011.1, read on the forward strand.
GGCAATCAAAACCGTCAATCAAGGTTCGACCTATTTCTGTGAAAAAGTAACGCAGAATTTGTTTACTCAGCCAATTACTCCGACGCAATCTGTGAAGAATCCATTGAGCAGACGTGAAGAAGCGGTATTGAAATTAGTCGCGAAAGGGGAGAGCAGTAAAGAGGTCGCGAAGGCACTGAATATCAGCTATCGAACGGTCGAAACCCATAGACAAAATATTAAGCATAAGCTAGATATTCACTCTACAGCAGAGCTTGCTAAGTACGCGGTCAGTTCCGGGCTTGTGGACTGATCTTACGCTAAATTACATTAAATGTGTAATTTAATTACTAAATGTGTAATTTAGGCCTCCTTTGTGGAGGTTTTTTTAGTATTTTTGCGACAGGTTGATATTCTTCTTTTCGAAATTCAAGCGCCGAATGCAATGTTGCAAACAGTGCGCTGCAAATTAGAGAGGAAGCATGGAGCCTGTAAAAGATAGGTATAGTATTGAAAATACCGATTATACAGTAGGACAAGATAACGTTCAGAAATGGGGGTTCGATGTTCATAACCCAGTATTTGGAATCAGTGCAGGAGCGATCATTATCTTCCTGTTGGCACTTCTAGTTGCAGACCCTGATACTGCAAAAGCGGCGCTTGATGGAATCAAATGGAAAGTCATCGGTAACTTCGATGGTTTCTTCATGTGGGCAGCAAACATCTTCGTTATTTTCTGTTTTGCCCTCATTGTCTCCCCGTATGGCAAGATACGTATTGGTGGCAATGATGCCAAAGCAGAGCACTCCAACCTATCTTGGATGTCGATGTTATTCGCCGCGGGAATGGGTATTGGTTTGATGTTCTGGGGTGTGGCTGAGCCAGTGGCTTACTTCACGGGTTGGTATGAAACGCCATTAGGTGTCGAAGCATATTCACCTGAAGCCGCTAAATTAGCGCTAGGCGCAACCATTTATAACTGGGGCTTACACGGCTGGGCTATCTATGCTGTTGTTGCTCTAGCGCTTGCCTTCTTCACCTTCAATAAAGGTTTACCTCTATCAATCCGCTCTATTTTCTACCCTATCTTGGGTGATAGAACTTGGGGTTGGTTTGGTCATATCGTTGATATCGTCGCTGTGCTTGCAACGCTATTTGGCCTTGCAACTTCACTGGGCTTAGGTGCTCAACAAGCAACAAGTGGTATTAACCATGTATTTGGTACCGATGGCGGGATTGGCATGCAGCTGATTGTTATCGCTGTGGTCACTTTCTTAGCAACAATGTCAGTGGTTCGCGGCATTAACGGTGGCGTAAAGCTTCTGAGTAATGTGAACATGCTGGTTGCTTTGGGCTTGCTTATCTTCGTTACCATCGCTGGTGGCATGGCGGGCATTAAAGCAATCCCAACCGCGCTAATGGGCTACATCGAAAACTTCATTCCTTTAAGTAATCCTCATGGTCGTGATGATGAAACGTGGATGCAAGGTTGGACAGTATTCTACTGGGCATGGTGGATGTCTTGGTCTCCATTCGTAGGCATGTTCATCGCTCGTATCTCTAAAGGTCGTACGATTCGTGAATTCATCGTTGCTGTATTGTTCATCCCAACGACAGTAATCATCATCTGGATGGCTATTTTCGGTGGCATCGCGATTGATCAAGTGGCGAACAAGGTGGGTGAGATTGGTGTGAATGGCCTACAAGATATTACACTTTCTCTTTTCCATACTTACGATGCACTGCCAATGAGCTCTGTGCTTTCAGTAGTATCGATTGGTTTGATTATGGTGTTCTTTATCACCTCTTCTGATTCAGGTTCATTGGTTATCGATAGCATTACCTCTGGCGGTAAAGTCGATGCACCGGTTCCACAACGTGTATTTTGGGCGTTGATGGGCGGCGCGATTGCAGCGGTTCTACTATGGGTTGGTGGTACGGAATCAATTCAAGCACTGCAAGCTGGAACGGTATCAATGGCGCTACCATTTGCCTTCATATTATTGCTTATGTGCCTAAGCTTATTGCTAGGTTTACGAACTGAAAATCAATTGGTTAAGCACCAAAATGCTTTGAGTTAAAAGTATTTTTGATAAAAAGGTCGACATGGTCGACCTTTTTTTCGTCATAAACTTGAGTAATTACGTGAATATTGTTTGAAATTCCATCGAACCGATTCTGGTTTACTGAAAACAACAAGTTAACCTGCTAAACTTCAGACATCCAAGTATTTGAATTATTGTGACAACAGCTTGTACTACTTGGATCGTAGGTTCGAGTTTGTGATTAAGTCGCAGGTAAGTAAGGAATACGAGGTCAATAGACCCTAATAGTATTCCGTAGAGAGGGATAATGACTAAAGGTATAGATAAATACAGTATCGACAGTACGGATTACACTGTCGGTCAAGATAACGTCCAAAAATGGGGTTTTGATGTTCATAACCCAGTATTTGGTATCAGTGCGGGACTTATCGCTTTGTTCCTGATCGGTGTTCTTATTACAGATACCGCTTCAGCAAAGGCTGCACTAGATGGCGTTAAAGGCCAGATTATCAATTCGTTTGATTGGCTTTTCATCTGGTCGGGTAATATTTTCGTAATTTTCTGCTTGGGCTTGATTGTTTCTCCATACGGCAAAATCCGCCTTGGTGGTGTTGATGCGACGGCAGATTACTCATTCATCTCTTGGCTATCGATGCTGTTTGCCGCAGGTATGGGTATCGGCTTGATGTTCTGGAGTGTGGCTGAGCCTGCTGCTTACTTCACGGGTTGGTTTGAAACTCCGTTAGGTGTTGAACCAAACACACCAGAAGCTGCAAAACTGGCATTAGGTGCAACCATGTATCACTGGGGTCTACACCCTTGGGCGATTTATGGCGTAGTAGCACTGTCACTTGCGTTTTTCTCTTACAACAAGGGATTGCCTCTTTCTATCCGTTCTATCTTTTACCCAATTTTAGGTGATAGAGCTTGGGGCTGGGCAGGTCACATTGTTGATATTCTTGCTGTACTTGCAACGCTATTTGGTCTGGCGACATCGTTAGGTCTTGGTGCACAACAAGCGGCAAGTGGTATTCAGCATGTATTCGGCATTGAAGCGGGCCTAGGTCTGCAAGTTATTGTGATTACAGCGGTGACTTTATTGGCGGTAGTATCAGTACTTCGTGGTATTGATGGTGGCGTTAAAGTTATCAGTAACATCAACATGTTGGTTGCTTTCCTACTGCTTATCTTAGTGGCTCTAATCGGCTACGCGGTGACTTTAGGTTCTATCCCAACAACATTGATGGCATACATTGAAAACATCATTCCGCTAAGTAACCCTCACGGTCGTGAAGATGAAACGTGGATGCACGGTTGGACTGTATTCTACTGGGCTTGGTGGATCTCATGGTCTCCATTCGTAGGTATGTTTATCGCACGTGTTTCTAAAGGTCGTACCGTTCGTGAGTTCATCACAGCAGTACTGATCGTACCGACTACAGTGACTATCATCTGGATGTCAGTATTCGGTGGCATGGCGATTGACCAAATCGTGAATAACGTTGGTATTCTTGGTCAAGACGGCCTAACGGATGTATCACTAGCAATGTTCCAAATGTTTGATGCACTGCCGTTCGGTACTCTGCTTTCAATCATTGCGGTTGTATTGGTTCTAGTATTCTTCATTACATCGTCTGACTCAGGCTCTCTAGTAATCGACAGCATCACCGCGGGTGGTAAAGTTGATACGCCTGTGCCTCAACGTGTGTTCTGGGCGTTCCTTGAAGGTGCTATTGCTGTTGCTCTATTGTGGGTTGGTGGTACTGAAGCAGTACAAGCTCTACAAGCGGGTGCAATCTCTACAGCATTGCCATTCACCATCATTCTATTACTGATGTGTGTGAGCTTGCTAATGGGTATGCGTACAGAAAAGCGCTAGGCTTTTTAAGCTGAAATCTACAGCAATTTATACGCAGTAGAGTGGTAAATAATATGAAGGCAGAAGAGGAAACTCTTCTGCCTTTTTTGTTTCTTCTTTACCATGTTTTCTGTCCATTTTTAGCGTGTAAAGTGCGATAAAAATTCTAATAACCGCAGAGATAATGCCGCCTTAAATTTGGCGACAAGCCAAGGAATTGACATTAGGTAAGCTTATGGTTTGATTAAAATTATATTCCGATATTAAATTATAAAATTGCTCGAATTTAATACTGATATTGGGTAGTATGCGCGGGATTTCCCACCACTCGTGAAACTTTGACATGAAACTAACACTAAAGCAGAAGTTGATAGGTGCTAGCCTATCTGCTGTTGTCGTTATGGCTACAGCGTTGACTTGGTTATCAGCAAACCAATTATTTGAACAGACTCGTAATGGCGTATACCTACGAGCTGAAAGCGTATCTGAAGCAGCATCTGAAGGTATTAAAAACTGGATTGATATCCGTACTGATATCGCATCAGCATTTAATGAGTTTTCACGAGAAGGTGATGTTGTCCCTTTCCTTAGACAAGCTCGTGTAGCGGGTGGCTTTGACGATATCTTTTTAGGTACTCCAGAAGGTGGAATGTACCGTTCACATCCTGAACGTAACCGTGCAGATTACGATCCTCGTCAACGTCCTTGGTACCAAGAAGCAAACGCTGCAGGTAAGCAAATCATTACTACGGCTTACCAAGATGCAATCACCAAAGCACTTCTAGTAACGATCGCAGAACCTGTTCGCCACAACGGCCAACTTGTTGGTGTTGTTGGTGCAGACGTACTTATCGACCAATTGGTTAACGATGTAATCAGCCTTGATGTTGGTGACAACGCTTACGCAATGCTCATTGATGCCTCTGACGGCACATTCCTAGCACACCCAGATTCAGCACTAAGCTTGAAGCCAGTAAGCCAGCTTTCAAACGATATCTCTATGCCTATCATCGAAAACGCAGTGCGTACGGGTAGCATCGAGATCATCAAAGAGCGCGGCGCAGACAAGCTGCTTTACTTCACGAAGGTGCCTAACACTAACTGGATCTTCGCGGTTCAGATGGACAAAGCAACAGAAGAAGCGAACCACTCAACGCTACTTACTCAGCTGATCATCACTGCTGTCATTATTACGCTCATCGTAATCGTACTTGTGTCTTGGTTAGTAAGTTTCCTATTCCGCGACCTAAACCGCGTTTCAGCAGCACTTGAAGAAATTGCTTCAGGTGAGGGCGACCTTACTCAACGTCTTGAGCCTAAGAGCGATGACGAAATTGGTCAGCTTGCTGCAAACTTCAACCGTTTTGTGGGCAACATGCACACCATGGTGATCAAGCTAAGCGAAGTATCTGCTGCGCTGGGTAACCAAGCGCGTCAAACGGCTTCTCAAGCTGAAGAACGTAGTGCTCGTATCCAAATGCAACAAGACGAGATCAACATGGTAGCAACAGCCGTTAACGAAATGGCTGCAGCAACACAAGAGATCGCAGGTAACGCAGACCACACTGCACAGAACTCATCTGAAGCGGTTGGCGCGTGTGAGCACGGTACTGGTCAAGTAACACAGACTCAAAGCTCTATCCAAAACCTTGCTCAAGAAGTTCAAATCGCAACCAACGTGATTCTAGAGCTTGAAGAGCACGGCAACAGCATCAACGCTATCTTGTCTAACATTCAAGGTATTGCAGAACAAACGAACCTACTTGCACTGAACGCCGCTATTGAAGCAGCACGTGCCGGTGAGCAAGGTCGTGGTTTCGCAGTAGTAGCGGATGAAGTTCGAGTTCTGAGCCAACGTACACACGGTTCAACGCAAGAAATTCAACAAACGATTGAGTTGCTGCAAGGTACAACAGGCAAAGCGGTTAACATCATGAATGATAGCCGTACACTTGCTGAAACCAGTGTTGATGACGCTAACTCAGCGGCTGCAAGCCTAACGCAAATCCATGCTGCTGTTGAACGCATTAGCGACATGGCAACACAGATTGCTTCTGCTGCTGAAGAGCAAGCGTCAGTAACGTCTGAGATTACTCGTAACACTGAAGGAATCCGTGACGTGTCTAACGAGCTAGCAGACGAAGCACACCAAGCTGCAGAGCAAGCTGCTCAACTTTCTGAGCTGTCTCACGAGCTAGAAAGCGAAATCAGCCGCTTCAAGCTGTAAGCGAAGCCAATATAACAAAGCCCCGACCTAGGTTGGGGCTTTTTTAAATTAGTCATTAAAACGCGCAGCAATTAAACCCAGGGGAGGTAAGTTTCCCTGTCGCAGGGGTAAACTTTTTTCCGTATTTAACGGAATGCTCTAATACGAAATCACCATAATCTACTTTAGGTTCTGAGACTAAAACACCAAATAGTACTCTAGCATCACCACCCGTAACTGATTCAAACTCTCCCCAACAATCACCTTTCAAAGCAACCTCATCGGCTATCATAGTCACTCTAAATTCTTTTGATACTTGCCTAAATGAATCAATAATAAAAACGTGGTCGCCAATATGGATATCTTTGTAGTGCTCCCAACCTAATTGGGTAGGTGAACAATCAAATATGGCATGTTTAGACAGAGGACTATAAATAGTCTTATGGTCTCTATCTCCAATATTGTTAAGTAAGAATCGATTCATAATACACCAGCATTTAACAGTTTGGTGTGTTGTATAATCTAGTTCGCTGGTATGAAATGAAAATCCGAGCAAAGGCTCGGATTTTCTCTGAATGTCGAGTTATTTAAACTCAAACTTGCCCTTCATGATTGCCCAGTGGCCCGGGAATGAACATAGGAAAGAGTAATCGCCACCGGCTGTCATTTTCTCTGTGCTGAAAGTGATTGAGGTTGACTCGCCACCACCGATAACACGAGTGAAGGCGTAAACGCGGCTGTCGTCAGGTTTTACGTAGTTATTGTCGATACCTGCCGACATACCATCGATACCCACTGCTTGTAGCGACGCAGTGTCTGTTATAACGACGTTGTGACCCATTGATTGGGCTGGCATAGAGCCAGTATGGTTTAGCGTCAGCTTCACTTCTTTACAGCTCGCTGGAACGCTTAATGTGTCAGTTGAAAATTTCATTTGATCACTAGCATCAATCGATACTTCACATTCCGAGCTCGCTTGAGCGGTAAAGCTAGCACCTACAAGCGCTATCGTTGTTGCGATTAATCGTAAAGACATACACTGTTCTCCATTATTATAGGGGAGGTTATTCCATGAGGTTGATCGATACGTATTATCCTAGAAAGATGATCATAGTAATGTGCTACGACTTGAATTATGCGCAACTCGTTGCTTTATAAATGGTAAGTTTTTGTAGGAAAGGGCAAAACTAATCAGCACATGAACAACTGTTTAGGCGGGAATGGTTGTTCGAAACTAGAATCACAGGCAACAAAAAGCCCGAGCATAAACTCGGGCTTTGAATGGTTTTCTTTATAGCTTAAGGGGAAGCTAGATTGCCTGACGAAGTTGGAAGTAACGTCCTTCTTCGTTTAACAGCTTCTCATGAGAGCCGTTTTCAACAATCTCGCCTTGTTCAATCAGAACGATAGAATCCATCGATTCCAGACCAATCAAACGGTGTGTAATGAAGATAACCGTCTTGCCTTCGAAGTGCTTCTCGAACAGCGTCATGATGCTCTGCTCGGTTTGCTTATCTAAGCCTTCTGTTGGCTCATCTAGAAGCAGGATAGGAGCATCATGAAGAATCGCACGTGCGATACCAATACGGCGCTTCTCACCACCAGACAGTTGACGACCACCGTCACCTAACCAGCTATCAAGCGCGTTATTCTCAAGCAGCTTTTCAAGGCCAACATCTCTTAGGATATTCGCTAAGTGATCATCGGTTGCTTCTGGTCTTGCAATCAACAAGTTGTCACGCAAAGTACCATTTAGAATGTCGACACGTTGGCTTACCACACTGATTGATTCACGAAGCTGTGATTCATTCCATTGAGTCAGTTCAATGCCCGCAATTGAGATGTAACCCTTCTTAGGATCCCAGTAGCGAGTCAGAAGCTGAATCAGAGTCGATTTACCAGAACCCGTTTGACCAACAATCGCAACCTTGTTCGTTGCAGGGATTGTCAGGTCGACAGCGTTCAGAACACTGCGCTCAGAATCAGGGTAGTTGAACGTCACGTTTGAGAACGTAATATCAAGTGGCTTGTTGATGTCGAGTTTCTCTTCAGCGAACTGAACTTCAGGCTCTGACAGAATCACTTCGTTCAAGCGACGTGCTGAAGACAGAGTTTGGCCTAAATGCTGGAACGCACCTGCAATTGGCATTAATAGCTCGAAGCTTGCCATAGTTGCGAATGCCATTAGCGCGATGAACGGGTCTGGTGCATTACCACCCACGCCGTCAGCCGCAAGCCAAAGCATAAGAACCAGCGTCAAACCGTTGAACAGCATTAGCGCTGCTGAAGCCATACCGGTTAGGTTAGCGTTCACAAACTGATTCGCCATCAGCTTGCGTTGCGTTTCTAGAATCGCATTACGGTAACGCTCTTCAGCACCGAACAGAGTCAGTTCGCTGTAGCCTTCAATCCAATCTAGCGTAGTGACACGAAGATCCGCTTTGTTCTGTGTCAGTTCACCACCGTTACGTTTCCCCAATTTGTAGAACAAGATTGGCCAAACCAACAGCATGATAAGAAGGATAGAACCTAAGATTAAACCTAGTGAGCTATCGAACCACATCAAGAACAGAGTCAGGAAGAAGATCCCGAACACACCAACCGTCACTGGGCTTACTAAGCGCAAGTACACGTGGTCCATGGCATCGACATCAGCAACCAAACGGTTGAGAAGGTCAGCATCACGAAGGTTTGAAATACGACCTGGAATCAGCGGAGCCAGCTTCTTAAAGAAGAAGATACGCAGATCAGTTAACAGTTTGAATGTCGCATTGTGGCTCACAACACGTTCACCCCAACGACCCGCAGTACGGCTCATTGCCAAACCACGTACACCACCGCCCGGTAGCATGTAGTTGAAGGTTTCACGCGCAATCGTAAGGCCAGCAACCGCAGAAGCTGAAATGAACCAGCCTGATAGCGTTAACAAGCCGATAGAAGCCGACAGAGTAGCAAAAGCCAATAGCATGCCTAGCGATAGGCCAAACCAATGCTTTTTATAGAGTTTCAGGTAAGGCAGTAAATCACGCATCTAAATTACCCTTATTATCTTGTTGAGCTAAATTCGCGTTAAGCATCTCTTCGAATAAACCACCCGCAGTCGAAAGCTGAGAATAATGACCTTGTTCCACAAGACCACCATCGCGCATAACCAGAATGTTATCGACCGATTTAAGCGGGGCAAGTTGGTGTGTCACAAGCAGGGCAGTGCGGCTTTCGATGTTGCTATTAATGCCTTTCATCACCAACTGTTCGCTACGAGTATCTAGGCTGGCTGTTGGTTCATCGAGCAACCAGAACTGACCGTCTTGAATCATTGCGCGAGCCAGAGCCAAACGCTGAGATTGACCCACAGACAGACCGCCAGAGCGATCAGAGATCATGTAATCCAAGCCGTGCTCATTTACGAATTCGTTAGCAAAAGACTGCTCAAGTGCGTTCTCGACAACTTGGTCAGTGATATCGTGCTTACCCAGGGTGACGTTGTCACGAATTGTGCCATGCAGTAGCAACGGGTTTTGACCAACCCAACTAATCGTTTTACGCCAAGAGGCTAAGTCTAGGTCACGCAGTTCAATTCCATTGATTTTCAAGCTTCCTTCATAAGGCATGAAACCAAGAATAGCGTTGATCAAACTTGTTTTACCCGCACCACTTGGGCCAACTAACGCAGTCGACTGTCGAGTGTTAAGCGCAAACGAGATAGGACCAACCAATTGAACACCTTCAGGGCTTAACACTTTGAGATCTTGAGCTTCAATATTGATGCCTTGAGCCGGATCGAGCTGAGTGTCGCCTGATTTAACCTTAGTGATGTCGGTTTCTAGGAACTCGACAATACTTTCGGCTGCGCCAACCGCTTGTTGCTTCGCGTGGTAGAAAGTACCTAAGTCACGCAGAGGTTGGTAAAACTCTGGCGCCAAGATAAGGATAAACAAACCTGCGAATAGCGTAATGCCAGCGCCGTAGTGGCCGAAGTTAAGCTCACCAATGTAGGTGAAACCAAAGTAAACCGCTGTCATTGCGATAGAGATCGACGTGAAGAACTCAAGTACAGCAGAAGACAAGAAAGCGATTTTCAACACATCCATGGTACGCGTTCTGAACACTTCAGATGCACCTTTTAGTACCTCTGTTTCAGCGTTGGTGCGATCAAATAGACGGATGGTTGTCATTGACTGCAAACGGTCGTAAAAGTGACCAGAAAGACGTTGCAGTGCTTTGAAGTTTTTACGGTTTGCATCGGCTGCTTTCATACCCACAAGTGCCATGAACATCGGTACCAGTGGAGCAGTAATCAAGAAGATCAGTCCCGCTGCCCAGTTAACTGGGAACACCACAACCAAAATAATGAATGGAATCATTACCGATAAAGACATTTGAGGTAAGTAACGAGAGAAGAAGTCTTGCATGTCTTCTACTTGTTCTAACAACAGGGTTGCCCATGTGCCCGCGGGTTTGCCTTTGATGTAAGCAGGGCCTAACTCACGTAACTTATCAAGGATGAGTTGCCTGATGTAAACACGGATCTGTTCACCACAGCGATAACCTGCGATTTCACGCCCCCATGTACAGCCAGCACGGCCAACGACCGATAATGCCAAGCCTGCGAAATGACCAACCAGTTCAGATTTATCGACATTCTCGATGATCAGCTGGTGAAGAATAGAGGCGAGAAGAGCTGCTTGAGCAATTAAAAACACGCTTGAAAGTACGCCAAGGCTAATCGCAATCATAAGCCAGCGTTTCGCTAACTTACTCTGTTGCTTAAGCCACTTGTTCAAGCTGCGTTGTTTTTTCTTATCCATTATGAAGGCTTAATGATAATTATTATTTGTTGAGGGCGGGTAGTATACAAAAGAAAGCCCAGTGGATATACCGCTGGGCTCTAGGGATTTACAACAAATTGTGATGATGCCCTGCATCTACTGAGGCGAGAGCTCAGATAATCAAATCTGCAATCTCAGATTTACTTATCGTTAAGACCATCTAGGAAGCGTTCAGCATCCAATGCAGCCATACAACCCGTGCCTGCAGAAGTAATTGCTTGGCGGTAGTTGTGGTCCATTACATCACCCGCAGCGAATACGCCTGGGATGCTGGTTTGTGTCGCGTTACCTTCAAGACCTGACTGAACGATGATGTAGTCATCTTTCATGTCCACTTGGCCCTTGAAGATTTCAGTGTTTGGCTGGTGACCGATAGCAATGAATGCGCCCATTACTTCGATGTCTTCTGTCTTGTCAGACTGAGTATCTTTAATACGAACGCCAGTTACGCCCATGTCGTCGCCCAGAACTTCGTCTAGTGTGCGGTCAGTGTGAAGAACAATGTTGCCGTTCTCTACTTTGTCCATTAAACGCTTCACTAGAATCTTTTCAGCGCGGAACGTGTCACGACGGTGAACTAGATGAACTTCAGACGCGATGTTAGACAGGTAAAGTGCTTCTTCAACCGCCGTGTTACCACCACCAACAACTGCAACTTTCTGGTTGCGGTAGAAGAAACCATCACACGTTGCACAAGCAGAAACGCCACGGCCTTTAAATGCTTCTTCAGAATCTAAACCTAGGTACTTAGCTGATGCACCCGTTGAGATGATCAATGCATCACACGTGTACTCGCCAGAATCGCCTTTAAGACGGAAAGGGCGGTTTGATAGGTCGACTTCGTTAATATGGTCGAACAGGATCTCTGTTTCAAAGCGCTCTGCGTGCTCTTTCATGCGATCCATCAGTGCTGGACCCGTTAAACCTTCAGCATCACCCGGCCAGTTTTCTACTTCTGTTGTGGTTGTAAGCTGACCACCTTGCTGCATACCGGTAACCAGTACTGGGTTTAGGTTTGCACGAGCAGCGTAAACTGCAGCTGTATAGCCAGCAGGGCCAGAACCAAGAATCAATAAATTACAGTGCTTTACGTCGCTCATGAGGACTCCGAAATTGAAATTGTTTTTATTTATAATCGCTTAGGATTGTATGGAAAATATGGAGGCAATAAAAGGTTAAACAAGGGCTGAAGTGTAATTAATCGTTATAGTTTAGAACTTAATGAAGACAAACGTTTTCGTGGCTGGAAGATCGGTGAAAACACGCAAAGGCTTCAGGGTATTGGAATGAGGGCTATGGCTGAGTTTAGTAAACTAGATGAGGTGTCATTCTACTAATCAAACTTACCTTACGTTGATTTGAAGTCGACCTTGAAGAAGCTTGTATGTTTTGGCTTGCACTAGGGAAATGCGGATAACTTTAAATATGGAAAAGTCGCTTAGTGAGCGTCCAGTTTCTCAGGTGCAGATCACCTCTTTTTTGTTATCATGACAAGACTTTTCAACAATTGAAAAGCCTTTCATAAGCCATTAGTCTTTTTGTCGAAAGTAACTCGTAATTTCCTCAGAAAAATCAGAACCACTATAATATCTGTCACCCTTACCAAGATACGATGGACTGTAATCTGATCTTTCAATATTATATTCAATTATTGATTCATAATTACAAACAGGTGCAATTTCTAAAGCTAGTTCATATACTTCAGTCCATGGTGGGCATACTAATTCTGATAAATCATCCTCTATTAATTCACGTACTTTATCTTCACCATAGATAGAAATATCAGATTCACTATAATAACTAGAGCAGCAATCAGAATCGATAACAATATCAGTCAAGTTACTCTCATAATATTCATGTATATTATTACAAAGAATATCAAAATTATCATCAGTTAATAAACCAAGCCTAAATAATATCTTAGACAATTCAACGAAATAAGTATCATCATAACTACTGTTAAGAATATTTGTTACGAATGCTATCAATTTTTTGTCTTTAACATCTAAAATATTATTGTCTAACATCTTAATTATTACTGACAACTGCTCATCATTAACCAATGATATATCGAGTATGGATTCTGATAATGATGATAAATAGTCTTTAAAGCTAGGTATACGTTCAAACCTTGGGGCATTAATTATTTTATACGAGAGGGTTCTATTATAAATCGAGAACTCATCACGATCTTTAGATAGTAAAACTAGACACTTTATATAAGTGTCTGTGTTGATTATTTTCTGTAAAAAATAATCGGTAAGAGAATTTAGAGATTTGTTAGTTTTTAGTTTTGAGAAAACTGAAGATAAATATTCTGAATTGCTGGAATGTTCACCTAATATATAATCTGCAATTGATGGGTTAAAAAGTGAATAATTAACTTTGTTATCATATCCAATATTTCTATTTATCAATGAACCTACCAGTAACTTTATAGTCGTATCGTGGTTTTCATCGACTTTGGGATGAATATCGGAACCAACTAAACGATAAAAGTAACTAGATAATTCGTCTGATGACATAACACCACCATTGAGAACAATACCAACAACTAGATGATTACATAATCGATTAGTTTGATTAGAAAGCACATGTCTCCAAACGTTTTTAGGATTACGTAACGTTTCCAAAACATAGTCCCAGTAGTTAACAGGGGCAATATCGTTTAAATGACACGCGTCAGTAATAAATTCGATAAGTCGAGGGTTAAAATTTTGATGATCAATGACTTGGAAATATCTTAAATCTTTAACTAATTCATCACGATAATCATGACTCAAGTCGCTGAACCAAATATGATTGTATAATATTTTGGCCTTTTCAAATCTTGTTATTTTTTCTGCTTTAATTTGAATTTCGTGAGTTGAAATTTTTACTCTTTCAAAAAGCTCAGTCAATAATTTACTTTGTTCATAAATGTTAGTTCTTGTTGTTAGTATTAGCTTTTTCGTAGGGTCTTTTCTTATCCTACTAATCAAATGTGTAAGTATAACATCTTCTCTGTTTCTAATCTGCTCTAAATAGTTACTGCCTAAGAAATCATCATAAAAATAAACCTGATTTTCTAATTCATTATACATTTGATCTATTTCGTCAATACTATTAACTATATGGAAAAATGCATATCCTTTGGCTGTGTATATTTTACACATTTGCTCAGCAAGAGTTGTTTTACCGATACCAGCATTACCTGTGATCAATATAATGTTATTAGCCTCAAGCGTATCTTCTGCGGAAGAGTGAACCGATGTCTTAACATATAACTTACTATTAGAAATTATGTTCTCTAGTGTAGATTTACTCCTGATATGAGTGGCATTGTTAAGCATTCTCCTAATTACAGTTGTACTGTTAATCCAAAGATTATAATATTTTAACTCTATGTTTTCATTATCGCTGATTAGATGATTGATATCTTCATTTCCCAATATATCTTTAATGTCTTTTATATAGGGAGCGAACGCTAATTTAATTTCAACTTTATTCTTTTCCGATAACTCAAGGGATGTTGCTAAAATATATCTACTTGGATTTAGTTTTCTGACTTTATCTACTTCAGTTTTCTTTAGTGCTCTTATTAAAGAAGCAACTCCTGATTTTATCCAATGCTTACTTTGGATGATAGTAACATTCCCATCGGTGTCGACACTTCTACCGTCTATACCTTGATCAGGCCCTTGCTTGTATGATTCGACAGTTTGTCCGTCTCTTTTTTCTACGACATCATTGACTAAGTCTTCGAACTCTTTGTCATTGATTGTAGAAAAATCGTAATTTGCCATAATACTTCCTTTGGATTGAGTACTATACGCTTTATAAATTAAGCGTTATCTGAGTTGATTTATTATATTTATTCTATAGATAGTTTGAATTTTTATGACCCCATAAGATATGCATGCATATTAACACAGTCTTTAATGGTCAATAAATCAATTAGTTAATGGTGTCAATGACTAAAGAGGTACTTAAACCTAACAGTGAACTAGGACATGTAAATTCTGATAGTTAGGTTTAATTTACCTCGTGATACAGCACGGGGACTCACAACGAACAGCATTAGAAGAATGGATAACTTTTAGTAGGGGAAAAGCCTATGAACAGGGTGTGAATGAGTAAAAGGGCTAACTCATTTCAGGGCATAAACGTGTCAGCGAAGAGCGCCTAACATTTTTGAACACCTACCTATGTTCTGGCAGTCAATAAACACTAAGTAAACTCCCTTCGCATTATTCGACTTCAAGCGCTTTCAAAAATTGAAGACCAGTGAAATCCAACCCCACGAAGAAGTAAACCATTGAGGGCGGCCGAGTTCCCCCCGAACTCGACCTGTTCCAGACGCGCAAGCAAAGGCGTTTGGTTTCTGGCGTACTCATAAATTAACCAATTTCAGTTTGTTATGTAAATAATCAATAGCTTGCCAATTGATAGGTAGGTCGTATTTCGTTGTGCAAAAGCATAGAAATGAATGATGTCGAGTGTGATGCCTGAACTCAGGCAAGGAGGCTGGCGTATTAAAAGGAAAGGGCTGACACAATATGAAACCTCGCTTGTTAGTTAATAATATCGTTAAATTTAAATTTTTAGGGATTTATAACTAGCTAGTGGAGTGTGCTAGTTTTAAGAGTTGGTCATCTTTTATTCTGGTGTTATACACTGCTTTTTATTTCTCGATTGGATTTAGTGTCTGAATTATTAAATCTGACGGGATAAATGATTGTTTAATGTTGATTTGGCAAGATCTTCAAGTATCCTTTATGTAAATAAAACGTTAAATATCGAAAGTTAATTAACAATCATTAAGGAGTCGATGATGTTACATGCTCACGAAAATACCCTACATATTACCCACCTCAGTAACCACGCGGTTAAGGAGTTGTCACCATCATTCTCTAAGCTACCAAGCACAGAGCATGCGGATGGCCAGTTCCGATTGAGAAGGTACTCAGTGGTTGAATTCAGGAATGGACAAGTCGTTGAGCTAGACAAACATAACTTTGTTCAGTCTGAAGACATTAATCACTTTCAAGGTGACGTTGTTCGTCAATTCGAGCCGATTGAAGCACAAATCCTAAGCAGCGAAGGCATGCAAGAGATGTGTGAACTGTTTATTGAAACCAATGGGCTTGAAGACGGGCAAGAAATCGAAATCCATCAGATCCGCATTGCCGCTATTTTTGAAGAAACTCAGGTTGCACCAGAAGGTGTTCACCAAGACGGTTTTGACCACATCGCGATCATTGGAGTTACTCGCCACAATATCGTTGGTGGTGAAGTGATGTTGTATCAAGATAGCCACGAAGCACCATTCTTTAGAAAAGTGTTAGGCGATGGCGAAGTGGCAATGCTTGCAGATAGTAAGCTTTGGCACAATGCACAACCAATTCGTACCATAGACCACGGCGAGATGGGCTACATGGATGTGTTTGTATTAACGGCTAAGGATGCGCGCAATGTCCTTCACTCTTAATGATGTGCGCCAACAGTTTAGCGCGTTAGGCCAATATCATAATGGCAAGCCGGTCACTTTCTTTGATGGGCCGGGTGGCTCTCAGGTGCCTGAGAATGTTTTAGCATCAATGACCGAATACCTAGGGCATTTCAACTCAAACCTAGGCGGGCACTATTTTTCTAGCCAAAAGACTACAAGCCTAATGCAGCAAGCGCGAGAAGCGGCGCAAGCACTGCTTAATGCGGAGTCTTCTGGCAACGTTGTTTTCGGCGCGAACATGACATCGCTGACCTTCCAACTGAGCCGAGCGATCAGCCGAGATTGGAAAGAGGGTGATGAAGTTATCGTCACGGCGTTAGATCATTATTCGAATGTATCGAGCTGGCAGCAAGCGGCAGACGACAAAGGCGCGATTGTTCGCCAAGTTCGTGTCGACGAATCAGATTGCAGTTTGGATATGGCGCATTTCGAGTCGTTACTGAACGAGAAAACTAAACTTGTCGCGGTGACGTTTGCTTCGAACACGACTGGCTCTATTGTCGACATGGCAAAAGTTATTGAGCTTGCACATCAGCATGGTGCGCAGGTTTATGTCGATGCCGTTCATTACGCACCGCACCACTTGATCGATGTTCAGCAATTGAATTGTGATTTCTTAGCGTGCTCGGCTTATAAGTTCTTCGGCCCGCATGTGGGCATTGCTTATGTTGCGCCTCAATGGCTACACACGTTAAAGCCTTACAAGGTTGAGCCTGCGACAAACATTGGCCCAGGCCGTTTTGAAACAGGTACGCAAAGTTTTGAAGGCCTTGCCGGTGTGATTGCAGCGGTCGATTACTTGGCGCAGTTCGGTGAGCCAACTGACTCATTGCGTTCTCGTTTAGAGCAAAGCTACGCGCTTTACAATAAGCATGAAAGCCAACTGAGTGAGTACTTCCTTAAACGCTTGTCTGATCTTGAAGGGGCAAAACTTTACGGGAAAGCAGAGTTTGACTCGAACCTAAGAACGCCAACCTTTGCGGTTACCTTTGAAAACCATTCTCCAGAGTTCATCGCTAAGAAGCTGGGCGAGCATAATATCTGTGTGTGGAATGGTCATTTCTACGCACTAGGGTTGGTGAAGCAGTTAGGTATCGAAGAGCAGGGCGTGGTGCGTATTGGTTGTATGCATTACAACTCGATTGAAGAGATCGACTTGCTTTTCAATGTGCTTGAAGGGATCTTGCGTAGTCACTAGCGAGAAGCCACTAGCACTTAATAGTGACAGAATTAGAAAAGAGCATACTTCTCTCAAGAATATTGAGGTGTAAGTATGCTCTTTTTGTTTCATGAACTTATATCTGTTTAGTAAAGTCTACTAAGACAGCTGCTTAACCAGAGCTGCACCTACAGCGTGTGCGCTAGTCGGGTTCTGGCCTGTAATCACTCGCTCATCAACAATCACAAGTTCTTGCCAAGGTTGAACCTTGTTGAAACGCGCTGCGCTGCGAGCAAGAGACTCTTCCAATAGGAATGGAATGTCGTTGATGGTGCCAAAGTCGATCTCTTCTTCACGTGTAAAACCAGTTACCGATTTAGAGCTTAGTAGCTTCTCGCCGTTGCTCAGAACAATCGGAAGGAGCGCCGCAGGGCCATGACATACTGACGCAATCACACCACCATCTTCGTAATGCTTAGCCGCAATAGCAGCGAATTGCTCGTTAGTTGCTAGGTCTGAAAGCAAACCGAATCCACCTGGGTAGAAGATAGCATCGTAGCTTTCTGCATTAATTTGGCTTACAGGAATCGTATTGTTGATGCGGTTTTGGAAATCATCATCAGCCAAGATCTCCGCGTTTACTGAATCCCCTTCAATATCGGTTCCATACAGCGGGCCTTTACCACCCTTGATAGAAGCGATGTCGTACTCAAAACCCGCAGCCAAGATCTCTTTCAAAGCATGAGTCAGTTCAGGCGCGTAAGTCCCGTTCGCTTGGTCTGTATCGCCCAGTGTTGCGTGGTTAGTTACAGGTATTAGTATTTTTTTCATGATTCGTCCCTTTGAGCACGTTTGTTTAGTTTCAGCGTCGTTGTTTAGACATCCGCGTTTCTAAGACAGACATCAGTTTTTTTAAGAGAGATGCCGCTGTTTCGTTACCTGTAATACTAGTAGTAAACCATTTGAGTGATAATATGCCGAATAGACAAAACATTATTGCTATATAGCAACAATCGAATGAGAATTAGTCGGGTGTGAATTCGTTAGATGTAAACAGGTGAAGTATGGACAGTTTTGAAGGGATTAATGAATTTGTAGCGGTAGCTGAGTGTCACGGCTTTTCTGCAGCAGCAAAACAACTGGGTTGCAGTACCAGCCATGTCAGCCGCCAAGTTTCAAGGTTGGAAGAGAGAGTGGGTGTGGCGTTGCTTGCACGATCTACACGAATGGTAAGCCTGACCGAATCGGGTCACACCTATTATCAGCAGTGCAAAGACTTGGTTATTGGGCTTCAGCAAGCGAATGAACAAGTGACTTCTCAACAAACTCAGCTTAGCGGTACTTTGCGTGTGAGTGCCGCAGGTGCGTTTGCCGAGAATCATGTCGCGGCGGCGTTGATGGAGTTTGCTAAAGATCATCCTGAGCTCACCATCGAAATGAACTTCAATACTAAGATGGTTAACTTCATCGAAGATGGTATCGACTTCGCCATTCGTTACGGCCGATTGGACGATTCAGGTTTGGTGGCAAGAAAGCTCGTTGATCGCCCAATGGCGGCCGCAGCCAGCAAAGACTATATAGAGCAATTTGGTACGCCCACTCACCCTGAGCAGTTGAAAATGCACAGCTGCATTATCGCCAACAGTGATCAGTGGCTATTTGAGAAAGAGGGTAAGCCGTTAAATGCAGTGCGAGTGCATGGGCGCTGGCGCAGTAACAATTCGAGCGCAGTACTGAAAGCATGTGAAGAGGGGCTTGGTGTTGTCTACCTTCCCAAAAGCAGTTTCAATGGCGGCCTGACTAATGGAAAGCTTGTCCCGGTGCTTGAAGAGTATTGGGGATCAGGAACCAGCAGTTGGGTCGTATATCAAAATCGTCGTTTTTTACCCCAGAGAGCACGGCTAGCGATCGACTTCTTAGTCGCTTATTTTTCGGATTGGAATGAGTAACCGACGAAGTATTAAGCGAACAGCTAGCATGCTAGAAGTGAATAATGAACGGGTTTGAAAAGAGTCGTGATTAGCGCTAGCTACCTACTTAAAGGTCGAAAACAGAAAAGCTAATGCTTACATAGATATACGTTATCTTTTTTTGTTTTTTGACGCGCGTAATAGGAATGAGAGACTTGTCTACTTTTGATAACTGGTGTTAGCGATTGAATTGTAGAGAAGCCCGCAACAGTACGATATACTAGATACCATATTAATGTCCCTAACGCGTGATAGATTCTGTGGAAGCGTTGGCAGGATGTGTTGTTATGCTCCAGTTTATGAAGTGTAGCTAGAGTGCGGAGTTGGCAATGTCTTCAATAAATTTCGAATCCACGTACGGTGTAATAACTATTCAAGATATGAATGTAGTTAGTGTTGACGCTAACTATGCTCGCATCTATGGATACCCATCGCCCGAAGAACTACTTTCTAATATCGATAGCTTTCTAGATCTAATCTCAGAAGATTATCATGTTCTCGCCTATCAAAATTACCTTGAAACGGTCAGTGGTCAACGCGACCCTCAGGTTCACACCTATACCAATGTTGATCGTAATGGCAGAGAGTTCACCGTGTTTTCTATCGACCATGTGACGGAGTGGCAGGGAAGACCTGCACTGCAAGTCACGGTGATCGATCTTTCCCCTGCGATTCAGCTGCAAAATGCGGTGCGTGAGCAAGATAAGATGTATCACGACATGATCATGCAATCTGGGCAGGGCATCTTGGTTCACCGAGATTTCAAGCCGCTGATGGTTAATCAATCTTGGGTCAACATGCAAGGCGCTGCTTCTATCGAGCAAGTATTAGAGTTGGACTCTATCCTTGAACTGGTACCAAAACAGAATACTGATGGCATCAGCAAGCACTATCACGCGATCGTGTCGGGTGAGTTGTCAGGCACGAGTACCGTGGTTGAAAACATTGGCTTTGACGGCGTTCATCGGTTCTTCAATATTTACGACAATGCGATTACTTGGAAAGGTCAGCCAGCCGTTCAGGTTGTACTCGAAGATGTGACGCAAAAGGTGATGTTGGAAAAGCAGTTGGTTCACCAAGCGAACTACGATGAAATGACCGACTTACTTAACCGAAGAGCGATTTATGAGTGGTTGAGAGAGCACATGTCATCTAACAACTACCTTGTGTGTATGCTGCTAGATATCGATGATTTTAAGTCGATTAATGACACTTACGGTCATATGGTTGGTGATGAGGTCATTTGTGCTTTGGCTAATATTACCAAGCGCAATGCCGAGAAAGTCGGTGGGGTCGCAGGCCGTTGGGGTGGTGAAGAGTTCATTATATTTATCCCAAATGCGTCTCTTGAAACAGCACACGAGGTGTCAGAAGGGGTTCGCCAACAGTTCCATCAAGTCGAGTTCAAAATCGATGAACAGATTCGATTTAATTCGAGTGTCAGTATCGGAATCAGTGATAGTCGAGCCTGTGAAGACGGTGTCACAATTGATGCACTCGTGAATTTAACCGATCAGTCTCTCTATCGCGCGAAAGCCAAAGGTAAGAATTGTGTAGACGGGGATGTGGTTGCGCTTTAACGCCTATAACCGTTATCCAATGGCCAATAGAATCGACAACGAAAAATGCCCTCAAGTCATCACTTGAGGGCATTTTGGCTATTCACTAAACGCTTCTCACTATAAGAAACGCTTAGTTCTACAAATTATGCAGATACTTCCACTTCGTAAGAACCAAATTTACGGATGTTAATCACACCAGTATCTAGGATTAGGTATTGGCCTTTAATGCCTTGAAGTACGCCTGTCACTTCAGGGTTCTTATCAAAGTTGTGCGATACAATCTTCACTGGATGTTGATCAACTGGGTAGCTCAGTGAAGTGATGTTTTCGCTCAGAATCTCGATTGCATCGTCACCAAACTTCGCTCTGATCTCTTGGATTTTATCCTCAACCAATGGCAACAGTTCTTTGGCTTTTTCTACCAACTCCATGTCGTCGCCGTCGCCTTTTAGCAGCGTGCGCCAGTTGGTTTTGTCAGCAATGTGCTTTGCTAATTCAACTTCGATCAGGCCAGAAATCTGACGTGTTTTTACCTTCAATATAGGCAAACCTTGAGTCGCGCCTTGGTCAATCCAACGGGTAGGGATTTGAGTATGACGAGTGATACCTACTTTTAGGCTTGATGTGTTCGATAGGTAAACGAAGTGATCAACCATGCAGTTCTCTTCGCCCCATTGAGGCTCACGACAAGTGCCTTCATCGTAATGGCACGTCTCTGGTTTCATGATGCACATGTCGCAGCTTGCTAGCTTTTTCATGCACACAAAGCAGTGGCCTTGAGAGTAGCTTTTCTTAGTTTTCTTACCACACGAACAACAAAAAATATTGCCGGTATGGGTAAGGTTGATGGTTTTACCAATCAGAGGGTTTAGCTCTACAAACTCTTCACCTACAGGTAAACGGTAAGTAACCGCACCATCAAGGGAAGCACTCATTTTCTTGAGTGTTCCTTTTGCTAATAAAGACATGACATTACTCGTTGTATTTTGATTATTATTTCGTCCACTCGCTCGCCTTGTGAACAGGCGATACGGTTAACGATGATTTGCGATGAGTATAACAAATAGAGTCTGCATTTATACGCAATATTGCTCGATTATTGCGATGGATAATTGATGGTAAACACTCAGTTTAAATTATGGTATGACATTTTGTCCGGGCGTGATATAACGCTTTTTAGTGGATTATTGGTATCAATATCACTAATCCACTCAGGTTATTTTTTATCATGAAATCCCAACGATAGGGACCTTAAGCCGGAAGCTTAGACGTGAAGTGGATCCATAAGATTGTTATCTTTTTAGTTATCGCAACACTTGCCATTGTGCAGTATTACCGTGTGAGCGGAAATCGTGTGATAACGGCAATTACCCCTGATAAATATGAATTTATCGCGACCAGCGATCAAGTTGATAGGGGAGTCAGTACCTCCCAATTATCCTACGAAAATGGGCAGTATATTCTCGAGTGTGAACTTAAAGAGTCGGAATATCCTTGGCCTTATTGCGGCCTATCGATTCGTATCAACCGAGACATTACCGAAGGTCTTGACCTTTCCCAGTACCACACATTTAGAGTCAACATTGATTATCATGCGGAAGCTGACTCTAGCGGTCGTTTGCGAACTTACCTGCGTAATTATAATCCTGCTTATTCGGTTCCTGATGACGAGTACACGCATAAGTACAACGGGATGGAGTTTTCTCCAGGAGTCGATGGTGGTGTGATTGAAATCCCGATCAAAAATCTGCAAGTGATGACGTGGTGGTTGGCCGACAATGATGTCGCGCTAGAGCACTCTGCTCCAGAGTACTCGAACGTTAATATGGTTGAGTTTGCTACTGCGTCTGGGGCGAAACTTGGCCATCATAGAATCGTTATCCGTAGCATTGAGTTTGAAGGCTCTTACATCACAGGCGAGAGCTTGTTCTTAATCTTACTGTTTGTTTGGGTGGGGACGGGCACCGTGTTCTTGATTTCAGAATTGCACCGTTCTAGGAAACGCATGGTGATTGTTGAAAAGAGACACAACCATCTAAAGAACGTCAACCGAGCACTGAGAGAGCAAAATTTTGAGTTCTCTGAAAAGGCCCATCGTGATGAATTAACCGGAATACTAAACCGCCACGCGATTCGTGATTGGTTGAAAATGCAGTCACAACAGGTGAAGCAAGGACATGGCAAGTTGGGTATGTTGTATCTCGATATCGACTACTTCAAGAGCGTGAATGACAAGTACGGACACCAAATGGGTGACCATATTCTACGTGAGTTCAGCATGGTGGTGGGCAGTTCGATCAGCGCTACCGACAAGTTGGTGAGATGGGGTGGTGAAGAATTCATTGTTTTTTGCCCTGAGACTGATCTTGGCGAAGCACAAAGAAAGGCCGAGAAAATCCGACTTTTAGTCAGCCAGCACCTTTGGGTTCATGGCGATCCACTGACATGCAGTATTGGTGTTGCCGAGATGAAGCAAGAGCGAGTGACAGAGACCATTGCTCGCGCTGATGAAGCTTTATATCAAGCAAAGCATTCAGGTCGAAATCAGGTGATCTTGAGTCACTAATCTGAAAATTGTTTTGATGAGTTTATAAGCCACACGTGCATATGTGACGTGTGGCGTTTTTATGGCTGCTAGATGAGTTTACCCTCTAGAGCCTTTGTTGGTTTGTTTGGATAACGTATAAAAAATGATCTCACTGTTCTTTAAATGTCTGCTGGGTGCCGCGGCGGTTTTGTTGATTGCGCTATTGTCGAAGAGTAAGAGTTTCTACATCTCTGGTTTAGTGCCGCTGTTTCCGACCTTTGCTCTGATTGCTCACTACATTGTTGGCACGGAACAAACCATGGTGGAGTTGCGCACCACAGCGTTGTTTGGGCTGTTTTCGCTTGTGCCATACGCCGCTTATCTTGGTGCAGTGTACGTGTTCAGTTATCGCTATAACTTGGTGTCGACGCTCTCGTTAGCGACCTTAGTGTGGGTGTTGTGTGCTTCGATGCTGTTGCTAGGTTGGACGCGTTTGGTGCCAAGCGCAATTTAACGCTGTAGTTCTGAAGAGCGATGTTTAGCTAATAGCCAAAAACAAAAAAGGTGGCGCGGGGCCACCAAAAGGGAAAAGCGTTTCTTGTTTTTATGTGCCCGTTCAGTGCTTGCTTAAGCTGAACGGGCATTTTTGTATTGGTTGAACCGGGGGAAGTTCAACCAGTTTAGGGGAGCATTCCTGTAAATATGCGCTTACAGAAGGTTAGTGCTTACCAGAAGATCCAAGCGAACAGAGTCAGAACTAGGATACAAACTAGGTTCAACACCATACCGATTCGCATCATCTCTTTTTGCTTGATGTGACCCGAGCCAAACACGATTGCGTTAGGTGGTGTCGCTACTGGTAGCATGAAGGCACATGATGCTGCAACCGCAATCAGTGCAGACAAGATAACCGGAGACATACCCAGCGCTTCAGCAATAGTCGCGAATACAGGGACAAGCAATGCCGCACTCGCTGTGTTACTCGCAAATTCCGTTAGGAATACCACGAACGCTACCACGGCTAGAATCGTAAGCAGTACGCCAGCTGTTTCTAAAAATCCGCTTAGTGAGTGTGCTAGGAATACGCTGGTTCCTGTCGCTTTCAGAATGTTACTTAAACAGATACCGCCGCCGAACAGGATAAGTACACCCCAGTCCGTTGTTTTCTCAACGTCTTTCCATTCCACCGCTCTAGAAGCACCAAGCAGTACAATCGCACCAATCGCTACTAAGCTATCAAATTTAGAGAATCCGCCAATCATTGCGTTGATTGGTTTACCGAATATCCAAAGCGTTACGGTTAAAAGGAAGATAGACAGTGTGATTTTCTTGCTGTTTGTCCACTCAACGGGAGCGTGGTCTAGCTCGAATTTGTGGTCAAGCTTTGGCTTAGTCATCACGTAAAGAATAATCATCGCGATTGGCAGTAAGATCATTGAGATTGGTAGGCCAAGTGCCATCCACTCTGTGAAGCTCAAGCCAACTTCTGCCGCCGCAATTGCGTTTGGAGGGCTACCAACCAAGGTTGCGATACCACCGATTGAAGCACAGTAAGCGATACCCAATAGTACGAACACGTAGGTGTTGCGGTCTTCACTTTGGTCAACCTTGTTCATGATGCCAAGAACAAGAGGAAGCATCATTGCTGTGGTGGCTGTGTTTGAGATCCACATCGATAGACCCGCACTCACACCGAACAACATGAACACAGCGACCGACATTCTGCCTTTTGCTATCAGCAGTACTTTGTCAGCAATCGCTTTATCTAGCTCTTGCTTGTTCAATGCGGCTGCTAATGCGAAACCACCCATGAATAAGAAGATGATCGGGTTGGAGAAGTTAGCCAGCGCTGCGGGCGTGTTGAATACACCAAACAAGACAGCCAATAGGGGAACGAGCAGAGCGGTGATGCTGACGTGGATAGCTTCTGTTAACCATAGAATGGCAACGAACACGAGAATACTTAAACCTGTATTCACTTGCGCTTCGAATGGCAGGGTATTGAGCAAAACTGCAAATAGCGTGAAATTACCAATTAATATCATGCTGTTGCGGGTAAACAACCAGTGTTTCAGTGTAGTAACAAGTGCCGTCATAAGACGCTCCTTTTGTTATCCTCGTTTTATTGGTGCACGACTTCATTGAGTCGTGCTTATTATTTTCGAGGTATATAGCTTGATGTAGGGTCGGACTTTGTTGGAAGAATGTTACTCAAGTTAATAAAGGAGTGTTGGTGTGTTTTTGCTTAACAATGGGGAAGTGTGAGGCAACAAATTCAAAATGTGTAGTTTTCTACACATCGGTCTCTGCTGGGTCTGCAATCGGGCTTGTTGTAGGGTCTACAACAGGGTTTACAGTGGGATCAGTAATAGGGTTTGGGATCGGAAATGATTCTGGTTTTGGACTCGGTTGAATGGGCTCTTTAGGGCCAAGGAACTTTGGCGTTGTCCCCATAATATACAAGTCTAAGAAGGCTTTGGTACGCGCAAACACTTCACGCAAACGTATTGAGCTTCCCGAGTGATGGGTTGGTCCTGAAACGGCTAAACATTGTGCATGAATATCGTAAGAATTGGCGATGAATAGCGCTCTTTCACAGTGGAATTTTTGAGTGATGATCAGAAAGTTATCAGTATCGAATATCTTTTTGGCGCGAACAATCGAGTCTAAGGTTCTGAAACCCGCGTAATCTAGATTGATGCGTTCTTCGGGGACGCCCGCTTTTAACAAGTCGCGCTTCATCGTCCACGGTTCATTGTAAGAGCGATGAGCGTTATCGCCACTCAGTAGAAATTGATCCACTTTTTCACGATCGAACAGCTCAATCGCGGCTTCGATTCGGTGCTTATAATAGTCGTTGAGTGTTCGACCCAAATATTTGCTCGTGCCAAGCACAACTGCGACCTCAAGCTCGGGCACGTCATCAATATCGTAGATGATGCGATCTTCCGCTTGCCATGAAACCCAATAATCGATCGCAATAACCGCAGCGCTGCCTACTAAGAACACGAGGAAAGCGCCAAACAGAAAACCTTGCAGTTTTTTGTAAGCTTTTTTTATGTAGCTACGGATAATGTGAGAATCAAATTTCACTCTCGGTATGGTCCTTTGACTGAGCATTAATTTTTGAGTGCTCGATAATACCAAATAAAAATGAGAAAAATCAGTTAAAAAGACAAGACAGTGTAAAGAAAAAAGCCCCTGCGATTGCAGAGGCTCTTGTAAGAGTAGTATTTGAGAACAAGTACGCTCTATTAGAATGCAGTACGCTTGTAGCGACGGTAAACTGGCTGCCAGAAGTGCTGGTCAATTGCTTGTTGAAGTGCTTCTTCAGTGATCTCTAGAGCAACGCCTTGTTCAATCGCCTTCTTACCTACAGCAAGAGCAATCTTCTTAGATACCGTGTGGATCTCTTCCAATGGTGGAAGCAGAGCGCCTGTGCCATTGATTGCTAGTGGAGAACACGTCGCAAGTGCACGGCTCGATTCCATTAGCATTTCGTCAGTGATGCGTGAAGCATTCACAGCCAATACACCAAGGCCAATACCTGGGAAGATGTAGCTGTTGTTACACTGAGCGATTGGGTAAGTTGTGCCGTTGTGAACGACTGGCTCAAATGGGCTACCTGTCGCAACCAGTGCTTGGCCATCAGTCCAACGAATAATGTCGTTTGGCGTTGCTTCAACACGGCTTGTTGGGTTCGACAGTGGGAACACGATAGGGCGTTCACAGTGTAGGTTCATCTCTTTGATGACTTCTTTGCTGAATAGACCTGGAGCACCAGATACACCAACTAATACGGTTGGTTTCGCGTGGCGAACAACGTCTAGTAGAGAGAAACCAGTGCCGTCGCTTTCCCAGTCTTTGGTGTTTTCGTTGGTTTGAACCAGACGCTGTTGGAAATCAAGCAGGTTTTGCATGCCTTCTTGTAGCAGACCCCAACGGTCAACCATGTAAACTTGAGAGCGAGCTTGTGCATCGCTGATACCTTCAGACACCATTTGAGCAATGATAGCTTCAGCAATACCACAACCTGCAGAACCCGCACCTAAGAAGGTAATACGCTGATCTGACAGTTTGCTGTTTGCTGCTTTACATGCTGCAAGTAGAGAACCAACAGTAACGGCTGCTGTGCCTTGGATATCATCGTTGAAACAACAGATGCGATCTTTGTAACGCTCAAGCAGTGGCATTGCGTTCTTTTGCGCGAAATCTTCGAACTGAACTAATGCATCAGGCCAACGGCGTTGAACTGCTTGGATGAACTCTTCAACGAATGCATCGTAGTCAGCACCCGTAATACGAGGATGACGCCAGCCCATGTACATTGGGTCAGCAAGACGTTGAGGGTTGTTGGTACCCACATCGAGCACGATTGGTAGCATGTAAGCTGGGCTGATACCGCCACAAGCTGTGTAAAGTGCTAGCTTACCAATTGGAATACCCATACCACCGATGCCTTGGTCTCCCAAACCAAGAATACGCTCACCATCCGTAACCACGATAACTTTAACGTTGTGGTTTGTCGCATTATTCAGTAGGTCATCGATACGATCGCGGTTCGGGTATGAGATAAACAGACCACGGCCACGACGGTAAATATTTGAGAAGTTCTCACATGCTGCGCCAACTGTTGGCGTGTAAATGATAGGCATCATTTCAGAGATGTGGTTTTGAACTAAACGATAAAAAAGCGTTTCATTAGTGTCTTGGATGTTACGAAGGTAGATATGCTTATCCATATCACTTTCGAAGTTACAATATTGTTTGTATGCACGTCCTACTTGCTCTTGGATTGTTTCGGTTGTTTCCGGTAACAAACCTTCAAGGTTGAAAGAACTGCGCTCTTCAGCAGAGAATGCGCTGCCTTTGTTTAGAAGAGGTGTACTTAGTAGAGCAGGACCAGCATAAGGGATATATAGAGGGCGTTTATCGTTGTTCATTGGATGCCTAATATGGGAGAAAGGGTAACTGAAAAATGATAACGGTTTAGTTATTCAATTGTAAATAGTTTCTCCGCGATCTGAGCAAACAAAATGATATTCTTACCTCTGTCCCACACTTATCGAATTTCAACACGATAATTCGTTATACTTTGCTCACACTTTTTCGCGACGCTCCCTTTTTATGTCATTACTTCCCATCGATGCTTATCAAAATGTATTCCACGAACAAATCGCTAATTCTCACCTTGTCGTAGAGGCGGAAACCGGATCGGGTAAATCTACGCGCCTGCCACCTTGGGCTTCTCAACATGGGCGAGTGCTGGTGGTGGAGCCAAGACGCATCGCGTGTACATCACTGGCTAAATATCTCGCACAGCAATCGGGCGAGAAGCTGGGTAGCAAAGTGGGCTATGCGATTAAGCTTGAATCAGAATACAACGAGCAAACTGACGTTGTTTTTGTGACGCCCGGTATTGCGCTGCGTTGGTTATCAGAAGATGGATTAGCTAACTTTGATGTGATCGTGGTGGATGAGTTTCACGAGAGACGCTGGGACATTGATCTGCTGGTGGCGATTCTGAAACAAAAAGCGAGTCATCGTTTGGTGATCACTTCAGCTACCATTGAGGGTGAGCGCCTTGCTCAGTATTTGGATGCGAATCGAATAAGCTGTGAAGGGCGAACTTATCAAGTTGAGATTGAGCACCGAGCGAACGAATCCAGAACACTGCCTGACATTCGACATCTAGAGCAGCGCATTGCGGAAGAAGTGAATCATCAGTTGATCGCTTCTTCTGGCGATATGTTGGTTTTTCTGCCGGGTAAAAAAGAGATCGTGCAATGCGAACAAGCCTTAGCGAAAAATCCAGATATCCAAGTCGTTAAATTGCACGCGTCAGTCAGTGATAAAGAGCGAGATTTAGCGTTATCGGGCCGTAATAATAATACTGAAGGTAATGGTTTGAGAAAGGTCATCCTTGCGACAAACGTTGCGGAAACCTCATTAACTATTCCTGATATTGGCGTGGTGATAGATTCAGGATTAGAGAGACGCACCGTTCAGCGTAATGGCAGAACCACACTGATGCTTAAATCCATATCACGAGCGAGTGCCAAACAACGAGCTGGCCGCGCGGGTAGGGTAATGGATGGCGTTTGTGTGCGTTTATATGGTGAGCATGCGGCGTTAGAGTTAGTCACGCCGCCTGAATTACAGCGTGAAGAGCTGACCGAGCCTATGTTGGCCGCGGCATGTTGCGGTGCTCCGCTTGAGAGCTTGCCTTTCCTTGATCCTATTCCTGAAAAATCACTTAACAGTGCAACTCAAACCTTGCTGACGATGGAAGCGATTAACGCCAACCATCAAATTACCGAGCATGGCAAAAAGCTGTATCCGTTGCCGATTGATGCTTTGTATGCCGATATCGTTACTCGAATCAAAACCAAAGCATTAAAAGAAGCGATGGTCGATCTCACAGCGGCGCTGTCCGTTCCTGCTCGCTTGTATCAGTTACCAAACAATGCAGAACACCTAGAAGCACTCGCGCAACAAGAGAAAGAAGGGTGTGATTTAAGCCTGTTGATTCAAATTGTGCGTGGTCGAGAATATCCGCATTTAGACATAGACCAACAGGCACTGAGTGAAGCACAAGGACTGGCTAAGCAAATGCGGGAGGTGTTTGAACTTCCTCAGCTAGAAGTCGCGTCACGTTTCCAACGCATTGAACTGCTCAAGACCATTGTGAATCTGCATCCTGAACTGGTGTTTGTGCGTAGGCTGAAGAGGAAAGAAGCGTTTGCTAATGGAGTATTAGAGGTGGTGCTCGGTCGTCAGAACCGTTTCCCTGATAATGCACAGGCGATGTTGGTGCTTGATACTCACAGCCTGCCGGGAAGAGGTGTTAAGCAGACACTAACCTTAGCGACAGTCACGGCACCCATTCCTCTTGAGCTTATCATTGATGCTGAACTAGGAGAGTGGGAGCAAGGCGAAACAGTAGTAAATGACGATGGCGTTTTTACCGAGATGGCGTTGGTGTACGCAGGCCGTACGATTACGACCAAGCTCGTCGCGGCTGAAGGGCAACTATCCTTAAAGCCTATCGTCGACCTCGTGTTAAATGGAGACCAGCTTCCGGGTTTTGCAAAGGTTCGCACTCAAGAAATCAAACACTGGCAGCTGTATGTGAAACTTGGTCTCGATGAACAAACACAATACACCCCAGAAATTGAGAACATTAACTTTGAGCTATGGTTTATAGAGCAGCTTGAAGTGTTAGGTGTTACTGATGTGAGTGAATTGGAAATGTTCGACCATGCAGACATACCGTTCGATGGCATTCCAACTTGGCTCTATTCAGAGTTTTCGGAAAAATATCCGTTTGCATTGAGCCTTGCCGACTTGCAACTCGATGTCGAATACTTGCCCGCAAGAAAGCTGATTTACGTCCATTATCAGTCGGGTAGCCGAAAGTTATCGCCAAAACGTTGGGAGCTACCGACATGGTCTGGTTGGCGTATTCAGTACAAAAAAGCGAGTCGAATAATTGATATCAAATAGATGGATAAGTTTTATCTCTAAAATATTAATCAAATAGATGCATATATGATTTTTCAGTGCTTATTTTGTTACAAGTTTGATTTTTATATGCCTTTTTAACCAATCAAAAGGTCATAAAAGACTATTCTTCTATATCCTATTGCTATAAAGAAAGAGTTGATAGATATTGAGTATATTGTGTTGCCAAAGTGTCGGGGGACATCATGGATAAACAGGAAGAGACGCGTGTAGAGTTCGATTACACAACATTTCTTGGCGCCTCATGCAGTAAAAAATGGACTTTTCTGGAAGCACTCACCACAATTGCGCCAGTGTTCAGTACCGTCTGGCGAGATAGCATTAAAGAGTTGGGCACCCCAGAGGATCGTTTATGGCAGATGGCATTGAAATCAATGTCGACGCGTAAAAGTGATGAGTCGAACATTGTTACCTTACTCAAGCTTGCTAAGCTAGAAGGGATCAATGAGCTCAAAGTGGTGATGCCATATTCGCTTGAAGAAGAGCAGATCGAGTATATTGAATCGCGCAGTCATTTAGTGATTGCGGGTAATTCTGGAGAAGAGTTCACGATTAGGTTGTAACGTCAGTTCGCCTATAACCTCTCTCAGGAACAGTAAAAACGTACACGTAAAAAGGGCCTCAAATATTGAGGCCCTTTTAGTATCTAAAACTTGTGTTTACGAGCTTATTAGCTTTCTAGCTTTTTATTTTGAGATTAAGCAATTAAGCAATTAAGCAATTAGCGATTAAACGACTAGTCGATTAGACCATAGTCAGCGCGTAGTACATCGATGATCTCTTGCTTAGGATTTTCGCTCAGTACGATCTCCGCACCTGTGATTTTCGCTGCGATATCAAGGTAAGTTCGAGACAGAGACATTAGAGAATCCAGTGGAAGCTCATTGTCACGAGCTAACGCTTCACGCTCTGGCATACGTTCTTTGTTCAAAAGAATGTCGGCATCAGGGAAGTAGTTAAGCAAGAACTGACGGAAGCCTTCTTTTGAATTCTCAACAATGTTGCCGTTGTTGTATTCCTGAGTATCCCAAATGCGAGATGAATCTGGAGTACCGACTTCGTCCATGTAGATAAGCTTTTCTTTGCCTTGAGCATCGTTGACGTAGCCAAACTCAAATTTGGTATCAACAAAGGTTTGATCTACTTTTGCTAGCGCTTGGCTGATTACGTTGAAGCCTTCTTTAAGAAGTTTTTCGTAATGTGCGATGTCACTTGCTTGAGTAAAGTTGAATGCTGCGAAGTTATCTTCGATGTTGTTACGTGTGATGTTCACATCGTCAGCTTCTGGAACGCCAGGAATACCTTTCAGAATCCCTTTTGTTGAAGGCGTGATCAGTAGCTCAGGCAACTTCTTGTCTTTCTCAAGGCCTTCAGGCATCTCGATACCACAGAATTCACGTTCGCCGTTTGCGTATGCACGCCACATTGAACCAGTGATGTATTGACGACAAATCGCTTCGATCATGACTGGGCGAGCTTTTTGTACAATCCATACGAACGGGTGAGGGATATCAAGAATATGACTGTCAGCAAGTCCGTTGTCTTTAAACAATTTGAACCAGTGGTTAGAGATAGCATTCAGAGCCGCTCCCTTACCTGGAACACCTTTAAGATTCCCTTCACCACGCCAGATACAATCAAATGCAGAGATACGGTCACTGATCACCATGATTGCTAAAGGCGCATCTGGTGCTACATCGTAGCCTTTCTCTTTAATTAGTCGTTGGCTATCTTCTTCAGTTAACCAGTAGACCGAACGAACCTTGCCGCTGTGGACAGGTTTATCAGTACGGATTGGTAGGTCATCATTTACGGCAAGAACTTGATCAGCAAGGCTCATTTAGACATTCCTATCTTTTATCAAACGTCATACAGAGAAGTGCGGTGTGCACATGATTAGACGGGCATTATACCCAATCTACTATTTGCTTCCAGAGAAAAAGCAAACGATTGCTAAATCTATTGTTTAAATAAAAACCCCCGCCTAACAATCCGCTAAAAAATTGGCGAATTGTAGGGCAGGGGAAGGCAGTATGTTTGGACTGTGTTTTGGCGAATTGTTTGTTAAGTTAACTTTGTTAGCTAAAAGATTAAGCTATGTTTGTGGACCATGTTTTTGAGCCAAAATGTTATTAAGCCAACATGTTACTAAGCAAGGTGGCCTAGTGAATACGCTCTGAATTTGCATCCATAAAGAAGACTTCACATTGAAAGCGTAACCCTAATGTTCTTAGGTACTGTTGACTGAACTGATCAATCGATGCACTTGCAACAATCGCACTCGCATTCTTAGATCGAATGGCTTTCTCGACAGTCTCTACCTCAGTCATTTGATGAGAGGCTTTCATATGAATAACGCGGTCGCAGCAAACATTATGTTGCTTAAGCTGCTTAGCCGATGGTCTTGGTGTTTGAGCCGTAAACAGTAACCACTGATGTTGATTGGACAGCAACGCCATTCTTGCAAACAACGCTTCCTCGTTTGAATTTTTGCTTTTACGAGAAACTGATGTAAATGCGCAGTGAACTAGCGGGCTAGAGTGTTGTGCTTTAACGTGTGCTTGAATCATTTTGCTGTCCTTATATACATGCTGTATGTGTATACAGTAGTTTTAGTTGCTTATAAGATCAAGCGTTTTTTGCGGGATTATTGGACGATTTCGTTTGGAATTATGGATGAAAAACAATTAAATCATTGAAATTATTCGATAAATTAAATTTGAATGAATTTGTTGTTTTGTCTCATAAGTTGAAAAAATGTGAGCTTTATACAGGTGTATACAGTGGTTTTGACAGAAAAGTACTGTATACACCTGTATAGAAGAGAGAAGAGAGAAGAGAGAAGAGAGAAGAGAGAAGAGAGAAGAGAGAAGAGAGAAGAGAGAAGAGAGAAGATCTAAAACCGCAGGCACAAAAAAAGCGCCTTAGGCGCTTTCTTATATTTCACGGTGTTGCTTATCTCAATGTCGCTTGGGAGAGTTTTGCTCTCATTTCCATTTCACCAATATTGAACTGGCGAACATCAATGGTTGCAATATCATTGCACTCTTTACATGCATGATGACACTTACCATCTAGGTAGTCGTGCTTTTTAACTAGGCTTGGCTTTTTGCACCAATCACAAACGCCTTCTATTGTGAACATATTCTCTCCTCACCTGTTTAAGTCAGGTGTATTTTCGGCGCAAATTATGACACAAGTAAGACCTATTAGTTAATAGTTTGTTACCCGTTTTTGAGAGGGGGATCGATTGCAACACCAATAAAATCGATATCTTTGAGATCTTGAAAAATGAAGATGTGTGTTTGTTTACGGTTTTGTAACATTTTGTAAAATGGTTTTTAGCGCATTGTTCAAACGTTTCATTTCTTCGTCACATCCGTGACCATCTGGATGGTAGATCTTTGATAGCTGTTTGTATCGGATCTTGATGCTTTTTTGGTCAGGGATAGAGCTGGGCGTGTAGCCAAATAGCGCGCAAGCCACTTGCAAATTACTTAGACCTTTGCTGTTTTTCTGCTTCTTCAACTCGTGAAACATAGTGTGCAGCTGACGTTTTTGCTGCTTAATCGTCAGGTCCTTCGAGCTAAGCTGCGCTTCAAGTGATTGTTGTTGCTGTCGTGAATCACCCAACTTTAGAGCTTGTCTTTTTCTTGAGATAACGAGAGTCGCAATAATGCTGATAATTGAAATCAACACGGCCAACGCAGCACTAATCATATAGTCAGAGCTAGTTAGGTTAGAACTGGAGAGGTTAGAGCGTGATGCTTGGTCAGATTGAACGTGCTGAGATAACCCCTGACTGGTGTCTATTTCAGAGTCGATGCTGTCATCGAGCTGTTCTATTGAAGAGATCTGCTTTGCACGTTGCTGGTTGAATTGCGCTTCCAAAATGCGGTTGTAGCCATCTTCTGCTTGTGGATTATCTTTTAAGGCTGCTTCATACCATAGCTGCGCTTTATCTAATGGTTGAAGGAGGTTTTGTTCTAGCGAGGATTCGTAGAGCTTTGCGACCTCGATAGGCGCTCGCTGGTTACCTTGCAACGCTGCTTTAATAAACCACTCCAAAGCAAGCTTGTTACTTTGTTCAACACCTGTTCCTGCTAAGTACCATTCACCCAGTCTAAATTGCGCGTTTGGGTTGCCGTTTTCTGCCGACTGCGTGTACCAATACAATGCATCACTGGTGCTAACAGGGACGTCGATACCCGATTCATAAGCTTGAGCTAACTGGTATTGAGAAACTGGATCTTGAGGTTGTGATTCTAGTGAAAATTCATCACTGCTTGCTGCGTGCACGAAACGTGTAGTGGACAGCTGTATCGTGGAAAAAATGAGGGCTAGAAATAGAGCTCTAAGAAGTGATGATGACAGAATGTTGGATAGGATCAGCAAAAGATAAGTCTCGTAAAAAAGCCCAGAATCGATATGTCAGTATGAATACGCTTTATGGTTGTTGGTTATTATTATCACGTTAAATGAGTAACATAATTGATAAACAACTATATAGTGGTTAATTCAAGAGATAAAGACGGACTGGGCTTTAATCGTGCTACTTAAGCGGCAAGATTTGAATTTCTACGCGACGGTTACAAGCACGACCTTGAGAGGTGTTGTTGTCACATAGAGGGTAACGCTCACCGTTACCACGAGCAATAGCACGACCTGCAGCAACGTCTTGAGAGATCAAGAATGCACGAACAGATTCAGCACGACGCTCAGAAAGGATTTGGTTCGTCGATTCGCTGCCTGTGCTGTCAGTATGACCTTCAATCACTAGGCTAGTGTCTGGGTATTCAACGAGGATGCGAGCAACGCCGCGAAGTGTGTTATGAATGCTTGATTCCAAAGCGTAAGAGCCAGAATCGAAACCGATGCCGTTTTCTAGGCGAAGTAGAAGTTGGTTTTCGCCGACGCGTTCAACTTGAACGCCTGAATTCATTAGCTCTTCACGAAGTGCAGCTTCTTGTCGGTCAAAATAGTAACCAATACCACCACCAACAGCCGCACCACCTGCTGCCCCGATAAGTGCACGTTTACCACGGTCTTTAGAGTCACCGGTAGCAGCACCAGCAACGGCACCAGCGAGTGCACCAATTAGAGCGCCTTGAGTTGCAGAGTTAGTCTCAGATTCGCCAGTTGTCGCGTTTTGGCGTTGAGTTGCCTGACAACCCGTTAAAGCGATAGTAAGCGCTAGGGCTAGTGTGATTTTTTTCAACGTATTTCTCCATCATGTACTTCTGTCAAACGAATGAATCCGAGTGACAAACATAGTCCTGTAAATCTTATTGATGGTTTTTATCAATACGTCGAAGTAATGTAAAGTGGCTCTATGATTTAGTTATCTTTTTAGCTGCCTGGGTACCGCCAACTGGTCGATTAACAGACAATTTACGACCTTTCTTCAAACCAACTTCATAATCGGCGGTGAGGTTTTTCATTGCTTCTCTCAGTTGCTGCTTGAACGTTTCACGGTCGATATTTTTGAATTCTTTATCAATGTAGTTATTGATCTTGTTGTTTGATTCGTCGTCGGGAGTAATGGTTGGTAGCTTTTCAAGCGCACCTTCAACCCAGCCAGAAACAAACGAGTTTACGCGGCGTGTCACTTCTAATGACCCTGTGCCAGAGCCAGCAAAGCTATTTCTGAATTGGCCGGTGTGTTCATTCAGCTCGCGATAAATTATATCGAAAGCGAAGGCTGCGAAGATCGCGCGATCGGCTTCACCAATGAACTCAACACGCTTTAGGCCTTTGTGATTCAGTAATACGGCTTCTACGCCAAATTTGGTGTTGATACCGCGAATAACACGCAGCAGTGTAGAACTGATATTTGCAGGTAACAGGTGACTGGACTGAGTTTTTCCCATCTTGATAAATTCAATATCGTCTTTTTCGAGACCATATTTCAGCATCAAGTTATGCGCCATTTTTATCGCATTGGCAGCTTCATTGACGTTCGCAGAATTTCCAAGCTCAAGACACTTGGCAATTTTCTTTAGGGCTTTTTTCTTATCCATCGACAATTTAATCAGTACCGCAAATTTTTAAAAGTCCAACATTTTACATGTTTTCGCGGGTAACAGAAAGGCAAAACTGGTTTGATGAACAAGTGAGGTGGTGAACATTGAACTGCATGAGCCCAGTTGGCGACAAAAACAAAAACGCCATCAAGCGTACTGATGGCGTTAGTGACACGATTTTCCTGATTAACTAGAGTATTAGTAATCTAGATACCCAGTTCATCGAGTAGATCTGCTGCAGAATCATTGCCTGAGCTTTGAGCCGGCTTGTTCGCTTCTTGCATCTTTTTCTGAGTCGCTTCAAGAATGCTATCTGGACATTCGTCTTCTGCGATTTCAAATTCTTCCAATTGAATGAATTCAGTCTTATCCATCGCAAGCTCAAGGTAGAAGATGTTGTTATTAGCGGTAGAGAAGGTCACACGACGAGCTTGTGGACGATCGAGATTGGTATCAACAGAAAGGTTTACTTGCTTGTTCAGAGCCAGCATTTTCGGTTGGTTTTGTGTGATGTTGGTTTGCAGCTCTTTGCGGATTTTATTGGTGAAATCGCCAACCAATTGGTTCATCAGCTCACCTAATACATCACCCACTTCGTCTGAAGTATGAAGCACAGCGAGCTCGTTTTCAGGCATGCCCATATTACGCATGTAATTGGTGTAGATCTCTAGCGCTGCTTTGGACGTAAAATTGATAACAACAAGACCAGAAAAGCCGCCGTCAAACAGAACGAAGCAACCAAAATCTGGCTTTAGGCTTGTCTTGTTGATCTTTTGAACCATGGCTGAATAGGACACCTGAGAAGCCGTCGCTGAAGTTAGTACGCTTGAGACTGATTGGCATAGTTTAAGAAGGATATCTTCAGTTGTGACTGTTTTGTTTTTTTTCATTGTGATGTGCTCGTGGAGATGTCTTAAACAAAATGTTATTCAGTATATTGCTACTGAATTAAGACGAAAGTGACTATTTCTCCATTCTTGCACTGAGATTCTGATTTGATCACCTTTTTATATGATCTTAATAGTAGTAAAGTGACGAAATTCAAAGAAAATTATTAAAAATCTCAGATAACCCAATGCTGATAGGATCAGCGAAGTAGGGGCAGGAAGCAAATGTTACCAAGACTTCAACTCAATGCTGATGTCGATCCAGTTGTCGTACGCTTTTTAGATGAACTAAAAACAGCGGGCTTTACTGGCGACGTTGAATCTCAATATTCTAGCCGTTTGGCTGTGGCGACTGATAACAGTGTCTATCAGCAATTGCCGCAGGCGGTCATCCTTCCTAAAACAACGCAAGATGTTGTGCTTATCGGTAAAGTGGTTTCTAAATCCGCTTACGAACGCGTGACTTTTTCCCCTCGTGGCGGCGGTACCGGAACCAACGGACAATCTTTAACAAAAGGTGTCGTGGTTGACCTGTCGCGATACATGAATAAGGTTCTTGAGATTAACGAGAAAGAAGGCTGGGTAAGAGTTCAGTCTGGTGTCGTTAAAGATCAATTGAACGACGCTGTTCGCCCTTATGGTTACTTTTTCTCTCCAGACCTTTCTACCAGTAACCGAGCAACCTTGGGTGGTATGATCAATACCGATGCTTCGGGTCAAGGGTCATTGAAGTACGGTAAAACCTCAGACCATGTGTTGTCGTTGCAAGCGGTGTTCGCAGATGGTTCATGTCTAGAATCTGATTTATCACACGGCTTACCTGTTGAGGGTGAATTCGCTCACCATGCACTTGCTGTGACTGAGGCGGTTTGTCGAGACAAGCGCGCTCAAATCTTAGATAAATTCCCTCCGCTGAATCGCTTCTTAACAGGCTATGACCTAAAGAATGCAATCAACGAACAAGATGACAGCTTTGACCTAACTCGCGTTCTATGTGGTGCTGAAGGTTCTTTAGCATTCATCACGGAAGCAAAGTTAAACCTAACCAAGATTCCAAAAGCGCGGACACTGGTTAACGTCAAATACAACACGTTTGATTCTGCGCTGCGTAATGCGCCGTTCATGGTGGAAGCGAAAGCTCTGTCTGTTGAAACGGTGGATTCAAGAGTATTGAACCTAGCGAAGCAAGACATCGTTTGGCACACCGTGAGCGACCTGCTGACCGATGTTCCTAACAAAGAGATGCTTGGCATCAACATGGTTGAGTTTGCAGGCCAAGATGAAGCGGAAGTTGAACAGCAAGTTCAAGCGCTGACTGCACGCCTTGAAACCATGGTTGAAAGCGAAGAAGCCGGCGTGATTGGTTTCCAAGTTTGTAGCGATTTGGCGAGCATTGGCCGAATCTACAACATGCGTAAGAAAGCGGTGGGTTTATTGGGTGCGGCGAAAGGCCGAGCTAAGCCCGTCGCTTTTGCTGAAGATACTTGTGTACCACCAGAAAACCTCGCGGACTTTATCTCTGAATTTAGAGTGTTACTCGATTCAAAAGAGTTGAATTACGGCATGTTTGGTCACGTGGATGCAGGCGTACTGCACGTTCGTCCAGCATTGGATCTG
Source organism: Vibrio sp. 1CM8B (assembly GCF_023161685.1). Taxonomy (NCBI): domain Bacteria; kingdom Pseudomonadati; phylum Pseudomonadota; class Gammaproteobacteria; order Vibrionales; family Vibrionaceae; genus Vibrio; species Vibrio sp. 1CM8B. The sequence goes on from NZ_JALNTU010000011.1 coordinate 87,774, forward strand.
TGTGACCCTATGCAAGAAGCATTGATGCATGAAGTCTCTGATGAAGTGGTTAAGCTGGTGGCGAAATACGGCGGCTTGATGTGGGGTGAACACGGTAAAGGCTTCCGTTCTGAGTATGGTCCTGACTTCTTTGGTGAAGAGCTGTTTACCGAATTAAGACGTGTGAAAGCGGCATTCGACCCGCACAACAAGATGAACCCCGGCAAGATCTGTACGCCTTTAGAAAGTGACGCTGAATTGGTGAAAGTCACCGATACCAAGCGTGGTTTTTACGACCGTCAGATCGACGTACAAGTTCGTGACAGCTTCAAGCAAGCAATGGAATGTAACGGCAACGGCTTGTGTTTCAACTACGACACGAGCTCGCCAATGTGTCCTTCAATGAAAGTTACGGCTGACCGACGTCACTCACCAAAAGGCCGCGCAGGCTTGGTAAGAGAGTGGTTGCGTCAACTGACTGAACAAGGCGTTGATATTCTCGACCTTGAGCAAGAAGCGTTGAAAGACAACACACCCGTTAAGACTATGATTGAGCGTGTTCGAAATACGATGAACAAACGCCATGAGTACGATTTCTCGCATGAAGTTCATGAAGCGATGAACGGTTGTTTGGCGTGTAAAGCGTGTGCGAGTCAATGTCCGATTAAAGTCGATGTACCAAGTTTCCGTTCTCGATTCTTAAACATCTACTACTCGCGTTACCAGCGCCCAGCAAAAGACTATTTAGTTGCCAACATTGAAACCATGCTGCCGCTGATGGCGAAAGCGCCAAAAGTAGTGAACGCTGCATTGGGTCAAAAGTGGATCCAAACGGCAACAGCTAAAACGGTCGGTTATGTTGATGCACCGTTGATGTCGGTGCCGACGCTAAAAAATCGTCTAGCGAGTAAAGAGCTGCAACTCTTCGACTTACAGTACTTAGAAGGCTTGTCTTCTGAGCAGAAGAAACAGCATGTGCTGATCGTTCAAGACCCGTTTACCAGCTTCTATGATGCTGAGGTGATTGAAGACTTCGTCACTCTGGCTCAAAAGCTTGGCAAAACACCGGTACTGCTGCCGTTCAAACCGAATGGTAAAGCGCTACACATCAAGGGCTTCTTAAATCGATTTGCACGTGAGGCGAAATCGACGTCTGATTTCTTGTCGATGGTGGCGGATATCGGTATTCCTTTGGTGGGTGTTGATCCTGCTCTTGTGCTTTGTTACCGCGATGAATATGTCGAGATCTTAGGTGACAAGCGCGGCGACTTTGATGTGCTTACCGTGCATGAATGGTTAATGCCATTGTTAGGTGAGTTCGAAGCGCGTTCAGCAAGTGAAGAAATGTGGTACTTGTTTGCTCACTGTACTGAGAAGACCAAAATGCCGAACGCTGAAAAAGAGTGGGGCACTATCTTCAAACACTTTGGTGCGGCGTTAACCAGCGTTCCTGTCGGTTGTTGTGGTATGGCGGGTACTTTCGGCCACGAAGTCGATAAGCTGCAAATGTCGAAAGATATATACGGTTTAAGCTGGAAGCCTCAAATGCAGGACTTACCAAAAGATCGTTGCTTGGTGACGGGCTATTCTTGCCGTAGCCAAGTGAAGCGTTTTGAAGGTGAGAAGCTTGCTCACCCATTACAGGCGCTAGCAAAAATTCTCTAATACATTTAGCCCAGCAATTGCTGGGCTTTTTTCTAAACTAACAAAGGAATGTTAATAAGGAAAAGTATGAAATTTCTAGAATTAAAAGTACCACCCGTTGCACTGTTCATTATTGTATTTGTAGCATCATACTTCTGCGCTCAGCAGTTGAGCCAAGGGACACTGGCATTACCTTATGGAGTGGTTGTGTTAGGTATCGGAGTCGCATTGAGTGGTGTGATTGGAATATCCGGCATATTGGAATTTCGAAAACAGAAAACCACCGTTAACCCGATCAAAGTCGAAACCGCTTCAGCCGTCGTGGACAGTGGAATTTTTGGCTACACGCGAAACCCAATGTACCTAGGGTTGTTCATCCTGCTATTTTGCTTTGGCTACTTTTTCCAGAATATCTTCAGTGTACTACTTAGCTTTGGCTTCGTAATCTACATGAATTACTTCCAAATCAAACCCGAAGAGCGAGCACTAGAACAATTATTCGGTGCGGAATATGTTGATTACAAACAAAAGGTTAGACGCTGGATTTAGTGATGATTTGAGTGCAGGCTTTAGTGGCTTAGTAACCGAAATAAAAAAGCCCAGCTTGAGGATATCAAGCTGGGCTTTTTTGATCTTATTCTAGAGCTAATTAAGCAGCGGCTGCGAACTGAGCTAGAAACATCTCTTTGCGCTCGTTGAAGCGGTTTACTAGGTCATCGACAGAAGCTTGGTCGTATGGCTTAAGGCCACTTGCTACCATGCGCTTCACGCCTTTACCTACTACTTCGCCGTCTTCTTTGAAATCGAAGTTAAGAGTCACTATGCCGCGCTTACCTTCAACATCAAAAGTCGCGCCAGAGAATTCAACTTCTGGGTGAGACAGGTCTAGGCGAGTAAATTCAACTTCCATGCTCTCGTAAATCACAAGAGGACGTTGGCAGTTGATCATCATTTTTTGTTCTTCCATAAGAGGAACCATGATGTGCGGGAAGTTCATGCCAGAGAACTTAACGTAGTTTGTTACTACGTGCTCGATGAATGCTTGGTCGTGGCTCTTTTCACCTTCACAAGACATGTGTAGGTACTCTTTGCCTTTTTCGTCAACCAGTGAGCTTTCTTTCTCACATTTGTTGTCAACGCTTAGTGCAATACCGTTACCCACCATACCTGAAAAATCAAAACGCATTTTTTGGCTGATGCCTTCTTTCTGCAGAAGAACTGCAAACAAAAGGTCGCCAGGCACGCAGAAGCGCTTGTTGTCTTCATCGTGAATTGGGTTGAAGTCAGCGGCTACTTTTTTAGCAAAGTGGCTAGCTTGTTCACGAGTGAATTGAAATTGATTGTCTTCAGTAGAAAAGTAAGGTGTCAGAAACATAGTATCGCTATTAGTCATCAAATCTGGGGTGGATTATAGCTAACTAACTTCGCTCTAATGGTCTATCCAGTTAACTTTGCTTATATATCAATCGATTAGATGAATACGTTGGATGGTATGTGACGATTTTAAGGGGAATATGGTCTTTGGAACAATGCAACAAGGGCTAACCAATAGCCCTTGTTTATATAACACTCTAATGGGTGTTGTTCAGATTGTTTCTCTCTTAAAAGCTACACAGAATACCTTCTGGCATTAGGTGATTGTGCACTGATAATTTGAGCAATAGGTTCGCTTGCTCGATATCTGGTGAGAAGTAACGGTCTTTGTCGTAGAAGCTCACTTTTTCACGCAGAATTTGTTTTGCTTCTTCTACTCGAGGTGACGATAGGTTTGGCGCTCGGAAGTCCAGGCCTTGTGCTGCTGCTAAGTATTCAACGGCCAAGATGCCACGGGTGTTTTCTGCCATGTCACGCAGTCGACGACCCGCAAAGGTTGCCATAGATACATGATCTTCTTGGTTTGCCGATGTTGGAAGGCTGTCTACTGATGCTGGGTGTGCCAGTGTTTTATTCTCGCTTGCCAGAGCAGCAGACGTTACTTGAGCAATCATAAAGCCTGAGTTAACGCCGCCGTTATCGACCAAGAAAGGTGGAAGTTTGCTTAGTGCGCTATCAATCAGTAGTGCCATTCTTCGTTCAGAAAGGCTACCAATTTCTGCAATCGCAAGTGCTAGGTTATCCGCTGCCATTGCCACAGGTTCTGCGTGGAAGTTACCACCTGAAATAATGTCGCCGTCTTCAGCAAATACCAATGGGTTGTCCGATACCGAGTTCGCTTCAACGTTTAATGTTTCTGCTGAATTACGAATTTGCTGTAAACAGGCACCCATCACTTGAGGCTGACAACGTAGCGAGTAAGGGTCTTGAACCTTTTCACAGCAAGTGTGTGATTCACCAATCTCACTCTTTTGATCAAGCATATGGCGATAAGCAAGCGCGGCATCCATTTGACCACGATGACCACGAACGCGGTGAATTCGAGGGTCAAATGGGCGGCGACTACCGAGTGCTGCTTCAACAGACATCGCACCACACACTGTTGCAGATGCAAACAAGTCTTCCGCTGCGAATAGACCTTCTAACGCGAATGCAGTCGATGCTTGTGTGCCGTTTAGCAGCGCTAAGCCTTCTTTCGGCGCAAGTGTGATTGGTTCAAGACCTGCGATCTGCATTGCTTCTAAGCCTGTGATGATTTTACCGTTGTGTCTTGCTTGGCCTTCACCTAGCAGAACGGTACTCATGTGGGCGAGGGGAGCAAGATCTCCAGAGGCACCTACTGATCCTTTTTGTGGAACACACGGATAAACCTGTGCATTCACAAGATCGATAAGAGCATTAATCACTTTGAGGCGGATACCCGAGTAACCGCGAGACAAGCTGTTAATCTTCAATACCATCATCAAACGCACGGTTTCATCAGACATAAATTTGCCAATGCCCGCTGCGTGAGAAAGTACGATACTTTTCTGTAGTACTTCGAGATCTTCAGGCGCAATCTTGGTATTTGCTAGTAAGCCAAACCCCGTGTTGATGCCATACACAGTGCGATCTTCAGCAATCACTTGCTCGACAACCTGCATGCTTGCTTCAATATCAGGGATTGCTGCAGGATCCAGTGACAGGCTCACAGGGCTACGGCTGATTTTACGCAGTTCAGATAGGCCTAGTAGTCCTGGCTTAAGTAATAAATTCAACATGTTCTCTCCAGACATTAAAGGCGACGAAGTTCTTCGTTTAGCATAGGTAAATCAAGCTTCTGCTCTTTGGCACATTGCTTGGCAATATCGTACCCCGCATCTGCATGACGCATTACGCCGGTTGCTGGATCATTGTGAAGTACACGAGCAATACGCTGTGATGCATCTTCACTACCGTCACAACAAATCACCATGCCTGAGTGTTGCGAGAAGCCCATGCCAACGCCACCACCGTGGTGCAAAGAAACCCAAGTTGCGCCGCCAGCTGTGTTCAGAAGGGCATTCAATAGAGGCCAATCTGATACAGCATCTGATCCATCCATCATGCCTTCTGTTTCGCGGTTCGGGCTTGCTACTGAGCCTGAATCTAGGTGGTCTCGACCGATAACAACCGGAGCTTTCAGTTCGCCATTTTTAACCATTTCATTGAATGCTTGGCCTAAACGTTCGCGATCTTTCAAGCCAACCCAACAAATACGAGCGGGTAAGCCTTGGAACTGAATGCGTTCACGCGCCATATCTAGCCAGTTGTGTAGATGTGGGTTATCTGGAATCAGTTCTTTTACTTTTTGGTCTGTTTTGTAGATGTCTTCTGGGTCGCCAGATAGGGCAGCCCAACGGAACGGACCGACGCCTTCACAAAATAAAGGTCGTATATATGCGGGAACGAAGCCTGGGAAATCAAATGCGTTTTCCACACCTTCTTCCAGTGCCATTTGGCGAATGTTGTTGCCGTAATCTACGGTTGCAGCACCACGGTACTGAAGATCTAGCATTGCTTGAACTTGAATCGCCATCGATTGTTTAGCGGCTTTCACCACTTTTGCTTCATCAATGGTGCGCTCTTGTGCGGCTTTCTCCATCGTCCAACCTTGCGGCAAGTAGCCGTTCAGAGGATCGTGGGCAGATGTTTGGTCGGTCACCACGTCAGGCGTGATATTACGTTCAACAAGCTCTGGGAATACGTCTGCGGCGTTACCTAATAAGCCAACAGAGATTGGCGTGCCTGACTCTTTAATCATTGCCATCGCTTCATCTAAGCTGGTGGCTTTTTTGTCTACATAGCCAGTACGTAAGCGGTAGTCGATTCGTGATTCATCACACTCCACGGCGATCATTGAGAAGCCAGCCATCGTTGCAGCAAGAGGTTGAGCACCGCCCATGCCACCAAGACCACCCGTTAGAACCCATTTACCGTTCGCTTCACCTTGGAAGTGCTTCTTCGCAATCGCGACAAAGGTTTCGTAAGTACCTTGAACGATGCCTTGAGAGCCAATGTAAATCCAGCTGCCTGCTGTCATTTGGCCGTACATCATCAAGCCTTCTTTATCGAGCTCGTTGAAGTGTTCCCAGTTCGCCCAATGTGGAACAAGGTTCGAGTTAGCGATCAGAACGCGAGGTGCGTTTTTATGAGTCGGGAACACGCCTACAGGTTTACCTGATTGAACAAGTAACGTTTGGTCGTCCTCTAAACGCTCCAATACTTCCACAATCTTGTCATAACATTTCCAATCACGCGCAGCGCGACCAATACCGCCATAAACAACCAGTGCATGCGGGTGTTCTGCCACATCAGGGTCTAGGTTGTTCATCAGCATACGCAGCGGTGCTTCTGTTAACCAAGATTTAGCGCGCAAAGTGGTGCCATGAGGTGCGCGAATTTCGCGAGTCGTGTCGAGACGAGGGTCACTGTTGTGGTGTTCCGTCATTTTGGAATTCCTTCTGTTTCACGTTATATCGTTGTAGTTGTAGTTGTAGTTGTAGTTATCGGTATAGCTGGATTAGTCGCTGGCCATTGCACTGGCTATATCCCAACATAAACGAGCTGCCAATCGAGCCGTTTGGCCATCAACGTCATAGTCTGGGTTGTATTCCGCAATGTCCGCGATAATGAGTTTTTCACTGTGTTGGAAAATCTGTTCTAGAAAAGGAGCGAGCGCTTCATAGCTCACGCCTCTTGCCGCTGGTGCACTGACGCCCGGCGCAGTAGTTGCGGGGAAAACATCGAGGTCGATAGTAAGATAGAGGTAATCACACTCAGCGATGAATTGTTGCAACTTAACCAGTTGATCGACTTGATTCACTTGAGTCATGTTGCGGTCGTGTTCATACCACACGCCCAGTTGGTCAGCTTTGTGAAACAGCGCTTTGGTATTACTAGCCGCGCTAACGCCAAGACAAGCGTAATGAAACGGCCATTGATGTATGTGGCAGTAATCACTTATCTGGTTAAAAGGCGTGCCTGAGCTCGGTTTAACATCGGCGATGTCGCTTTCAAATTCACGAAGATCAAAGTGAGCATCAAAGTTAACGATGCCGATCTTAGGTTTGTGTTCTGATTGAATGTTATCTAGGTGCTCAGCGAGACCTTGAAAAGATGCCCAAGCCACTTCGTGACCACCGCCAAGGGTAATCACTTTGTTAGTTGATAGAGCATTGGCAATCACAGATGCACACTGTTTTTGGCTTACTTCTAATTGATCGTCATTGCATTCGATATCACCGAGATCGGCGATGCGTGCGTCACTATGCCAAGCCATATTCGCCAGAGCTTGGCGTATCAAGTTAGGTGCTTGTTTCGCGCCTACGCGTCCTTTATTTCTTGCAACACCGGCATCGCTGGCAAAGCCAACCAAGGCGATAGCGCTGTCAGTCAGCTCGTCACTTAAGCCACTACTTTGTACTTGCTTGGTAATGTGATGAACGCGAGTACCGAGTGCGCCATCTTCAAGATCATTACGCCCTGTCCACACAAAGTTATGCATGGTTGTTGCGTTCTCTTGGATACCGTTGGATTTAGATTGAGTCATGACACACCTCGCCATTAACAATGCGTTTATGCAGATGAGGAACACCGACTTGATAGCTTAGATCGGCAGGGTGGTCGATGTTCCAGATAGCCAAATCTGCGGCATAACCGATTTCAACTTTGCCTTTGGTTTGTGACTCACCAATGGCAGCGGCAGCGTTACAAGTTACACCGCGTAGCGCTTCTTCAGGCGTCGTACCAAACAGGGTGCAGCTCATGTTCATCATCAGCGTTAAGTCAGCAAAAGGGGAGGTGCCGGGGTTTAGGTCGGTCGCGATCGCCATTGGGATTTTGTGTTCACGAAGTAAAGCAACAGGTGGCTGTTGAGTCTCTTTCAAGAAGTAGAAAGCACCGGGTAATAAGGTGGCGACTGTGCCTGATTCTGCCAGTGCTTTTACTCCGGTCTCATCAAGGTATTCAACATGGTCGACAGAGAGTGCACCGTATTTAGCTGCAAGTGTGCTGCCACCCATATTCGAAAGTTGTTCAGTGTGGCCTTTAATCGCTAGCCCATGTGCTTTGGCAGCTGCAAAGACATGTTCGGTTTGCTCTAGGTTGAAGCCGATAGATTCGCAAAACACGTCAACGGCATCGGCGAGCCCTTGCTCTGCAGCTTTAGGAATGATCTCTTGGCAAACCAGATCTATGTAACGATCTGGTTGTTCTTTGTATTCTGGCGGTACTGCGTGTGCTGCAAGGAGAGTGGTGGTGATCTTAATTCGGCGATGATTCTCTAACGCTTTGGCTGCACGTAACATCTTGAGCTCATCTTCAAGCGTTAAACCATAGCCAGATTTTACTTCGATGCTGGTTACGCCACTTCTTAATAGTCCATCGAGTCTAGGTAGTGCCATTTCAACCAGTTCAGATTCTTGGGCTGCGCGTGTTGCAGTGACTGTCGCCAGAATCCCACCGCCTTGCTTGGCGATGTCGGTGTAAGACACACCATTCAAACGCTGTTCAAATTCGTTGGCGCGATTGCCTGCAAATACGAGGTGAGTGTGGCAATCAATCAGACCCGGGGTAACGAGCTTGTTTTTGCAATCATAGGTGATGTAATCCGCAGAGTTATCAGCGCTCGGTTGTTCTACCTCATAAGCATGAGCCTCATGGTTTGAACAAGAGATAGACACGATCTTACCGTCTTCGATAACGATATCTTGAGGGGAAGAGGGCTGATAACCGTCGGCTCCCGAACTCATGGAGACCACTCGTGCGTTTTTGAGGATCAAATTCATAATCACCTAGATCTTTGCTAAACATTAAATGTATATACAAATAAATAGGCTAAACGCTGACCCGAATCAAGTTGATGTTGCAAAAATGTGATCGGCGATCGGGATGATGTTCTTTAATCTAGAAGTATCTTGGAGCTTAATTTGTACTTAGAGCCAGGATGGTAGAGCAATGCAAAGCTGATGAGGCGTTCTTTGCTCCATGTTCTTCTATTCAAAAGAAGGCAAGGCTCTGATTCAGATAGCTTTAGTGACGTTCTGATTTGAGAGTCTGGAATAATGGCTTCAACCGTGTGCTCGATAGCACTTAACGGGCAGCTTTTTGAAAGGTATTCATTAGGGGTGGAAGTTGAAAAATCTTGCTCTAGGTATTTTGGAGCGGCTTGAGAATTCACCCAACGCGCTTCCAATTGTATTGGCGTGTTGTCAGCAAAGTGGATGATTTCACTATAGAACACCTCTGCGTTAATCATCACACCTAACCGTGTAGCCGTGCTTTCATCAGCCTTGATGCTATCGTGCTTGATAACTTGGCTAGTATACGTTTGGTCTCGGTCTTTGATCTCTTGCGCGATGTTGTTGATATCAAGCAGCGGAGATTGCGCTTTTTCGTCGGGTTCACAAACAAAAGTGCCCAGCCTTGGCTTCCTAATGAGCTTACCTTCAGACACAAGATCTCGAATGGCTTTATTGACCGTCATTCTACTCACATTGAACTGCTCGGTGAGTTCAAGTTCGGTGGTGATTTGATATCCCACCGGCCAGTGACCATTGGTAATTTTGTCGTCTATGAACTGTTTTATCTGAAGGTAGAGCGGCGCTTTCGACATAATGAAACCTTATTTGACTATACAAATAGAGTAACGGATTTTTTAACGATTTCAACATTTCCTCGGGCAATGTGACCTTATTCAACATAGATGGGGCAAATTGCTTGATTCTGTGAGGCAAGTGTCGCAAATTGTCACGCAATAACTATTCGTAAATCAGATAATTAGAAAGGGAAATAATATGTTTAAGAAATTAAAGGCCTCGTTGGGCATCGGTGCAGCAAAAGTTGATACTGTCTTAGATAATATTGAAGTTTTCCAAGGTGGAGAGTTGTCTGGCAATGTTCACATTGTTGGTGGCGACGTTGAGCAACAAATCGACCTGATTAACTTGGTTCTCAACACAGAAGTAAAAGTCGAAACGGAAGACAGCACCAGCTACGAAACTTTTTCACTGGGTCGTATTCAAGCCGTAGAGCCTTTCGTGATCCAACCGGGTGAAACCAAATTGGTGCCATTTCGTCTTAAGTTAAATGATGAAACGCCAGTCACCATGTTGAACGCACAAATGAATCAATGCCATGTGTGGGTTGAAACCAACCTAGATATCGGCTTCGCGATTGATCCTAAAGACCGTGACTTTATCTCCGTTCATCCACTGCCAACAGTCGCCAAAATTATCCAAGGTGTGGAAGCATCGGGCATGGCAATGGTGAAAGCAGACGTAGAGAAGGGCTTCTTAAAAGGCAACAGCTTTGCTTCTCGCTCTGGCTGTTACCAAGAGATTGAATTTCGCAGCGGCGGCTTTATGAATAACAAAGAGATCGAGCTGTCATTCATCGTAGATGGTTCTATGGTTCACTGCCTAGCAGAAATCGACCGCTCAATGAGCTTCCGTGGCGACCAATACATCTCATTCAGCTTACCTGCTAACGCTGCCGACTCAGACATTCGCAACGCTGTATCAAGAATCATGAGTGCGTAGTTATCTATCTGTTAGTAGTCGCTCTGTCTATTAATAGAGACAATACGATTTCTAAAGCCGAACTTAACCGTTCGGCTTTTTTGATTCTACTATCTGTCCCGTCTTGAAATTGGTTTACCACTGGTGCCGATAGGCCAATTGGAAGGCAACATCGGTGGAATTATCCATGTTGAAGATGTTCTCGATTATGGATATCTCAACTGCCGAGCGTTGCATCACATAGCGATAGCCAAACATCATTTCATTCGCGGCTTCTGAAAACTCAGTGTCACCATCTTCTGCGCCTTCATACCAACGGTATTCAAGGTGCAATTCATGGTTTTCAAATAGCGTGAGTTGATAACCGCCCATCCATGACCATGTCGTCTTCTTATGCGAAAAGCTATTCTCTGCTTCTCTACTGGACTGATTCGCTAACCCTAAGCTTGTATAGAAGGTATTGATGTCAAGTTGGTATGCATAGTTGAGTTGAGCGCTTTGTTCGGTGCTGTTTCCCTTAAATGCACCGTGGCTGACGTTGTTGTGATAAAGGGAGACGCCAAAAGATAAGCCGTGGTTTTCTATATCTATGATTTGATATTGGGTGTAGAGCGTGAAAGCGCTAGTCAATGTGTTGCCGGAGAAGTCTCGATTATTGACGCCATGGTCTGGTGCATAGATGTCGAACTGGTGTCTGTCTTTCTGGTCTCGACCTGCTTGGTCGATGCCAAATAGGTCGTGAAAGTTAATAGTGATTTTGTCGAGATGATTATTGGCGGCGTATAACCAGCGGTAATTGAGCTCAACTTGCCATGCTTTGGTCAATTGCCATCGTAGGCCTGTTTGAAGTTGGTTTTGATAATAGTCTAAATGATAGTCGTGGGAGTGAGCCCAGATACTCGCGGCAGTTAAGGCTGTAAATACTTCAACTTTATTCTCTTCAAGAGGAAAGCCTGAACGGAGCGACGGGGTGAGACGAACCGACTGAAGTGGTGCTTGGGTATAACTGATGAAGGGGCCGTAATCTTTGTTGGCCCATGCGTTTGGCGCAGAAAACATGGCGGCTATTATTAGCGGTAAAGGTCGTATGAGCGATATACAAGTAGCCCGTTTCTCCATATGCACCTCATCTGCATGCCGTTGCTTCTATATAGCTTAGTTCTAAATAACTCGTTTGTAAGAGGTAAGTTGTATGAGTTAACTCGGAACAGGTAGGGTGCAGTTGTTTAGTCGGTGTAGCTTGGTAATCAAGAGGATTAGAAGAGTAGGTAAGTCACCACAGCATGGTTAACCTTACCAAACGAAGCCGTTGGAGAGCTTGCGGGTTCGCTCTGTCATTGTCATTTCATATAATTTCGTTACAATGTTCGGCTACTCACAAGTGGGGCATCTGTATTTGCTTCTATGTGGGTATATTTATTATGCATATATCCCCAATCAGCGTACCCGTTGATTGAAAGACATATATTAAACATTTTCATGTGTTGCTTGGTGTGCAACACCACTGTAAAGGACAAATAATGCCAATTATTACTCTTCCTGACGGTAGTCAGCGTCAATTTGACAACCCTGTATCAACTCTAGATGTTGCCCTATCAATCGGTCCTGGTCTTGCGAAAGCAACCATTGCTGGTCGTGTAGACGGCGAGCGTGTTGATGCTTGTGATCTTATCGAAAACGATGCAAGCCTAGAAATCATCACAGCTAAAGATGAAGTTGATGGCCTTGAAATCGTTCGTCACTCTTGTGCTCACCTTTTAGGCCACGCGGTTAAGCAGCTTTTTCCAGAAGCGAAAATGGCGATCGGTCCTACTATCGATAACGGTTTCTACTACGATATCGACCTTGAGCATTCTCTAACGCAAGAAGATCTAGAAAAGATCGAAAAGCGCATGAAAGAGCTAGCGAAGACTAAGTACCAGGTTGTTAAGAAGAAAGTTAGCTGGCAGGAAGCGCGCGACGCATTCGAAGCTCGCGGCGAGACTTACAAGATTGAAATCTTGGACGAGAACGTTTCTAAAGACGATCGTCCAGGCCTGTACCATCACGAAGAATACATCGATATGTGTCGTGGTCCACACGTGCCTAACATGAGCTTCTGCCAGCACTTCACTCTACTTAACGTAGCGGGTGCATACTGGCGTGGTAACAGTGACAACAAGATGCTTCAACGTATCTACGGCACTGCATTCCACGACAAGAAGGCACTTAAAGCTCACCTTGTGCGTCTAGAAGAAGCGGCTAAACGTGACCACCGTAAAATCGGTAAAGCGCTTGACCTATTCCACATGCAGCAAGAAGCACCAGGCATGGTGTTCTGGCACCACAACGGTTGGACTATCTTCCGTGAGCTAGAAGTATTTATTCGTCAAAAATTGACTGAGTACGATTACCAAGAAGTTAAAGGCCCATTAATGATGGACCGTGTTCTTTGGGAACGCTCTGGTCACTGGGATAAGTACGCTGAAGCGATGTTCACAACTTCTTCAGAGAACCGTGAATACGCTATCAAGCCAATGAACTGTCCTGGTCACGTTCAAATCTTCAACCAAGGTTTGAAATCTTACCGTGATCTACCGCTACGTATGGCTGAGTTCGGCTCATGTCACCGTAACGAGCCGTCTGGCGCACTTCACGGCATTATGCGTGTTCGTGGCTTCACTCAAGATGATGCTCACGTATTCTGTACTGAAGACCAAGTTCAACAAGAAGTTAAAGCTTGTATTGAAATGGTTTACGATACTTACACAACTTTCGGCTTCGAAAGCATCGTTGTTAAGCTATCTACTCGTCCAGAACAGCGTGTAGGTTCAGACGAAATGTGGGACCGTGCAGAGGCTGACCTTAAGCAAGCGCTAGAGGCAATGGACATTGCATACGAGATTCAAGAAGGCGAGGGTGCGTTCTACGGACCTAAGATTGAATTTACTTTGCATGATTGTTTGGACCGCGCTTGGCAATGTGGTACAGTGCAGCTCGATTTTGCATTACCAGAACGTTTAGGTGCTACTTACGTAGGTGAAGATAACGAGCGTCACACGCCAGTTATGATCCACCGCGCGATTTTAGGTTCACTAGAACGCTTCATCGGTATTCTTATTGAAGAATACGCTGGCTTCTTCCCAACGTGGTTGGCGCCAGAACAAGCAGTTGTAATGGGCATTACAGACAAACAGTCTGAATATGTACAAGAAATTACGAAAAAACTGCAAAAAAGTGGATTTAGAGTCAAAGCAGACTTGAGAAATGAGAAGATTGGCTTTAAAATCCGCGAACATACTTTGAAACGTGTACCGTTCATGCTTGTGTGTGGTGACCAAGAAATGGAAGCCGGCGAAATTGCAGTACGTACACGTAAAGGTAAGGACCTTGGCAAATTTAAAGTGGATGACTTTATTTCATACATCCAAGCTGAGGTTTCAAGCCGTAAGCTCAATCTGGAGGAATAGCTATTAAAGGCGGAAGACGTGGCCAACAACCGGCCAAACAAAACCAGCACCGTTTAAACGGTGACATTCGTGGCGTTCGTGAAGTGCGTCTAACTGGCGCAGACGGCGAAGCTGTTGGTGTAGTATCAATCGCTGAAGCGATGGAAGCTGCAAATGAAGCTGGTATGGATCTTGTAGAGATCAGCCCTAACGCCGAGCCGCCAGTTTGTCGTGTGATGGACTACGGTAAGTTCCTCTTCGAGAAGAGCAAAGCTGCGAAAGAGCAGAAGAAGAAGCAAAAGCAGGTTCAGATCAAGGAAATTAAATTCCGACCTGGAACTGATATTGGAGACTATCAGGTAAAACTACGCAACCTGACTGGTTTCCTAGAAGACGGCAACAAAGTGAAGGTAACAATTCGCTTCCGTGGCCGCGAAATGGCTCACCAAGAAATCGGTGTTGACGTTCTTAATCGTTTGAAAGCGGATACTGAAGAATTTGCAGTAGTCGAATCTTTCCCAACGAGAATTGAAGGTCGCCAGATGATCATGGTGTTGGCCCCTAAAAAGAAGTAATTAACGGCTTTGCAAGTAATTGAACCCTGCAGCCTCAGGTTGCGGGGTTTTATTCGCCCTAATTACTATGTTATTAACAACTCAACAATGCGGAGTTATTCATCATGCCTAAGATGAAAACCAACAAAGGTGCTGCTAAGCGTTTCCAGAAAACTGCTGGTGGTATTAAGTTTAAGCACGCTGGTAAACGTCACATCCTGACTAAGCGTACTACTAAGAACAAGCGTCAGCTACGTCCGAACTCGATCCTTCCTAAATGTGAAGTTGCTCAAGTTCTACGTATGATGCCATACGCTTAATTCTTTTTAGTTTATAAATTCGTTTAGTTTAGGAGAAGCATAATGCCTCGCGTAAAACGTGGTGTACAAGCTCGTGCACGTCATAAGAAAGTTCTAAAACAAGCTAAAGGTTACTACGGAGCACGTTCACGTGTTTACCGCGTAGCTTTCCAAGCAGTTACCAAAGCTGGTCAATACGCTTACCGTGACCGTCGCAACAAGAAACGTCAATTCCGTCAACTTTGGATTGCACGTATCAACGCGGCATCTCGTCAAAATGGTCTATCTTACAGCCGTTTCATCAATGGCCTTAAGAAAGCATCTATCGAGATCGACCGTAAGATTCTTGCTGACATCGCAGTATTCGACAAAGCAGCATTTGCTGTTCTAGTTGAAAAAGCGAAAGCATCTCTATAATTTAGAGTTAGCTTAAAGGTTTAAGAAAAGGAGAACTTCGGTTCTCCTTTTTTATTGCCTGTAATTTGGCTCTTTTAGAGATTCCCAACTCCTTCCTCCGTCAGTCTTGGGAATGACGAGATGAACTTCCGCATCTAATTTTTATTCGCTTGAACACGCATTCTGGTATATAAACATCTACCTAACCTTTAAATGTTAAGCGACCGAGATAAATGACCGCACCGACCACTATGACGTTCTTCGAACGTTTTGAAACTGACATCCTTTCTGGCAAGAAGACGATTACTATTCGCGATGAATCTGAACGTGACTACCAGCCAGGTAGTGTTGTGGAAGTATCGACGCTAGAGCAAGGCCGTGTGTTCTGTAATCTTAAGATCATCAGCGTTGAACCAATCCTATTTGATGACTTAGGTGAGTTCCATGCTCAGCAAGAGAACATGACGCTGCAAGTACTGAAAGACGTGATTCAAGATATCTATCCAGGTATCTCTCAGCTGTATGTTGTTTCTTACGAGCTTGTGTAGCCCGCTTTAAATAGAATTGGTTGATCAATACCACGTCTAACGCAGAGCAATGAGAAAGGGAAGTCACAATGAGTGAATTACAGAGCGAAACAGTTCAGCAAATTCTGCTTCAACTTTATTGTCGTGAGCAAAATGAGCAGCCGTTAATCTCTAGAACTGATCTCGACATTGCTCTTTATGATAGCGAAGGCTTCCTAGCGTGGCGTGACACAAAGCGTAACTTTACGGTCAGAGATATCGAGAATCGAGTTTGGGTGAAGAGTTGCCCCGGCGGTTACATCACTGAAGTGCACTTCAATGCTGACGGTTCTTTGATTGAATATCGTTTGTTCGACCGATTTGAAACAACAGGGCAGTGGCAACTAAAAGATGGTTTGTTACACGTCGAGATTTTGAAGGGCGAGAATCGCTACCAGTTTGCTGTTGTGGCTCGTGCTGACCTTAATATTCACTCTGCAGTGGAATATAAAAATGGTGAGCTGCATTCCTATCTGAAATTGGTGCAGGCTGAGCGTTAATCCTTTTTAGCCGAGCTTGCTTGCCCATGAAAATAAGTGATGTTCCAAGAATAACAAAGCCAACAGTGATGTTGGCTTTGTTGTTTTCAATTCGACCGATTACTTCTAATCAACGCGCCATTAAGCCATTAAGCTTCGAAGTTCGCCAATCGAGTATAAAGCTCGCTGTCTTGATCTTGCTTTGTACAAATCGTCAGTAGGTCTTCAATAAAGTACTTCAATGCACGTGCCTCAATTCGGCGAATGCCTTGTTGTTGCTCTTCAGTTAGGTAACCGTAGATAGTTGCCGCTCCAAAGTCACCAAAGATCATCTGACCTTGTTGGTTCACTAAAGTGTTGTGAGCGTATAGATCACCATGACAGACTTTGTTGGCATGAAGGTGTTCAAACACATCAATCATCTGTTCAGTAATGCTATTGATCTGAGTAATTGAAAGCTCAAAGCCTTCGTTGAAGGTATCGCGAGTGCAGCTTTCGAGAGTAGGGGGCAAACCTAGGTTGTAATAGCTGCTTGGGATAAGCTCCATCACTAATGCGAGGTAGTCTTGTTCATCGACTTGAGCTATCGACTTCACTAGGTTGTTATGATGACCAGCCTGCAAACAAGCTTCGAGCTCATCGTGTGGGTAGCCGTCGCTTGTTACTTCACCTTTAAATACTTTTACAGCGACTTCCTGTGGGAAATCAAAATCGCTGTTCAACCAGTTAGCATGTGAAATTACGCCAGACGCACCTTGACCAAGTACTTGATTCAGTGAGTAGCATTGCGAGCTTACAGCAGGCACGCTATCTAAGCTGCTAGGGTGTTTGCAAAACGGGTTACCCGCAAATGCTAGCCAAGCCAGTTTTGGTAGCTTAATAAGGAATTCAGGGAATTCAGTCAACTGGTTTGCAGACAGGCGAACTAGCTCAAGGTTGGATAGGTTTTCCATGCTTTCTGGCAAAACGCGAATCTTGTTACCCGCCAATGCCAGTTTCTGTAGTCGCGGTCTTTCACCTAGTGAGCTAGGTAGAATCTCAATCTCATTGTCGGTCAGGATTAACCAACGTAGTTGAGTCGGCAGAGATTGCTCGCTAACGGTTTTGATTTGGTTGGTTTTGAAGCCAACCATTTCAAGCTTAGGAAGTGACCCTAGAACATCAGGCAGGTGCGTAAACAGGTTATTCGACGCGAAGATGATACGCAGGTTAGTCAGCTGTGATAACTCGGCTGGTAGGTCTAACAGCTGATTACCTGAAAGGTCTAGGATCTCAAGAGAATCTGCAAGCTCTATGATTTCTAGAGGAAACTCGGTGAGACCTTCTGACAGTTTTAAACGCTTAATACCTTTGAGTTGCCCCGATTTTAATTGTTCTAGAGTATGCAAACCTTAGCCTTATAAATAGATGTTCGAGGCGCGTAGTTTACTTGTCTCAATCGAGAAAGGCGAGTATCCGGAAGAATACTCGCCTAACTAAACTAAGTGAACGAATTTACGAAGGTTAAAGCTGTATATGGTTTTGGCTAACGCCGACCTCTTCAACAAAATCGCTATCATGACAGACCAAGATGAACGCGCCTTGGTATTCACGTAAAGCGGACGCCAATATTTGCTTTGAGTCTATGTCCAAGTGATTGTCTGGTTCATCAAGCAAAAGAAGTGGGGCATCCTGTTTATGACTAACGTTCAACATCGCCAACTTCATTTTCTCGCCACCGCTGAGGTGAACGACTTTTCGATATACCGAATCTCGCCTAAATCCAATTCTTGCTAGTAGGGTTCGCGCGTCGCTCTCTGTTAATCCAAAGCTGTGCGTCATTAAGCTATCGAACATCGTCTCGTTGGTGTCTAACAAACCAAAGTGTTGATCCAAATAGACGGTCGCCCCCAAGCGCTTAATCGAGCCTTGATAATTGGTGTGTTGACCGTGAATCGCTTTTAACAGTGTCGACTTTCCACACCCATTAGCACCGGTTAGATAACACCGTTCCCCTTGTGATAAAGAGAAACTGATTGGCGCACCTGAGCCGTAAACAAGGCGGCAGTTCTCAACGGTTAACAAAGAGCTCTTTTTACTGCTATTACTTTGCTGTAGATACAAAGCTTGTGGTTTTAGTCGTTCCTTCTGTTCTTTAAGCGACTGAAGTTTATGTTGGTTTTGGTCAATGAGATTCCTTTGGCTTGTCGCAGATGCGGCTTGGCTTTGTCCTGCTTTATCTTTCATCGCATCCAATAAGATCTTGGGTTGGCTACCTGACTTTCTGAGTCGGTTTCCCTGAGATTCTCGCTGCTGCGCCTTTTCCTTGTTGGCTTGAGCTTGACGCTCGAGTCGTTTCTTTTCGGACTGATGATGCGCAATCTGTTTCTCTAGCGCTTCGCTTTGGCTAGACACTTGTTTGAAGTAATCATCATAATTTCCTTTATAGAAACGTACGCCCAAGCTGTTGAGGTGGTAGATCCCGTCCATTTGTCTCAATAAGCTTCGATCATGGCTGACGACAAGCACTTTGCCTTCAAACAACTGGCACTGTTCGAGTACCCAATTGCGTCCATCGTTATCCAAATGGTTCGAAGGCTCATCGAGGATCAGTATGTCGTTATTTGATACGAACAGCTGATGAAGCTGTAACAGGGCGAGTTGTCCACCACTCAAAGAGCAACAGGGCGTGTTCAAATCACTAGTGATCTTTAATGTACCTAGCAACTGCTGGGTACGTGCCTCTAGATCCCAATCATCACCAATGATATTGAAGTGCTGCAGTTCACAGCTACCTTGTTCTATGGCGCTTAATGCTTCTAACTTTTCGGTGAGCCCTAAGAAGTCAGCGATGGTGATGTTGGTATCCAGTAGCTTTGATGGTAACTGAGAGTAAAAGCCGATTGAACCTTGGCGCGAAACACTGCCTGTTGTGGGCTGTTTTTGTCCAACGAGCAATGAAAGCAACAATGACTTACCAGCCCCATTTCTTCCGACTAAGCCGGTGAGGCGTGTGCTCAAATTAAAGGTGATTTCTTTGAATAACCACTCACCAGTATCGAGTTGGAATGAGAGATTGTTGGCTAATATAGTAGGCATAGAAATACCTCCCTTTACGTGTAAACGAGTAAAAGGGGTGAGGCGCTTTTTCTATACAGAATTCTATGTATAGATCGCCAAAGACGTTACTTAGGTAGCGTACCAATCAAAGATAGGAAATAAAGTGCTGATCTGATTTCTGTCTTTGAAGTTCTGATCTTAAAGATGTTTGTTTGTCAAAAAACGGATCTTTAAGAGCTTGATTTGTCGCGAAAATAGATGACGAAGTAACGCCCACTAACCCCGAGTGTCCAAATGATTTTTATAAAAATAAATCGGATGTCAGGATGTTAGTACTTCATTATGGCGTTATTCTCTTTTGAAATGATGGTGGGATGGTACTGAAAGAACGTACTCTGAGTCAATATGCTGAGGTGATTAAATTGTGTTCAAATAATTAAAGCGCCTATGTGGCGCTTTAGTGATCATTATTGGAAATAAGTTGAGTCTAGAACTTAAGAACTTAAGAACTTAAGAACTTTGGCTTAGAGCTAAAGCTACTTGGTTTGCCCACCAACGGCTCGCCAACACATATTAAAGCTATCGTTGATGTACTTCGATGTTTGCTCTGGTGGAGACTCGCTTTGTTCAATCAGCCAGTTTGCACAAATCAGAAAGTGGCTATGGATGAAGTGCCTAACAAGGTTAATGTCCAACACCATCAATTCACCATCTTCTTGCCCTTTCAAAATGATCTCGTCTAGCGATGCGAACATCTGTGAAACAATCACTTCTCGAGTTTGAGTTGTTGGGTCGAAATGAACATTGGTAAAGAACTTCATCGCAACCGGATTCTCTAATGCCCATTCGATTCCTGTGATCCACATGAACTTAAAGGCTTGGTAGCGATCTTCTACTGCCACATCAGTGTGCGGTTGAAGGGTCGAGAATAGCTCTAGCTTCAGCTCGCGAAACAGCTCATCAATCAATAGAGATTTGTTCTCGAAGTGGTGAAACAACGTCGCTTTTGCCACGCCGGCTGTTTTCGCTATTTGTCCGGTAGATGTGCCCTCTAGCCCTTGTTGAGAGAAGAGCAGGAGTGCAGCATCTAGGATTTTTTGTCTTTTGGTGATCATCTATTGAGTACTTTGAACATCATTTTTTTGATTGGGTTGTTATATGGAGGGTGCATCAACTTAGTGAAGTTGATTTTGCCTCGAGTCAACACGGTTTTCGCATGGCTAAAGGTCTTGAAGCCCTCAATGCCGTGATAATGTCCCATGCCTGAAGGGCCGATGCCACCGAACGGCGCGTCTTCTGCTGCCACATGCACCAAAGAATCATTAATACACACGCCGCCAGAGTGCGTGTCTGATAAAAACTTGTCTTGGGTTTCTTTATTATGGCTCATCAGGTACAGAGCCAGTGGGCGTTCTCTCTCTGTGATGTAGCTTATTGCTTCTTCGATGGAATCATAAGGCACGATAGGCAAAATAGGACCAAACAGCTCTTCTTGCATCGCGAGCATCTCATCGTTCACTTCGGTGAGAAGGTGCGGCGTCATTCTGTGGTTTACATCGTCCTGTGCTTGTTCGGTTACCGTGTGAATAACCGCGCCTTTGGCTTGTGCGTCTTCAATGACACCTTTCAAGCGATTGTATTGGCGCATGTTGATCACTGAGGTTAAGTCTTTGCTCTCAATACCGGCTTTATAAAGCTTCTTGAAATAACGCTTATAAGCTGTGATGAACTCGTCCGATTTTTCTCGCGGCAATAAGATGTAATCAGGCGCTACACATATTTGGCCAGCGTTTAAGCTCTTGGCAAACAGGATACGTTCAACAGCGTCCGCCACATCAAAGTCAGGGGCAATGATAGTTGGAGATTTGCCGCCTAATTCCAAGGTAACGGGTGTTAAGTTGTTAGCCGCTGCTCTCATAACGTGTTTACCCACAGCGGTTGAGCCTGTGAATAGGATATGGTCAAACGGCAGTTGGCTAAATTTAGTGGAAACGTCAGCTTCGCCTTCGATAATCGCAACCTGATCTTCACTAAAGCCTTCGGTCAACATCGCTTTTAAAACTCGATTGGTCGCTGGAGTAAACTCCGACATCTTAAGCATCGCAGTGTTGCCCGCTGCTAACGCTGTGATCAGAGGTCCTAACGAGAGCATGACTGGGAAGTTCCATGGAACAATGATGCCCACAACGCCCACAGGTTGATAATGAACCGTGATCTTTGCTGGCGTTAGCATCAAACCAGCTTTGCGGCGCGATGGCTTCAACCACTTCTTAAGGTTCTTCACGCTGTAATTGATCTGGTGAAGAGAAGGGGTGATATCAGCAATCAAGCTGTCGTGCTTTGCTCGATGGCCATAATCTTCAGATACTGCCTCAATCAATTGCTCTTGATAACGCATTAACAACGCTTTTAGTACTGAGAGGTTTTCTCTTCTCTGCTCAAGCGTAGGATTAACGTTATTGCGGTAGTGATCTTTTTGTCGGTTGAACATTTGATCCATGTCGTTGGTGCTCGACGTGTTTGGTTCAAGGTCTAGATTATGGCTCATAGTATCCCCTAAATTCGAAGGCTGACCGATTGGTTGGTCAGTTGAAATTACAAGAAGATCGAATCGAATACAAGGTATGGACGAGAAAAGTTTATTTTTTGTTCAGTTGAGCGGGTGCTGAGTTGAGATGGTTAGGAAGATAAAAAGTGCCTTTGACGCAATCAAAGACACACGCGATTTACTTGCGGGCTAGGCAGACACTTTTTCGCAACGCATAAAGATGAAGTTAACGTTTTTCGATAGGCGCTCGTACGTTTCTTCAGAGATGACCTTGGCCTTCTCGTCGATTGTCCCTTCAGTGATTTGTGAAATCAGCAAGCCAGATTGGCTGACAGCTTGGCAAAGCTCGGTTAATGAACGGCGGTAGAAGCTTACCTGAACGGGTGTGCCGACCGTGTTCCACTCTTCTTGAATGAATTCGCGCTCAAAGTAGTTACCTGAAGGGTGCACTCGAAATCCGCAAATGGGTGGTGAGTGGAAAACACGATGTAGCCGCCCGGTTTTAGAACGCGATAAATGTCATCAAAGACAGGTTTTAGATCTTCAATATAATGCAGTACTAATGGGCACACGATGACATCAGCGCTGTTATCAGCTTCTTTAGGTAAACCAAGCGCAGCATCTTGCGCGTATGCGGTCACATTGGGGATCTGTTTTCCGTTCACTAGGTCGACCATATCTTGAGATAGATCGGTGCACGTGACTTTGTTTGCACCTTGGTCAATAAACCATTGTGCGTAAATACCTGATCCACAGCCAAGGTCGACAATGTCGAGCCCATTCACATCATCAAGTAAGGCTATGGTTGATGGGCGTTCTAATAGGGCATTATAAATATTATCGCGAGCAGCAGAGTCGTATTGCTTTGCGTAGGTCGTGTACATTTCAGACATGATTTAACACTCATCAATAGGTATGAGGTAACAGGATACAAGCTGTGTTGGTGATAGCGAGAGTTCAGATAGTGAAGTGCTTATATTTGTCACAACTCTGACTTAACCTCACTCAATTTACTAAAAATCTTATGGTTCCTGCACATTTTTTTTCCCTAATTTAATGTGAGAAATTGCTTTATATTTAATGCGCTTCAGCCTGTTTTTTACCCTAAAACCTTGTAATTCCTTACCTGTCACTTTAAGTCGATCTGTCGATAAATAAACGTAATCGTCACCACAAATATCAATGGTTGGACTCGCTCTTAATAATATCGGTTAATGCAGCCAACAAATCGTTTTTGAACGCTTTTTGTTGGGTTATACCTCGCTATTCCAAAGAGGTATCTTCTGTCGATGGCCCTATAGTGTGAGGTCTCTAGAATTGGAAAATTCGGTTAATTTGGAACGCATCCGTGCTGAGTATAATGTAAAGCACTGGAGCCAAGGTTTTTATGGAATTGATGATAACGGTGAGGTGTATGTTTCACCGAGCGAAACCGATCATCAAGTTCCGCTAAGTCAGATCGTAAAACAGTTAGAGCAGCGAAATATTGGTTTGCCTGCTCTTGTGCGTTTTCCTCAAATAGTGCATCAACGTGTGCACAATATCTGTAACGCATTCAACCAAGCGATCGACGAATATCAGTACGATAACCGTTACCTACTTGTTTACCCGATTAAAGTTAACCAACAGAAAGAAGTGGTTGACGAGATCTTAGCAAGCCAAGCTCAATTAGAGCAGAAGCAACTAGGTCTAGAGGCGGGCAGTAAACCTGAACTATTAGCGGTATTGGCGCTGGCTCAAAAAGCGAGTTCTGTGATCGTGTGTAACGGTTACAAAGACAGAGAATACATCCGTCTTGCGCTTATTGGCGAAAAGCTAGGGCACAAAGTATTCATCGTTCTAGAGAAGTTGTCAGAGCTTGATCTTGTTCTTTCTGAAGCGAAAGCGCTTGGCGTGAAACCTCGTTTAGGTCTACGCATTCGTCTTGCATCTCAAGGTGCAGGTAAATGGCAAGCAAGTGGTGGTGAGAAGTCGAAATTCGGTTTGTCTGCATCACAAGTATTGAC
The DNA here is from genome assembly GCF_023161685.1 of Vibrio sp. 1CM8B. Lineage (NCBI taxonomy): Bacteria > Pseudomonadati > Pseudomonadota > Gammaproteobacteria > Vibrionales > Vibrionaceae > Vibrio > Vibrio sp. 1CM8B. Next base: position 111,624 of record NZ_JALNTU010000011.1, read on the forward strand.
CGTTATTGAACGCTTGAAAGCAGAAGATCAACTGGATGTTCTAGAGCTAGTGCATTTCCACCTTGGCTCGCAAATGGCGAATATTCGTGATGTGCGAAATGGTGTGAGTGAGGCGGCTCGTTTTTACTGTGAACTGCGTGATATCGGTGCTCAACTGAAGTTCTTAGACGTTGGTGGCGGTTTGGCGGTCGATTACGACGGCACACGCAGCCAATCTTCAAACTCAATGAACTACGGCTTGCTTGAGTACGCTCGCAACATCGTGATGACAGTAGGGGATATTTGTAAGCTCTACAATCAACCACAGCCTGTGATTATTTCGGAATCTGGTCGTTCACTGACTGCGCACCATGCAGTACTAGTGACTAACGTGATTGGTACCGAAAGCTACTCGCCAGAAGATATGGCAGCGCCAGAAGCAGACGCACCACTGTTGCTAAACAACATGTGGAAGAACTTCTTGGAGTTAGATGCAGGTAATGATGACCGCGCGCTGATTGAGATCTACAACGACACGCAAAGTGATATCGCAGAAGCACATAACCAATTTGCGACAGGCATGCTGAACCTTCAGCACCGTGCTTGGGCAGAACAGATGTCTTTGCGAATTAACTACGAACTTAGCTCTCGAATGAGCACTAAGAACCGCTACCACCGTCCAATTTTGGATGAGTTGAGCGAACGTTTGGCAGATAAGTTCTTCGTGAACTTCTCTTTGTTCCAATCGTTGCCAGATGCTTGGGGTATCGATCAGGTGTTCCCTGTATTGCCTTTAAGTGGATTGGACAATGCGGATGAGCGACGCGCGGTAGTACTGGATATCACATGTGATTCTGATGGTACGATCGACCAGTATGTTGACGGCCAAGGCATTGAAACAACGTTGCCAGTTCCAGCATGGAACCCAGACGAACCTTACCTGATGGGCTTCTTCTTAGTAGGCGCATACCAAGAGATCTTGGGTGATATGCATAACCTATTTGGTGATACGCACAGCGTAGTGGTCAACGTTGACGAAAGCGGTGAAGCGAACATCGATTACATCAACGAAGGCGACACGGTTGAAGACATGATGCGTTATGTTCACATCGATACGGATCTGATTCGTCAGAACTACAAAGATTTGGTCACGGCGAAAGTACCAGCACAAGAGCAACAAAGCGTACTTGAAGAGTTAGAGCAAGGCTTGATGGGTTACACCTATCTTGAGGATTTTTAATGAACGATCTATTTACGAAACCAGATTACTCGCTGTACTCCAATGCGATGACGTTTATGCGTCGTCCATTGGTGCAAAACCCAATCGATAACGATGCTGATGTGGTTGTGTTAGGCGCGCCGCTAGATATGGCGACATCGGGTCGTCCGGGTGCTCGTATGGGACCGGATGCGATTCGTCGTGCGTCAGTTAACTTGGCGTGGGAAGGTAAAAAATTCCCTTGGGACTTCAATGTATTTGAACACACCTCAGTCATTGATGCTGGCGACCTTGTGTTTGATTGCGGTGATGCAGAAGACTTAACTCAACGTTTAGAAGCGGCTGCTGATGCGATTCTAAATAGTGGTAAAACTCTGTTAGGTTTAGGTGGTGATCACTTCATTACGCTGCCTTTGTTAAGAGCATATGGCAAGAAGTACGGTGAGATGGCTCTGATTCACTTCGATGCGCACACTGACACTTACAGTCAGGGCAGTCGTTACGATCACGGTACTATGTTCTACCATGCGCCAAATGAAGGCTTAATTTCGCCTGAACATTCAGTGCAAATTGGTATTCGTACAGAGTACAAGCAGGAAGGGCACGGCTTTAACGTTATTAACGCGATGCAAGCGAACGACATGAGCGTGGACGAGATCATTGCTCAAGTGAAAGGCATTGTCGGTGATAAGCCAGTTTACCTAACGTTTGATATCGATTGCCTGGATCCTGCTTTTGCTCCGGGTACAGGTACTCCGGTTTGCGGCGGCTTGAATTCAGATAAAGTTCTGAAAATTATCCGTGGCTTGCAAGGTATCAACATGGTTGGTATGGACGTTGTAGAAGTTTCTCCAGCGTATGACCAAAGCGAGATTACAGCATTGGCTGGTGCGACGATTGCTCTCGAGCTGCTTTACGTCTGGACTGCAAATCGCCTTGCTAAATAATAGTGTGTCATTGCTAACAGCATAACGCTATATACTTATTTTAAAGCCCACTAAGGTTTAACTTAGTGGGCTTTTTTTTGGATTCCTCGAAATATCCATTTGCAACTTCTACTCATTGTCCCTGCATACCTATTCAATACTCTAGCAGTTGTATATGTAATTGACGCCATATATGGCGTTTGAACGGTTTCTCATCAGCTTTGTGCTGAACCTTGTCTCAAATATGGGATTTAGTTCTTCTTTGGGGTTTAGGTATATCTCGACCTTATTAATTGCCTATAAATCCTAATGATTTATCAACTTTATTACTGTATATATTTATAAAAATTTGAGGTGTAATTAAGGTGTGCATTTTATTGCACATTAATCAACACCCTATAAACTTTTGCTTAGTCCATGAACAAACTAAAGTGAATGCCTAGATTTGTGAAAAGAAGTCACTTCGCACAGACATGACATTTCGGATAAGGAAGACTAGGCTTAAGGTTAAGTAAACTATAAAAAAAACAGGCGAAACGGAACTGACTCATCACATACATCAGTCTACGTAATTGATTGTTAATGCAGAGAATAAGTTCTGAATATAATTTAAGCCTGAAACCGTTATTACTATCATTTTCACGATGTTGAGCAATACAGCATTTTGTGACCTCGGGGGATATATGGGTATTGAAGTTTCGCGCCAAGCTGCAGTTGTAGAGGCAGTGAGTGGAGAAGTCATTGCGGTTAAGTCTGACGGAAGCGCACGAAAAATTTCAGTTGGCGATATTATTCGTGAAAACGAGATTGTTATTACTGCCAACCAAGCAGAGCTTTTATTAGGTACCCCAAACGGTGTCACTGAGGTGGCAAGTAATTGTGTTGGCTGTGTTGATCAAGACTTAGCGTGGGCTGATGCTCCGATCGCTGGAGAAGTTAATTTTGACTTGCAGCAAGCCGATGCTGGAGATTTTGATGATGAATTTGCTGCTATCCAAGAAGCCATTTTAGGTGGTGCCGACCCGACCCAAATCTTAGAAGCAACTGCTGCGGGTAGCGGATTAGGTTCTGCAAACGCTGGCTTTGTGACGATTGACTACAACTACACCGAAACTCATCCGTCGACATTTTTTGAGACCGCAGGTCTAGCAGAACAAACGGTTGATGAAGACCGAGAAGAGTTCAGAACAATAACCCGTTCATCGGGCGGTCAATCAATCAATGAAGTGCTCACTGAAGGCTCCATTTCTGGCAATACCTACCCCCAATCTATTACAACTGCCGAAACGATTATTGCTGGTAGTTTAGCGCTCTCCCCTGATTCTTTTGTTCCAGAAGCACTGTCTCTCGCTTCGCTACTCACAGAGCTAAACAGTGATATTACCTCAAGTGGTCAACCCGTTACGTTTACTTATGATGCGGCGACGAACTCTATCATTGGTGTTCAAGGTACCGATGAAGTATTACGCATCGACATCGATGTTGTTAGTGTTGGAAATAACGCTGAGCTTTCACTGACCACAACGATTTCTCAACCAATTGATCACGTAACGTCTGTTGGTGGTGGTCAGGTTTCCTATACTGGCGATCAAATTAACATCACTTTTGATATTCAAGGTGAAGACACCGCGGGAAACCCATTAGCAACACCAATCAATGTACAAGTTTCCGTGGTTGATGGGGTCGATCCGTCTGCTGAAAGTGTGAATATCACTAACATAGAAACAAGCAATGTTCCAATCGAAGGGACATTCTCCAATATTGGCAGTGATAACCTTCAATCAGCCGTTTTTGATGCGAGTGCGTTGGACCAATTTGATGGAATACTCAGCGATAATCAAAATACGCTTGCAAGGCTATCTGATGATGGAACAACGATCACTTTGTCCATTCAAGGCCGAGGTGAGGTTGTTCTTACTATCTCACTAGATACCGATGGTACTTATAAATTCGAGCAATTTAATCCAATCGAACAAGTGGGTACCGATTCACTGACGTTCGACTTACCAATCACGATTACCGATTTCGACCAAGATGTTGTAACCAGTAACATCAACATTGTTATCTCTGATGGGGATAGCCCAGTTATTACCAATATCGACAGTATTAGTGTCGATGAAGCCGGCATCATTGGTGGTTCACAAGAGGGAACCGCTCCCGTAGCGGGGAGCGGAAGTATCACTGCCGATATTTTCGAAAGCGACATCATCGATCATTATGAACTGGAGCCGACGGAATTTAATACGGGTGGCACCTTGGTTTCTAATGGTGCGGCGGTGCTACTCGAGTTGGTTGACGAAACTAATGGTGTAAGAACTTACGAAGGTTATGTAGAGGTCAATGGATCGAGAATTACGGTCTTTGATGTTAAAATTGATAGCCCTTCACTGGGTAACTACGAATTCACTTTGTATGAAGAGCTTTCTCACCAAGGCGCTGAAGACGCGTTGTTGACCTTTGCACTGCCAATTTATGCTGTTGATGCGGATGGAGATCGTTCTGCACTGTCTGGAGGCTCGAACACACCAGAAGCCGCTGAGATTCTCGTTAATGTCACAGATGATGTTGTTGAATTAGTGGATAACGTTGTCTCTGTCGATGAACCAACGTTGACTGGTGATACAGTTGTTTCGTACAACCTATTTAATTTCGAAGGCGCTGATGGCTCGACAATTCAATCGTTTAACTATGATGGTGTTGATTACTCACTAGATCAGAGCTTGCTTCCAGATGCTGCTCAAACATTCAGTTTTACTGAGGGTGTCGTAACCATCTCACTGAATGGTGATTTTAGCTTTGAAGTTGCGCGCGATATTGACCACACAAACAGTGAAACCATTGTCAAACAATTCTCATTTTTAGCTGAAGATGGTGATGGAGACACTGACACTTCAACGCTTGAGCTAAGTATCACTGACGGCCAAGATCCAATCATTGATTTGATCCCGCCTGTTACTCTCTCAGAAACCAACCTTACTGATGGATCTTCTCCAAGCGGAAGTGCGGTCAGCGCTACCGAGACGATTACCTTTACCGCTGGTAGTGATGATGTAGCTAAATTTCGTATTGAACCAACTGAATTCAATGTCGGTGGGGCACTGGAATCGAATGGGTTTGCGGTCGAGATAAAAGAAGACTCTGCTAATCCGGGCACTTACATCGGTTTTATTACCAACGGTTCTGGCTCTGAAATCCCAGTATTCACCATTAGTTTCTCTGCTACTACGTTAGGTGAATACACCTTTACCTTACTTGAAGCGCTAGACCATGTGGATGGCCTAGATAAAAACGATTTAAGCTTTGAACTTCCTGTTTATGCGGTAGACAGCGATGGCGACGATTCATTGGTCTCGCAACTCAATGTGACTATCGGTGATGACGTTCAAATCATGCAAGACGGCACGTTAGATATCATCGAGCCAAATCTTGCTGACGGCACTGTAACAACCAACACCATTGATGTGATGCCTGATCAAAGTGCAGATGGTGCGACCATCACTCAGTTCACTTATGACGGTGTCGTAAACACACTGGATCAAAGCATTTCAGGCGAGCAGCAGTTTAACTTCGCAGAAGGTAGCTTGTTCATCACCCTTGAAGGCGAAATGCGTTTCGAGCCAAACCGTAACCTAAACCACTCGGTGAGCGAAGATATTGTGAAGTCGATTGTGGTGACCTCAAGTGACTTCGATAAAGATTCAGTCTCTTCAACGGTTACATTGACGATCACCGATGGCGATATCCCAACCATTGATGTTATTCCAACGGTTAGCTTATCTGAAACGAATCTGAGTGATGGTTCGAACCCGAGTGGTAGCGCGGTTAGTCAAACCGAGACGATCACTTTCACCAACCAAAGTGACGATGTTGAGAGATTCCGTTTAGAGCCTAGCGAATTTAACGTTGGCGATTCTCTTACGTCCGATGGTTTGGTTATCGAGCTTAGAGAAGAACCTGCGGGGTCGGGTAATTATATCGGTTTCACGACTGATATTTCGAATACTGAAACTACCGTTTTCACTCTTGATTTCAGCAGTGCCAATTTGGGTGAATACACCTTTACGCTTCTCGAAGCGATTGACCACACGCCGATTCAAGGCAATAACGACCTAACATTCAACTTGCCAGTTTACGCCGTCGATAGCGACGGTGACGATTCTCTGATGTCTCCGTTGGCGGTGACGATCACCGATGACGTTCAAGTGATGGTCAATAGCTCACTCAATATTGAAGAGCCAACGGTTGCGGATTTAGCGGCAGACACGCCGACCACGACAACGGTTAATGTTCTCGATGAAGAAGGCGCTGATGGAACGACCATTACCCAGTTTACCTACGATGGTGGAGCGGTACTAACACTTGACCAAAGCGATACGGGTGAGCAGAAGTTTGATGTTGCTGAGGGTTCGCTTTATATCACCCTGCAAGGTGACGTGCGTTTCGAGCCTAATCGCAATCTTGACCACACAGGTGGAGACATTGTTAAATCGATAGTGGTGACCTCAAGTGATTCTGATAACGATCTTGTTTCTTCAACGGTTACGCTGACCATTACCGATGGCGATATTCCAACGATTGATAATGTACCAAGTGTTACGTTATCTGAAACCAACCTGAGTGATGGCTCTGCTCCAAGTGGCAGTGCGGTCAGTCAAACTGAAACGATTACCTTCACCAACCAAAGTGATGACGTGACGAGTTTCCGTATTGAACCTACTGAGTTCAATATTGGCGGCCTTCTAAAATCGAACGGACTGACGGTTGAGTTGAAAGTCGACCCAAGTACGCCGGGTGGCTACATCGGTTTTGTGACGACGGCGCCTAATGTTGAAACGAACGTGTTCACGATTAGTTTCTCGGATACCAATATTGGTCAATACACCTTCACACTGTTGGAAGCGTTAGATCACATTGATGGGATAGGAAATAACAACCTAAGCTTTGACCTGCCGGTTTACGCTGTTGATAAAGATGGTGATGATTCGTTGGTGTCTCAACTCAATGTGACTATCGGTGATGATGTCCAAATCATGCAAAACGGCACATTAGATATCGTTGAACCGAATGTTGCTGATTTGGCTGGTGGTACTGTAACGACCAATACGATCGATGTGATGCCAACGCAAAGTGCTGACGGCGCGACAATCACTCAGTTCACCTACGATGGTCAACTTCGAACACTTGATCAAGCTGACAATGGCGAGCAAAAGTTTAGCTTCACGGAAGGTGAGTTATTCATCACTCTTCAAGGTGAAGTGCGTTTTGAGCCAAATCGTAATTTAGACCACACAACGAGCGAAGATATCGTGAAGTCGATTGTGGTGACTTCTAGTGACTTCGATAACGATCCAGTGACAGCAACGGTTACGCTGACGATTACTGATGGTGATATCCCAACCATCGATGCCGTGCCAAGCGTTACTCTATCTGAAACTAACCTTAGCGATGGCTCTAGCCCTAGCGGTAGCGCAGTAAGTCAAACCGAAACGATTACTTTCACTAACCAAAGTGATGATGTGACGAGTTTCCGCATTGAACCAACTGAGTTTAATGTCGGTGGTGCACTGAAATCGAATGGGTTTGCGGTCGAGATAAAAGAAGACTCTGCTAATCCGGGCACTTACATAGGCTTTATTACCAACGGTTCGAGCGCTGAAGTACCCGTGTTTACCATTAGCTTCTCTTCAACCACGTTAGGTGAATACACTTTCACTCTACTTGAAGCGCTAGACCATGTTGATGGCCTAGATAAGAACGATTTGAGCTTTGATCTGCCTGTTTATGCGGTAGACAGTGATGGTGATGATTCACTGGTATCGCAGCTTAATGTAACGATTGGTGATGATGTTCAAATCATGCAAGATGGTGCGCTCAATATTACCGAGCCGACCATCGCTGATTTAGCGGCTGGTACACCGACCACGGCCACTTTTGATGTCATGCCAGACCAAAGTGCTGACGGCGCGACCATCACTCAGTTCACTTATGATGGCGTCGTAAACACCCTCGATCAAAATATTGCAGGCGAACAGCAGTTTATCTTCGCAGAAGGTAAACTGTACATTACCCTCGAAGGTGAAGTTCGCTTTGAGCCTAATCGAGATCTTGACCATACGGCCGGCGATATTGTTAAGTCGATAGTGGTGACCTCAAGCGATTTCGACAAAGACTCAGTCACGTCAACCGTTACGTTAACGATCACCGATGGTGATATTCCAACTATCGATGCGGTACCAAGCGTTACGCTCTCAGAAACAAACCTAGCTGATGGTTCTGCACCAAATGCTGGCGCGGTCAGCTCAACACAGACGATTACTTTCACCAACCAAAGTGATGATGTGGTTCGCTTCCGTTTGGAACCAACCGAGTTCAATACTAACGATGCACTTAAATCGAATGGCTTAGCGGTCGAACTGCGTGAAGAACCTCAAGGCTCGGGTAAGTACATTGGCTTTACTACCAGTTCGTCTAATGTGGAGACAACAGTATTTACGTTGGACTTTAACTCTGGAACCTTAGGCGAATACACATTTACCTTAATCGAAGCTCTGGATCATCAAGATGCACGTGGCAACAACGATTTAAGCTTTAATCTGCCTGTGTATGCGGTTGATAGTGATGGCGATGATTCGATAGTTTCTCAGCTTGGCGTGACCATTGGTGACGACGTGCAGTTGATGCAAGACGGCACAATCACCAGTCGTGAACCTGCAACAAGTGTAGAAACATCGAATACCTTTGATGTGATGCCAAACCAAAGCGCTGATGGAGCCAAAGTCACTTCATTTGTTTTTGACGGCAATACTGCAGAAAGCCTTGATTTAAATGTGAATGGTGAACAAGAGTTCGTCTTCACGGAAGGTTCGGTATTCATTACGACGGAAGGTGAGATACGTTTCGAACCGGTGCGCAATCAAAACCATGCTGCTGGTGACATTACTAAGTCTATTGAGGTGACGTCTGTTGACCTCGATGGCGATATTGTCACATCGACAGTGACACTGAAGATTGTTGATGGTGACCTTCCCACTATCGACCTTGTTCCCGAAATTACGTTATCTGAAGTGGATCTGGCCGATGGCTCTGTGCCAACCGGTAATCCAGTGACAATGACACAAACCATTACCTATACAGCGGGTAGTGACGACGTAAGCCATTTCAGAATTGACCCTACGCAGTTCAATACTTCAGGGGCTTTGAAATCGAACGGTCTAGATGTCGAAATAAAAGAGCAACCAGCTAATTCTGGTAATTACATTGGCTTCGTTAAAGATGGTTCTAACGTAGAAACCAACGTCTTCACGATCAGCTTTTCGACGAGCAATTTAGGGCAATACACGTTCACACTGCTTGAGGCATTAGATCATGTCGATGGATTACAAAACAATATACTAAGCTTCGATGTCCCTGTGTTAGCGGTTGATGCGGATGGTGATGATTCTGCAATGTCGCCAATGACGGTTGCGATTACCGATGACGTACAAGGTGTTCAAGATGGTACATTGAGTATCACTGAGCCTTCATTAGCTGATTTGGCATCGGGTACGCCACCAACGACGCCAATCATTGATGTTATGCCAACGCAGAGTGCTGATGGCGCGAAAGTGACACAGTTTACTTACGATGGTGGCACAGCTGTAACGTTAGACCCAAGCATCTCTACAGAACAAGTCTTTACCGTAACCGATGGCTTGCTGTACATCACTATTGAAGGGGAAGTTCGTTTTGAACCGAGCCGAGATCTAGACCATTCATCTGGCGACATTGTAAGAACGATTGTCGTCACCACCAGTGATTTTGATAACGATACAGATACTGCGGATGTCACTTTGACGATTAAAGACGGTATCGATCCAGTTATCAATGTGGTTCCAGGTGTTAACTTATCGGAAGTCAACCTAGCGGATGGCTCGACGCCAACTGGTTCTCCGGTAAGTTCGACTCACACAATCACTTACACCGAAGGAAGTGATGATTTTAGTCACTTTAGAATTGCGACCAACGAATTCAATCCAGGTGATGTGTTGAAATCAAGTGGTCTTGTTGTTCAACTAAAAGAAGATCCTTCTTCTGCTGGTGACTACATTGGTTATACCGATGATGGTATGGGTAACGTTACCGATGTATTTACCATTAGCTTTGATAGTGCAAACAAAGCTCAGTTTACATTTACCTTGATTGAGGCGCTTGATCACCTTGATGGTGTGCTCAACAACGACCTTACTTTCCGCTTACCTATCTATGCTGTTGATACAGATGATTCTGAGTCAACAAAGCGCGATGTGGTGGTTACGATAGAAGATGACATCCAGCAAATGCAAGATGGCTTCTTAACCATTACCGAGCCAAATTCTGGTACTCCAACAACAACTACCGTTGATGTGATGCCAATACCAAGTGCAGACGGCGCGAACATTACGCAGTTCACGTATGACGGTGGTTCTCCAATTACTCTGAATCAGAACATCAGTGGTGAACAAGAGTTTGTTTTCACGGAAGGTTCACTGTTTGTGACATTAGATGGTGATGTGAGGTTTGAGCCAAATCGAAACCTTGATCACTCTGCGGGCGACATTGTTAAATCGATTGTGTTCACTTCTTCCGACTTTGATAACGACATCTTCTCATCAAAAGTCACTCTCACCATTGTTGATGGTGATGGGCCAACAATCGACGTTGTGCCGGGTGTGGCATTGTCAGAAAGCTTACTTGCGGATGGTTCAACGCCTAGCGTAAACCCGGTGAGTATGACTCAAACCATTACTTCACTTGCAAGCAGTGATGATATTGCTGAAATAGTGGTGGAAGTAGGGCTCTTCAATACCAACGGCGCGTTGAAGTCGGATGGTTTGTCACTGAGTTTGCGTGAAGACCCTGCAAACTCTGGCGACTACATAGCATTCACGACGGATGGTTCGGGTGTTGAGAAAGTTATCTTCACTCTAGATTTTGATGATACGAATCCGAGTCAATACACATTTACTCTGCTTGAACGTTTAGACCATGTTGATGGCTTAGGAAATAACGATCTGAGTTTTGATCTTTCTGTTTATGCAGAAGATACCGATGGTGATATTTCAGCGTCTAAACCGCTTACAGTCACCATCACCGATGATGTTCAGCTGATGCAGTCAGGTGCGCTCAACATTACTGAGCCAACCACGGGAACACCTACTACAGCAGTCTTTGATGTGATGCCTGCGCAAAGTGCAGATGGCGCAACAATCACTAAGTTTACCTATGGCAGCCAACCCGAAGAGTCTCTGGTACAAACTGACACGGGTGAGCAAGAATTTGTGTTCACTGAAGGTTCCTTGTTTATCAATCTCGAAGGGGATGTACGTTTTGAACCTAACCGCAATCTAGACCACTCTAGTGGCGATATCGTCAAGACCATTACGGTGACATCTGAAGATAAAGACGGCGATATCGTGACGTCTACAGTGACGTTAACTATTGCCGATGGCGCGCCACCAACTATCGACACCGTACCGACTGTCGCGTTGGCTGAAGCAAATCTGATTGATGGTTCTTCACCGGGTTTACCTGTTAGCCAAACTGAAACCATTACTTTCACAGCAGGAAGTGATGATGTGAGCCACTTCCGTATTGATCCGGCTCAATTCAACACATCAGGCGATCTGAAAGCGGATGGTTTGGTGGTTCAGTTAAAAGAAGATCCTCTAAACAGCGATAATTATATTGGTTACGTTGAAAGCGGCGGTGTCCAAACGGATATTTTCACCATCACCTTTAGCAGTCTGGTTCTAGGAGAGTACACATTTACCTTACTGGAAGAGTTAGATCACCTGCCAGTACAGGGTAATAACGATCAAATATTTACCTTGCCAGTGATCGCTGTCGACAAAGACAACACTGACTCTGCGGTGAAACCGCTAACAGTGACCATTACTGATGATGTGCCAACCATCACTGATACGACGGTTGCAAGTACGTTTGTCGTTGATGAAGACGATTTAGGCTCCATTATTGCTCAGGCGACAGGTTCGTTTGTTACCACTGAAGGTGCAGATCAAGTTGAGGTTTACGAACTACGCAATATCTCAACTCTAGAAGCGACGCTATCGTCTGGCAATGAAGGTATTAAGATCACTGAGATCACAGGTGCTGCTAATACGACCACCTATCAAGGTGCAACTGACCCAGGCGGAACGCCAATTTTCACATTAGTGCTGACTGATGATGGTGCTTACACGTTTACCTTGCTTGGCCCTCTCAATCACGCCACGACACCGAGCAACCTCGATACACTCACAATACCATTTGATGTTGTTGCCGTTGACGGTGATGGCGATGATTCTAACCAATACGTATTACCAATCGAGGTGCTAGACGATGCGCCAGTAATTAGTGCGCCAACCGGTGAAACGGTTGTCGATGAAGACGATCTTACTGGTATTGGTTCCGATCAATCTGAAGACACCATTATTAATGGACTGTTCACTGTCGATGAAGGTGCCGATGGTGTTGTGAAGTACGAACTGGTTGATGAAGATTTGGTTCTGGCTGGCTTAACCTCCGACGGAGAAAGTTTAGAGTGGCTAGCTGTTTCACAAAGCGGCACAACATTTACTTACGTTGCTCAAACAACAACGAGTAATGAAGCGGTGTTTGAGATTATTTTCGATACCTCGGATAACAGCTATCAGTTTGAATTGTTTAAACCCCTTAAGCACCCTGATGGTGCGGATGAAAACGCGATTGACCTTAACTTTTCTGTTGTTGCAGAAGATTTTGATCAAGACCAATCAAACGCGATCGATCTGAAAATCACGGTGACTGATGATGTACCATTGGTGACAACTCAATCGATCACACGAATTGAAGGCCAGGGCTATGGTAATTCCAAAGTTGACATGTTTGCTAATGCGACGGATGTCGGCGCGGATGGCGCGGTACTGAGTCGAATTGAGGGCATTACCAGTAATGGTGCAGATATTGTTTTCCGTACAGGAAACAGCGAGCCGTACAGCAGCAGTTTCGATTTAAATAGCGGTAGCCAACAAGTACGAGTGTACGAACAAACCGATGATGGTAGTGGTGGCGTGGACACCCGTGAGCTAGGGCGCTTGCGTATCAACTCAAATGGCGAGGTTGAATTTAGAGCTAACGGCTATCTCGATCATGACGGCCTAGACACCATCGATTTCTCGATTAATGTGATTGCGACGGATGGCGATTTAGATACCTCTGAAACACCGTTAGATATAACGATTACTGATAGGGACTCTACAAGAATCGCTCTGAAAGTGACGACCTTCGAGGATGCGGGTAGAGACTCAACAATACCTTATGCACCGGGTGATGAACCAGATCTTGAGAATGTTCAAGATAACCAAAGTGGTCTGCCTAATGCGCCTGCACAAGTTGCACTGCAAGTTAACCTATACGACCAAGATAACAATGAATCTATAGGTCAGTTAACGATAAAAAGCCCGAATGGAGGTGATAGTCACCAAGGTACGTTCTATTACTTTGACGGTACCTCTTACCATGAGCTAATGCCTGAACCAAATGGGAGCATTATATTTGGTCCTCCTCAACTCGAGCAAAGCTTTGCTCCAAATCCTAATGAACCAAGACAAACTATTGCGACGATAGACAACCTATTCTTCGTTCCTGATCAGCACGCTAGTTCAAATGAAACTGGTGGGCGTGTTCGTTATGAACTCGAAATTGATAACAATGGCACGCTTGACCACACAGTAAACTCAAACTTCAGAATTGAAATTGAAGCGGTAGCTGATATTGCAACGTGGGATGACGCCAACAGTACTTATCAGTATCAAGTGAATGAAGATGAAGATAACGTTACGTTGCAGCTGAATGCTGAATCGCAAGATAACAGTAATACTGAGACGATTACCTATGAGCTAGAAGCCGTTCAAGGTGATGGGAAGTTTGAGCTGCTAGATCAAAACGGTAACGTTCTTACTCCGACCAATGGTGTTTACATCATTGCAGCTGGCGATATCAATAGCACAGTCGTCAACCCAATCGATAACTTCTCTGGACAAATTGAGTTTAAAGCGACGGCAATTACGGAAGAGACGCTTAACCCGTATGATGATTCAGCTAACGGCGGGTTAGACAAAACGACCGCTCGCTCTGTTGAGCAAAATATTATCATTGATGTGACTGCCGATGCGGACCCTGGGTCGTTCAGTGTTAACCGGATTCGTATTAACGAAGACAATATTGATGACCCTAACTACCTAGGTCCTCTGGCTAACAAAGATGACTTCACGCTAGACGAAGTCATCACAATGAACGGCTCAGTGGATACTGATGGTTCCGAAGAGCTATTTGTTCGTATCAGCAATATTACTGAAGGTGCGGTGCTTTATTTCCTTGGAACTACGACCCCAGTTCCTACAATCACTATTAACGGTATTGATTATCAGGAAGTGGCGTATTCCGACTTAGCCAATGTAGAGATCGTTCCGACTAAACACAGTAATGTCGATTTTACTTTTGATGTAACCGGTGTGGTTAAAGACACCGCGAACCTCTCTAGTGGTGCTCAAGTTGATGAAGAAATCCTAGGGACTAAAACGGTTAACGTTGAAGTTAAAGGTGTCGCAGATATTCCTTACGGCGGTACTAGCGGTACGGCATGGACTGCAATACCTGATACCGATCCTGACCCTGCAAGTGGTGTGCAAACCACGATCCAAGAGAGCCAGAATGGAGACAGCTACGCCGAGCTTGATTTCACCGTGTTGTCGGGAGAGCGAAGACCTGATCCTGCAGCTGTAGATCAAACCCCATTACCTGACGACGGTTCAGAATCCATAACCGTTATCCTCTCGGGTATTCCTGATGGCGTTATTCTGGAAGACGGTGACGGTACCATTATTGACCTTAACTTTGTCGGTTACGAAACTGGTCCGGGTGGTAGCCCTGATCTGTCTAAACCTATCTACGAAGCGAACATCACTGACGCGGGTAAAACCTCAGGAATCCGCATCAGACCCGTCGATTCTTCAACCGAGAACATTCACATTCAGGGTAAAGTGATCGTGACTGAGAATGACGGTCATACGCTTACGTTTGACCAAGAAGTGCGAGTGCTAGTCGAACCTAGAATCGATACCTCGGCGACGTACAGCACAGTCACTAATGGCGATGAAGATACGGTGATCAGTATTGATTGGCACCCAGAGGGTACTGACTATATTGATGATGATGAGCATTTCACTTCTATTGTGATCAGTGCCATTCCGACAGATGTTGAAAGTGTTGTGGTTAATGGCGATGTAACTTGGGTTTACGATGCTTCAGCAGGCACTTTAACCATTACGCCGAAGAGTGGACAAACGGCAGAAGAGTTTACTCAGATAGCACTGAACAACAATTTTATTCAGATCACACCTGAACAAGATTCGAGCACCGACTTTACGCTTAATACCGTTGTCATGATTGAAGAGCGAGATCATGAGTATGTTGATGCGACTGATCCTGGTCAGGGCATCGCTACCGCAACGATTTCAGGTACGATTAATGTTGTCGTAACGCCAGTCGTTGAACCGCAAGACGCCAGCAACAAGCTTATCGTCGATGATGTGCTGGGTACTGGAGCACTAGCAACCGTAGTTGCTGATGCAAACACTGGCGTGCTTAAGTTCACTACCAACAGCGATAATACATCGGTTACGGATGAGTTCGTCATTCGATATCAAGAAACAGATGCTTCGTCCGCTATCGAAGAAGTGGATCAGTTAGTTATTCAATTAACAAATGTGGACGACTCGGCTCTATCTGATGCTGTACTCAATCAACTGCTCGTTATTGGCGCTGCTTATGAAGGCAATGGGCGCTGGGTTGTAACGAATGAAGACATATTTAGCATCAGTGCACCGAACGGCCTTGTTCTTCCTTCAGGAAACAGCGGGGCAGGAGGGTTCAATGACATCAAGATGGACATCTTTAGCACGGTGATAGACCGAGGTGATGGTGCTGAGGTTGAGTCATCTACGGCCGCTCGTAGGGACGGAGAAGTCACCCTGTCATTCCCTGAAGTGGTGGTTGGGAGCACCAAGGTCGCAGCCGATATTGATATTACGCCAAACAGTGTTGTTGATGCGGTTGAGGACACCCAGTTAGATCTGGGGACGGCATTGAATGGTTTAATTACGTTCTCGGGCGAAGACGACTCAACTGATCAAGTGACCATCATTATTGATGACAGTGTGACCATTAATCCAGGAGCGGCGAACGAAGTCACCTTCCCAATTAGTTTATCGGGAAGCAGCGACCTCGATTTTGTTAACGGGAAATATGTATTCCAGACTACCGTTGATCAAGGGGTCTCGACTGACTTCTCTGGACTACTACTTAACTTACCAGCCGACTACTCCGGCGACTTTAGGTTGCCGTTGACGATAGTAACTAAAGACGTATTGTCGGGTGATGAGAAAACTCTAGTGACAGAAGTAGTCATTAAAGTTGCGCCAGATGTTGAAGGTAATCCCGATATTGACGTGACTGTCGTTGGTTCGCTTGACGATTCGTTTAACCCTGTCGATACCGACGGTCAAGCAGGGCAAGATCCGGTGGGCTATGAAGATACCTATATCCAACTGGATTTCAGCTCGACCATTACTGATCAAGTAAGCGGAGATGAAGGTGGTGACGAAAAATTCACCTCTATCACACTGACTTTGAATGACACGAGTGTCGGGGCTTTCTATACCAGCGCAGGTGTATCGCTTGGCACATCGGTGACCTTTAATGAAGCTGAAATTAATGCAGGCGCTTTGGACAACGTCTTGTTCCGCCCTGCACCTAATTACCCGACAGGTAACGACATTAATCAGGTGCAAGTGAATGTCAGCGGAACGATTACCGATACGGCTACTTACAATGACGCCTCGTCTCCAATAGGTACAGCAACAGATACTGATACGTTTAATACCAATGTTAGCTTTGAAGTGATTCCAGTCGTGGACGATGTGCTCGTAACAGGACCGGGTAGCGATCCTGATGTTATCGAGATTACGGGTACTGAAGACCAGCTCATTTCTTTGTCGGGTACAGGGCCTGTATCGATTGCACTGACTGACCTTGATGGATCAGAACAGTTTGTGTCGATTAAGTTTACAGATGTCCCTGATGGCTTCCAAATGCGTGCAGACGCAACCTCGGCATATACCGTCAAGAACAACGGTAATGGTGAGTGGAGTGTTCAGCTGCCTCAAGCATCAGGGTTGTCGTTCGATCTGAGTGAGATTTCGATTTTACCGCCTAAAGACTTCAGTGGTACGGCTGAATTTGGTGTTGCCGTATTTACGCAAGAGTCCTTATTAGGTGTGCCTACCGCAGCATCAAATCTGCCAAGCTTTAAGCTGCATGTGGTACCTGTGGGTGATGATGTTGATACCAACCCAACAGATTCTGTGACAGGTAACGAAGGTCAAAACATTGATATCGAAATCAATGCGACGATTTTGGATAAAGAGCTATCTGCAACGGGCAGCGGCACTTATGCCGAGAATGCGCCAGAGACACTTCGAGTAGAAGTTGCAGGCGTTCCTCAAGATGCCTCTATCTATTATCCAGACGGTACAACCTTGGCTAGTTATGATCCAGTTACGCAGATCTGGACACTGGATGTTGCTGCGCAGTCACTTGATAAGATCGTATTCAATTCAGGTGAGCACAATAGCGATACGGGTAATGTATTAGGCATCAATGGCCCGCTGCAGATTACCGTTCGCTCTGTTGATACTGACGCAGATAACACCGAGTATTTGGGTACGCCAACCAGCTTCGATGTTGATTTGGTGATCGATCCTATTAACGATCAACCTATCTTTGTAAACGTAACGAATATTGAAACATCTGAAGACATTAGTGTTGCCATCGACAATTTTAGTATCTACGACGTTGATGCTAACTTTGATAATCCAGATGCTCCGTATGTTCTTACGTTGCAAGTCGATCAAACACTGCCGGGAGCACAGGGTGTGTTTGAGTTTACCAGCTCTCCTGACGTGACGTTTGTATTGCAACCTGACGGCTCATTGGTGATTACGGGTAAAGAAGCGGACATCAATACTGCATTGACCAATGGAGCAGTGACGTTCAAGCCAGATCCAGACCAGAACTACCTCAACCAGAGTGGTTTAGTCACGATCAATGCAACGCTCGATGATGGCGGTAATAACGGTCTGATTGATGCTGGAGATCCGAATACCGCTCAAACCAATCAAACCACCTTTACCATTAAGGTGACGGAAGTGAACGATGCTCCTGTTGCGACAGACGTTGATTTCGGTTCGATTGCCGAGGAAGGCCAACTTGTTATCGTTGAAAGTGACTTAATTGCAGCAAGCTCTGATCTTGAAAACCATAACCTCACGGTAACCGGCGTAACTCTTACTCAAGGGCAAGGTCAGTTAACGCGCTTTGAAAATGCTGGTGGTGCTGATGACGCTGGGATTACGGGGCCATTCTGGATATTTACGGCCGCTGATGATTTCAACGGTGACGTTAAATTCGATTACAGCATCATCGATGATGGTACAACCAACGGCGTGGATGACTTCCTAACAGACAATGCGGAAATCAGCCTTGTAGTAACAGAAGTCAATGACCAACCGGTAGCAACCAATGTTGACTTGGGTACCATGCTTGAAGAAGGTCAGTTGATCATCAAAGCTGAAGACCTGATTGCAGCGACGACCGATCCTGATGCAGATAACATCACGGTGACCAATTTGGTACTCGATCAGGGTCAAGGCACATTGCAGCGTTTTGAAAACGTGGGTGGAGCGAATGATGCTTCGATTACCGGCCCATACTGGGTGTTTACCGCAGCCAACGAGTACAGCGGTGATGTTAAGTTCACTTATACCGTAGAAGACGATGGTACAACTAACGGCGTAAATGATTTCCTAACGGATACCGCTGAAATAAGCGTTGTGGTAACGGAAGTGAATGATCAGCCAGTGGCAACGGACATCGACTTGGGCACCATCCTTGAAGAAGGTCAGCTAATCATCAAAGAGGAAGATTTGATTGGCGCAACGAGCGATCCAGAGAACGACACGATTACCGTGACGAACTTGGTGATCGATCAAGGGCAAGGCACATTACAACACTTTGAAAACGTGGCTGGTGCGGATGACAACTCGATCAATGGACCATACTGGGTATTTACCGCAGCGGATGAATATAACGGTGATGTTAAGTTCACCTATACCGTAGAGGATGATGGTACCACCAATGGTGCCAATGACTTCTTGACGGATAGTGCTGAAATCAGTGCTGTGGTGCAAGGTGTCAACGATACGCCTGTTGTTAATGGTGACAGTGTCACCTCGCTTGTCGACGAGGATGCCGGTCAGCTATTGAGTGGTATCAATGTCAGTGACCCAGATTATGTGGATGCATTTTCGAATGACCTAATGACAGTCACACTGACGGTGGATTACGGCACATTGAACGTAGCACTCCCGGCAGGGACGACGGTGATGGTTAACGGCAACAACACCGGTTCGGTCATCTTAGTCGGTACACTGAGCGATTTGAACGCACTGATTGATACGCCAACCAGTCCAAATGGTGTTTACCTCGATGCGAGCCTCTCTCCAACCAATAGTATTGGATTAGAAGTTATCGCCAAAGACAGCGGTAACCCTTCTGGTATCGCGATTGAAACTGCGCCAGTGGTGTATAACATCGCGGTGACACCTGTGGCGAATGCGCCAACCTTGTCTATTGACCCGGCATTCAACTATGTGAGAAACATTACGACCAGCTCATCTGTGGTCGCTAATAGTGGAGTCGCTTTAGTCGGAATTGTCGCTGCATTGACGGATATTACTGAAGAGTTGACGTTGAAGCTCAGTGATATTCCGGACGGAGTTGACGTAACCAGTGATGCGGGTACGGTTTCGCTGGTGGGTGATACTTGGATAGCGACGGCTGATGCGATTGATAGTCTCAGACTTGTCGAGCAACCATCAGCTGGTAAGCCGTTAACTCCGGGTAATTACACGTTGAAGGTTGAGGCGGTATCTGAAGAAACGGACAATAACGATATTGCGATATCTCAAAACATTGATCTAAACCTCAATATAGTTGCGAACCCAATAGATCTCGATTTGTCTTCTGAAACAGACGATGTGCAACTTTTAGCGAGTAACTTTGATACTAACCTCACTGGCGGATCAGGAAATGACCGACTTGTAGGTGGAGCTGGTGACGATACGCTGGTTGGCGGTGACGGTAACGACACCCTGATTGGCGGTGGAGGCTCAGACATTCTGACTGGTGGCGATGGTATGGACTCGTTCGTATGGCTTAACATAGAAGATGGTGTTGAAGATACGATTACCGACTTTGATTTGTCGGAAGGGGACAGTATTGACTTGAGAGAAGTGTTGCCAGAGCTTAAAAACACATCTCCAGACATGACCGCGTTGCTACAACAGATAGACGCGAAAGTGGACGGGGATGACATTGAGCTTACGATCAACCCGGATGGCTTAGGTACTACGGAACAGGTGATTGTGGTTGAAGATCTTGCGCCACAGCTAACCTTAAGTGGCACCATGCCTTCAGACATCCTAGATGCGCTAGTACAGCAAAATGTGATAACTCACGGTTAAGCGAACCATTAAACCATAACGAAAGAGGCCAGCATTGCTGGCCTCTTTTTTGTCACTATGTAATCGAAAAGAGTTACTTAAGGGAGTTGTGGATCAGGAACTCTTCTTCAACACCTTTCAATTTCATTTCATCCATAATGAAGTTCACCGTGTTCAACAAACGTTGTTCACCTTTAGGAATCAGATAGCCGAACTGACTGTTGGTGAATGGAGTTTCGCAGCGTGCCGCTTCAAGACGTTCGTCAGTTACTTGATAGAATAGACCTTCAGGGGTTTCTGTCACCATCACATCAACTTTGCCTTCTGCTACTGCTTTTGGTACGTCGAGGTTGTTCTCGTAGCGTGTGAAGCTTGCATTTTGCAAGTTTGCGTCGGCAAAGATCTCGTTAGTACCGCCAATGTTCACGCCCACACGAACAGAAGAGAGGTTCACTTCCTCAATGCTGTCGTACTGTTCTGCGGTGCCTTTCGCAACCAAGAAGCACTTACCAAAGGTCATGTAACCTTGAGTTTGTTCCGCGTTTAACTGACGCTGCATTTTACGCGTAATGCCGCCCATCGCGATATCGTACTTATCGTCGTCTAGATCGGCCAGTAGATCTTTCCATGTGGTACGAACAATCTTCAATTCGACGCCTAATTGCTCCGCGATGTGCTGTGCAACATCGATATCGTAGCCAGAGTAGCTTTTACCATCGAAGTAAGAGAAAGGCTTGTAGTCGCCAGTCGTGCCCACACGAAGCGTGCCTGATTTTTGAATGTCTTCTAGCTGGTCAGCGTGTGCGACACCAGAAAGTGCCAGAGCAATGGAAGCAAGTAATAGTGATGTTTTTTTCATTGTAATTGTCTGTTGTGTTTGTGTTGTCATTCAAAGTAACAGAAACAATCAGAGAAAGAGATCAAACCATTGGAAAGGTTGGAAAAGAAGATAAAACGAGGGCAGGAGATAGGTATTTCTACGCTTTATGCGCATTAATCGAGATTCGTTTCATATTCCATTTTGATAAGCCGAAGACAAACAAAAAGCCCATGTTATCGAATAACATGGGCTTCATTTTGGTTTAACTTGTTAGCTGCTTATTTAGCTATTTGGCAACAGACTCGTTGTTCATCTTAGCCGGAGCTTTAGATGCATTAACCAGCAGGATACCAACGGTTAGTACCATCGAACCACATAGTAGGAACAACAAGCGTCCTGTTGGTTCGTTTGGAATCAGAGCCATTGCTAGGATACCGAAACCTGCTGTGCTGATAAGCTTACCAAGCATTGAACGCTGTTTAGTATCTAGGTTTTGTTGCTCTTCACCTTCCGCTACAAGCGGCGTGTTCCAGTTAGTGAATAGTTGGTCAACTTCTTTCTCACGCTCTGGCGATAGGCCTTTGTAGAAGCGAGAAGTCATGATGAAGTAACCACCTGTGAACACTACGTGAGCAGCTAAGCTAAGACCGACTTTCAAATCGCTCCATTCACGGCCTGTAAGCGCTGTTTCTAGACCAAATAGGTTCTCGATGTCTTCTGCTTGCAGAGAGATACCGAAGATGTAAGAAACGAAACCACCAACCACTAGAGTAGACCAACCAGCCCAGTCAGGTGTCTTACGAATCCACATACCTAGTAGTACAGGGATAAGCATTGGGAAGCCAATCAACGCACCTACGTTCATTACGATATCGAACAAGCTTAAGTGACGCAGAGAGTTAATGAATAGACCAATCGCGATGATGATAATACCCATCATGATAGTCGTTAGCTTACTTACAATAACCAGCTCTTTCTGAGTCGCATTTTGACGAAGAATCGGGCTGTAGAAGTTCATTACAAAGATACCAGCGTTACGGTTCAAACCTGAATCCATAGAAGACATCGTTGCAGCAAACATTGCTGACATAAGAAGACCAACCATACCTGCTGGCATTACGTTTTGTACGAATGCTAGGTAAGCAGCATCACCGGCTTTGTCGCCCATTGATGTGTATTGCTCAGCGAACTCAGGCATGAATGCACTAACGTACCAAGGTGGTAGGAACCAAATTAGTGGACCAACAACCATAAGGATACATGCTAGGCCTGCCGCTTTACGTGCGTTTTCACTGTCTTTTGCACATAGGTAACGGTAAGCGTTGATGCTGTTGTTCATTACACCGAACTGCTTCACGAAGATGAATACAACCCAAAGGATGAAGATGCTCATGTAGTTTAGGTTGTTACCTAACATGAAGTCGCCGTCGAAGTTAGCAACGATGTTAGTTAAGCCGCCACCGTGGAAGTAAGCTGCTACCGCACAAGTGATTGTCACGGCCATGATTACAAGCATTTGCATGAAGTCAGAAGCAACAACCGCCCAAGAGCCGCCCGTTACTGCCATCAATACTAGAACCATACCCGTTACCACAATGGTAGCTTCCATTGGGATATTGAATACCGCTGCTACAAAGATCGCTAGACCGTTTAGCCAGATACCTGCAGAGATAAGGCTGTCCGGCATACCTGCCCATGTGAAGAACTGTTCAGACGTTTTACCAAAGCGCTGACGAATAGCTTCGATCGCCGTTACCACACGAAGTTGGCGGAACTTTGGAGCGAAGTACATATAGTTCATGAAGTAGCCAAAAGCATTGGCTAAGAATAGGATTACAATAACGAAACCGTCATTGAACGCGCGTCCTGCGGCACCTGTAAACGTCCATGCTGAAAACTGTGTCATGAAGGCAGTTGCACCAACCATCCACCACAACATTTTGCCGCCCCCTCTGAAGTAATCACTTGTAGAGGTGGTGAACTTACGGAACATCCAACCAATCGCGATTAAAAAGAAGAAGTAGGCGAGAACAACAAAAGTATCAATAGTCATCTTTTCAGCCTTTTAAATATCATAATTAACTGGGCTTAGATTAACGCGTCCTAAGATTTATTTGTACTACAATATGTCTTTAGTATGATCTAGGTCGCATTGATTTTTTGGTCTCTAGTGCGCCACCATATAAGTGATTGTTTTAATTGAATTTAAATGTGTGTGTATTTTGTTTGAGATCTAAAATAAATTGAGGGTTAAATGTTTATATGTATTACAATATAAGCAAAAGCGCTTACTTTGCCGTATCTATAAGATTTTAATTATAACCGTAACAAATGTGCTACAAATTGGTGTGTTGTGCGACGACATTCACGTTAATTTGGAACTCTATACTGAAAATTTTGGTATTGAGATTTCAAGTGTAGCTCATTGTTTTCACTTCGCTATTTTCTGTTTATCTGCGGCTATCAAGCCTTTCTATGCTATTTATTCATTTTTTCGTGCCATAGAGGTGCGTATTTGGAATTTTTGTCACTGAGTGGGCGTTAAACTGGACGGGCGGAACACACTTTCGGCTCACTTTGTCTATTGTGGTCTTCAGTGCATGCTATGAGAGATGTTTGACGACGTATCGAAAAGGAACGTTGCTGGGTAAGGGGCTGGATAGGCGATAGGGGGCACCAGTAACGCTTCGTTAGATGCGTGCTGAAGTCGATTGAAAGTTTACATTACTTGTTATTGCCTGTCTTAGTCGCGGAGCTGTACGAACCCATAGAGAGAAAGGCGATAAGGTGTGGGGGAAACAGAACGTTGATTGAGCATGTTTTACGGTTAGTCAGCGCAATAAACGCCAGATAACAAAAAGCCCCACCGAGGTGAGGCTTCATCACTCAATCTAAAATAGATTAAGCGTTAACGTGATCAACTGCGTCACGAACCAGCTTGCCTAGTTCGTCCCACTTACCTTCGTCGATAAGGTTAGTTGGAACCATCCAAGTACCGCCACACGCAAGTACAGAAGGGATCGATAGGTATTCATCAACATTCTTCAAGCTTACGCCACCAGTAGGCATAAATTTAACAGGGTAAACCGCTGTTAGTGCTTTAAGCATACCAGTACCGCCAGAAGGTTCAGCAGGGAAGAACTTCAACGTGCGAAGGCCCATTTCCATTGCTTGTTCAACTAGGCTTGGGTTGTTAACACCCGGTACGATTGCAACGCCTTTATCGATACAGTATTGAACAGTGCGCGGGTTGAAACCTGGGCTTACGATGAAATCAACGCCAGCTTCGATAGATGCGTCAACTTGCTCGTTAGTCAGTACAGTACCTGAACCAATTAGCATGTCTGGGAATTCTTTACGCATGATGCGAATCGCTTCGATTGCACATTCTGTACGTAGCGTGATTTCGGCGCATGGCATGCCGTTTTCAACAAGTGCTTTACCTAGAGGGATAGCGTCTTCAGCACGGTTGATAGCGATTACAGGAATTACTTTTAGGTTTGCTAGTTGTTCATTTAATGTCGTCATGAATTCTTTCTCACGTTAAATGTGGGCTTGCTTTCAACTAAGCAAACCCTTGATTAATAGTTAAAGTGCGTAATTATAGAGACAGATCAGGCGTCGCTTCTAGAGGAATGATAGCACCTGGATGCTGAATCACAGTCCCTGCCACAATATGACCTGCTAACGCTGCATCACGTGCATTGCCACCGCTTAAGCGCTTAGCTAGGAAGCCCGCGCTGAACGAGTCGCCAGCCGCTGTAGTATCAACAATGTTGTCTACTGGGTTTGGAGCAACGTACTGAGCGCTTTGGCTCTCAACCACTAGGCAGTCTTTAGCACCACGTTTAATGATGATCTCTTTCACACCAGATTCAGACGTACGTGCAATACACTGTTCAATGCTTTCGTCGCCATACAACTCTTGCTCGTCATCGAACGTCAGTAGAGCCGTGTCTGTGTACTTAAGCATCTTCAAGTACCAAGAAATCGCTTCTTGTTGGCTTTCCCAAAGTTTTGGACGGAAGTTATTGTCGAAGAATACTTGGCCGCCTTGAGCTTTAAATTTGTCTAAGAAGTTGAATAGCTGCGTGCGTCCATTCTCTGTCAAGATAGCAAGCGTAATACCACTTAGGTAAACCGCATCAAAAGAGAATAACTTATCAAGTAGAGCAGGCGTGTCTTCCTGGTCAAACATGAATTTTGCTGCAGCATCATTACGCCAGTAGTGGAAGCTACGCTCACCAGTTTCATCGGTCTCGATGTAGTAAAGCCCTGGTTGTTTGTGATCAAGCTGAGCAATTAAGCTAGTGTCGATACCTTCCGCTTGCCACTTTTCTAACATGTCGGTACTGAATGGGTCAGTGCCTAGTGCTGTTACGTAGCTCGTGTTGATATCTTGCTCTTTTGTTAAGCGAGACAAGTAAAGTGCAGTATTTAGTGTATCGCCACCGAAGCTTTGCTTAAGCCCGTCTTGTTTCTTTTGTAGCTCAACCATGCACTCGCCAATGACCGCGATGTTTAATGATTTCATATGCTTACCTTAGCAACTGAGGTTGCGCTAGTTATTATTTTAGGAAATCTTCACGCGCAGGGTTGAAGATATCAAGAAGGATGCTGTCTTGCTCTAGTGCAACTGCACCGTGCATCATGTGTTTACGAGCGAAGTAAGCATCACCTTCTTTAAGGACTTTCTTTTCGCCTTCAATCTCAGCTTCGAAGCTGCCACGAACTACGTAACCGATTTGGTCATGGATTTCGTGAGTATGAGGGTGGCCAATCGCGCCCTTATCAAAACATAGGTGTACTGCCATTAGATCGTCAGTGTAAGCAACGATTTTACGCTTAATGCCGCCACCAAGTTCTTCCCATGGGTTTTCATCTAGGATAAAGAAAGAGTTCATTGTGTATCTCCTAATCTGTTTAAATCTTTTAAGTGTTACTTAACTTGCATCCATCATAAGGGAATGAGCTTAATTGTAATACAATATATCTAAATTTGTGTGATATTGATCAAGCGATACTTTATATAGCGTAAATAAATCAACAACTTAATAAATGGCTGATATTTACCATTAGTCATTTACATCAATGACTTATGGCTAATTGTGTGACTCTACTCATCATTTGGCGACGAACAGGTATAATTAAAGCTCATATTGTATTACTTTATATGGAGTTTGAAAATTTAATCAAAGTTTAAGCAGATAAACTCTTTATTGAGGGTGACAAAGAATATGACGACTAAACCAGTATTGTTAACTGAAGCAGAAATCGAGCAGCTTCATCTTGAAGTGGGCCGTTCTAGCTTAATGGGAAAAACCATTGCAGCGAACGCGAAAGATCTAGAAGCATTCATGCGTTTACCTATTGATGTCCCAGGTCATGGTGAAGCTGGGGGTTACGAACATAACCGCCATAAGCAAAATTACACGTACATGAATCTAGCTGGTCGTATGTTCTTGATCACTAAAGAGCAAAAGTACGCTGACTTTGTTACAGAATTACTAGAAGAATACGCAGATAAATACCTAACGTTTGATTACCACGTACAGAAAAACACTAACCCTACCGGTCGTTTGTTCCACCAAATCCTGAACGAACACTGCTGGTTAATGTTCTCAAGCTTAGCTTACTCTTGTGTTGCTTCAACCCTGACACAAGAACAACGTGACAACATTGAGTCTCGCATTTTCGAACCAATGCTAGAAATGTTCACAGTTAAATACGCACACGACTTCGACCGTATCCACAACCACGGTATTTGGGCTGTAGCCGCTGTGGGTATTTGTGGTCTTGCTCTTGGCAAGCGTGAGTACCTTGAAATGTCAGTCTACGGCATTGACCGTAACGACACTGGCGGCTTCCTAGCGCAAGTTTCTCAGCTGTTTGCACCTTCTGGTTACTACATGGAAGGTCCTTACTACCACCGTTACGCGATTCGCCCAACGTGTGTGTTCGCTGAAGTAATTCACCGTCATATGCCTGAAGTTGATATTTATAACTACAAAGGCGGCGTGATTGGTAACACAGTACAAGCCATGTTGGCGACGGCTTACCCGAACGGTGAGTTCCCGGCTCTGAATGATGCTTCTCGTACTATGGGTATCACAGACATGGGTGTTCAGGTTGCGGTAAGTGTTTACAGCAAGCATTACTCTTCTGAAAACGGTGTAGACCAAAACATTCTAGGTATGGCGAAGATTCAAGACGCGGTATGGATGCATCCATGTGGTCTTGAGCTATCTAAAGCTTATGAAGCAGCGTCTGCTGAGAAAGAAATCGGCATGCCTTTCTGGCCAAGTGTTGAATTGAACGAAGGCCCTCAAGGTCATAACGGCGCGCAAGGCTTTATCCGTATGCAGGATAAGAAAGGCGACGTTTCTCAACTTGTTATGAACTACGGCCAACACGGCATGGGTCACGGTAACTTTGATACGCTGGGTATTTCTTTCTTCAACCGTGGTCAAGAAGTACTGCGTGAATACGGCTTCTGTCGTTGGGTGAACGTTGAGCCTAAATTCGGCGGCCGTTACCTAGACGAAAACAAATCTTACGCTCGTCAAACAATTGCACACAACGCAGTAACGATTGATGAAAAATGTCAGAACAACTTTGACGTTGAGCGCGCGGACGCAGTACACGGCTTGCCACACTTCTTCAAAGTAGAAGACGAGCAAATCAATGGCATGAGCGCATTTGCTAACGATCATTACGAAGGTTTTGACATGCAACGCAGCGTGTTCATGCTAAACCTTGAAGAATTAGAATCTCCGCTACTATTAGATCTTTACCGTTTAGATTCTAAGAAAGGCGGCGAAGGCGAGCATCAATACGACTACTCACACCAATATCAAGGTCAGATTGTTCGCACTAACTTTGAATACCAAGCAAACAAAGAGCTGAACACGCTAGGTGAAGACTTCGGTTACCAACACCTATGGAACGTGGCAAGCGGTGAAGTGAAGGGCACAGCACTGGTAAGCTGGCTACAGAACAACACCTACTACACGTGGCTAGGTGCAACGTCTAACGACAATGCTGAAGTTATCTTTACTCGCACTGGCGCTAACGACCCAAGCTTCAACCTACGTTCAGAGCCTGCGTTCATTCTACGCAGCAAAGGTGAAACAACACTGTTTGCTTCTGTTGTTGAAACGCACGGTTACTTCAACGAAGAATTCGAGCAATCAGTTAATGCACGTGGTGTTGTGAAAGACATCAAAGTAGTGGCTCACACGAATATCGGTTCGGTAGTTGAGATCACCACAGAGAAATCAAACGTGACAGTGATGATCAGCAACCAACTTGGCGCGACTGACAGCACTGAACACAAAGTAGAGCTTAACGGCAAAGTATACAGCTGGACAGGCTTCTACTCAGTAGAAACAACTTTAAACCCAGAATTAGCAGAGCAGGGGAAATAATAATGAGCTATCAACCACTTTTACTTAACTTTGACGAAGCAGCAGAGCTTCGTAAAGAACTTGGCAAGGATAGCCTTTTAGGTAACGCACTGACTCGCGACATTAAACAAACTGACGCTTACATGGCGGAAGTTGGCATTGAAGTACCTGGTCACGGTGAAGGCGGCGGTTACGAGCACAACCGTCACAAGCAAAACTACATCCATATGGATCTAGCGGGCCGTTTGTTCCTTATCACTGAGGAAACAAAGTACCGTGATTACATCGTTGATATGCTAACAGCGTACGCGACGGTATACCCAACACTTGAAAGCAACGTAAGCCGTGACTCTAATCCTCCGGGTAAGCTGTTCCACCAAACGTTGAACGAGAACATGTGGATGCTTTACGCTTCTTGTGCGTACAGCTGTATTTACCACACCATCTCTGAAGAGCAAAAGCGTCTTATCGAAGACGATCTTCTTAAGCAAATGATCGAAATGTTCGTTGTGACTTACGCACACGACTTCGATATCGTGCACAACCACGGCTTATGGGCAGTGGCAGCAGTAGGTATCTGTGGTTACGCAATCAACGATCAAGAGTCTGTAGACAAAGCGCTTTACGGCTTGAAACTAGACAAAGTAAGCGGCGGTTTCTTAGCACAACTTGACCAATTGTTCTCGCCAGACGGCTACTACATGGAAGGTCCTTACTACCACCGTTTCTCGCTACGTCCAATCTACCTGTTTGCAGAAGCAATTGAACGTCGTCAGCCTGAAGTTGGTATCTATGAATTCAACGATTCAGTGATCAAGACAACGTCTTACTCTGTATTCAAAACAGCATTCCCAGACGGTACATTGCCAGCTTTGAACGATTCATCTAAGACGATTTCTATCAACGATGAAGGCGTTATCATGGCAACGTCTGTGTGTTACCACCGTTACGAGCAGACAGAAACTCTGCTTGGCATGGCTGATCACCAACAAAACGTTTGGGTTCATGCTTCAGGTAAAACATTGTCTGACGCTGTTGATGCAGCAGATGACATCAAAGCATTCAACTGGGGTAGCCTGTTTGTAACCGACGGCCCTGAAGGCGAAAAAGGCGGCGTAAGCATCCTTCGTCACCGTGATGAGCAAGACGACGACACAATGGCGTTGATCTGGTTTGGTCAGCACGGTTCAGACCACCAGTACCACTCTGCGCTAGACCATGGTCACTACGATGGCTTGCACCTAAGCGTATTCAACCGTGGCCACGAAGTGCTGCACGATTACGGCTTCGGTCGTTGGGTAAACGTTGAGCCTAAGTTTGGCGGTCGTTACATCCCGGAGAACAAGTCTTACTGTAAGCAGACGGTTGCTCACAACACAGTAACGGTTGATCAGA
Source organism: Vibrio sp. 1CM8B (assembly GCF_023161685.1). Lineage (NCBI taxonomy): Bacteria > Pseudomonadati > Pseudomonadota > Gammaproteobacteria > Vibrionales > Vibrionaceae > Vibrio > Vibrio sp. 1CM8B. The sequence goes on from NZ_JALNTU010000011.1 coordinate 141,986, forward strand.
AAACACAGAACAACTTCAACACAGTATTGGCTGAGTCTAAGTTTGGTCAGAAGCACTTCTTCGTAGCAGACGACCAGTCTCTACAAGGTATGAGCGGCACTATTTCTGAGTACTACACTGGCGTAGACATGCAACGCAGCGTGATTCTTGCTGAGCTACCTGAGTTCGAAAAACCGCTAGTGATCGATGTATACCGCATTGAAGCTGACGCTGAGCACCAGTACGACTTACCAGTTCACCACTCTGGCCAGATCATCCGTACTGACTTTGATTACAACATGGAAAAAACGCTTAAGCCGCTAGGTGAAGACAACGGTTACCAGCACTTGTGGAACGTTGCTTCAGGCAAAGTGAACGAAGAAGGTTCTCTAGTAAGCTGGCTACATGACAGCAGCTACTACAGCCTAGTAACCAGCGCGAATGCGGGCAGTGAAGTGATTTTTGCTCGCACTGGTGCTAACGATCCAGACTTCAACCTTAAGAGTGAGCCTGCGTTCATCTTACGTCAGTCTGGTCAAAACCACGTGTTTGCTTCTGTACTAGAGACACATGGTTACTTTAACGAGTCTATCGAAGCCTCTGTAGGCGCTCGTGGTCTGGTTAAATCAGTATCTGTTGTGGGCCATAACAGTGTCGGGACTGTTGTTCGCATTCAGACTACTTCTGGTAACACTTACCACTACGGTATTTCAAACCAAGCTGAAGACACGCAGCAAGCAACTCACACTGTTGAGTTCGCGGGTGAGACATACTCGTGGGAAGGATCATTTGCTCAACTGTAAATGATTGACACGCAAGTTATTTAACGATGACTTGTGTTGATGTGGTGCTTTGCGGGAACGAAGCATCACATTGAATTCAGTCGTGATTGCAAAATCGTTCGTTGATACCAACAACGACTGAATACATCGGGAATAAGTCAAACCGAGTAACTCACACGAGTTGCTCGGTTTTTTTATGCGTGCTGCTTTTATAAGAGGGAAAGAGGATGGGGCAACGGAGCTTCCCTTTTCCTTCGAATCTTACAGAGTGGGCTAAAGTATAATTTAGGATTTAAAAATAAAGGGATTCAAGGATGAAGTGGTTATTGGCAATAGTTGCGATGTCTGGTGTCGCATTGGCGGCAGAAAATAACAATGTTGAGGTGAGCAGTGAGCATTTCGTCCGTTATCAATATCAAGACAAAGTCAGCTATGGAAAGCTAGACAATGACGTTGTGTTACCGGTCAGCGGTGATATCTTTGGAGAATATTCGGTAGCAAAAAATTCGATCCCGTTAGAGTCGGTAGAGGTGTTACTGCCGACAAAACCAGAGAAAGTGTTCGCTGTCGGAATGAACTTCGCTAGCCATTTAGCCTCACTTGCCGATGCACCACCGCCGATGTTTCTTAAACTTCCTTCCTCTTTGACTCTCACGGGCGAAGTGATTCAAGTGCCAGCAAAAGCAAGAAATGTTCATTTTGAAGGCGAGCTGGTGGTTGTGATTGGTAGAGAGCTCAGCCAAGCCAGTGAAGAAGAAGCCGAGGAAGCGATCTTTGGTGTCACGGTGGGCAACGATATTACTGAAAGAAGTTGGCAAGGTTCGGATTTACAATGGCTCCGAGCGAAAGCTTCTGATGGTTTTGGCCCGGTTGGCAACACAATTGTGCGCGGCGTTGATTACAACAATGTTGAGTTGACCACTCGTGTTAACGGCAAAGTGGTTCAACAAGAAAATACTTCGTTCATGATTCACAAGCCACGAAAAGTCGTGAGCTATTTGAGCCACTATTTTACCCTCAAACCGGGCGATCTTATTTTTATGGGAACACCAGGCAGAACCTATGCTCTATCCGACAAAGATCAAGTGAGTGTCACGATTGAAGGGGTAGGGACTGTGGTCAACGAAGTGCGGTTCTGATGGTGAAAAATGTTTATTACGTTGCAACAAACGAAAAGCCTACTCACTGAGTAGGCTTTGGTCCTAACTAACCGTCTATTTGACGTTGTTTTTATTATTTAGATAAGGGCTTTTCTTGCTTTGGCTGCCACCCATTCGGAGAAGATGACCGTCACTAGAATCGCACAGAAAATCACAGTCACTTGAGGCCATGCCAGCATCGCCATCGATTCTTGTAATTTCAAGCCGATACCGCCAGCGCCTACTAATCCTAATACTGTAGATTCACGAATATTGATATCCCAGCGGAACAAGCTCGTGCCGATGAAACTTGGCATCACCTGCGGAAGAATGCCGTAGTTCAATACTTGCAGCGGAGAAGCTCCGGTCGATTGGATTGCAGACATCTGTGTTGCATTCACTTCTTCAATCGCTTCATACATTAACTTCGCCACAAAACCAATCGAACGTAGCGCTATCGCAATGATACCGGCCAACAAGCCTGGGCCGATGATTGCTACCAACAATAAAGCCCAAATTAGCGAGTTGATAGAACGACTTGCTGCGATGATGAACAGCGCGATAGGTCTGATAAACGTCATGCTTGGCGTTGTATTACGTGCAGCTAAGAACGCAACTGGAAACGCGAGTACGATCCCTAACAGTGTGCCAAGTGTCGCGATGTTAATGGTGTCCCACAACGGACTCCAAAGAGACTCTAAGTAGCTCCATCTTGGTGGCCACATACGTGAAGAAATATCAGCAAATTGATTTGGTGAGTCAGTCACAAAGTACCAAATCGTATCTTTGTTCATGACTTGCCATGCGAATACTGTCAAAGCAACAAAGCAAAGCCAGCCTAGCCAAAGCATGAGGCTCTGTTTACTGTCGTAACGCTGCCATTGGGTACGATTGATGGCGCTTGTCGGTGTTTCATTTAGCGTGCTCATTGGTCGTTCCTTACTGCACATGCTTACGGATGATGGTTGATAGGTATTCACACAACATCACAATCACGATAATAATCAATAGAATAGCGGCTGCTGCGCTGTATTCGTAACGGTCCATTGCTGTGTTTAACGTTGCGCCGATACCACCTGCGCCAACAATGCCAATCACAGCTGACTCTCGGAAGTTGATGTCGAGTCGGTACATCGAAAGTCCGATGAAGCGCGGCATCACCTGTGCTTGAATTGCGTAATTCACCTGTTGTAACCAACTCGCGCCCGTTGCACGCATTGCGGTCAGTGGCGCTGGGTCAATGGCTTCAATTTCATCGGCAAACAGTTTTGCGAGAAAGCCGATGGTCGCGAAGGTGAGCGTGACAAAACCCGCAAACGTACCAAAGCCAAATAGAGCAACACACAGAATCGCTACGATGATTTCTTGTAAGCTACGAGCAACCGAAATAAACGCACGACAGAATAGGTAAACGGGAGTAGGGGCAAGGTTTTTCGCTGCGCCTAGTCCGAATGGGATAGAAAGAAGGACACCCGCCACAGTAGATGTCAGTGTCATGGTTAAGCTCTCAATCAAACCTTGTGAGATGTTGTTCCAACGGCCACCAAAATCTGGGTTCATGAAAGCCAAAATGAACTGCCAGCCGCGCTCGCTGCCTTCGTAAATTCGAGTCCAGTTGACGTGTACCGATTGAGTCGCAAGGTACAAGTAAACCGCGACAATGATGATTAAGCTCCAGCGCAGCCATGGGCTAGAAATAAGTGGCGGTTTTGTCCACTGTGTCGGGTATTGTTTGGAATTCTGTTTTCCTGACTTTAAATGCTGCTGAACTTGATTTGGATATGGTTGAGTCATATTGTTGCCTCAGACAGGCGAGGGCTCGTGATGATTAGGTCATCGGCCTCTTCTTCTGCTTGTTGACTCCAGTCTTCTTCACCGTAGATTTGCGTTAAAACATCTTCAGTGAGCAGGTTTGGTTTGTCATCAAATACGACACAACCTGCATTCAAGCCGACAACACGGTCAACAAACTGCTTTGCTAATTGAACATCGTGAATATTGATGATGGCAGGGAGTTGTTGCTCTGAACAAATCTCACTGATCAGTCGCATGATTTGGCGCGCTGTACGTGGATCAAGTGCGGCCGTTGGTTCATCAATCAACAGTAATTTCGGTTTCTGAGCAAGTGCACGTGCAATACCAACACGTTGACGCTGACCACCCGACAGAGCATCGGCCCTTTTATTGGCGTGTTCTAACAATCCAACACGGTCGAGTAGCGCATAAGCGGCTTGGATATCCGACTCCGGGAAACGACGAGTAAAGCTTTGCCAGAAATTCACGTAACCCAAACGTCCTGAAAGTACGTTTTCCATCACCGTCAAACGCTCAATCAGCGCGTACTCTTGGAAAATCATCCCGATTTCACGGCGTGATTGTCTCAATTGTCGCTTAGACAGCGTTTCTAGATTGGTATTGGAAAAGATCACTTCGCCGCTGGTGGGTTCGGTTAGCCGATTAATACAACGGATAAGTGTTGATTTACCCGCACCAGATGGACCAATTAAACCAACCACTTCACCGGCATTGACCGACAAGCTAACGTTGGTAAGGGCTTTATCAGAACTGGAGTAGTGCTTGGTAAGCCCTTTAAGGGTAAGAGTAGACATAGAATTCCTATAAGAGCGGTGTACTAAGAGTTCGCCTGAGACAGGCATGGAAAGTAAACCGGAAAGAGTGGTGAATAACTGCAGGCGATGACACCTGCAGTTAGTTTTATCAGTGTGTGATTGGCTTTTTAGTTCGGTTGAACTTAGCTACACGTGTAAGAGACTTTGTTTGCCGTATCGATAGTGCGGATCACTTCCCAGTGCTCTTTGTAAGTAATAGGAACGAACTGCGCTTCGCCGTTACGTTCAAATTCTTCTTGAAGCTTTGTGCCTTCCCAATCGAAAGTGAAGAACGCTTTTTGAATCTTCTCTTGCAGCTCTGGCGTCAGGTTGTGCGCTGTGCCGTAAGCGGTAGTCGGGAAAGTTTGAGATTTGTAGATGCTCTTGATTTGGTCTTCTTTCACAACATCGCGTGAAAGCATGCGGTTCAATACTGAGTTAGCGACTGCTGCAGCATCGTAATCTTTGTGCGCCACACCCAAAATAGAGTTGTCGTGTGCGCCAGAGAATGCTGGTTTGAAATCTCGGTCAGGTTGAAGTTGGTATTCAGCGTCCAAAATCGCAGAAGGTGCTTTGAAGCCAGAGTTAGAGGTTTGTGATGTGAACGCCAGGTTCTTATCTTTTAGGTCTTCCACTTTTTCAATGCCAGAACCTGGGTAAGTGATGATTTCCATTTCATAGCCGAAAGAGCCATCTTCTGCAGCCATCATTGTGAATGGGGCAAAGCCTGCACAGTTAACCGCTAGTGGTGTAGAACCTGTGTTGAAACCAGCGATATGTAGGCGACCTGAACGCATTGCTTCAATTTGAGCAGCGTTATTTTGAACAGGGAAGAAACGAACCGTCTTTTCCGTTGTTTTTTCAAGGTGGCTCAAAAACTCGCTCCACACATCAGCGTATACTGCAGGATCTTCAACTGGCGTATAAGCAAAAATTAGCGTGTTTGGGTCAACCCATTGTGATTCATCTTGAGGAACATCAGCAACCAAGTTGCCAGAGCGATCTTCGTATCGTGTATCCATTGCTAATGCAGAACCAGAAAAAATCAGCGCAGCAGTAATAGCGCTCTTAAGCGTGAGATTTGTTTTTGTCGGTTTCATTATTTCAGTCCAATTGAGTGATGTCTTGGGAAGGGAGTATAGAAATCGAGGATGACAAAACCGATGCGTTTTGATGACGGATTTATGAATGGTGTAACATAATATTTCTAGCTGTGTGGGATCAGATGCTTTATAAGTGTTTGATTCATTGAGTAAATTAATAGAGCACGACTCGTTGCTATTTAACTCAATTGGCGCTAGGTTGAAATCCTGTTATAGTGATCCTTAAATAATACATAAACATAACATATAAAATAAGTGAACTTATGGTTAGCACTTTTAATTCAATCTCGGGCTCGAAGCGCAGCCTGCACGTGCAAGTAGCGCGTGAAATCGCTCGTGGAATCTTGTCTGGTGAACTGCCACAAGGTTCTATTATTCCTGGTGAAATGGCGCTGTGTGAACAGTTTGGTATCAGCCGTACGGCACTTCGTGAAGCTGTTAAACTACTGACTTCTAAAGGTCTGTTAGAGTCCCGCCCGAAAATCGGTACTCGTGTAGTGGATCGCGCATACTGGAACTTTCTTGATCCTCAACTGATTGAATGGATGGATGGTCTAACCGACATAGACCAATTCTGTTCTCAGTTTTTAGGCCTTCGCCGTGCGATTGAACCTGAAGCGTGTGCATTAGCGGCAAAATTTGCGACTGCTGAGCAACGTATCGAGCTTTCAGAGATCTTCCAGAAGATGGTTGAAGTGGATGACGCAGAAGTGTTTGACCAAGAACGTTGGACAGACATCGATACTCGTTTCCACAGCTTGATCTTTAATGCGACAGGTAACGATTTCTACCTGCCATTTGGCAATATTCTGACTACCATGTTCGTTAACTTCATCGTGCACTCTTCTGAAGAGGGCAGCACATGTATCAATGAACACCGTAGAATCTATGAAGCGATTATGGCTGGCGATAGTGAAAAAGCTCGTACAATGTCAGCCGCTCACTTGCAAGATGCTAACCACCGTTTAGCCACTGCAAGCTAAACACGGTTTTCAAACTCATTTGAACCAGCCAAAAAGGTATGCCAAGTGCATGCCTTTTTTTGTTTTTATGTCCCGTCCTGAAATGTGTTTACACATTGAGGACGAATTATGACTACTTCAAATAATACCTACATTAAGCGCACTC
>NZ_JALNTU010000012.1:0-145933 GCF_023161685.1 Vibrio sp. 1CM8B
TGTTTTACCGTGGTCAACGTGGCCGATAGTACCAACGTTTACGTGCGGTTTCGTACGTTCAAATTTTTCTTTAGACACAATCGTGTTCCTTCCTAGTTATGATTCGCCACGTTCATTATTGAGCGAGACGCGCCAGAAATTGCTATTTTATGCGCCAACTCTCGTTAGCGCAATATTTGGACGCATTGTTCTTTCAAAAAATGAAAAAAAATGCCTTCCTTTTGTTTAACCACGCTCTGCAATGATTGCTTTTGCAACATTGTTAGGCACTTCGGCGTACTCACTAAACTCCATAGAGTAAGAAGCACGACCTTGTGTCGCAGAACGTAAATCAGTTGCGTAACCGAACATGACAGACAACGGAACTTGTGCACGAATTATCTTCAGGCCAGCTGTCCCCTCGTCCATACCTTCGATGATGCCGCGACGACGGTTAATATCGCCAACAACGTCACCCATCCAGTCTTCTGGAGTAGTTACTTCAACTTTCATCATAGGCTCAAGCAGAACCGGTTGCGCTTCAAGTGCACCCGTTCTGAAAGCCATAGAGGCAGCGATTGTAAACGCCATCTCACTTGAATCTGTTTCATGGTAAGAACCATCATATAGTGTAGCTTTGATATCCAAAACTGGATAGCCAGCAAGCACACCATTGTTCATCTGCTCTTCAACGCCTTTAGCCACTGAAGCGATAAACTCTTTAGGTACGATACCATTGGCAATTTCATCCACAAAGACAAAGCCTTCGCCAGCTTCTGATGGTTCCAGTTTCAGCCATACGTGACCGTACTGACCTTTACCACCATGTTCACGGATAAATTTACCTTCCGCTTTCGCAGTACCACGAATAGTCTCACGGTAAGCCACTTGCGGGTTACCAACGTTGCAGTTCACGCTAAATTCGCGCTTCATACGGTCAACGATGATATCTAAGTGTAGTTCACCCATACCAGAAATCAGAGTCTGGCCAGTTTCCGCATCCATATCAACGCGGAACGATGGGTCTTCCGCTGCTAGTTTACCTAGAGCGATAGTCATTTTATCTTGATCAGCTTGAGAGCTTGGCTCTACAACGATCTGAATAACTGGATCTGGGAACTCCATGCGCTCAAGAACAATCTTATGATTCTGGTCACAAAGGGTTTCACCAGTAGTCACATCTTTCAGGCCAATGATGGCTGCGATGTCACCTGCTCGTACTTCTTTTACTTCTTCACGCTTGTTTGAGTGCATTTGAACAATGCGACCTAAGCGTTCACGTTGTTTCTTCACAGAGTTGTAAGCTGTTTTACCGCTTTCAACAACACCAGAGTAAACACGGATGAAAGTTAAAGTACCAACGAATGGGTCTGTTGCGATCTTGAATGCTAGCGCTGAGAACGGTTCTTTGTCGTCTGCGTGACGCTCTGCTTCGTTCTCATCTTCATCGATACCTTTAATTGCAGGTACATCGACTGGAGAAGGAAGGAAATCAACAACTGCATCTAGAACAGCTTGTACACCTTTGTTTTTGAATGCACTACCACAAGTAGCAAGTACGATTTCATTATTAAGGGTACGAGTACGAAGACCTTGTTTGATTTCAGCTTCTGTTAGTTCACCTTCTTCAAGGTACTTATCCATCAGCTCTTCATTTGCTTCTGCAGCAGCTTCAACAAGTTCTGTACGATATTCTTCAGCCATTTCTTGCATGTCTGCAGGAATATCTTCGTATGTGAAAGTCATGCCTTGGTCAGCTTCGTTCCAGTTAATTGCCTTCATCTTGATAAGATCGACAACGCCTTGGAAGTTTTCTTCAGCACCAATGTTCAGTTGAATTGGAACAGGAGTTGCGCCTAGGCGGTCCTTGATTTGTTCAACTACGCGCAAGAAGTCTGCGCCGGTACGGTCCATTTTATTAACGAAAACCATACGTGGAACTTGGTACTTATCAGCTTGACGCCATACTGTCTCTGACTGAGGTTCAACACCAGATGAGCCACAGAACACAACAACTGCACCATCAAGTACACGTAGAGAACGTTCTACTTCAATTGTGAAGTCAACGTGCCCAGGAGTGTCGATAATGTTGATACGGTGGTCCGAGAACTGAGCTTCCATACCACGCCAAAACGTAGTGGTTGCTGCTGAAGTGATCGTAATACCGCGCTCTTGCTCTTGCTCCATCCAGTCCATGGTTGCTGCACCATCGTGAACTTCGCCGATTTTGTGAGAAAGACCGGTATAGAACAGAATACGTTCACTTGTGGTTGTTTTACCTGCATCTACGTGAGCAACGATACCGATATTACGGTATTGCTCTATAGGAGTTTTACGAGCCACGGTTGAATCCTCTTATTAGAGACTTAGGGACTATTGCTATGTCTAGGTTATGCGTTAAAAGCGATGCTTCGCTAAAAATTGCTTGCCCTAGAAATAGCAATAGTTCCTAGCATAAGCATAGGAACTAAAGAAGTGCTGCAAGGAACCTTGCAGCACTAAAAAGGTATTACCAACGGTAATGTGCGAACGCTTTGTTTGCGTCAGCCATGCGGTGAACGTCTTCACGTTTCTTAACCGCAGTACCTTTGTTCTCAGACGCGTCTAGCATTTCAGCAGCTAGGCGTTGAGCCATAGATTTTTCACCACGCTTACGCGCAGCTTCAACTACCCAACGCATAGCAAGAGCGTTACGGCGAACCGGACGAACTTCTACAGGTACTTGGTAAGTTGAACCACCTACACGGCGAGATTTAACTTCTACCGCTGGGCGAACATTTTCAAGAGCTTCTTCAAATACAGCTAAGTGGTCTTTACCAGACTTCTCAGCCATTGAATCTAGTGCAGTGTAAACGATTTTTTCTGCAGTAGATTTCTTTCCGTCAACCATAAGGATGTTAACGAATTTTGCCAGCAATTCAGATTTGAACTTAGGATCTGGAAGGATCTTACGCTGACCTATTACGCGACGACGTGGCATGGATATTCTCCGTTGTCTTCTTCAGGTTTTTTCCAAAACTTTTCAGAATAATAAATAAAATAGTGTTTGGCCTTACTTAACGCTTTCTTTTAAAAAAGAAAATGCATTAAGACTTAGGACGTTTCACACCGTACTTAGAACGACCTTGTTTACGGTCGTTAACGCCAGCACAGTCTAGCGCGCCGCGAACAGTGTGGTAACGAACACCCGGAAGGTCTTTTACACGACCGCCACGGATTAGTACAACACTGTGCTCTTGAAGGTTGTGACCTTCACCACCGATGTACGAAGTTACTTCGAAACCGTTGGTTAGACGTACACGACATACTTTACGTAGTGCCGAGTTAGGTTTTTTAGGTGTAGTAGTGTAAACACGAGTACATACACCACGTTTTTGTGGGCACGCTTCTAGTGCAGGCACGTTGCTTTTAACAACTTGCTTTACACGAGGCTTGCGAACCAACTGGTTAATAGTTGCCATTAACTAGCTCCTGAAATTTACTTGAAAGTAAGCTTTGTGAAAAATCTATCCCTAATCACAAGTCGTAATTAGGGACGCAAAATTCTATTCAGCAGTGGGAGGTGTGTCAAGAAATATACAGATCTTTTTTAGCCGTCTAGAGCTCAGGATGGTCTAATTTTAACCAAACTGATAGAACACGCTTACCAAGTCACTGATTTGTCGTTCAAAACCGTCAGTTTAACGAAGCCATCGAAGTCAACTTGATCAATGGTACTTGAGACAAGTAGTTGTAAACCTCGGCTATCGAGATCTGGTTTTAACACCGACACCTGCTCTACTGCGCAGATTTGAGTGAATAACTCATGATTTGGAAGGCAAACATACACCGCATCTTCCACCAAAAGGAACTGATCCTGTGGCTGAGAATAGGTCAATGCGAGTTTCAGTTTGTCGACTGATTTTACGATATGAAGCATAGCGTCCCCTAGAAAGTCAGTATCTGTTGGCACTGAGCTAACTTCTGCGTTAACTCGTCGGCTTCAACGGTGGTCACATCGATCAGTAGGTTGTCTGCTGAAAGACCAAACTGACTCAGACTACGCTGACACACATACACCTGTTCGATGTCGTACAGGTCCATAAGTTTGAATGCGGAGATGTAGTCACGCGATAGTGTTTCGTCGGGCTGCTGCGCTTTGAGAAGCTGTGTCACGCCATCGCCAACAAAGAACACGGCGATATCGTCACTGTAGGCGGACGCAGCAAGTAATGCGTCTAACCCCTCTCTACCCGCAGCAGTTGTATGAGGGAAACTGTTAAATATAAAGGCTAACTTTCTCAAAACTGCACAACCCTATCTTGCGTTAGTAGCGCTTCCGATAAGCTCCCTAATCCGGCCTGAGTAAACCCCGTGGCTAGGTTAGAGGCACTTAATTGATGTTGCTCTGCTTCTTCAGAGCTAATCACTCCGCGTCTTAGCGCAGCTGCCACACAGGTTTCAAGGCTAACATCGAGTTCATCAGCCAGCTTTTGCCAAGCAGAAGCTAAATCAAATTCATCGTTAGCCGGTACGGTAAGGTCTGAGCCGTTACTGACGCCATCTTGATAGAAGAACACACTGTGAAGTTTGTGGCCCTGTTTAATCAGAGCCACGGCAAACTGGTAGGCACTTCTTGCTGACTGTGAGCCGTAGACAGGCCCATTCACTAGGAGTGTATAGCTTAGCAACCCTCTTCATCCTCTGTTTTACGTTGACGGATGTATAGGTACACGGTGTGCTTAGAGATGTTCAGTCGCTCAGCAACGCGGTTAATCGCGTCTTTGATATCGAAAATACCTTTGTCGTACAGCTCCATCACGATCTGACGGTTCTTCGTATTGTTCGATACCGATTTGTCAGCGTTAATTTCTTCAATGGTGCGTTCAACCGTTTGGTCGACAAGTTCTTCAACGTCACTAGCGAAGTTAACCGATGATGCGGCTTCGTCTGCGTCTTGCGTAGGCATGAACGATTGCAGTACTTGTGAGAATGGCGCGTCTAGGTTCACGTTAATACACAGCAGGCCAATCACTCGGTCTTCACCGTTGCGGATAGCAACCGTGATCGACTTCATCAACACTCCGCCTTTAGCGCGAGTGAAGTATGAACGTGAGAAGTTACGCTTAGAACCTTCAATATCTTTTAGCATTTTCAATGCAAGATCGGTGATCGGCGAGCCAACCTGACGACCTGTATTTTCGCCATTGGCAATTTTAATCGCAGAAGTATTGAGGTCTTCTAAAGAGTGCAAAACGATTTCACAAAACGGACCAATAAGGCTCGCAATACCGTCAACAACGGCCTCATAAGATCTTAGAATGATTTTATCGTGTTCACTGAATGGCATAACGTGGACTGATTCCATTTCAAGTAACACATCTGCATTGACTGTTTCTGTAGTAGTCACTTATTCCTTACCTTCGTGTGAAAAATCAACAAATTTATGTAAGTTTATCAGAAAATTTTAATTGCACACCTAGCTAACATTGCAACTAGTGATTTAGAACAAGTTTAAAAATCAAATACTCATCTTCAAATCATAAAAAAAGCCTAACTCAAAGTTAGGCTTTTTATTCAATCAACGTATTTTAGTACGAGGCTTTTAACCAATATTACTGTGCAGGAGCTGCTTCAGCGTTATCGATGTTTAGTAGTTCAACTTCGAATACTAGCGTTGAGTTAGCAGGGATAGTCGGTGTGTCTTGCTCACCGTATGCTAGCTCTGGCGGGATAACGAACTTGTACTTAGAACCAACTTGCATCAGTTGTACGCCTTCAGTCCAACCTGGGATTACGCGGTTTAGCGGGAATGTTGCTGGTTCGCCACGATCGTAAGAGCTATCGAACTGAGTACCGTCTGTTAGCGTACCTTTGTAGTGTACTTGAACCGTATCAGTGTCTTTTGGAGAAGCACCTTCACCAGCAGTCATTACTTGGTAAAGTAGACCAGATTCAGTTTGCTTAACGCCTTCAGTTTTAGCGAACTCAGCGCGGAAATCATCACCGGCTTTCTTCACTTCTGCAGATTTTTCTGCCGCTTGTGCTTGCATCGTTTCAGCAACACGCTTGTCTAGAGCTTCAAGAGCTGCGCGAGTTTCTTCTTCGTTAAGTGCTGTTTTCTCTGCGAATACGTCTTCGATACCTTGAAGAACCATATCTTTGTCTAGGTTGATACCTAGCTCGCTTGGCTTATCAATGCTTGTGCTTAGGTAGTTAGCGAAAGATACACCGATTGCGTAAGCCGCTTTGTCATCTTCTGTTTTAAAGTTTACTGCTTCAACTTTAACTTCTTCTACCTGTGGAGCTTCTGCCTTTGGTTCTTCTTTCTGACAACCAACTGCTAGCATAACCGTTGCGGCAAGCAGTGATACTTTTAAAACTGATTTCATTGAATTCTCCAATTAATGGCCAAGCCATTGGTTATTGTGCACAAATCTAATGATTAGATTGGTGTGAATACGTTAGTTATAACAATATACTAGTCATATGTCTTTCGACACAAACCGGATTATTAGATGTGATGCGAATATTTTTCCACTCATTGCTATGTACAATTGTCATCACCTTGTTAAATGGTTGCTTTTTCTTCCAAGATGATGAGCAGCGTTGGGAAATTGAGCCCAATGGTGCCACCAGCTTTGCACTCAGCAGAGATGGACGCTTCGCCCTGCTCTACTCTCAGCAAAAGCAACTGCTCCTTTGGGACCTCGCCGAAGACCAAGAGTTGGCTCAGCTTGGCCCACAAGACCAGTTAGAAAACCAAGTATCGCGTATCCGTATCTCGGACAATGGCCGTTTTGCCATTACCGCGAGCCAGATGAACTTCGCCGTTTGGGACTTATCTTGGACTCAAGCACAAGGGCTATGGTCTATCTCCGACGGCTTGATTCGCGATGTCGACATATCCAGCAATGGTGAAAAAGTCTTACTTGGCCTGTCTAATGGCAAAGCCATCTATGTGGACTTAGTCACCGGACGCCGTCTTGAGTTCCTCGCTCACCGAGAAAAAGTGAATTCTGTGTCCCTTTCATCCAATGGCCGCTACGCCTTATCCGGTGGTAACGACTACAAAGCCTACCTTTGGGATACCGAGTCGGGCTTGGTATTGCGCACCTTTGAGCATGAACAAAGAGTAGTACGAGTCGCGCTACAACGCGATGGTGAACTGGCTTTTACCTCTGATGGCGGCAATCAAGCGATGATTTGGGATCTTGAAACGGGCGAACCTCAAGCGCAATTGCAAAGCTGGTCTCGACAGTTGATTTTCTCGAGTGCTCGCTTTTCTGATGACGGCAGTATGTTGGTGACGGGCACACCATCCAGCCAAGTGAGTGTGTGGAATACTCAGGATGGCAAGCGAATTTCTCGCCACGATGCTGAGCCATTAAAAGATGCTCGCCCTCCTCGTGCGGTAGTGTATGATGCAGCCTTTGATGATAAGAACCGTGTGATATCGGGCACCTCTGCGGGCATTGCCCAAGCTTGGAATGTGGATTAAGAACGATGACAGAAAAGCGAGTTGAACAACTAGAAAGCCGCGTAAATGACCTAGAGTGTCAGCTAGCTTTCCAAGAACAGACCATTGAAGAACTCAATGAAGCGCTTAGCCAACAACAAATGTTGATCACGAGAATGCAAGACCAGATGAAGTTCGTGGTTGGCAAAGTGAAAAATATGGATGGCTCTAATCTAGCTGACGCATCAGAAGAGACGCCACCTCCACACTATTAGGTGCGGGTCAAAATTACGAATTGTTTCTAGCGACGCATATCGTTAGTTTCTCGTCCTCAATGTGTAAACACATTTCAGAACGAGACATAGAAAACTAAAAGGGCGACAGATACTTATCTGTCGCCCTTTTGTTTATTTCATCTGACCAAATAAGCTAAATAAAGCCAATTAAGCCGATACCAATTTAATCATCGGCATAAATCTTCACTTCAACACGACCTTGAGTATCAACACTTGCACGATACATTCCTGAGCTGTTCATACCAAAATGAATATCGCCTTGGCCATCGATAGCGATCAAGCCGCCTTCTCCACCCATGGTTTTCAATTCACCTTGAATGATCGTTTCACAAGCGGTGTGCACATCTTCTTTCAGATAACGCATTCGTGCTGCGACATCACTGGCGACCATTTTACGTAGGAAGAACTCACCCATCCCGGTTGTTGAGACGGCAACGTTGCCATTTTCAGCGATGGTTCCTGCACCAATGATCGGAGAGTCACCCACACGACCGTATTTCTTATTGGTCACGCCACCGGTACTGGTTGCTGCCGCTAAGTTACCCGCTTGGTCTAATGCGACCGCACCAACCGTGCCGTACTTTTTATCGTCAGGGTATTTCTCAGCTTGCTGTTCATCATATTTCGCTTCAGACAGAGCAAAGATGCCTTTCTCTTTCATCGACTGAAGTTGGTCATAGCGGCGCTCAGTAAAGAAGTAGTCTTGCTCGGTAAAGGTGTAATCATGCTCAAACGCAAACTTCTCGGCACCTTCACCAATCAGCAACACATGGTCGCTTTTCAGCATCACATCACGCGCAAGCTCAATTGGGTTTTTGATATGGCGAACCCCTGCAATAGCACCCGCATCCATTTCGCGGCCGTGCATCACAGAAGCATCCATCTCAACAAATTCATCATGCGTTAAAACAGAGCCCTTACCTGCATTAAAGTGCGGGCTGTCTTCCATCACCTTAACCGATGCCACTACCGCGTCCAGAGCATCACCACCCGATTGCAATATTTGATAACCAGCCAAAACCGATTTTTCCAAAGCCTCGGTAATACCCGCTTTTAATTCATCGCTCATTTGCTCGCGCAAGATGGTGCCTGCACCACCATGAATGGCAATTGAAAAAGGCTGTGACATACAAACTCCCCACTGACGTCGTCTTATAATGTTGTGCTATCAATATCACATCCATCGTTCTATGTCTGATAGCGAAAACCAAACTTTTTTCCGAATGCTTGGCTCAGTAGATAAATGCGAGACTCCTAAACGCAAAAAGCCTCCACAAGGGAGGCTTTCAAGATTCTTAAACTACACCGTTAATTCGGTATTAGTGAGAACCACAGCTACCGCCGCCGCAGCAGCCGTCTTTTTTCTCTTCACCGTGGTCATGGCCTTCGCCACCACAACAACCGCCTTCGTGGTCATGATCGTGGTCGTGACCGCCACAGCCGCCTTCTTGGTGTACGTGACCGTGTTGAACTTCTTCTTCAGTCGCTTCACGAACCGCTACAACTTCAACGTCAAACGTTAGAGTTTGGCCAGCTAGCATGTGGTTACCATCAACAACAACTTCGTCGCCATCTACTTCAGTAACTTCAACTGGGATTGGACCTTGGTCAGTATCCGCTAGGAAACGCATGCCAACTTCGATTTGCTCAACACCTTGGAATACGTCAGCAGGAACACGTTGAACTAGTGCGTCATTGTGCTCGCCGTATGCGTCTTCTGGAGTAACAGTTGCAGAGAACTTGTCGCCAGCTACTTTGCCTTCAAGCTCTTTTTCAAGACCTGTAATTAGGTTGTTGTGACCGTGAAGGTAATCTAGTGGAGCTTCTGCAGTTGATTGGTCAACTACTACGCCATCTTCAAGTTTCACTTGATATGCAACACTAACTACTACGTTCTTTTCAATTTTCATGAGAGCTCCAAGGAGGTTTGGACTAAGCTCGAACAGTTGAGCTTAGGAAAAATTCTGTACCGGGATATTATGGGGATCAATTAACGAAACTCAATCATTCTGGCTTAAAAATACCGATCATTTCTTGATTCGCGTGTTCAGATTTCTCTACAGTTTTCGGTTTACGCTGTTCTGAGAAGTCACAATCGACACATTCCACCAGCTCGATATTGTTTTCAATCCACCAACGGAGTGTGTCTTGAGTGTTGCAACTTGGGCAGCTTGCCCCTGCGATAAAGCGTTTTTTCTGTTTCACGTTCATATCCTTTACTACTCTGGATTCGCAGTTCTTCCCACCCACTTTATTGAGAAGTTAAGCAGAGACCGCGTTTATTATTAGATTGGTTCTTTAGTCTGTGATTTCTATGCCCAAGCTTCATTTCTAAGCTCAAGCATGAGTTATCACTTCAAGCTACTGCCAATAGTTTCGAGATTGGTGATCGTTTTCCATCTCGTGTCCAAAGATCTCTTCAAGCTCTTTACGAGCCTCTTTCGCTCTTTGGGCTAACTCGGCATCTTCGTTATGCTGAGGCAACAGCTCTTTCAGCATACCATTATCCAACTTTCTAAAGTGTGCTTCTGCTCGCTTCGCTTTATATGGATGCATGCCAAGTTCAGTCAATGTTTGACGACCTAAATCCAATGCTCCAAGGAAGGTTTCACGAGAGTAGTTACTCACACCGTGGTTAAGTAATTGATACGCTTCAACACGGCTTCGTGCACGCGCCAAGATCTTTAAGCGTGGGAAGTGCTGCTTACATAAATCGACGGTTTTCATGATTTCATCAGGGGAGTCCGTACACAGCACAATCGCTTCTGCTTTATCAGCACCGGCTGCGCGTAATAGCTCTAGGTGAGTCGAGTCTCCGTAAAATACTTTGTAGCCAAACTTTCTCAGGATATGGATTTGGCTGGCATCACTCTCAAGAACGGTAATACGAATCTTATTGGCGTACATCAAGCGACCAATGATCTGACCGAAACGACCAAAGCCAGCAATGATCACTCGAGGGCTGCGATCGACCACATCCGAAGACATCGCACTTTCGCTGATTTGGTTCAGTTGACGAGCAAAGAACTTATCTTGCAGCTTAAGCATCAATGGCGTAGTCACCATAGATAGACTCACCACTACCAGTAAGAACGACACTTGTTCGCCACTTAAGATGCCTTGAGCACTCGCCGCAGTAAAAATAACGAAAGCGAACTCACCACCTTGACTGAGAATCATCGCCATACGACTACGCGCTTTAGCCTGAGTACCAAAGATACGAGCCAACGCGTACAGCACTAGGCCTTTCAACACCACTAGGGCCAATACAGCAATCAGTATCGCGAATGGGCTTTCTGCCAATAAACCTAGGTTTACCGCCATACCAACCGAGATAAAGAACAGACCAAGCAATAACCCTTTGAATGGGTCAATCGCGATCTCAAGCTCGTGTCGATATTCACTTTCAGCAAGAAGTACGCCCGCAAGGAAGGTACCTAATGCCATCGATAAGCCAATCTGTTGCATGATCACAGCAATACCAATCACAAGTAACAGCGCCGCGACGGTGAATAACTCACGCACACCACTCATCACTACGTATCGGAACAGTGGTCTCAACAAGAAGTGACCACCGACCAGCAGGCCAATCACGCCACCCAGCATCCACAGCATGTCAGCCCAGCTACCGCCAGTATTACCCGCAAGTAGAGGCAACATTGCTAGCATTGGAATAACAGCGATATCTTGGAAAAGCAGTACTGCAAAGCCCGACTGCCCTGCTTCTTTGCCGCCGAGCTCTCGCTCTTCAATAACACGCAAGGCAATCGCAGTCGAAGACAGCGCCAAACCCATACCTATCACGAGACTGGTTTGCCAGGTTAATCCAAATAGACAGGCGATGGCGGTAATAATTAGAGTGGTGATCAGCACTTGCGCGCCGCCCAATCCGAGAATGGGGGCTCGCATCTGCCACAATTTTTTCGGGTTAAGTTCGAGACCAATCAGGAAGAGCAGTAGTACCACCCCGAATTCGGAGAAGTGTAGAATCGCCTCTACATCACTGATTAAGCCCAGCCCCCATGGGCCAATTGCCACACCCGCTAATAAGTAACCGAGTACTGAACCCAAACCGGCGCGCTGTGCGATAGGAACCGCAACCACAGCAGCCGCTAAAAATATAACGCTACTTTGTAGAAAATCATTAGTCAGAGCCATCATCTGCTCCTATATCTTGTAGCGGGTCTCGCAACCAGTTTCGATACGCTTCGGCGTGTTGGTAACGCGTCATATCGGTAACATTTCGTGCCCAGTGTAAAACCAAAGGGGATATCCAATTCATCTGACACAAAGCAGCGGTAAGCTCGAATGGTTGCAAGATCTCTTGTAATGGATATTTATTATAGCCTGCGGCACCAAACGCCTCTTCTTTACCGCCGGTAGTAATCACACTGCGCCAGTGTTTGCCTTTAAGCGCGCTTTGCTCACCAAACGCAAAACCCTTGCCTAACACGCGATCAAACCACTCTTTTAATAATGAAGGGCAGGAATACATGAACAGAGGATGCTGAAACACGATCACATCGTATTGAAGGAGCAATTCATGCTCATAAGGCACATCGATAAAGAAGTCTGGGTAGATGGCGTAGAGATCATGAACTTTGACATGACCGAGCGACTCTACCTTCTTAACCATCATCTGGTTAGCAATAGAGGTTTGCGGCTCTGGGTGTGCGTAGATGATCAACACCTTTGGCACGACTTTGTCTGTCGAGGGAGTATTACTCATTCCTTTGAAACATTCCTTTGAGGGCTAAACGGTGGCAAGGCCACAAGAATTTAAGCAAAAGTTATTAATATGTTATTGGCATCATAACGCAAATTGCATTGTGATCGACTTTTATCTGGTTTCAGCCTACTATGCAGGCGTCTGTTCACCTCTAATTTCTATGCTATTTCAATTATGATTACTTTCTCTGATATTCAATTGCTACGCGGCGGTAAGCCACTCCTCGACCAAGCATCTGCGACTTTTCACCCTGGCGACAAGATCGGTTTGGTTGGTAAAAACGGCTGTGGTAAATCTACGCTATTCGCCTTAATTAAGGACGAACTGTCTATTGATGCAGGTTCATTCAGTAAACCAGCCCATTGGGAAATGGCTTGGGTTGCTCAAGAAACACCTGCATTAGAAAGAACAGCAATTGAATACGTGATTGATGGCGACCGTGAATACCGCGGCCTTGAAGATCAACTAGAGAAAGCTGAACAAGCCGACAACGGCACATTGGTAGCAGAGATCCACGGCAAGATTGAAACCATTGGTGGTTACAGTATCAAGGCACGTGCTGCCGAGTTACTGGATGGCCTAGGCTTTAGCCAAGAACAAATGACATGGAACCTGACTCAGTTCTCAGGTGGTTGGCGTATGCGTTTGAACCTAGCGCAAGCCCTACTGTGTCGCAGTGACCTACTGCTACTCGATGAACCGACCAACCACTTGGATTTAGACGCAGTAATGTGGCTAGAACGTTGGTTACAAAGCTACCCGGGCACACTAGTACTTATCTCGCACGATAGAGACTTCTTAGACCCTATCGTCAACCGCATCGTGCACGTTGAAAATCAGCAGCTCAATGAATACACGGGTAACTACTCATCGTTCGAAACACAACGAGCGCAAAAACTGATTCTGCAACAAGCGATGTACCAAAAGCAGCAGAAACAGATGTCTCACATGCAAAGCTACATTGACCGTTTCCGTTACAAAGCGTCAAAGGCTCGCCAAGCGCAAAGCCGTATTAAAGCGTTGGAGAAAATGGAACAAGTGCTACCTGCTCAGTTTGATAACCCATTCAGCTTTGAGTTTAGAGAACCAGACGCACTACCAAACCCAATCATGATGATGGACGAGGTCTCTGCAGGTTACGATGACAACCTGATTCTAGAGAAGATTCGCTTGAATCTAGTACCGGGTAGCCGTATTGGTCTACTTGGTCGAAATGGTGCTGGTAAATCAACACTGATTAAACTGCTTTCTGGAGAACTGAAACAGCAAGGCGGTGAACTGAGTTATTCGCAAGGCGTTAAGATTGGTTACTTTGCACAGCACCAGTTAGAAACTCTGCACCCAGAAGAAACACCGCTGCAACACATGATGCAGATCGCCCCGAAACACACCGAGCAACAACTGCGTGATTACCTAGGTAGCTTCGGTTTCCAAGGCGAAAAAGCACTCGATAAAGTGGCCCCCTTCTCAGGTGGTGAAAAAGCGCGTTTAGTATTAGCGCTACTGGTATGGCAAAAGCCAAACCTGTTGCTACTCGATGAACCAACCAACCACTTGGATCTCGATATGCGTCAGGCTCTGACTTTTGCCCTGCAGACGTTTGAAGGCGCAATGGTTATCGTATCGCACGACCGTTACCTACTACGTGCGACTACCGATGATTTATACCTTGTACACGACCGCCAAGTAGCACCGTTTGATGGTGACTTAAGCGATTACTACAAGTGGCTAACCGAACAGCAGAAAGTTGAGCGCAAAGAAGCACAAGCATTGGCACCAGCCAAAGACGGCGCCAACAGTGCAGCAGCGAAAAAAGAGCAGAAACGAAAAGAAGCCGAGTTCCGTAAACTGACGGCACCACTTCGTAAAAAGCTCACTCAATATGAAAAGCAGATGGATAAATTAACGCAGGCTCTTGAAGAAGCTGAGCAAGAATTATCCGACACTTCACTGTATGAAGCTGAAAATAAGGCTAAACTGAATAAAGTACTCGCTCTCCAAGCGAGCAGTAAGTCACAGCTAGAAGAAGTTGAAATGGATTGGATGTCCACTCAAGAAGAGCTTGAGCAGATGGAACAGGATATGGATAGCTTATGAGCCCAGAGCACGCCCCAATATCACTAACACTGGAACGACTATGGCAATTTAGCCTTCAGTATTACAGTGTGCGCGGTGTAAAGGATGCGTGCCTAGCTTTGCAAAACCAGTTTCACGGCAACGTCAATCTACTGCTGCTTCTCAAATGGCTTGATGAGCAGCAATTGTCTTTTGCTGAAGAAGAGTGGCACAAGGTTCAACAGTGCTTGAGCCGCTCTGAAACCCTGCTTCATAGTTATAGAGAGCTGCGTAAACATCTCAAAGCGCACGTTGTCGACTCACTATACCGTGAAGCCTTGCAGTTTGAGTTACAGCTTGAGAAGCAACAACAATCCGATCTTGTCGACTGTATTAACTCCCTACAACTGTACGCTAATCAGCAATCACCGCTCGCTTTTCAGTACTGTCGTTTATTAGGGGCAGAAAACCTCTACGACGCTTTTTCTGAACCAGCACCACAGCCCTAGCTCGTTCTCTTTCCTTTTTATTCAATCAAGATCCAAGCTTAACCTTGATATTATTCAACCGGTTACCTACAGCCTGTTTTTGAATCTCGTATAAGTGAAAGCCTTGCGCTTATGCCAAGAATCAACCAAGCTCAAATAAAAACGTGGGCGTTTCGTTACAAGCTCAACACGTTATCAAAACCCGTAAAAGAAGCATGGATCGTTTTTATGACAATATTTACCGCAGCTGCTGGTCTCTCTAATCCGCACTTACAAACCTTAGTGCCACGGTTTATTAGAAAGCAGGCGCTGTTTCATCCTCACTGGCAAACCTTAGAAACACCCGATGGTGACTTTGTTGACCTTGCTTGGAGCGAATCACCAGACGGTGGCACCTCAAATAATGATGATCGCAGTAGCAAGCCGATATTCGTTCTATTCCACGGTTTAGAAGGTAGCTTTGAGAGCCCTTACGCCAACGGACTAATGAATGCGTTTGCTAAAGATGGTTGGTTGTCCGTGATGATGCACTTCAGAGGCTGCAGCGGAAAACCCAATCGCCTGGCTCGCGCTTACCATTCAGGTGAAGTCGAAGATGCGCGTTTTTTCCTAAGACACCTGCACGCCCAGTTTCCGAATAACCCTAAGGTTGCGGTTGGCATATCTTTAGGTGGAAACATGCTGGCGAACTATTTGGCTGAGTACGCAGACGACCCATTGCTGTCGGCGGCGACCATCGTATCTGCTCCTTTTGACTTAGCGTGTTGCTCTAGTCGCATTGAGCGTGGTTTCTCCAAACTCTATAAGAAGTACCTGCTCAACTCTCTAAAATCGAATGCGCTAAAAAAGGTTAACCTGCTACAGGAAAAACTTGGCATCACCGCTGAAGCCATCAAGAACATCACCAAACTGTATGAGTTTGATGAACGAATCACTGCACCTCTGCACGGCTTCAAAAATGCCCAAGATTATTATGCGCAATGTTCTGCTCTGCCTAAGCTCAATAAGATTAAACTGCCGACTCAGATCATTCATGCCAAAGACGACCCTTTCATGACCGATGATGTGATCCCAAAGTTCGTTCTGCCCGATAACATCGATTATCGACTGTTCCAAAAAGGCGGCCATGTTGGGTTTATTACTGGCAGCACACTCAAGCCAAGGTTTTGGCTAGAAGAAGCCTTGCCTGCCTACTATGAAAGTATCCAAGATTCGGCATAATGACCGAGCCTTAGTAAATAGAAGCAAAACATTACTAAGCACACGCATTTCTACATCAATAAACCTATTTATGAACATAAAAGAGAGAAGTATTTATGATCATCCCATGGCAAGACATTGCGCCAGAGACACTGGAAAACCTCATCAAAGAGTTCGTGCTGCGTGAAGGCACAGACTACGGCGACGTAGAGGTTTCACTGCAAAACAAGATTGACCAAGTGAAACATCAATTAGCTTCAGGAGAAGTCAGCATCGTGTTTTCTGAGCTCCATGAAACCGTTGATATTCAGGTCACAAAACGCTTCTAAGCTGCGCTCCTAAAGGAGCCGTGTTATAGTGGTAAACGATTGCTAACAAGTAAGTTACTCAAAAGACAAGGGTTGTCATGTCCGCTAAACATCCAATTATTGCGGTGACGGGTTCATCTGGAGCCGGCACCACCACCACCTCAGAAGCCTTCCGTAAAATGTTCAATATGATGGACGTGAAGGCAGCTTGGGTTGAAGGGGATAGTTTCCATCGCTTCACTCGCCCAGAGATGGATGTCGAGATCCGTAAAGCGCGCGAGCAAGGTAAGCACATCAGCTACTTTGGTCCACAAGCCAACGACTTTGGTGCGCTAGAAGAGTTCTTCCGTAAATACGGTAACGAAGGTACAGGTAAAGTACGTAGCTACCTACACACCTTCGATGAAGCCGTACCTTACAATCAAATGCCGGGCACCTTCACGCCATGGCAAGAGATCCCTGAAAACTCCGATGTGATGTTTTACGAAGGCCTGCACGGCGGTGTGGTTGATGGCGACATTAACGTTTCTCAACACGTCGACTTGCTGATCGGCATGGTACCTATCGTAAACCTAGAGTGGATTCAAAAATTCGTTCGTGACACCCGCGATCGTGGCCACTCACGCGAAGCAGTAATGGACTCCATTGTTCGTTCAATGGATGATTATCTTAACTACATTACCCCGCAATTTTCGCGTACTCATATCAACTTTCAGCGTGTTCCAACCGTAGATACATCGAACCCACTCAACGCCAAAGGGATTCCAAGTTTAGACGAAAGCTTCGTAGTTATACGTTTGCGTGGCATCAAAAACGTCGATTTCCCCTACCTTCTGGCTATGATTGATGGCTCGTTTATGTCTCGTCATAACACGCTAGTGGTGCCAGGCGGCAAGATGAGTTTTGCTATGGAGCTCATTGTGAGGCCAATCCTGCAACAACTCATCGAAACCGGAAAAATAGGTTAACAAAACGACATTCTGGTTGATTACTTTTCATACCGTGATCATGTGCACAATTTTGCGTAAAAAATCGTAGCTTGGTCACGATTAAAATCAAGAAATAGTACCTGAAAAAGGATACTATTCTTAAACGAAACACAAGATAGCTTGCAGCACTCAACGAGTGCTCTTATCCTACAAGTCAATCCAGGCTTAGCTAAAATACGGAAAGCGGCAAGCATACCCTGCAGAGGAAGTGAGATATTATGGTTCTAGGTAAACCTCAAACCGATCCAACATTAGAGTGGTTCCTTTCACACTGTCATATTCATAAGTACCCTTCAAAAAGTACTTTGATTCATGCTGGTGAAAAGGCAGAAACCTTGTACTACATCGTTAAAGGTTCTGTGGCAGTTCTTATCAAAGACGAAGAAGGTAAGGAAATGATTCTTTCTTACCTAAACCAAGGCGACTTCATCGGTGAGCTTGGCTTGTTCGAAGAAGACCAAGAGCGTACTGCTTGGGTTCGTGCTAAATCTCCTTGTGAAGTAGCTGAAATTTCTTTCAAGAAATTCCGTCAACTTATCCAAGTGAACCCAGATATCCTAATGCGCCTTTCAGCGCAAATGGCAAACCGTCTACAAGTAACTAGCCAAAAGGTTGGTGACTTAGCGTTCCTTGACGTAACAGGTCGTATCGCTCAAACGCTACTAAACCTAGCGAAACAGCCAGATGCAATGACTCACCCTGACGGCATGCAAATCAAGATCACTCGTCAAGAGATTGGCCAGATCGTTGGTTGTTCTCGTGAGACAGTTGGTCGTATCTTGAAGATGCTAGAAGAGCAGAACCTAATTTCTGCACACGGTAAAACTATCGTAGTATACGGCACTCGTTAATCTCGGTTAACTGACCCAAAAATTTAAAAGCCACCAAATGCGAATTTGGTGGCTTTTTTGTTTTCTGAAGGTCTAGAGAGCAGATACGAGAAGAACTCACAAAATCCTATTTGTAAACTTCTTCGAAGCGAAGCGTACTCGAATCTCTAGGACAAAGTCCGTGCTCGCACCTTTTGTTAACCGTTGGTGCTCTCAAAGATTTTGTCAGCCGATGCTGCAACAAAACCAGTGTAAAGCTCACCGTTGGCCATCGCATAACGCTTAGCGAACTCATAGAAGCCGCCAGGAATCATCTCATTGCCTTCAACAAATGAAACTGGGACTTTGTCTGCCATTGTTGATGATTGCTCTAATAAGACCTCTGGAGAGCCTTTAACCTGACCACCAGATGCATTGATCGTGAAGCCCGACTCGCTCAAGTAGTCATTCACCGCCTGCACTTCATCGAAGTTATTCAGCTGGTTTACACTCACCGTAAAGTGGTTTGCACCATATCCATGAGCCGCTAGCCAAGACGCGTATTCGCTCTCTTTCGCTAGTACTTGAAAATCAGCGAAGCTCAAATCCCAAAGACGACCGCCAAACAAGAACTCATGACCTTGAAGCTTGCTTGCATCCACTTGCTCAACCAACTTAGCAACGATCTGTTGTAGGTCACTTGAACACTCTTCTACCTTCAATTCACTAATGAACACTTTTGGTTGTTTTGGATCTGGGTGCTCGTAATGCTTAGCCACCAACTTCTTGCTCTCAAACAAGTAGTCGCCACACGCTTTATAGCCTAACTCTAGGAAAGGCTTCGCTAATGTTTCAATACCCAAAGGAGCAACATTGAAAGTTCGCAGTGCAATGTGATCATTAATCAGCGCTTCGTCTTCTTTCAGCAAGTGATGCACTTTCTCAGCCGATGGACAAAGCCTGTGAATGTAATCGTCCCAAAGTGATTTAAAGAGTAGATCGGGCGTCATGGTGACTCCTTGTCAGAGGTTCTAGCAAGCTAGTAATTTGGATTAGAAAGGGAGAGGCTGAGACACAGAGTCAGCAGCCATCAGCCTGTGACATACTTTTTCTATTATTATCTACCGCCCAATCTAGGTGTCGGACGTGATGGAAAAGGGAAGTGATAACACCACCTCCCTCTTTCAAGCTTAACCCATGAGCCTAAGACTCATTAGCCTAAATTAAAGCTCAATACCCGGGCTAAACGTTGCTGGAAGTTGAGTTTCGCCACCTTCCATTGAAGCCATAGGGTAAGCACAGTAGTCCGCTGCATAGTAAGCACTTGGGCGTAGGTTGCCCGAAGCACCTGGGCCACCAAATGGTGCATCACCACTTGCGCCTGTTAGCTGACGGTTACGGTTAACAATACCCGCACGGATATGGTCAACAAAGTATTCCCACTCAGAATCATCTGTTGAGACGAGACCTGCAGACAAACCAAAGCGTGTGTCATTAGCTAGCTCAACCGCTTGCTCTAGTGACTGGTAACGAACAACTTGTAGCAATGGACCGAAGTACTCTTCATCCGGCAGTTCAGCAATGTTGGTTGCATCGATAATACCCGGAGTAACAAACGCCGCTTGACCCGCTTTTGCTTCTACTAGGCTGACACCGCCTAACGACTGCAGATTCGCTTGCGCGTCCAGAATGAACTTAGCCGCAGCTTCAGAGATCTGAGGACCCATGAAGGGTGCTGGTTCAGCGAATGGCTGATCAACACGAATCTTTTGCGTCGCTGCGACCAGCTTATCGAGTAGCAGATCACCCTTCTCGCCAACAGGCACATACAGGCGACGAGCACATGTACAACGTTGACCCGCACTGATGAACGCCGATTGGATAATGGTGTATACCGTTGCGTCTGCGTCACCATATTGGTCACTGATCACCATAGGGTTATTGCCACCCATCTCTAGTGCCAGCATCTTGCCCGGTTGGCCCGCGAATTGACGGTGAAGGATATGCCCAGTATTCGCGCTACCTGTGAACAGCACGCCATCAAGACCTTTAGCATCGGCCAGTGCGATACCTGTCTCTTTAGCGCCTTGTACTAGGTTGATTACGCCAGCAGGAAGACCCGCTTCTTGCCATAATTTCATCGCAAACTCACCCGTCCAAGGTGTCTGCTCTGAAGGCTTAAATACCACGGTATTACCCGATAGCAGTGCAGGAACAATATGACCGTTAGGTAGGTGACCTGGGAAGTTATAAGGACCAAATACCGCCATCACGCCTAATGGACGGTGACGAAGTACAATCTGGTTGCCCGCCGCTTCACGAGAAGCTTCACCGGTACGCTCATGATAAGCTCGAATGGAAATAGCAATCTTGCCCGCCATTGCGCCCGCTTCAGTGCGAGTTTCCCAAATCGGTTTGCCCGTCTCTTTCGCGATGATTTGCGCGATTTCTTCGCTGTTCTCTTTAACTTTCTCAGCAAAGTTCAACACGATCGCTTCACGCTCTGCAAAGCTCAGTTTTTTCCAAACCAAGAAGGCTTCACGAGCTGCTGCTACTGCAGATTCAACCTGCGCTGGTGTTGCGCTATCACCCTGCCACACTACTTCATTGTTGTATGGGCTTACTGATGTCATGGCGTCACCTTGACCTGCCACCCACTGTCCTGCTATCCACTGAGTCATACTTCTATCCTTAAAATCTTCGACAGATAATCGCCGCTCTTACTGAGCCAACATGCGAACGAATTCGCCTTCTTTTACTTCAAGAGCGCTTGCTACTTCAGATGATAAAATCACTGTGTCGCTTGCTTGGTCATACGCACCTTTCGCGGCTACTGCGCGGAAGTTCTCAAACGAGGTATTACCAATTAGGAAGTCTTTAGAGCTAGAGTGCTCTGCAATTTGAACCTGTGCTCGAATTGAGTAACGCACAGATTCGATGTTTCTTAGGTCACACTCAACCGTTGGGCCTGCATCAAAGATGTCGACATAACCACGGTTGGTGAAACCTTCGCGTTCCAACAACTTAAGTGCAGGACGCGTATTGTCATGTACCTCTCCGATCACCGCCTGAGCTTCTTTGCTCAGCAGGTTCACGTAGATAGGTAGCTTAGGCATTAGGTCTGCAATGAAGCCTTTCTTACCAATACCGGTTAGGTAATCGGCAAGCGTAAAATCAATCGAGAAGAAGTGCTCTTGCAGCCATTGCCAGAAAGGAGAGTTACCTTCTGCATCTGATACACCACGCATCTCAGCAAAAATCGTTTTCGAGAAACGCTCTGGGTGCTCAGACATGATCAAGAAGCGACACTTAGACATCAAACGACCATTCAATCCACCACGGAAAGCTGGGCGCAAGAATAGTGTGCAGATCTCACTGCATCCGGTGTAGTTATTACCGAAAGTCAGCAGCTTAACGACGTTATTTACGCCAAGCTTCTGCGATGAGTGAACCACCTTGCTGATGTGGTAAGAGTAGAACGGGACATCCCAGCCGATTGAAGCTTCGATACCTGTCGTACCTGCAACCTCACCAGTTTCGGTATCAAAGCCAACCATTAGGTAGCCTTCATCACCAGGTTCAGTCACGTCTTGTTTGGCAAAGCTGTATTCAGAGTGAGTAATACGGTTAGTTAACAGTTCTTCGTTAACCGGAAGAGATGTGAATCCGTGACCAGATTCAACCGCGCAGGTATGCAGCGCATCGTAATCAGATAATTTTATTGGGCGAACAACTAGCATCAATATTCCCTCCAGATGCAAAATAGGCCCAAAACCAGAAGCTTGGGCCTTTAGCAGAACGTCATGGGATCGCTCTATTGGCGATCATTCCTATGACGCCGCTCAGGCTAAACTAGCGTAGCGATTGCTTTGTCTAGTTTTGATAAGCCTTCTTCAATTTCTTGTGTAGTAATAACCAGTGATGGCGTGAAACGAACCACGTTTGCACCCGCAACCAGTACCATCAAGCCTTGTTCGCCTGCTGCTACTAATACGTCACGTGCACGGCCTTGCCACTCTTCGTTAAGCGCAGCACCTAGTAGTAGGCCTTTACCACGAACTTCACTGAAGATTTGGTACTTATCGTTAATCTTAGTAAGACCATCACGGAACAATGCTTCACGCTCTTTCACGCCAGCTAATGTTTCAGGTTGGCTAACCACATCAACAACCGCTTCTGCAACAGCACACGCCAGTGGATTACCACCGTATGTAGAACCGTGCGTACCGACTTTTAGGTGTGTCGCCAGTTCAGAAGTCGTCAGCATTGCGCCGATAGGGAAACCACCACCTAGAGATTTTGCTGTGCTCAAGATGTCTGGTGTTACACCTAGACCTTGGTAAGCGTAAAAGTTACCAGTACGGCCGTTACCTGTTTGCACTTCATCAAAGATAAGCAGTGCATTGTGCTTATCACACAGCTCACGAACTGTGTTCACAAATTCAGAGGTTGGCGAGATGATACCGCCCTCGCCTTGCAGAGGTTCCATCATGATTGCACAAGTGCGATCAGAGATGTGCGCTTCTAGTGCTGCAATATCGTTGTAAGGCAGGTGAGTAACATCGCCCGGTTTAGGACCGAAACCATCAGAGTAAGCTTCTTGACCACCTACAGTTACGGTAAAGAAAGTACGACCGTGGAAACCTTGTTTGAATGCAATGATTTCAGATTTCTCAGGACCGTGAACATCCGCCGCCCAACGACGAGCGAGCTTCAATGCTGCTTCATTCGCTTCTGCGCCAGAGTTGGCAAAGAATACTTTTTCTGCAAAACATACGTCGGTTAGCTTCTTCGCTAGACGCAGTGCAGGTTCGTTGGTCATCACGTTACTTAGATGCCAAATCTTGTTTGCTTGCTCGGTAACAGCATTAACCATTGCTGGGTGACAGTGACCCAAACAGCTCACAGCGATACCACCAGCAAAGTCGATATACTCTCGGCCTTGTTGGTCCCAAACGCGTGCGCCTTCCCCTTTTACTGGGATCATTTCCATTGGGTTATAACAAGGCACCATCACCTCATTAAACAGACTACGTTCTACTTTATTTTCCACTGTCATCGTACATTCCTTCTCGATACCGCAAGCTTCGCAAATAAGCGTAATGGTTCATAAGTGAGACAAAGATATTTTGTCTCGCCATAATCCCGCTGCAGCATTATATTTACATTTAATTAACCTTTTCAATAGTAGATTATTCTTTAGCCATCCCTTACAACCAGCTAAACGTCACTACCTATGACTATTTATGCATCAATTAATCTGTTTTATGAAGCTTTTTTTACCTAAACGTATAACCAGTAACAGCAAAGCCTTACTGGCATTGCGGTATATTGGGTTCGAGACGAAATAACGCGAATAATTTTGCATAGGCTAAAAACTTAGCCGGACGAGGGAGAAATGTTATAAAAAGTGATCGGCGTCAGAGGGATGAAGGCGCGTAGCGCCCGAATTTAAACGCTTAACGGGTAATGGAATACGTTTAACTGGCTTATTTAGATGGAGAAAGGGTCAAATTTAAACACTCAGCGTGCTAGGAAGTTAGCGAGAAGCTGGTGTCCTTGCTCTGTTTTAATCGATTCAGGGTGAAATTGGACGGCATCAATCGGCAAGGTTTTATGTTGATAACCCATGATCTCATCCATGCTGCCATCTTCAAATTCTGTCCAAGACGTCAGCTCAAAGCAGTCTGGTAGCGTGCCGTTTTTCACCACTAAAGAGTGGTAACGAGTCACAGTCAGAGGGTTATTGAGACCTTGAAAAACGCTCTTGCCATTGTGGCGTATCGGAGAGGTTTTACCGTGCATCACTTGTCTGGCTCTCACCACTTCACCACCAAAGACTTGAGCAATGGCTTGATGACCAAGACACACACCTAAGATCGGCAGCTTACCAACGAAGTGTTCAATCACCTGTAGCGAAATTCCCGCATCATCGGGCGTACATGGGCCCGGCGAGATAACAAGATGGCTAGGATTTAGCGCTTCGATGCCCGCAATATCAATCTCATCGTTGCGAACAACTTTTACAGTTACCCCTAACTCACAGAAATACTGATACAAGTTATAGGTAAAAGAGTCGTAGTTATCAATGATAAGTAACATGGGTCGAAATCGTTTGCTAAATACTAAAGGATTGGGAGATATAGGGGCGGTATTGTGCAATACCCATAGCGAAAGGCAAGTGGAAACTGCATTTAGCCAATAATTAAGGCCAACCTAAGTTGACCTTAATTGTTTACAGATAGCGTTAAGTTATCTGAATTGGCTTGCTTGTGTGGCAAGCCAATCTATTTGTGATTGAGCTAGTTGCGACGACGCCACATTGCTAAGCCAAACAGTGACATCAGAGCACCGAAGCCAAATGAACCACCGACTCGCAGCTCAAGAACCGCAGGGTCATGATCCGATGAACGGAAGTGATCTTGGTACTTAGGTAGGCCGCCTTTGTATTCTTCGTTGTAGTCAAACAACGTCGACTCACCACCGTTAATGTGCCAATCGGTAGCATCGACAACCCTATCTTTCAGGCTGTCGCTGATCAGCAGGTGGTCCAAAGCGCCTACTTCATCATTGTATGAGTAGCTCCAGCTGTCTGGGTGCTTTTGAGCCACAGCATTGATGTAGCCGTAGTTCTTCGTAATCACCGCACCGCTATCACCAAACTGCTCAACACCATCAATGTAGGTATTACGAGCTGCTTTGATTTGCTTACCGTATTTCTCTTCCGAGTAATCGGTTAGCACCAGCATTGGATCTTCCATGCCGTACGAGTTCATGTCACCCAGAATCACTTTATGGCCTTTGATGCCGTCTAGCGCTTCACCTAATGCAACTGCCGCAGCAACACGGAAGTTCTCACATGAACCTTGCTTATCGGCATCAACGCCACCTTGGCCGCCCTGCTCAACCGGTGCTGCATCTTCCCAACACTTAGAACCTTTCGATTTAAAGTGGTTAATCGCTACGGTGAGTTTCTCTTTGGTGCCTTTAACTTTAAAGGTTGGCGCCAATGAGTCACGTTGGTAGTTCTTACCATCTTCAATCACCTTACCTGAATCATCTAACACCTCTGGTGCTTGTTGGCTTGGCATCGCGATAACACGGCTGTCTTTAAGCTTCACTACCTTCTTACGGTAAATAACACCGGTTGTGATTACATCGGTACCAATCGAGTCCATCTCGTCGGTTACGCCATCTTCATTAGAATCAACAGCCACAAAGGTATAACGGTCTTTCTTACGCTCAATACGATCATTCAGTTGGTTAACAAGCTGTTGAATCGCTGAACCTTCACCAAAGCCGTTGTTCTCAATTTCCATCAAACCAATGATGTCTGCATCTAAGCGAAGAATCGCGTTCACAATCTTCTCTTGCTGCATCTCAAACTCAGTGATGGTGTTCGCGCCACGGTTGTTACCGTGCTGATTCGCGTCGCCACCAAATGGGGAATTAAAGTAGTTCAATACGTTGAAGGTCGCGATACGTAGATCGCCTTCATCCATGTCTGGTTTGTCGGTACGCGGATCGTTACGAACGAAGTTTTCAGCCGAGATCTGGTTGGTCGTAATTAAACGATACTCACCGTAGCTGTAGGTCAGCACGCCTTCTAGGCCAACAATGGTGTCATCAATGCGGATGTAATCTTCTGTTGAACCGTCTTGGTCGATATCAGTGCGGCCAAAATCTGGATAAAAAGGGACTTGTCCATCAGCCGCTTTTTGATCGGTTTCAACGAAAAGACGACGATCAGCGTTGTCTTCAGTTTGCTGCTTCGCTTCATCAGATCCCGCGGCGAAAAGCTGGTTCGGCTGCATGTTAATACGCTCATGCGCCAATACCATGTTGTTGCGACGACCTGCGTAGTCATAACCAAAGGTACGCGTCACACGCATATCAAGCGCTTCGGTTGTTTTCACCAACATGCCTTCGTAGCGTTCAAGCGTTGCAGCGAAGTTCTCGTCACTGTCTAGCACTTCAATCGCCGTCGCTTCAGGTGCCTGCTGCTCGCCCTGTTTTAGCCATTGGTTATTTTCTACTTTCAGCTGAGTGTGGCTGTAGTATTCTTGAACCTTGCCTTTCACACACACTACATCACCGGCTACTAGCTCTGAGCTCGACTGGTTGGTATGAATAAATAGGCCTTCAGAAGTGCTTGAGTTGAAATCATCCTCAAGTGCTTGCAAGTAGAAGCCTTTGGTTAGGCCTGTTGTTACCGCACTTACCACACCTTTGACGAAGTACTCATCGTCGGTGATGTACGGGTAGCCATCGATGAATGGCGATGTTGCGCCTTCACCTTGGATTTCTTGAATGGTGGTGAATACTGGGTCAGAGCCATCTTGTGTACAAGTGAACGCTTCTGGCAGTTCAACACTGTCTAGTGAACCTAGGCCTTCAATGCTGTCTTTGGGTAGCGATACCCATTGTGAAGCATCAAACGTCGCAGAAGGTGTTTGTGTCGCACGAACCAAAGTAACATCTTTGCCCCAGTCCACATCGCCCATCAAACCAACAACATCATGTACCGAGCCGTCTGAATTCAAGATAGCCAGCGGGTCGTCACCGTTATGATTGGCGATAGAGGCATTAATGATGTCAGCTTGAGCTTTAATCTCATCACTCGCACTAGAATGTGCGACCACGAGTACTTCACCGGGTGCTAAAACGTGGCCATCTAAAGGTAAAGTGGCACCCCATGATCCGTTGCCATTGGCAGATTTCGCCAATGAGTAACCATCTAAACTAATGCTGCTATCGCCACTATTGGCAATCTCAACCGCTTTGTTATAGCTGCCGCCTTCCACATATTGTGAAATAAACAAATCAGCGTGTGCGCTTGTAGTTAACAAGCTACCAATTGCCACTGCTAGCAATGAAGGTTTGTGTAAAAGAGCCATCCGTTTCACCTGAGTTCATCGAGTTATAGTCACTGCCATCTATGGGCGGTCATGTATTTTGTGGTAACTATCAGGTTTATTTATGAAAGGAATAAGTCAGTTGGCAAGAAAATGAGGAACTTATCACTTTGGAATCATCAATTATTTGGCACGTTATATATTTCCAACATATATAGAAACGAGTGTGATTTTATAAAGCTTGAGGGTGCCAATTAAGATCATCTGCACAGCATTACAACGATGGATATGCTAGCTAAATACTGCGTAAATTATCAATTCAAACAAGGGGTTTTCGAGGAAGGCAAATGGAATGGGCATGAAAAAGCCCAAAGTAAACAAAAGCTACTTTGGGCTCAAATTCTCAAGCGAGTTGTGTTAGTTCACCCTATGGGCGAGTAACAAAACCTACGGCTTCGTATGCTTTTTTCAGTGTCACTGCAGCACGCTCAGAGGCTTTTTCAGCACCGGCTTTCATTACTGCGTCCATGTAAGCACGGTCAGCACGGATACGGTGATATTCAGCTTGAATCGGCTCAAGCATCTCAACCAATGCTGCGCCTACGTCTTTCTTGAACGGGCCGTACATTTCAACGCCTTGGTACTGCGCTTCGATCTCTTCGAACGTTTTACCTGTCGCTGCAGAGTACAGACCCATCAGGTTAGAGATACCCGCTTTGTTTTCCCAATCGTGAGCAATGCGTGGTGGTGTTTCTGCATCGGTTTGCGCTTTGTTGATCTTCTTGATGATCGACTTAGGCTCTTCTAGCAGAGTAATCACGTTCTTACGGTTGTCGTCCGACTTAGACATCTTCTTCGTCGCATCTTGCAGGCTCATTACACGTGCATTCACTGTTGGAATGTAAGGTTCTGGTACTTGGAAGATTGGCGTTTCAGGACCGTAGATGTTGTTAAAGCGAGTTGCGATATCACGCGCTAGCTCTAAGTGTTGTTTCTGGTCGCTACCTACAGGCACTTGGTGAGCACCGTAAAGCAGGATGTCTGCAGCCATCAACACTGGGTAGTCGTACAGGCCTACGTTTACGTCGTTTGAGTGACGTGCAGACTTATCTTTAAACTGAGTCATACGGCTCAGCTCACCCATTTGTGTGTAACAGTTAAGAAGCCAACCAAGTTGAGCATGCTCTGGTACGTGTGACTGAACAAATAGCGTGCTCTTCTTTGGATCAACACCGACAGCAAGACAGATTGCTAGTGCGTCTAGAGTCGCTTCATGCAGTGCTTTCGGATCTTGGCGAACCGTAATTGCGTGAAGGTCTACAACACAGTATTGGCAATCGTAATCATCTTGCATCTGTTGCCATTGACGTAGAGCACCCAAGTAGTTACCGATACTTAGTTCACCAGATGGTTGAACACCACTCAATACGATGGGCTTGCTCATGGTTTTAATTCCTTTGCTTATTCGCTAAGTTTATTGAACGCTTAGCTTCTTAACTTAAATATAGAAAAGCCGCACAGCTCTTCTGTACGGCTCATCCAGTGTACTCATTGATAAGTATTTTGCTAGTAGGTTAGCTAACTTTTGTCCGCTTTATGCTGAAACTAGAACGACATCTAGTAATTGCGCGACGTTATCCGCGACATAGTCAGGGTTTGATGCTGAAATCGGCTCGCCGTGGTTATAACCGTAAGTCAGACCAAACGAGTGACAGCCTGCATTCTTAGCCGCTTTAATGTCGTTGCTTGAATCGCCAACCATCAGCATCTCTTCCGCTTTAACATTGTACTTTTCTAGCAACCAGTTCAGCGCGATTGGGTTCGGTTTTTTCTCTGGGAAAGAGTCGCCGCCCAACACATCAACGAAGTACTTATCGATACCGTGTTGCGCCAGAACGTCTGGTACAAACTTTGATGGCTTGTTGGTGACCAGCGCCATAGTGAAGCCAGCTTTATCCAGCTCAGCCAGTGTCTCTTTAACCGATGGGTAAAGGTGACTCAACTTGTGGCCGCCCTGTTCGTAGAAATCGTCAAACAGGATGCGTGCTTTTTTCAGTAGCTCTGGCTCTAGGCTTGGGTCAACCGTCAGGTTACGGCTGAGTGAGCGTCCGATAAGAACATCAGCACCATTACCTACGTAGTCGCGAACTTGTTCTTCGCTCACTGAAGGGAAGCCCAACTCCTGACAAGCTTGGTCAGCAGCAACGGCCAAATCAGGCACGCTATCTAACAAGGTTCCATCCAAATCAAAGGCGATCAGTTTTATTGAGCTTAATGACATCTTACTTTCCTATTTATTATGTTCGTCTTATGAGTTGAGCTATAAGACGTAAAAAAGGGGCAAATTAGCCCCTTAATATTCAATCTATCTGTAGTTTTACGATTATGCGTTTACTTTTGCAAGCTCTGCACGCATCTCATCAATCACTTCTTTGTAATCTGGTTGATTGAAGATAGCTGAACCCGCAACGAACATATCTGCGCCCGCTTCTGCGATTTCACGGATGTTATCCACCTTCACGCCGCCATCAATCTCAAGGCGAATGTCACGGCCTGACTCATCAATCAGCTTACGAACAGCACGCAGTTTATCTAGCGTGTGAGGAATGAAAGATTGACCACCGAAGCCTGGGTTCACAGACATCAGTAGAATCATGTCTACTTTGTCCATGATGTAATCTAAGCAAGAAAGCGGCGTTGCAGGGTTAAGAACCACACCCGCTTTACAGCCGTGCTCTTTGATTAGCTGTAGAGTGCGATCGATGTGCTCTGATGCTTCAACGTGGAAGGTAATCATTGAAGCACCGGCTTTAGCAAACTCAGGCACGATGCTGTCTACTGGCTTAACCATAAGGTGAACATCGATAGGAGCCGTAATACCGTAGTCGCGCAGCGCTTTACAAATAGGCGCGCCAAAAGTCAGGTTAGGTACGTAGTGGTTATCCATCACATCAAAGTGCACAACGTCGGCACCAGCTGCGAGTACTTTTTCTACGTCTTCACCAAGACGAGCAAAATCTGCAGACAAAATCGATGGAGCGATTAGAAAATCTTTCATACCAAACCTCTTAAGAGTGAGTAAATTGCGAATATCACCGCCTTGGTGACATCTCATACACAAATACAAGACTCAATCCCAAGACTATTTGGTGTGCAATTCTACCTAAGCACCTAAGCAGATCCTAGCAGTTCGAAAGATTAGTTTAAGAAAGTATCCGTTGGTCACTCAATTTAATGAGTTTGGCGGATATTCTGACCATTACTGTTCCGCTGATGCGTGCTGCTGGTTTTTCTCTTTATGGAAAAGCGCCAATAGCTCATCAACTTTATTACGGCCAGCGCCATTGCGGCTGATGGTACGTTTCACCTTAACCACGTTCAACTCCGCACCATGATATAAGCGACGAGTTAATGTCGTATCGTGGTTTGAAATCAAAACAGGAATACCGCGTTCCATCGCTGCTTTTTCAGCAACATCCGCCAGTGCAGCTTGGTCATCTAAGCTAAAGCCATTACCTGCGTAAGAGGTAAAGTTAGCCGTGTTCGACAGTGGTGCGTATGGAGGATCGCAGTAAACCACACAACCTTTACGCGCGCGGCTAAAGGTTTCATGGTATCCCTCACAGACGAAGGTGGCCTTTTTCGCTTTCTCGGCAAAAAACTCCAGCTCAGCTTCTGGGAAGTAAGGTTTTTTATAAGAACCAAATGGAACGTTAAAACCGCCCTTCTTGTTGTAACGACACAGGCCATTGAAACCAAATCGGTTCATATACAAGAAAGCCAACGAACGATACATGACGTTATCTGTACCATTGAACTCAGCACGAATATCTAAGAAGGCTTCTTTGCGGTTGTTCTCAGGACAGAACCAGCGCTTCGCTTCCGTGATATAAGTTTCAGGATCGGTTTTAAGTAGGTTGTACAGGTTGATAAGATCGGGATTGATGTCTGCAAGCAGGTACTGTTCAAAGTCAGTATTCAGAAATACTGAGCCGGCACCGACAAACGGTTCTACCAATTTACGAGCAGGTGGCAGGTGACGTTGGATGTCTTCAACTAGGCCATATTTACCACCAGCCCATTTTAGAAAGGCACGCTGCTTTTTCATTTACTGCTCTATCTATCAACTCAAAAATAAGGCTGCGGAATGTAACATATTTTGAGGCTAAGCTCAGGGTTATTTCGCACGTTCTATCTCTCGATGTACTTGATTCATCGATTTTGCCCAAGGTTCCAACTGTTGAAGGGGTTTTGATAACGCACTTACCGCGTCTCTCGCCACTTGAATCGTTGGGTAATCTTGATAAGTGATAATAAACCACTTGGTGTCGTTACGAAGTGTTGGGTAAATACGAACCTTGTTCTCAAGGTCATACTCTTCAATGAAAGATTGTACGTCTTCCAATGAAGTCATCGCACTCAACTGTAGGGTATAAGCTCGCGGCGAGATAGCTTGTAACTCTTCGCGAGAAAATGAGAAGGTGATTTTCTTAGTCGGTGGTGTGGACTGGGTTAGGTCTGCTGCTTCATCGGCTGAAGGTTGTGACTCCACTTTGTCTGCATCTGACTGCGAACTCACCGCGGCACCTGTGTTTTCTTCAACAGCAGCATCAATCGCACTGGTATCGGCACTTTCAGGTTTATCATCAAGCAAGGCATCAACCACATCAGAGGTGATTACGACACGCTGCTGATCTTGTGTTGCCTCACCAACACTGGCTGTCTCTTCAACCACAACCGGTGGCAAAGAAGAGCTGTCGTCATCAGCCCCCTGGTAACTCATGTCAGCTTCGGCTTCCGAATCTACCATTCCGTCGATTCCAGCTTGCTCGGTACCACTTCCCACTTCAAAAGTTGGGATAGCTGTCTGTTCAATAGGAGCGATAAGAGATTGCGCTTTATCGTCAGGGGTTGGTTGACTGAACATCCACCAATAGCCACCACCAATTAAAATCAACAACAAGGCCACCACAATCGCGATATTGATGGGTGAGCCAATAATTGAGCGAATAATAATCCTTTTTTCCACTTTCAATTCTCCTAAAGCCATTAACTCACCGGGCAGAGGTTGCGCTTTATTAAACGCACGTCGCACGCGAGTTTCAGACTCATCATCAACATATCGAATCACCAGTGATTCAAAGAAATGTTCAGCTTCTGGTTGCGAAAGGTCATCGATCTCAAGATCGATAGGCTTGTGTTGTTGACCGTAACTCAAACGCGTTAATAACGTATCTAAGTGGCCAGGTTCCGAGAAGAGAACGATATTGATCGTCCATTGAGGGTTTGATTGAGCTTCTAGTACCAACATCCATAATTCGGATACCAATAGCTCAGAAAGTCGTTGGGCATCATCAACGACGATAACCACATTACACGGCTCTCCATCCAGTAACCTTGTCAGGCTATCAGATAAAGAATCATGTTGATTAAACAGGGGATCAGAAACAATTTGGCTAAGAATAAGCGCGCGGCGTTGTTGATCGTCTTGGCTTGGATGACAAAGCAGTAAACACTGATTTTTTTCTGTCGACCATGCTTCAAGATAACGCTGAGCCAACCAAGATCGGCCAGAGCCAGCTTTGCCAGCCACCGTCACAAGGTTTGAACCAAAGTTAGTCAAAAGCTGTAAGCGCTCTAGCAGCTCAACTTGAGATTCTAACTCTAATACTCTTAATTCATGAGCCAAACTCATTGGGGATCCCTACTGATAAGATCGATCAGTAAAACGCTTCAGTTGCCTAGAGTTTAGCTAGGCAACCTCACAACCAAATTTAAAGAGTACGGCAGAAATCGATCGCTTGTTTAATGATGTCTTGAGGCACATCAGCAACCACTTCAGCAGTACCAATACTTGTTGGTAATACCAAACGCAACTGACCAGACAGCACTTTTTTATCGCGCATCATGTGCTTCATAAAGTCTTCAAAAGACATGCTTTCTGGCGTATGAATTGGTAGTTTCGCATTCTTGAGTATAGAAATAATTCGCTCAAGTTGCTGCTGAGAGATCAGTCCCTGTAATTGAGCTGTTTTAGCTGCCATTACAGTGCCTGACGACACAGCTTCACCATGTAGCCAATTACCATAGCCTAGTTCTGCTTCAATCGCATGACCAAATGTATGACCTAGGTTCAATAACGCTCTGATTCCTGACTCTTTTTCATCTAGAGCCACCACTTCAGCCTTAATTGCACAACAACGAGCAATCGCGGTAATCAGTGCTTCTTCATCAAGTTGATAAAGTTTCTCTAGATTTTGCTCCAACCAATCAAAGAAGGCTTCATCGTAAATGATGCCGTATTTGATCACCTCAGCAATGCCCGCTGCAAACTCACGCTCTGGAAGCGTTGATAAACAGTTGGTATCGATGATCACAGATTTCGGTTGGTAAAAAGCGCCGATCATATTCTTGCCAAGAGGATGGTTTACTGCGGTTTTACCACCAACAGAAGAGTCCACTTGAGAAAGAAGGGTCGTCGGGATTTGAATGAAATCAATACCGCGCTGGTAACAAGAGGCAGCAAAACCGACCAAGTCACCGATTACACCACCACCTAAAGCAATTACCACCACATCGCGGCTGTAATTTCCTTCAAGCATGTAGCTCATCACTGAATTGAACGTTTCAAGGGTTTTGTACTGTTCACCGTCTGGCAGCTCGAGAAGAGATGTCTGACAGCCGACTTGATCCAATAGCGATAAAATTTTATCAGCATAAAGAGGCGCTACTGTCACATTACTGATAACAACAACTTTCTGCTTACCTGATAAAAAAGAAAGGTACGCCGGGTCTTCAAATAACCCGGCGCCAATAGAGATAGGGTAGCTACGCTCAGCTAGATTGACCGTAATCCGTTCCATGGGTTTGCTCTCCGAAAAAATGAACTTAACGTTCTTCTAGCATTTTTACGATCTGGTTGGCTACCACTTTTGCACTTTGGTCGTCAGTACGAACTGTGTAGTCCGCCACTTCTTCGTATAGTGCGTTGCGAGATACAGCTAGATCTTCTAGCACATCACGCGGGTTGTCTGTTTGAAGTAGAGGGCGTTTCTTGTCGCGGTTAGTGCGAGCAAGTTGCTTTTCAATTGTTGTCTCTAGGTATACAACAATGCCTCGTGCAGATAGACGGTTACGGTTTTCTTTGCTCAACACTGAACCACCACCTGTCGCAAGAACAATACCTTGTTCTTCTGTCAGATCATTGATTACAGATTCTTCGCGCTTACGGAAACCTTCTTCGCCCTCAACATCAAAAACCCATGCGATGTCTGCGCCAGTGCGCTCTTCGATCACAGTGTCAGAGTCTAGAAACTCCATATGAAGTTGGGAAGCTAGGTGTCTACCAATTGTACTTTTGCCGGCGCCCATTGGGCCAACAAGAAAAATATTGCGTTTCTCAGCCATGTTTTTAGCAGTAATTTACAACGTTAATTCAATGACATCGCCACAAGGTAGGTCAGTACAAGTACTGAAATTAAAAGGCCCGTGGCACCGATTCCTCACAGATAATTCGTGATAAGACCCGAAATTATCAAGGTTAGGTGCCACTAATGCAACTTTATTTTTAATCTAATTGTTCATTACTGAATCACAACTTTGGGTGTGACAAAAATAAGTAGTTCACTTTTACCCACATTTTCATAGCTGCGACGGAACAATGCACCCAAAACTGGCAGGTCTCCCAACAGAGGAACTTTATCCACCGTACTGCTCACGCTGTGCTGAAATATCCCGCCAAGCACGACAGTTTCACCATTATTAACAAGCACTTGCGTACCTATTCTTTGCGTATCAATGGCGACAGCTTCACCGGTTCCGGTTTTTACCACTTGCCCTGGCCTATCTTGAGTCACGCTCAAATCCAAGACCAAGCGATTGTCGGGTGTGATCTGCGGTGTCACCTTAAGACTCAATACCGCTTTCTTAAATGCGACCGACGTAGCGCCACTTGAAGATGACTCTAAGTAAGGAATTTCAGTACCTTGCTCAATATAAGCCGGCTTTTTATTGGTGGTGATTAAGCGTGGGCTGGAAATGATTTCAGCTTTTGACTCTTGTTGCAGTGCTGACAGTTCAAGATCGAGTAAGGTATCTGAGCCCAGCTTAGCCACCTGAAACGCAATACTCGAGGCGTTCGGCGATGTTGCCCCTAAATTGACGTTGAGATAGTCATCAATCACGCTGCTGCCGCTATCGTCGTCATACGGCGTAATAGCTGATGGGTGGTTGCCTTCGATTGAACCACCAACGGTGAAGCTTCCGTTGGTTGATGAAACGCCCCAGCGCACGCCAAGCTCATCCAGGTTACCCTCGGTAACAGTGACAATACGAGCCTCTATCTGTACTTGCTTCACGGGAATGTCTAGCGATTCAATGATGCCTCTGATCACGGCAATGTTTTCTTCCAATTCACGAATAAGCAGTGAGTTGGTGCGCTCATCAATGGTAATTGAACCACGATCGGACAACATGCTCACCGCACCTTCACCACCAATCATGTCAGCAATGTCGGTGGCCTTAGCAAAGTTAATCTTGATGATTTCCGATTTAAGCTCCCCTAACTCCTCTTCTAAGCGAGATTTTTCTAACGCTTGTTGCTCTCGAAGGTCGAGCTCCGCTTTCGGCGCGACCAAGATAACATTGCCATCAACACGCTTATCCAAGCCTTTAACTTGCAAGATAATGTCGAGAACTTGCTGCCAAGGTACGCCATCTAAGCGTAACGTTAGGTTTCCGGCTACCGAGTCAGACACCACGAGATTGAAGTCGTTGTAGTCGGCAATCAACTGCAGGACATTTCGTACTGGGATATCCTGGAAGTTAATCGATATCAGCTTGCCCTCTTTCTCTAGAACGCTTTTTTCTTTAGTCGCTTCATCGATAACCGGCTTGCTGATCACCACCTCAATAAAGCGCCCTTTTAGATTGTATTCATACTGATAGTCATTGCTAATCGTCGCTAGAAGCCGAGTGCTTGGTGTCTCTTTGTAGACTTCAATGCCTTCAACCAAGGTAGCGAAGTCTTTCACATCCAATAGGTAGAGTTTGTCATCATCAACTTGAGTATTGATTAACTCGATACTTAACCCTTCCTGAGCACGTTGAACGTCCACCACTGCGGTGCTGGTCGCCAGCTCAATGATGATGACGGCGTCTTTATCCTTGTTCACCCTAAAATCAATATTCTCTAATTTGTTCGGTAAGCTCTCGGCATGGCTGAGCACGCTAACAACCAACATCACAGACACAGCAAAACCTTGTAGAGCCTTGCTCACTAATCCACTTATTCCTTTAATCATATTTACATCTCATATCCACATCATGTGACATTGGTTTACTTCAGAGCCAGCCTAACGTTGCGCTTATGCCAACAACCTAAGCCATCTGGAAGAGTTTCATTAATCTGAACGTACTGGCTGGTCACCTTGGTAACTCGGCCATTGTTTAAGCCGATAAACTGACCTTTTTTGACGTTTACCACGTTGCCTTTGGGGGTTTGCACTAAGCCGAACACGCTTGAGCCACTGCCCATCACGCCTCTTAAACGAAGCTTACTCAGCGGGTACTTCTCTAACTTGCCATTACGAGAACGGGCGCTGGGTTGCCAACAGTCTTTCTTCACCAAGGGTTGGTTTTGCACAATGGCTTCTTTAGGCAGTTCAAAGGGAGGACGAAAGGCACGGCGCTGATAAGTCGCCGCCGTGAATTCCGTTGCTGGGACAAGTTGCTCGACGTCTTTTCTTGCCTTGGCTTCAACCTGCGCGACAAAGTCTTGCAGTGAGTCTTGATTAGCTTTGCAGCCTGACAACGCAAGCAGCAATACGATTGAGTAAAACGCGCTATTGGGTTTCATCATTGACCTCCGATTTAAACTGGTAGGTATAAGCTCGAACCCTAAAGTGCAGCGTGCTGCTTTCTTGG
Source organism: Vibrio sp. 1CM8B (assembly GCF_023161685.1). Taxonomy (NCBI): domain Bacteria; kingdom Pseudomonadati; phylum Pseudomonadota; class Gammaproteobacteria; order Vibrionales; family Vibrionaceae; genus Vibrio; species Vibrio sp. 1CM8B. The sequence goes on from NZ_JALNTU010000012.1 coordinate 37,071, forward strand.
CTGACTCGCTGCCAATTCACATCATCAAAGCTGATAATGCGCGGCAGCTTGGCGATGGCAGCAGAGAAGTCACCAATCTCATGATAGTCACCTGTCAGCTCAATATTGAGAGGTAATCGATAGAGGAACTCCTTGTTCTGCTTTTGCCCCCAATCAATTCGCGTGAAGGTCAGCGAGTTATCCAAGCCGAGCTCATTCACTGAGGCCAACATGCTCGCCAACTCCTTTTGAACGGGCAGTTGCTCTAACAAGTAATCGTAACGGCTGGTTAACTCATCCAACTGGCTCTGCAACTTAGGCAAGGCTGCAACCTTATTAGCCTTTATTCTCAATGTCGTTTTTAAGGTCTGCTCCTGTTGCTTCATCTGTTGCAGTTCCTCGTCGAGCGGCAGCACATACAGCCAAGTGCCAACACCTTGGATTAACACTATCAACACCAGAATCACGAGAAGCTGAGGCAACAATGGCCATTCAGAGATCTCATCAACATCGAGATCTTGCAAGCTCATCCTATTTTGCCTACTAATCCTATTTTGAAGGTTAGCCATGATGCGCCCCCTTCTCTTTTATGCTCGCGGTTGTGTTGTCTAAAGGCACAGGGCTAAACACAAAAGAGACCTTGAAGGTCTGGAACTCTTTATTGAAGCGCTTGCGGTTATGAACGATAGAGTGCATCTCGACCCCTTTCAGGGAATCTGAACGCTCGAGGTTATCCAGCATGGTGGCGAGACGAGCAGTACTGTCGCTGATGCCCGACATTTCAATCTCCTGACCATTCATCTTTATCTTGTCGACATATACGCCCTCAGGAATCAGCTCCGGCATCAGGTTCATAAAGTCGGTGGTCTTATTGCGGCCAAGCTGCAGCGACTCCACTACATCAAGACGAGTCAGAATGGCTTTGTGTTCTTGCTCTGCGACTTTTAACGACTGAATTTGTCGGTCGAGCTCAGCAATGTACTGATTGAGGTAATTGAGGCGAGCTTGCTGCTTGGCTTGTTGGTCGTGAAAATAGTGACCAACCGCCCATTGCCCTATAAGCGCAATGATGACGCCAAGAATGACCAGATGGATAAAACGCTTCTTGTGCTGAGCACGAATCTCATCACGCCACGGCAGCAGGTTAATTTGATGCAACATGCTTCTCTCCCTGCCACTTGAGTCCACTCATCGCCATACCCGCCGCGATACCAAAGTGTTGCCAGTCCATCGGCAGTCGGCGTCTCTTGGCGACCTTATTCTCAAACAGAGACAAAGGGTTCAATGACTCGCAGCTCATCTGAAAATGACGTTCTAGCTCTTCGGTTACCATAGGAATGCTGGCGCCCTCGCCCATCAGCCAGATCCCTGAGATAGGTTGCTGCGCATTTCCCGAAGAATAGAGCTGCAATTGACGCTTGAGCTTCTCAATCAGGTTAACAATGAATTGATGAGTCTCTTCCATCGTACCGAACACGCTCTCGATATCACTCGGGTCATCTGAGCTGCGAAGATCTTGAGTGCCAAAGGCGATGTCTTTATAGAAAGGCGACGAATTCTGTGGGATAACCCCTAGCGAGGTTTGGTCGATTCCAACATCCACCAGCAACCAGTTTTTCTTATCGGGATACAGACGCGAGGCCAATTGCCAGATATTGAGTAGCCCATGCGCCTGCGTATCCACCACCACAGGTTTAAAGCCAGCCTTAGTTAATGCATCCGCTCGGCTATCCACCACTTCCTTACGAGTGGCATATACCTGATAACTGCTTGTCGAACCTTTACCAAATCGTTTGTCTTCCAGCTTTACAAAATCTAAACTCAGCTCCTCGATAGGAAAGGGAGATTGATGGGCGAAGGTTTGATAGATAGAAAACTCTTTTTCTCGGTCTTCTAACTCACTCTCTATTTGCAGTACTTTGCTGATCACTGTGTTATCAGGTACCGAAATGGCGACGTTGCGACAGCCAAAAGGCAGTCCTTTCCTAAGTTCTTTAAGTTTCTTAACAGTTTTCTGATACTCCAAAGTATGGTTAGCTGTAAAAATGTCGTCCGAAATCGGCAGCTCTTTGTATCCCACTAGGGCATACAACTCCCCCACGGGTTTTAGGACCACAGCTTTGATGCTGTGATGATTTATATCTATACCTGTAATTAATGATGAACCCATGTGACCTAGCTCCTGAAGTGCCAAGCATTTCGTTGATTATCTAGGGGTTGTGATTATTAGTTAAATAAGCGTTAATAAACGAAAGCTAAGTTTTTAGCCTAGAGTACAAGGGTTTGCTGCTTATCAGCCTTAACTAATCAGGGATTATCCGGTGAAGTTCATAAAGCGATTATTCATATTTACATTGATTTGCATGATTCTTGGAGTCAGTACAATTTTCGGGTTTTATTATTACGTAAAACCAGAGTTGCCTGATGTTGCCACTTTGCGCGACGTAGAACTCCAAACGCCGATGCAAGTCTTCAGTCAAGACGGTAAGCTGATCTCTCAATTTGGTGAAAAGCGTCGTAATCCAGTCACTTATGACGAGATTCCTCGCCACTTAGTTGAGGCTCTGATTGCCACCGAAGATAGCCGTTTCTATGAACACCCAGGTATTGACCCAATCGGTATCACACGTGCAGCACTCGTGGTTGCCATGTCGGGTTCAGCCAAACAAGGTGCGAGTACCATTACTCAGCAGCTTGCGCGTAACTTCTTCTTATCTAATGAGAAAAAGATTATGCGTAAGATCAAAGAGATCTTCATTGCGATCCACATTGAGCAGCTTCTTAGTAAAGAAGAGATCATGGAGCTTTACGTCAACAAGATCTTCCTTGGTCACCGTTCGTATGGTTTTGGCGCGGCAGCACGTGTTTACTTCGGTAAAGATCTTCCTGATCTCACGCTGAGTGAAATTGCGACCCTTGCGGGTATGCCAAAAGCACCTTCGACAATGAACCCTATTTACTCTGTTGAGCGCGCGACTAACCGTCGTAACGTTGTATTGCGTCGTATGTTAGACGAGAAATACATCACTCAGGCAGAGTTCGATGACGCTCGTAGCGAAGAAATCATCTCGAAATACCACGGTGCAGAGATCGAACTGAGCGCGCCATATGTTGCTGAAGTTGCACGTGCTTGGATGGTGGAACGCTACGGTGAAGAAGCTTATACATCAGGCATGAAGGTCTACACGACCGTGGATTCGAAGCTGCAAAAAGCAGCGAACCAAGCCGCGATTAAGAACCTACTTGGCTACGATGAGCGTCACGGCTACCGTGGTGCTGAAAAAGTATTGTGGCAGACTGCGCAATCAGCGTGGGATCAAGAACAAATCGTTAAACACCTAAAGTCTCAACCAACCTACGGTGACTTAGTCCCTGCTGTTGTTACCGCGGTTGATTCGAAAAGTGCTCAAATTTGGGTTAAGAACCAAGGTGAAGGCACTATCGAATGGCAAGGCATGAACTGGGCGCGTAAATTCCTAACAGATAACCGCCAAGGACCAGCGCCTTCTCAAGCGAAAGAGATTCTGGCGGTTGGTGAGCAAATCTGGGTTCGCCATGAAGCCGTTACCGGCGATGAAGTCTCTGAAGAGCCGACAGAAGAGTCAGCGACTGCAGAATCAGAAACACCGATTGTATGGCGACTAAGTCAAGTACCGAATGCGAACACAGCATTTGTTGCAATGAACCCAAACAACGGCGCGGTATTGTCGATGGTGGGTGGCTTTAACTTTGTTCACAACAAGTTCAACCGTGCAACGCAATCTATTCGTCAGGTGGGTTCTGGTATCAAACCATTTATCTACTCAGCAGCGATTGAGAAAGGCTTAACGCTAGCCTCACTGATCAACGATGCACCAATTAACCAATGGGATAAGAGCCAAGGTACAGCATGGCGACCAAAGAACTCGCCACCGACTTACGTGGGTCCAACTCGTTTACGTATTGGCTTAGCTCAGTCTAAAAACGTAATGGCGGTACGTGTACTGCGCGAAGTAGGCCTAGATGATACTCGTAACTACCTAACTCGATTTGGCTTTGATATTGACGAAGTTCCGCGCTCTGAAACCATTGCTCTGGGTGCTGGCAGCTTAACGCCAATGAAAGTAGCACAAGGTTACTCAGTGTTCGCTAATGGCGGCTACTACGTTGAACCTTTCTACATCAGCCGCATTGAGACACCATTTGGTGAGACTGAATTTGAAGCGACACCGAAAGTGGTTTGTAAAGACGATTGCCAACAGCAAATGACCTCAGATCCAATGGCTGATGAGTTTGCAGAGCAAGATGTGGATGCCAAAGTACAATACGCACCTCAAGTTATCTCTGAACAGAACGCATTCCTTGTTCGTGAAATGATGTACAGCAACATCTGGGGTGGCGGTGATTGGAGTGCAGGTACTGGTTGGAACGGTACAGGTTGGCGTGCACAGCCGTTGAAGCGTCGTGACATTGGCGGCAAAACGGGTACCACCAACGATTCGAAAGATACTTGGTATAGCGGTTACGGCCCTGGCATGGTTGCAACGGTATGGGTTGGTTTTGATAACCACAACCGCAACCTAGGCAGAACTAAAGCGAACTCAAACCTTGGTAAAAATCAGATTACTGGTGCAGAAGCTGGCGCGAAAACAGCAGAACCTGCATGGGTTGATTTCATGGGTACGGCGTTAGCGGGTGTTCCTGCTGAGCGTAAAGAAATTCCGGAGAACATCGTTCGTGTTCGTATCGACCGTGAAACTGGCTTACTGACCAACAAGTTCGATAGCTCATCAATGTTCGAGTACTTCGAGAAAGGCACAGAGCCAACCGAGTACATCACTGAACGTTTCAATGATGATATCTACTCAACCTCATCAGGTGAAGCAGTAGAAGAACTGTTCTAACTAGGGTTTGCAGAACCTAGTTACATGAACCAATAAAAAGGGTTGATATGCATTCATATCAACCCTTTTTTTTATATCTATATCTATATCTGACCAGACTAGGCTCTAAACTCAAGCGCTAAGCCGTCTTCTCCAGTTGAGTTCGAATCGTCTCAGCCAGTTGCTCGAAACGTCCCTTCAATGGAGAGCCCGGACGGTAAGCCACGACAATTCTACGTGAAGGTGTTGGATTCACCGCTGGCACGTAACACACACCATCTTTCTGCTTTTCCTTTGGCACCGATAGCTGAGGTAGCAAGGTAATACCCGCCCCTGCCGCGACCATGTTACGCAGCGTTTCTAAGCTTGTTGCCTTAAAGCGCTCATCATCTTTCGCACCCGCAGCAAAACAGAAACCCAAGGCTTGGTCTCTTAAACAGTGACCGTCACCTAGCGCCAGTACAGTTTGTCCATTTAGCTGCAGCATATCGACAGTGTCTTGCTGAGCCCACTCGTGGTCACATGGAACAGCAACACTTAACGGCTCGTCATACACATCAATCTCTTTAAACACCGCCGTTTCATCAACCGCAGCCAGTACCAAGCAATCCAGCTTGCCATCTTCAAGTTGGCTCACTAATTGATGAGTCTGAGCTTCATGCAGATAAAGCTCAAGATCGGGGAAGCTCTCTTTAAGATGAGGAACAATCTTAGGCAAGATGTAAGGACCCACGGTTGGAATAAAACCAATGTGCATTGGCCCCGTCATCGCTTCACCGTGTCCACTCGCCATATCTTTAAAAGTTTTCACTTCATTGAGAATACGCTTGGCTTGTTCAACAAGTTGTAACCCTGATTCTGTAAATATTACCTTCCTTGGACTACGCTCGGTTAACTGAAGTCCAATTTCATCTTCAAGTTTGCGTATTTGACCGCTTAGTGTCGGCTGACTGACAAAGCACGCTTCTGCCGCTTTTCGGAAGTGTTTATGCTCTGCGAGCGCCACCAAGTATTCAAAGTCACGAATGTTCATGATCAGTCTCTTACCTCAGGTTTTAATAAGAACAAGGGTTCTAAAAGAAACATTTAAAAGAAAAATGCTCTTGATAGAATTTACCTATCAAAACCATAACATCAAACGATTAGAGCTATCAAAGGATTTATCTAATAATGGGCTCAACGAAACGAAACAGAGCAAAGAAAAACGTTAAGCTCTGATAGAACAAAATTAAAAATACTATTTAAGGAAATCAATATGTTTGCATCTAAAGAAGGTCAATCAATCCCTCAAGTAACATTCCCAACTCGCCAAGGTGATGCATGGGTTAACGTAACGACTGAAGAGCTATTCAAAGACAAGACAGTTATCGTATTCAGCCTACCAGGTGCGTTTACGCCAACATGTTCTTCAAGCCACCTTCCTCGTTACAACGAGCTACACTCTGTATTCAAAGAAAACGGTGTTGATGACATTCTGTGTGTTTCAGTAAACGACACATTCGTAATGAACGCTTGGAAAGCAGACCAAGAAGCGGAAAACATCACATTCATCCCAGATGGTAACGGTGATTTCACAGACGGCATGGGCATGCTAGTTGAGAAAAACGACATCGGCTTCGGCAAACGTTCATGGCGCTACAGCATGCTGGTTAAAAACGGCGTGGTAGAAAAAATGTTCATCGAAGAAGACGTACCAGGCGACCCGTTCAAGGTTTCTGATGCTGATACTATGCTTAACTACCTTGCTCCTGAGCACAAAGAGCAAGAGTCAATCACAGTATTCACTAAGCCAGGCTGTCCTTTCTGTATGAAAGCGAAACAGAACCTAATCGACAAAGGTTTAAACTACGAAGAAGTGGTTCTAGGTAAAGATGCAACAACAGTAAGCCTACGTGCAATCTCTGGTCGCACTACCGTTCCTCAAGTATTCATCGGTGGCAAACATATCGGTGGTAGTGAAGAACTAGAAACTTTCCTAGGCTAATCGCTTCATCGCCGATATAGGCTCAGAAGTATCCGCTAACCCACCCTCTTGTGGGTTAGCTATTCCAAATGCTCTTATCTGAGTTTTGGAAAAAAGAATATAGCTGGTGACTCGCCTGTCTTTTACTAACCTATAGTTAGCAATAAAAGCAGAGTCACAAGCTAAACCTAATAAAACAGAATCACAAAACTGACCCGCTATCCTGACTCTCAAAAAATCATCAGAGTTGGAGGGGTTCGTTCAAACCAAATTTAGCCATTGCGAGAAAATTATTATGAAACAAGTCAATGTAGATGTAGCAGTTATCGGGGGCGGTACGGCAGGTTTAGGTTCTTACCGCGCTGCAAAAGCACACACTGACAGTGTCGTGATGATTGAAGGCGGCCCTTACGGTACAACCTGTGCTCGTGTTGGTTGTATGCCATCTAAACTGCTTATTGCAGCTGCGGAAAGCGTACACCAAATCGAGAAAGCTCCGGCTTTTGGCGTTCACCCACAAGGTGATATCGTGATTAACGGCCGTGAAGTGATGGACCGAGTGAAGTTTGAACGTGACCGTTTTGTTGGTTTTGTTTTAGAAGGTGTTGATGAAATTCCAGAGCAAGACAAGATCTCTGGCTACGCAAAATTTTTAGACGACAACACACTACAAATTGATGACCACACGGTTGTCACCGCTAAACGTATTGTTATCGCGACCGGTTCGCGCCCTGCATACCCTGCCGTTTGGAATGAGCTTGGTGATCGTCTGATCATTAACGACGACGTGTTCAGCTGGGATGATTTACCAGAATCGGTTGCCGTATTTGGCCCTGGTGTTATTGGTCTTGAGCTTGGTCAGTCACTGCACCGCTTAGGTGTGAAAACCAAACTGTTCGGTTTAGGTGGTCAAGTGGGCCCAGTTACCGACCCAGAGATCATGGCTTACGCAGATAAAGCCTTCAATGAAGAGTTCTATCTAGATGCCGACGTGAAAATCGAAAGCATGAAGCGCATTACCACTGAATCGGGTGAGGCTCGCGTCGAAATCCAGTTCATCAATAAACAAGGTGAGCTAGAAACTAACATCGTTGAATACGTACTGGCAGCAACAGGCCGTCGCCCTAACACAGACAAGCTTGGCTTAGAGAATACCTCTCTAGAACTTGATGAACGTGGTGTGCCAATCGCAGACCACTACACGCTACAAACATCGCTACCATCAGTATTTATCGCTGGTGATGCGAGTAACCAACTGCCTCTACTGCATGAAGCAGCAGACCAAGCGCGTATTGCGGGTGACAATGCAGGTCGCTTCCCAGAGATTCGAGCAGGCCTACGCCGCTCTAAAATCTCGGCAGTATTCTCTGACCCGCAAATCGCGATGGTTGGTGAAACCTACAAAGAGATCACCACACGCTTAGGCACATGTGGCTGTTTCGCAACGGGTGAAGTGTCTTTCGAAAACCAAGGTCGTTCACGAGTGATGCTACGCAACAAAGGTATTCTGCACGTTTACGGCGAGCAAGGTACAGGCCGCTTCCTTGGTGCTGAAATGATGGGACCAAACGCAGAGCACTTGGCTCACTTGTTAGCATGGGCACACCAGAACAAGATGACGGTTTCTGAAATGCTAGACATGCCGTTCTACCACCCAGTAATCGAAGAAGGTGTGCGAACAGCGCTACGTGACCTCAATGCGAAACTGCACCTAGGTCCAGAGATGGTGAAACACTGTCTGGATTGTGGTCCGGGCTGTTAATCTCAGGCTATCGTTAGTCAGTTAACAAACGCTAGATACTAAAAAGGAAAGCCATTGGCTTTCCTTTTTGTTTTTGGCAACGAGCAAACTATAGATTCCCGATTACGCTCCTTCGTCGCTTTCGGGAATGACGCTACTTTGAATACTGAGCAAATCCGAAGCCCAATAAGAACAACGCATAAACTAATCCAAGCTTTAACTCGTCATTCCAGAACCGAGGGACGAGGTATCTGGAATCTCTTGAAGCAATTACCGGTAGCTAAAGATTTAGCTATTACTTCTCAGCAGCAATCACAGAGATCTCAACAAGTAGCGCTTCACGAGCCATGTCGCCAGTCACACATGCGCGAGCTGGAGCGTGACCTTCAGGAACCCATGCATCCCAAACTGCGTTCATTTCTTGGAAGTCTTTCATGTCTTTCAAGTAAATCGTTGCTGACAGCATGTGCTCTTTGTCGCTGCCAGCTTGCTCAAGTAGGGCTTCTACTTTATCCAGCATCGTCTGTGTTTGCTCAGTGATGTCTTTGGTTGCATCAGCACACACTTGGCCACATAGGTAGATAGTGCCGTTGTGTTTCACAATACGGCTCATGCGTTGTTTGGTTTCTTGGCGCTCAATCATCGACTTTCTCTCTCTGTGTCACCGTGATCCAATATCTTGTGACGTGTTATTATCAGGGCAACAAGCATAACGCGAATCAAACCCAAGATGACATGCATTCATTGCAATAAAAGTGAAAAAATCCGTAACAAACTCGGTCGCTGCCAGCGTTGCATGAATAAGCTGATGGTGTTGTCGATTTTGAGTTGGGGAGTATGGTGGCTATTTTTCAGAGAAGACCCTAAAACCATCAATGCCATCGCTTTGATGATGGCCGCTTTCGCGTTCACTGGCTTGCTGTCGTTGCATTGGGTCATGAAGTTTGTGGTGCTACCGTTAAAGGGAAAAAAACGTTAGCTGGAAGCCTTTATTGGATAAAGAGTAGTGATTAGAGACAGGGCTAAATAATCCGATAATTCATCATGATTTTCGAGCTATTGTCATTTCCCAAACAGCAGATAGAAAAAAGCCCCAGAACCAATCGATTCTAGGGCTTTCTTAGAAAACTCTAAGAAAAAGCAGTGGTACTTTAATAGACCGGGCTTTTCTTAGTTTGTTCCCAAAAAAGATCATATTTTTGATCTTTTTTTTAGGAGCTATAAAATCAATGCCTTATGCAACATTAACCTTAGCAATGAGCTGCTCTACCAAGTTCACTTCCAAAGCCACTTCATCACATGCATGTTGACGAGGACACTGGTCACAATCTTTCAGAACCTTCTCAGGCAGCAGAGATTTCGATGTTGGTAAGAAATCATGTTTCATGAAGAACTCTGGTGTACGAGTCAGCACAAACACCTTCTTGATGGCCATTTGTCGCGCTTTCTCAACCAAATGCTGCACAATTGCGGTACCCTGCCCTTGACCTTGCCAGCCAGCCTCAACACCGAGCGAGCGAATCTCCGCTAAGCCAGAGTCATACACATAGAGTGATGCACAGCCTGTTACCTCACCATGATGCTCTGCGACCGCAAACGAGCCAATATCACGCACCAGTTCATTACGAGAACGAGGCAGGTTTTCACCCATATTCGCCCAGTAAGCGACCATGCCTTCTAACGCTTCAATATCGGTCAGACGAGCAGGACGAACCTTGACGATGGAAGTGTCACGCTGTGATAAACGCTTCTCAGCTTGGTCAACCGCGTAAGCCACTTGCTGTGGAGATACGCCGCCTAGCGCGCTACGTTTTTCAAGACACGACTCAATGGTCAGGATGTCATACACATCCTCTTCAATCACCTCAGAGAACTCTTTCATCTCTGCGATGGTTAATTCTTCTAATGCACAGCCTTTAGCAATCGCCGCAACAACTGTTACACCAACAATATGGTGAGCTTCACGGAAAGGAATGCCTTTCGCTACTAGGTAATCAGCCAGCTCAGTAGAGTTTGCATAACCTTGCTTCGCTGCTTCAAGTGTACGTTCGCCGTTCACTTTAATGCCGTCAAAACAGAGCGCTGCCATTTCCATACAATCATTCCAAGTGTCTAAAGCGTCGAATAGACCTTCTTTATCTTCTTGCATGTCTTTGTTGTACGCCAAAGGCAGAGCTTTTACTGTCATCATCATTGCAGCTAATGAACCGTATACACGGCCAGTTTTGCCACGGATAAGCTCTAGCGCATCTGGGTTTTTCTTTTGTGGCATCAGAGATGAACCTGACGTCACGGTATCCGCTAACTCGATGAAGTTTGATTCACCTGAGTTGTAGAAAATCATATCTTCTGCAAGACGCGAAAGGTGAAGCATAGAGATAGAAGCAATCGACATTAGCTCCATCACATGGTCACGGTCAGAAACTGAATCTAGAGAGTTGCGCGTTGCACGACGGAAACCTAAGTTGTGAGCTAACTCTTCACGGTCCATCGGGTAAGCTGTTCCTGCAAGGGCACCAGAACCCAGCGGACATGTATCTAGACGCTTAATCGCATCATTCAAACGTGAATAGTCACGCTCAAGCATTTCAACGTAAGCCAAGCACCAGTGAGCAAAAGTTACCGGCTGAGCACGTTGTAAGTGAGTGTAGCCAGGCAGCACGGTTTCTTGATGCTGAGAAGCAACGTTCACCATTTGGCTTTGTAGGCGATCCAATGCCAGTAGCAGTTGGTTACCTTGCTGACGACACCATAGTTTCAGGTCGGTCGCCACTTGGTCGTTACGAGAACGGCCAGTGTGAAGTTTTTTGCCCAAGTCACCGACTTTGCCGATAAGTTGCTGCTCAACCCAGCTATGAATATCTTCTGCATCAGAACGTAGAATCTGTTCAGGATCTTCCATCACCTCAAGTTTTAGCTCATTCAGCGCTAACTCAAGCTTCTGTTGCTCTTCTTCTGTTAATACGTTGACCGACAATAGAGCTTTAGACCAGGCAATTGAGCCCACAATGTCTTGCTCAGCCAATCGGTAATCAAAACGAAGAGAATCGTTAAAATCTTTGAACCGGGTGTCTGCTGCTTGGGTAAATCTACCGCCCCATAATGCCATTGTGTATCTCCTAATTGCACAGTGCTCACTGTTTTTGCAAATGATAATTCTGATTAAGATTCAGTATTTTTCTGATGGTTTAAACTTACGGCAATTCAAAATGAAAATAAAGTATTAATTCATTATTTTCACATATTTATTCACCAGAAGTTCAATCCATTGATTATTTTTAGCGTGGAGCGCGAATTATATGCCATCCAAGAGGAAAAACCGAAGCTGATTTATTAGGCAAATAGAAAGTAAAAAGCCCACTCACTAATCAATAGTGAATGGGCTTTGCATAATAATGTCTGTTTACTGACCTTCAACCTTTCGCTAAAAGCTAGCTCACTAACTCATTGTTAGGATTACTTTTGGCTATTCAGAGCACGGATACGGCTTGATAGCGAGTAAAGACGGATGAAGCCTTCAGCGTGGCTTTGGTCGTAAACTTCATCTTCACCAAAGGTTGCAAACTCTTCTGAGTACAAGCTGTTGTCAGAACGCTTCTGAGTCACCGTTGCATGGCCTTTGTAAAGCTTGATAACCACTTCACCATTCACGTCTTGTGCTAGCTCTTCTGTCGCGGCAAGGATTGACTTACATAATGGAGTGAACCAACGACCATCGTATACAAGGTGAGAAGCCTTAACACCTAGCTCTTCACGGAATTCGAATGCCGCTTTATCAAGAACCAGTTGCTCTACTGCACGCAGTGCTTCCATCATGATTGTGCCACCCGGAGTTTCGTAACAACCACGAGACTTCATGCCAACAAGACGGTTTTCTACGATATCGATACGACCAACACCGTGCTTAGCACCCTTCTCGTTTAGGTAAACCAGTGCGTTGTATGGCGTCATTGTTTCGCCATCAACCGCAACCACTTCGCCTTTTTCAACTTTAAGTGTCACTGTTTCAGATTCGTTTGGCGCTTGCTCAGGGTCTACAGTCCAAGCCCAGCAATCTTCGTTAGGTGCATTCCATGTGTTTTCTAGAACGCCGCCCTCTGTTGAGATGTGCCATGCGTTTGCATCACGCGAGTAAATCTTAGTAAGAGAAGCCGTACAAGGGATGTTGCGCTCTGCTAGGTAATCTAGGCACTCTTCACGACTCACTAGATCCCATTCACGCCATGGTGCAATTACGTGTAGGTCTGGTGCTAGTGCAGCAAATGCACCTTCAAAACGAACTTGGTCGTTACCTTTACCTGTACAGCCATGACACAGTGCGTCTGCACCTACTTTACGTGCGACTTCAACCTGTGCTTTCGCAATGATTGGACGCGCCATTGAAGTACCTAGTAGATATTTGCCTTCATAGTAAGCGCCCGTTTTCAGCGTTGGGTAGATGTAGTCAGCAACCATCTCTTCTTTAAGGTCTGCGATGTAACACTCAGATGCACCAGAAGCTTTTGCTTTCTCTTCGATACCAATCAACTCTTCGTCGCCTTGACCAACATCCGCAACAAACGCAACCACTTCACAGTCATAGTTCTCTTTCAACCATGGAATGATTACTGATGTGTCTAGACCGCCAGAGTAGGCTACTACAACTTTCTTTACGTTAACTTTGCTCATTTTCTTTCTCCTAGTTTCCATACTGCACATGGCGGTCAGCGTTGGAAATGACTTCATAATTATATGTTTATTTAATTTGTCTAAATTCTTTAAGTAGTGACTCGTTGTGAGACCTACTGAGGTAAAAACTGTGTTCCTATGCTTTTACCTGAAAACAGTTGTGTTAGCTTTTCTGGGTATCGCCAAGTGGCAACTTCGATTGGTCGTCCAAGGTCGTTAGCGGCTTCTAGTGCAGCTTGAACCTTAACGATCATGCCGTCGGTAATAACTTTGCCTGTAATAAGGTCATCAGCTTGCTGTTGATTAAGGCTTGGAATCAGGTGACCTTTACCATCCAACACACCACTTACATCAGAAAGCAGTACCAGTTCAGCATCAAGCGCGCCTGCAACGGCAACCGCAGCTTGGTCGGCATTGACGTTCATCAGTTGGCCTTGCTCAGTCAGACCAATTGAGCTGATGATTGGCAGTGCGCCCGCATTAAGAATCGCTTGCAGAACAGTTGAGTCGCCCGGCTCCGCTTTTCCTACCGCGCCCAGTTCAGGGTTCAGTTCACTCACTTGGCACAAACCACCGTCTGCTAGGCTCAAACCAACGGCATTGATTCCGTCTTTAATTGCCTGACCTTGAAGTAGTTTGTTGGCCGTGCCCGCTAGTGCACCAGCGATCACAGGGATCTGATCATAAGGAGTAACACGTAGCCCTTCTTTCTTGACGGTTTCGAGGTTCAACTTATTCATCAAATCATCAACAAGGTAACCGCCGCCGTGAACAATCACGATTGGTCGTTGTGCCTGTTGTTGGTAAGCAGAGATAGCACCAAATAACTTGCTAAGTGTTTCACCACAAGATAGCGCAGCGCCACCTAACTTTATGATTAATGGTTGATTATTAAGGCTCATATCTAGATTTCCTTACACTAACGCAGTTAATGGCGCAAAACCATAACGTAAATTCAAACACTGCATCGCTTGGCTAGATGCACCCTTTAATAAGTTATCAATCGCTGAAACAACGATGATGTGCTGACCTTGAACCTTCCAACCTAAATCGCAGAAAGGCGTCTGTTCTACATCTTGAATTCTTGGCAATGTCTCTTCGAGTAGTCTCACTGCAGGTTTACCTTGGTAAGCTTGCTCGAAGGCATCTTGTATCTGCTGTTCTGTCACGCCTTCAGCCAATTTCATGGTGATGGTCGCTAAAATACCGCGCTTAAAGTTGCCGAGGTGCGGAGTGAAAATCACATCACATCCTAAATGTGCAGCCATTTCAGGTTGATGACGGTGATTGAATACGCCATAAGCTTGCAGGCTTACTTCGCAGAAACTGTTAACCATCGTCGCCTTGCGGCCTGCACCAGTCACACCGCTAGTCGCGTTAATCACTGGCCATTGGTTTTCATCCAGTAACTTGGCTTCAACCAAAGGTTTAATCGCCAGTTGTGATGCCGTTGGGTAACAACCCGCGACAGCGACAAGCTGAGCTTCTTTAATTTCTTGTTCGTTCCATTCCGCTAAACCGTAAGCCGCTTTGTCTAGCCATTGTTCGTGTTGATGTTCAAAACCGTAAAACTCTTGATAGAAGTTTTCGCCTTTAACTCTGAATGCACCCGATAGGTCGAAGACTTGGCAATCGTTCTCTAGAAAAATTGGCGCTAGGTCGTGACTAACCTCGTGTGCCGTTGCTAAAAAAATCACATCAGACTGTTTAGCTACTTCTTCCGGATTTGTTAAAGGTTGTACTGGCATATCAATCAAGCCAGCTAACTTACCGTGCAGTGCTGCAATAGGTTTACCTGCGTCTACACTATTGGCTGAGACATATAAACCTGATAGCGTGAGCTCAGGGTGTCTATTTATCATTAGAGCCAGTTCTGCTCCTGTGTAGCCGCTTGCGCCAATGATCGTGGTTTTCAACATCTCAACACATCCATTTCTGAGGTAAGTTACATTTCAAATTTGACTATTCATACTTAATTTTTAGCTTTATTTGATTTCTTATGCATTAAATATGATTTAATATGTGTTTTACCGACTTATGGTTTTCCTGTCAATAGTAGAAGTGAAGTTATTATGCAATTACCGAGTTTTCTTGAGGTCTACAAAGGCCTAATTTCCACAGACTCTATTAGCTCGACCGATCCAAGCTGGGATCATGGCAACGAGAAAGTGATCGAAAAAATGGCTCAATGGTTTAAAGACGTAGGCTTTAGCGTTGAAGTCGTGGAAGTCGAGCCCGGCAAGCATAATATGGTCGCTAAGATGGGATCGGGCGAAGGTGGCTTGCTACTCGCAGGACACAGCGACACAGTGCCATTCGATGAAGGACGTTGGAACTTCGACCCTCACGCACTAACAGAACACAACAATCGCTTCTATGGGTTAGGCACGGCCGATATGAAAGGCTTTTTCGCTTTCGTTTATGAAGCGACAAAGAAGATGGATTGGAGCAAACAGACCAAGCCGCTATACGTATTGGCAACCTGTGACGAAGAGACCACCATGTTAGGGGCGCGTCATTTCACTGAAAATGCACCGTTTAAACCGGATTACTGCATCATTGGTGAGCCAACCAGCCTTGTGCCGATTCGTGGTCATAAAGGCCATGTTGCTAACGCTGTGCGAGTAACGGGTAAATCAGGTCACTCTTCTGATCCTGCATTAGGTGTCAACGCCATCGAGATCATGCATGAAGTGTTGTTCGCTTTAATGCAACTGCGTGACAAGCTAGTCAAAGAGTATCACCACCCGGGTTTCGCAATTCCAAGCCCAACGCTAAACCTTGGCCATATTCACGGTGGCGACAGTGCCAACCGTATCTGTGGTTGCTGTGAGCTGCACTATGATGTGCGTCCTTTGCCAGGTATTAGCCTAGATGGCTTGGATAACATGCTGCGCAGCGCACTTAAGGAAGTGGAAGCAAAATGGCCGGGCAGAATCGAGATTACGCCACTGCACGAACCTATCCCTGGTTACGAGTGCCAACACGACCATCCATTTATCGGTGGCATGGAATCCGTTTGTGAGATTGAATCACAAACCGTGAACTACTGTACTGAGGCACCTTTCCTTCAAGAACTTTGCCCAACCTTAGTTCTGGGTCCGGGCTCAATCGACCAAGCTCACCAACCAGATGAGTTCCTAAGCTTCGATTTTATCGATCCAACGATTGATGTTCTGAGTAAATCGATCCGTAAATATTGTTTCTAGTTATTAATTTTCTTCCAATATTTTCGTATAAAAGCCACCCGAAAAGGTGGCTTTTATTCTGCCATCCCTGACACAGCCTGATCTTGTAATTAAATTTCACTTTAATTCCGAACTATTGGAAAATTTACTTCTCCCGCATTTCGAAAACTAATAATTGCAAACTTAGAATGCTTTATTTGACTAGATACAGCACTTTTCGCTAGATTGTGTACTTAACAAGGAACAATGGATGTAATTTTTTTACGAGGCAGGATGACAATGAACGAGAAATACGCCGCTCTCAAGAGTAACGTAAGCATGCTGGGACGCTTGCTAGGTAACACAATCCAAGATGCACATGGTGACGTTATCTTAGAGAAAGTGGAGACTATCCGTAAACTTTCCAAATCCGCCCGCGCAGGCAACAAAGCTGACCGTGACAGCCTAGTTGAAGAAATCAAAAACCTGCCGAACGAACAACTCACTCCTGTTGCTCGTGCATTTAACCAATTTCTCAACCTCACCAACATGGCAGAGCAATACCACACCATCTCTCGCCACTGTGAGGAGCATGTTTGCGAACCAGACGTGCTGCAATCTCTATTTTCCAAATTAAACCAGAATGACATCAGCAAGCTAGATGCGGCTCAAGCCGTTCGCGATCTGAACATTGAACTCGTTCTGACTGCACACCCAACAGAAATCACTCGTCGCACCATGATCAACAAGCTAGTTAAGATCAACGAGTGTCTGTCTAAATTAGAATTAAGCGACCTATCACACAAAGAGCGCGTGAAAACAGAACGTCGCCTAGAGCAACTTATCGCTCAAGGTTGGCACTCAGATGTGATTCGTCAGCAACGCCCTACGCCACTTGATGAAGCAAAATGGGGCTTTGCGGTTGTTGAAAACTCACTGTGGGAAGCTGTACCAGATTTCCTACGTGAAATGGACGGCCGACTAAAAGGCTACCTTGGTGAAGGCCTGCCAATTGATGCGCGCCCGGTACACTTCTCATCTTGGATGGGCGGCGACCGCGATGGTAACCCATTCGTAACGCACACCATCACCAAAGAAGTGCTGCGCCTATCTCGCTGGAAAGCCGCTGACCTTTACCTAGGTGACGTAAACGAGCTGATTACCGAACTGTCGATGACTAAGTGTAATGATGCCGTTCGTGAACTAGCGGGTGATGAGCACGAAGCTTACCGTGCAATCCTAAAAAGCCTACGTACTCTGCTGAACAACACGTTAGAAGTGCTTGATGCAAAACTGCATGATGCTGAAGTACCAAAGAAAGAAACACTACAGAACATCGACCAACTTTGGACACCGCTGTACGCGTGTTACCAATCGCTGCACGAATGTGGCATGGGCGTAATCGCAGACGGTTCTCTACTTGATACCTTGCGCCGCCTAAAAGCATTCGGTGTACACCTAGTGCGTCTCGATGTTCGTCAAGAAAGTACACGTCACTCAGATGTGCTGTCTGAACTGACTCGCTACCTAGGCATTGGCGACTACGACCAGTGGAGCGAGCAAGACAAGATTGCTTTCTTAACCAATGAATTAAGCTCAAAACGCCCACTGCTTCCTCGTGATTGGGAGCCATCTGAACAGGTTAAAGAGGTTTTAGACACCTGTAAGGTCATTGCTGCTCAACCTCGTGAAGCCTTCGGTGCTTACGTAATCTCAATGGCTCGTACTGCATCGGATGTACTGGCTGTTCACTTGCTTCTGCAAGAGTGTGGTTGCCCTTACCGCATGGACGTATGTCCACTGTTCGAAACGCTAGACGACTTGAACAACTCAGAAGCGGTAATGAAACAGCTAATGAGCATCGACTTGTACCGTGGCTTTATCCAGAACCACCAAATGGTGATGATTGGATACTCTGACTCAGCGAAAGATGCTGGCGTAATGTCTGCAGGTTGGGCTCAATACGACGCGATGGACAAGCTGGTTAAGGTTTGCGACGAAGAAGGCATTGAACTGACTCTATTCCACGGTCGTGGCGGTACGGTTGGTCGTGGTGGAGCTCCGGCGCACGCAGCCCTTCTCTCTCAGCCACCTAAGAGCTTGAAAGGCGGCTTACGTGTAACTGAGCAAGGCGAAATGATCCGCTTTAAGCTTGGCTTGCCAGATGTTGCCGTAAACAGCTTCAACCTATACGCAAGTGCGATTCTAGAAGCGAACCTTCTGCCACCACCAGAGCCTAAACAAGAGTGGCGCGACCTAATGGAAGTGCTGTCTCAGGTCTCTTGTGAGGCTTACCGTAACGTGGTTCGTGGTGAAGAGAAGTTTGTACCTTACTTCCGTCAAGCGACGCCTGAACTGGAGCTAGGTAAACTGCCTCTTGGTTCTCGCCCTGCGAAACGTAACCCGAATGGCGGCGTAGAAAGCCTACGTGCAATTCCATGGATCTTCTCTTGGAGCCAAAACCGCTTGGTGCTTCCTGCATGGTTAGGCGCTGGTGAAGCAATTCAATACTCAGTAGACCAAGGCCATCAAGCGCTACTTGAAGAGATGTGTCGTGAGTGGCCATTCTTCTCAACTCGTCTGGGTATGTTGGAAATGGTGTACTCGAAGTGCAACATGGAAATTGCGAAGTACTACGATCAACGTCTTGTTGACGAAGAGCTATTACCTCTGGGTGAGTTACTGCGTGAACAGCTACAAAAAGACATCAAAGCGGTACTGAATGTAGAAAATAACGAGAACTTGATGCAGAGCGACCCTTGGGGACTTGAGTCAATTCGCCTACGTAACATCTACGTTGAGCCACTAAACATGCTTCAAGCAGAACTGCTTTACCGTACTCGTAAGTGTGAAACACCACCAGCAGAGCTAGAAGAAGCGCTAATGGTGACGATTGCAGGTATTGCAGCAGGTATGCGAAACACTGGTTAATTAGTGATTCCTACTATAAAAAGAACAAAAGGTCGCCGCGTGCGACCTTTTTATTTTGCAAAATAACCGCTAGTGAGTATTTTGTCAGTTTTTTGGGTTATTTTGTCCATGTATTCTACTTTATGCTTATTATTTAGATATACTACTGCTCCGCTGCGGAAACACTCCAAAAAAATAATCTGCAGCAATTTGACCCATAAACTGGTCAACCTAGGTGATAAACGGCTTTGTAAGGTGACATAACCAACCGATGAGTTGGTGCTACTTAGACATAACCAATATAACGTGCCATTAGAAGCACACTTGTTGTTTAAGTATTTGTTTACTGTTTACCATTTGGATTTCAGACATGTCATTACCACACGTAATTCTAACCGTTTTAAGTACACGCGATGCTACTGGTTACGATATCACAAAAGAATTCTCCGCAAGCATTGGTTACTTCTGGAAAGCTAGCCATCAACAAGTTTACCGCGAGCTAAATAAAATGGCTCAGAACGACCAGGTAACTTGCGTGCTTGAGCCTCAAGAAGGCAAACCTGATCGTAAAGTTTACTCTATCACTGATGCTGGCCGTGGCGCGCTAGGTGAATGGTTTGAACAACCAACTGCACACCCAACCGTTCGTGACGAGTTCTCAGCTAAGCTAATGGCTTGTGCTGTACAACCTTCTGACGCTTACCGTGTACAGCTTGCTGAGCTAGTAGAAGAGTCTCGCAAACTGGTTTCTCACTACAAAGAAATCGAAGCAGCTTACTACGCAACGCCATCGACGCTAGACAAGCAAGCACGCCTTGAGCGTCTAACACTTCGTCGTAACCTACTTATCCGTGAAGCATGGATTGTATGGGCTGAAGAAGTACTGCTTGAACTTGGCGCTCTAGCTTAAGTTAAGCTAGAAGCTAGAAGCTAGAAGCTAGAAGCTAGAAAAGCAAAAGGCTTGAACTCTATGAGTCCAAGCCTTTTTTGTATCTATAGGATTTGAAATGTTACTGCCAGAGGCTTTTTACAAGCACTTAGGCTTTACTTCTTAGACTTTGCTTACAGCGCAGCGACTTGTGGACGAACACCTAGCGTATGGCAAAGTGCGTAAGTCATTTCTGCACGGTTTAGCGTGTAGAAGTGGAAATCTTTCACACCTTCACGGCTCAGCGTACGAACCATATCAATCGCTTGGCTAGCACCTACTAGCTGACGAGTGGTTGGATCATCATCCAAGCCTTCGAACTGCTTCGCCATCCAGCCTGGTACTTTTACGTTATTCATCGCAGCAAAGCGCGACGCTTGCTTGAAGTTAGAAACCGGTAAGATGCCCGGTACAATCTCTACATCCACACCTGCCGCTACACAACGGTCACGAAAACGTAGGTAGCTTTCTACATCGAAGAAGAACTGAGTGATTGCACGGTTAGCACCCGCATCCACTTTACGCTTTAGGTTAATAAGATCAGATTGAGCGCTTTTTGCTTCAGGGTGAACCTCAGGGAATGCCGCTACTGAGATATCAAAATCGTGGCGAGATTTAAGTAGCTCAACTAAATCAGATGCGTACATCTCTGGCGCGCCGCCGCCTGCTGGAATATCACCACGCAGCGCAACAATACTCTCGATACCATTTGCCCAGTAATCGTCGGCAATTTGAATCAGCTCTTCGCGGCTCGCATCAATACACGTTAGGTGCGGTGCTGCTACTAGACCAGTTTGGTTCTTAATTTCTTTAATGATTGAGTGGGTACGGTCACGTTCGCCCGAGTTTGCACCGTAAGTTACCGATACAAATTTTGGTTGAAGTGTTTTAAGACGGTGAACAGAGTTCCACAGGGTCTCTTCCATCTTCTCACTGCTTGGTGGAAAAAACTCAAATGACACATTGATGTTGTCAGAAAGCTCAGCGATATTCTGATTTAAAGCGTCGATATGACTAGCGTGTGTGTATCCCATCTTACTCTCCCTGTGCCAAAAGCAACCACTAAAAACTCAAATCCTTAAACGACGTTTAGACGTCTATATGTCTGTAGGATGTATTGAATACGATTTAATGTCAACAGATCCATTATGAATTTTTCTCAAGTAGATCGTGAGTAAAACTCAAGTCGTTAGATGGGTCGCAAAGCAGAAATAATGTAGAAAAAAGGCTGAAAAACACATCGTGCTTTCAGCCTTATTTATCTTAGTGAATAGTATGCCATTTAGACACTAAACCAACCGATCTGAGTATCAGAACAGGCTAGACATTCTGTTTAGGTCAGATTGAATTGCACCAGCTGTGACTTCACGTCCTGCACCTGGGCCACGGATCACCAATGGATTATCTTTGTACCATTTGCTCTCAATCGCAAAGATATTATCGCAAGGCAACAAGTTCGCCAGAGCATGTTCTTTGGACAGTGCTTCAACGCCTACGGTTGCCTTACCGTTCTTCTCCAAACGCGCTACGTAACGTAAGACCTTTTGTTGAGAGTGCGCTTTCTCTAAACGCTCAGCTAACTCTTCGCTTAGAACAGAAGCTTTGTCGAAGAAGTCATCCACAGATAGATCTTGCAGCTCTGCAGGTACGAGCGATTCCACTTTTACGTTTTCAGGTTCGATATCCAAACCAGATTCACGCGCCAGAATCACCAACTTACGCATCACGTCTGAGCCATCAAGGTCAGCACGCGGGTCCGGTTCAGTCAGGCCTTGTTGCCATGCTAAGTCAACCAACTCACTGAATGGTACCGTGCCATCAAACTGCTGGAACAACCAAGACAGCGTGCCTGAGAAGATGCCTGACAACGCAATAATGTCATCGCCGCTTTCACGCAGGTCTCGTACCGTGTGGTTAATCGGCAAGCCTGCACCCACTGTCGCGTTGTACAACCAATGACGGCTGATCTTCGCGAAAGCATCTTGTACTTGATGGTAATACTCGCTCGATGCAGAACCTGCCACCTTGTTCGCCGAGATTAGGTGGATACCTTGTTGTGCGATTTGCAGGTACTTTGCTGCAAGCACAGGGCTTGCGGTGACATCGAGTACCACAGCTTCATCGTACCCCTGAATAGAACCCAAACGCTCTAACCAGTCGTTACCATTGTTGGCAATCGCTTCATCGTCAAAGCTCTTACCTACCGAAGTCGCATCAATACCTTGGTCATTGAACCAATAGGTTTGGCTATCAACCACCGCAACCAATTCAAAGTTCATTCCACGACGCTTTTCAAGTTCCGCTTTTTGTTCAGCAAACAGACTTAACCAACTTGAACCAATGTTGCCCTTACCACACAAGGCTATCGCAACACGCTTCTGCGCTTGGAACAGTTGAGAGTGAATACCTTTCACTAAGCTTGATGTTTCACTCTTACGAATCACAGCCACCAAGCTTAAGCCTGAGTTAGCTTCTGAGATGAACTCAACCGGCGAGCTCTTAAGCTGCTGGTAGAAACCGTAGCAATGGTTCGGGTTCTTAGTCACACCTGCACCCACTGCAGCAATCAGAGAGAAACCTTCTTTTAGCTTAATCTCGGCTTCAATCGCATGGTCTTGGAGATATTCTAATGCACCACCAGCAATCTCTTCCGTGTAGGCAAGACGCAAGCAGTGTTGATCCGGTTCAAGCTCATAAGCCAGCGGCTCAAGTTGAGCGCGTTTAAGTCCTTCAAGGACTTCACTCTCTAGACGGTCAAAATCATGGCCGTGACCAAAGGTCAGTTGCACGATAAGCACTTCATCCAGAGAGGTAATGATTTTGGCGCCACGACCCGATGCCAGTACACGCTCTATCTGTGTAGAGCCCGCCTCCGGCTGGTAGCTGCAGCGTAAGCTGAGATCCATAGCACTTTGAGCCACAGGCTGTAGCGTTCGGCTGTGAAGCACTGGAGCCGCTAGACGAGCGAGTTCACTGGCTTCATCAAGGCGAAGTAGAGGCAGTAGACACGCATCTGAAACCAAACGAGGGTCAGCGCTGTAAACGCCCGCCACATCACTCCAAATCGTCACGCGTTCAACTTCAGCCAAAGCACCAATCACGGTCGCTGAGTAATCCGAACCATTGCGACCAAGCAGTACCGTTTCACCCTCGCAGTTCTGAGCCATAAAGCCCGTAATCACCACACGGCAATGTGCATGCTGCGCCAGAGCTTCTTTAATCAGAGGGTAAGAACGTGCGCGGTCAACTTCAGGTTGAGCGCCCACTTCTGCACGTAAAAAGGCACGCGCATCTTGAGCAACCGCTTGTAAGTCATGCTGGCACAACAAAGCAGCGAGTAGACGTGAAGACCAAACCTCACCGTGTCCAAGCACTTTTGCTTTTTGTGCTTCGCTCAATGGAGCCGTTAGCTCACCCAAAGCGGTAAATTCTTGTTGAATGGTTGCAGTAAGTTGTGCGGCTGATTCACCCTCAAGCAGTGCTTCAATCAGATCGAGTTGGAACTGACGAAGTGCTTGTAGGCATTCATGGGCAATACGACCATCTTTGTCGAGCGCTTCAACAAATTCAATTAAACGGTTGGTTGTTTTGCCTGCTGCCGATACCACCACCAAATCAGATGCTGATGAGTATTCTCTAAGAATGTTGACCACGCGTTGGTAACATTCAGGATTTGCTAAACTGCTGCCACCAAATTTATGTAGCTGGCGAAAGGTTGCCATTATTAACCCTCCCCTTCAGCAATAAAGCGCTGTGTTCTTTCAAACGCTTGCTTGAGGTCATCGATTAGGTCTTCTGCATCTTCAAGGCCAACAGATAGACGCAGTAGTTGCTGAGAAACACCCGCTTCTGCTAATGCTTCTTCACCCATCGCACGGTGAGTCATCGACGCAGGGTGACAAATCAGGCTTTCAACACCGCCCAATGATTCTGCCAAGGAGAATAGCTCTAACTTATCAACAAAGTATTTAAGCGCCTCGAATGAGCCCGCAAACTCAAAGCTGAGCATTGAGCCAAAGCCCGATTGCTGTTTCTTCGCGATATCATGCCCCGGATGTTCGGGAAGGCTTGGGTGGTAAATAGTGCCGACGAGATCTTGTTGCTGCAGAGACGCCAGAATCTCACGCGAGCTTTCTTCGTGAACTCGCATACGCGCACCTAGCGTACGAATACCACGTAAAGTCATGTAGCTATCAAATGGTGTGCCGGTCGCACCAATACAGTTACCCCACCATGCTAGCTCTTCAGCGTGCTCTTCTGTCTTAGTGACCACAACGCCACCAATAACATCTGAGTGTCCATTGATGTACTTGGTTGTAGAGTGGATAACAAAATCAGCACCCAGCTCTAAAGGCTTTTGGAACACAGGTGTCAAAAACGTGTTGTCGACAGCAACCAGAGCACCAACCTCTTTCGCTTTGCGGCAAGTTTCTGCAATATCAACCACACGAACCAGTGGATTCGATGGGGTTTCGATTAAGATCAACTTTGGCTTAAGCGCGATCGCTGCATCCAGCGCGGCTTGATCCGATTGATCAACGAACAGAACTTTGAAGTCACCTTTTAGCGAGCGAGTGTTAAACAGGCGGTAAGTACCGCCGTAGCAGTCGTGCGGTGCAATAATAAGATCATCGCCGCCTAAGAAAGCCGAAACCCATAAGTTAAGCGCCGAAGTACCGCAGTTAGTCACAACCGCGCCTTTGCCTGATTCAAGCTCAAACAGTGCCGTTTCTAATAAACCGCGGTTTGGGTTACCAGAACGGGTGTAATCGTACTTTGGCACTTCACCAAAAGCGGGAAACCCATAGTTAGTCGAAAGATAAATGGGTGGGACAACGGCATGGTGTTGCGTGTCTGACTCGATACCAGTACGTACTGCGATTGTTGCTGGCTTCCGGCTGCTCATAGGTGCTTCCTTACAAGTTTTGCGTCTGAGAATCACAGCTGCTTGTCGGCATTTTGCGGCTGTGTTAGATATATGTTATTCACTTTACTTTCATAAACGTGAGACGTCAACACTTCTAGACGTCTATATGTCTTTGCTTATGGCAGTAAATCCCGCTAAAATCACCACTATTAATTTATTCTAACAACTAAAGTGATGAAGGTACGCAATGGCCGACTGGAATGGTGAATACATAAGCCCATATGCTGAGCATGGAAAGAAAAGCGAACAAGTAAAGAAAATTACAGTTTCTATCCCTCTAAAAGTGTTAAAGGTTCTTACTGACGAGCGTACTCGCCGCCAGATTAATAACCTACGCCATGCAACAAACAGTGAGCTACTGTGCGAAGCCTTTCTACATGCGTACACAGGCCAACCACTACCAACGGATGAAGACCTTCGTAAAGATCGTCCTGACGATATCCCTGCTGAAGTGAAAAAACTGATGACAGAAATGGGTATCGAGTTCGAAGCGTTTGACGAAGAATAAAGACAACTCAGTCACTGCCTTCATTATTGATTCGCTATAGCTGACCCTATTTATCACATCACGCATTGCGTTTTTATGACTGCGCTGTGAATGATAGACATAAAAAAACCGACTCCAGATGAGTCGGTTTTTTTATTATTCTTTTTCGCTCAATAGAGCAACAGCTATTAAGCCATATAGTTAGCAGGCATCTCGATACGAGCTACGCCAGATTCAACAGCCGCTTCCGCAACTGCTCGTGCTACGCGAGGAAGTAGACGTGGGTCCATTGGCTTAGGAATGATGTAACCCTTACCGAACTCCAGTGCAGTCTCGCCCGCAGCTGCTAGTACTTCAGCTGGAACTTCTTCTTTCGCTAGTTCACGAATCGCTTTAACCGCCGCCAGCTTCATTTCATCATTGATTTCGCTCGCACGCACGTCTAGTGCACCACGGAAAATGAATGGGAAACAAAGTACGTTGTTTACCTGGTTAGGGTAATCACTGCGGCCTGTACCCATGATTAGGTCAGAACGAACTTCATGTGCAAGCTCAGGCTTGATCTCTGGATCTGGGTTTGAACATGCAAACACAACAGGCTTATCAGCCATCAGCGTTAGTGCTTCAGCAGGCAGTAGGTTAGGACCCGATACACCCAAGAACAGGTCAGCGCCTTCGATAACATCTTCAAGCGTGCGCTTATCCGTGTTATTTGCGAACAGCTCTTTGTATTCGTTTAGGTCATCACGACGAGTGTGGATCACACCTTTACGGTCAAGCATGTAGATTTTTTCACGCTGAGCGCCACACTTAATCAGTAGCTCCATACAAGCAACCGCTGCTGCGCCAGCACCTAAACAAACGATCTTACACTCTTCAAGTTTCTTACCTTGAAGCTCGATCGCGTTCAGCATACCCGCTGCCGTTACAATCGCTGTACCGTGTTGGTCATCGTGGAATACCGGAACATCACAACGTTCAATCAGGCGACGTTCAATCTCAAAACAGTCTGGTGCTTTGATATCTTCCAGGTTAATACCGCCGAATGTATCTGCGATATTCGCAACCGTATCAACGAACTCATCGATTGTGCGGTGTTTTACTTCAATATCGATAGAATCTAAACCAGCAAAACGCTTAAACAGGAGCGCTTTACCTTCCATAACAGGTTTAGAAGCAATAGGGCCAAGGTTACCTAGGCCAAGAATCGCTGTACCGTTAGAGATAACTGCAACCATGTTGCCTTTACCTGTGTACTTATAAACGTTATCAACGTTCTGTGCGATCTCGCGAACAGGCTCAGCCACGCCTGGGCTGTATGCAAGTGCTAGGTCTTCTGCAGAGTTTGCAGGCTTCGTCAGTTCTACGGCAATTTTGCCTGGAATTGGGAACTCATGGTAATCAAGAGCTTGCTGACGGAATTGTTCTTGGGGTGATAATTCTTGAGAGGATTGAGCTTGGCTGCTGTCTTCAGACATAGGTGTAGGTTCCTAGGATATTATTATTTGGGGGATCTTGTTCATGTTAATGGATGTACTTCAAAGTTCCTAGGTGGTTGAAGCCTCTGTCTCATTAAAAAACGAGATTTCACTACTAATAAGACCAGTGAGCAGTTGAAATTACTATCGCTTGTTGAACTTTCGCGCGGAATTTTGGTGCAGAGATACGCAAGGAATTACCCTGAAATAGAATAGAGAGGCAACTTATCGTTGGGTGAGAGTGATGCTTGAATAGAAGTCAGTGCTTTCTCAAATTACAGGCAACAAAAAAGGACACCGAAGTGTCCTTTTTCATGTCTAAATAGCGAGAATTACTTCTTGCTAGAAAGAGCACCGAAACGCTTGTTGAAGCGATCAACACGGCCGCCAGTATCTACGATACGTTGCTTACCAGTGTAGAACGGGTGACATTTGTCACATACGTCTAGGTGGATTGATTCTTTTGCTAGCGTTGAGTTGAACTCAAATGTGTTGCCGCAAGAACAAGTTGCAGTAACTGCTTTGTATTCTGGGTGGATTCCAGCTTTCATGGGATAACCTCAAGTAGGCCGTGTCGCTATACGATTCTAAGCCGCACACCACACGTAGTTTAAAAAAAGAAATAAAGACACCGCATCGACACAAAAGAGTGATGAAGCCATACCTTTAAGGCGCAGTATAGTAATGAATCTATAAGGTAGGATCAACCGATTTGATACATTTTTCACCAATTCTCTCTTTATTTCCTTTATCGGCCTGAGATTTCAGGCTGTCGTTGTCGGTATACGCTAACTCGACGCCTTCATCCAAACTGCTTCTCGAATTTAACCGCCTTATCCTTTAGACTGTTCGCTCTCGTCAACTCAGATAAAGCCGTCCCTTTATGCGTCCAATGATTGCCCGCGTGGCACTGCCTGTTCCACTCGACAAGCAGTTCGATTACAAGATTCCAAGCCACCTATTTCCGATTATTGGTGGACGAGTCTCTGTGCCTTTTGGACGACAAACCTTAACCGGCATTGTCACTGCTCTGGTTAACGAATCTGAATTCGAGCTAGACAAGCTCAAACCCATTAAAGCCTTATTAGACAATCAGCCTGTTTGGCCGGAATCTGTCTATTCACTGTTAATGTGGTGCAGCCAATTTTATCAGTACCCGCTTGGTGAAACCTTTGCTAACGCCCTTCCGAGCGCTCTAAGAAAAGGCAAAGCCGCCGACTTCGCGACGCTGGTTGAATGGCAGTTAACACCATCAGGCAAAGATCAGTTAATGCAAGGTTTTGGTCGCGCGGTCAAGCAAGCCAAAGTGATGCATATGCTTGAGCACGGCCCTGTTCCTCATCAAGAGTTCATTGATGAAGAAGTTGGCAGCGCCGTACTCAAAACGCTAGAAGAGAAAGGCTGGATTGAATCGGTAGAGAAAAAGCCAAAGCGTCAGCCGTGGCCAGTTGATCTTGAAAACGACCAAGACAAGCCTAAAATCAATGCCGAACAAGCCATCGCGATTGCGACCGTAAATAGCCAGACCGACTTCGGTTGTTTCCTGCTAGAGGGTGTCACTGGCTCAGGTAAGACCGAGGTCTACCTGAATATGATTAAGCCGATTCTCGACCAAGGTAAACAAGCATTAGTGCTCGTGCCCGAGATTGGTCTCACCCCTCAAACGATTAACCGCTTTAAGCGACGCTTTAATGTACCTGTTGAGGTTATCCACTCGGGCTTAAACGATTCTGAGCGACTGAATGCTTGGTTATCGGCGCGCGATAAAATAGCGGGCATCGTGATTGGTACCCGTTCAGCTCTGTTCACGCCGTTTGCTGACCTAGGCATTATCATTGTCGACGAAGAGCACGATACCTCTTATAAACAGCAAGATAGCCTGCGCTACCACGCTCGAGATGTGGCGATCATGCGTGCTCATAAAGCGCAGATCCCGGTTGTGTTAGGCTCGGCGACTCCAGCCTTTGAGACGCTGCACAACGCTCAGATCGGCAAATACAGTTATCTCACCCTGACTTCACGTGCGGGTGTCGCACTGCCGACCACCAATAAGGTGTTGGATGTTAAAGGTGAATATCTAGAAAGTGGTTTGTCTGCGTCGTTAATTGCAGAGATGCAAAGACACCTCAAAGCTGGCAACCAAGTGATGCTGTTCCTCAATCGTCGAGGGTTTTCTCCGGCATTAATGTGTCACGATTGTGGTTGGACAGCCGAGTGTAAACGTTGCGATGCTTACTACACCTATCACCAATACAGCAATGAGATGCGCTGCCACCACTGCGGCTCTCAGCAGCATATCGTGCACAATTGCCAAGGCTGTGGATCTGCAAACTTAGTGACAGTGGGTGTCGGGACCGAGCAGTTAGAAGCTCAGCTTGGCCAACTATTCCCTGAATACAAAACCATTCGTATTGACCGCGACAGCACCCGCCGTAAAGGCAGCTTAGAAAGCGCACTAGAGTCGATTCGTAAAGGTGAATACCAAATTCTTATCGGCACGCAGATGCTTGCTAAGGGTCACCATTTCCCTGACGTGACACTTGTGGCGTTATTGGATGTGGATGGCTCTTTATATAGCAGTGACTTCCGAGCGTCTGAACGTCTTGCCCAGCTATTCATCCAAGTAGCGGGACGCGCAGGACGAGCAAGTAAACCCGGTGAAGTGATCTTACAGACTCACCATCCAGAACATGGGTTGCTGCAAGCCTTGCTGCACAAAGACTATAACCACTTTGCTCAGACGGCACTGGCAGAACGTAAGCAGGCAATGTTACCGCCCTATACCTTTATGACGCTGTTTAGAGCAGAAGCGAATGACACTCGCTTGGTGGAGGAGTTCTTGCGTCAGGTTCGTCACACATTGGAATCACATCCACTGTTTGACCAATATTGCATGGTGTTAGGGCCAACTCCGGCTCCGTTAGCAAAACGTGCGGGCAAATCGCGCTGGCAGTTAATCTTACAAACTCAGACGCGCTCGTTAATGCAGAAGCTATTAATGAGTGCCAAGCCGGCCATCAATATGTTACCTGCTGCGAAAAAAGTCCGCTGGTCACTCGATATTGAGCCGCAAGATTTGAGCTAAACCCACTTGGGTTAAAACTAATGATAAGTTTGTTCACAAATATTTCATATTTCTCGTGAGCAACTTCACACTAGTCATGTGATTTTTGTTAATCTAGCCGTAACTTTACACGGATTAAACGAATAAAATATTGCAATAAAAAAAGTGTTAGCAACACTTTCATAATATCTATTCGATTACATTTATTATTCACGCCTTAGATACTTAGGCGACAAAGGAACTTAAAAGAGGGTTTAATTTATGGCGACAATGAAGGATGTTGCCCAGCTAGCAGGCGTCTCAACAGCCACGGTATCACGTGCATTGATGAACCCTGAGAAAGTCTCAGTTTCAACTCGCAAACGAGTGGAAACAGCAGTACTTGAAGCTGGATACTCACCCAATACATTAGCTAGAAACTTACGTCGCAACGAATCAAAAACCATCATCACTATTGTTCCTGATATCTGTGACCCTTATTTCGCCGAGATCATTCGTGGTATCGAAGATGCCGCAGTAGAAAATGATTACCTTGTTCTGCTAGGTGATAGCGGCCAGCAAAAGAAGCGCGAGTCTTCATTTGTTAACTTAGTGTTCACCAAACAAGCCGACGGCATGCTGCTGCTTGGCACTGACCATCCGTTTGATGTCAGCAAGCCTGAACAAAAGAATTTACCGCCGATGGTAATGGCATGTGAGTTCGCACCAGAGCTTGAACTGCCTACGGTACACATCGATAACCTGACCTCTGCATTTGAAGCGGTTAACTACCTAGCTCAGCTAGGTCATAAACGCATCGCTCAAATCTCAGGCCCCGTATCGGCAACGCTGTGTAAGTTCCGTCAACAAGGCTACCAACAAGCGCTGCGTCGTGCCGGTGTCTCTATGAATCCAGCCTACAGTACGGTTGGTGATTTCACCTTTGAAGCGGGCGCTCAAGCGGTTCGTCAATTACTGGCACTGCCTGAACAGCCAACCGCTATCTTCTGTCACAACGATGCGATGGCGATTGGTGCGATTCAAGAAGCGAAGAAGCTGGGCTTGCGCGTTCCTCAAGACCTATCGATTGTCGGCTTCGATGACATCCAATTCGCTCAATACTGCGATCCACCGCTAACCACCATTTCTCAGCCTCGTTATGAGATTGGACGCCAAGCGATGTTGATGATGCTTGATCTATTGAAGGGCAACGATGTGCAAGCAGGTTCGCGTCTGCTTGAAGCTAAATTGGTAGTTCGAGGCAGTACAGCGCCACCTCGAATGTAACCCTCAGAAATACCCTTATAAATCTGCGGCACATTTTGATGTGCCGCTTCCATTTCTGCACTATTATCCTCGCGCAATCTGGATTACCATGAGGGCAGAATCAGCAACTATTGAATTGTCTTGTGGCTAATAGAGATTATGTAAAGCGTGGTCGTGGCACGAAAAAACCAACCAAAAAACAAGCCCCTCGCCGTAAACCTTGGCGCAGTGGTCTTTTGGCGATCCTCCTTGCCGGTGGTTTTGGTTACGGACTTTACCTATTGAGTAATGATCCTGAGCCGCCAGCACCAACGCCTGTGGCAACCAAACCAAAACCTAAGCCAAAACCAGCGAAAGTGATTCCGCCGCCTCCTGAAGAGAAGTGGGATTACGTTGAAACGCTGCCAAGCCGCGAGATTGAAGTAAAAGCCAAAGAGCAACAGATCTCTAAGATCCCTTACATCATGCAGTGTGGCGCTTACAAAACCTCGTCGCAGGCAGAAGCACGTAAGTTGGATATTGCCTTCCAAGGTATCTCGAGTGAGATCCGCAAGAAAGATGGCAGTAGCTGGTACCGTGTGGTTCTAGGACCATACAAGTTAAAGCGTGACGCAGAACGAGATCGCCATAAGCTGCAACGAGCGAAAATCGAACCTTGTGCTATTTGGAAAGACACCGATTAGTTTTAAGTTCAGCGGCAACCTCTGTCTTAGTAAAAGCCGAAAACAAACACCGAAAGCCTCCCATTGTGGAGGTTTTCTTTTATCCCTCTCCCCTTTAACCAAATTTCCTTACAACTTCCGCCGATAAGTTTGCACGACATCACTCCCCCTTCCTTGAATTATCCGAGCGCCATCCTCATATACTTTTTATACCCAAAGATAAGAAATATTAAGAGGCCCTACTCGTGACTACCATTGTATCTGTACGTCGTAATAATAAAGTCGTCATCGCGGGTGATGGACAAGTATCTCTAGGCAATACTGTAATGAAGGGCAATGCCCGTAAAGTACGTCGCCTATACAACAACAAAGTACTGGCAGGTTTTGCTGGCGGTACCGCTGATGCTTTCACGCTATTCGAAAAATTTGAAAGCAAGCTACAAATGCACCAAGGCCACCTGACCAAAGCTGCCGTTGAGCTAGCGAAGGATTGGCGTAGCGACCGTGCTCTACGTAAGTTAGAAGCACTGTTAGCAGTAGCGGATGAGACCGCTTCACTGATCATCACAGGTAACGGTGACGTAGTTCAACCTGAGAACGACCTGATTGCGATCGGTTCGGGCGGTAACTTCGCTCAAGCAGCCGCTACTGCACTATTAGAAAATACTGATTTAGATGCGCGTGAAATCGCAGAGAAGTCGCTGAACATTGCGGGCGATATCTGTGTATTCACCAACCATCACCACACTATTGAAGAACTAGAAAGCACCGTTGAGCTGCCAAAGCCAGAGTAACGACCGCTTCCATCAATAACGTTGTATTCAACAGTGATTAAAGAATTAAGGAAAAACCATGTCTGAGATGACTCCTCGCGAAATTGTTCACGAACTCAATCGCCACATTATCGGCCAAGACAACGCTAAGCGTTCAGTGGCTATCGCTCTGCGTAACCGCTGGCGTCGTATGCAGCTTGAAGAAAGCCTGCGTGTTGAAGTATCACCAAAGAACATCCTAATGATTGGTCCAACAGGTGTCGGTAAAACTGAGATTGCTCGCCGTCTAGCGAAACTAGCAAACGCGCCTTTTATCAAGGTAGAAGCGACTAAGTTCACCGAAGTTGGCTACGTTGGTAAAGAAGTTGAGACCATCATCCGTGATCTAACGGACGTTGCAATCAAGATGACACACCAACAAGCGATGGAAAAAGTACAATACCGCGCTGAAGAACAAGCTGAAGAACGCATTCTTGATGCCCTTCTACCACCAGCACGTGATGCTTGGGGTCAGAACGAGCAATCAACTGAAGACACCACATCTTCAAACACTCGTCAGATTTTCCGCAAGAAACTGCGTGAAGGTAAGCTAGACGACAAAGAGATCGAAGTTGATGTAGCCGCGCCGCAAATGGGCGTTGAAATCATGTCACCTCCAGGCATGGAAGAGATGACAAACCAGCTGCAAGGCATGTTCCAAAACCTAGCAGGCGACACCAAGAAAAAGCGTAAGATGAAAATCAAAGACGCATTCAAAGCACTGACGGAAGAAGAAGCTTCAAAGCTTGTGAATCAAGAAGAGCTAAAAGAGAATGCGATCTTCAACGCTGAAAACAACGGCATCGTATTCATCGATGAGATCGACAAAATCTGTAAGCGTGGCGACAGCTCAGGCCCAGACGTATCTCGCGAAGGTGTTCAGCGTGACCTACTGCCTCTTATCGAAGGCAGCACAGTATCAACCAAGCACGGCATGGTGAAAACTGACCACATCTTGTTTATCACATCAGGCGCATTCCAAGTGGCTAAGCCATCTGACCTGATCCCTGAGCTACAAGGTCGTCTACCAATCCGCGTAGAACTTGAAGCGCTTTCAGCACATGACTTCAAACGTATCCTGACTGAACCAAAAGCATCGCTGACAGAGCAATACATTGCCCTAATGAAAACAGAAGATGTCAGCATTGAGTTCACTGAAGATGGCATCAACCAAATTGCGGACGCAGCATGGCGCGTAAACGAAACCACTGAGAACATCGGTGCGCGTCGTCTACACACGGTAATGGAGCGTCTAATGGATGAGATTTCATTCGAAGCAACAGACAAAGCAGGCAGCAAGCTAGTGATCGATGAAGCTTACGTAACATCGAAACTTGGCGAATTCGTTGAAGACGAAGACCTAAGCCGCTTCATCCTGTAGCACACGAAACTCCAACTTATTGCTCTATCTCAAAGAAATAGCAGCTAATAAGCGAATTCAAGGCCCACTTTCGAGTGGGCTTTTTATTACCCGAAAAATGGGCGTATACTCAAATCACAGTATGAAACGAAGACTTACAAAGAATTAGACCTACGATGAAACAATCTCTACTGATCTGGCTTGATGCCGCACGACCAAAAACTCTGCCTCTCGCACTTGTCTCTATTCTTACAGGAAGTAGTTTAGCGTTCGCCGGTGGTCAGTTTTCTTTATCGATAGCCCTACTGGCATTTTTAACCGCCACCCTATTACAGATTTTATCGAACCTAGCCAATGACTATGGCGACGCAGTAAAAGGCACAGACAACGAAAATCGTCTGGGGCCAACACGTGCCATGCAATCTGGTGCGGTGACGGCGAAAACCATGAAGCAAGCGATCATCCTCAACATCGTGTTTACCATGGTCGCTGGACTGATTCTTATTTTTCATGCCTTAACCTCGATTGAAAGTATCTTATCTTTCATTGCGTTAGGCGTATTAGCCATTATTGCAGCTATCGCTTACACCGTCGGTAATAAGCCTTATGGCTATATCGGCCTTGGCGACTTGTCGGTGTTTATCTTCTTTGGTTTGTTAGGTGTTTCAGGGACTTACTTCTTGCACACTGGCCATGTTGAACCAAGCCTATTCCTTCCGGCATTGGGCTGTGGCTTGATGGCGGTTGCGGTACTCAATATCAACAACATGCGTGATATCGAAAACGACAGCGAATGCGGTAAGCGCACCATGGCGGTTCGCCTAGGACAACGCAAAGCCAAACACTATCATTTTGCACTGCTTGGTCTCGCCCTTGCTTCTTTCGCTATCTACCTACTGATTCAAGAAAAACCGGTCTGGATCAGCCTGCCGTTTTTATTGAGCATTGTTATTGTTTACAAACATGGCAAGGCCGTTTGGGAAACCGAAAAACCAGCGCAGATTGCACCAATGATGCCCGTGATTGTGAAATGCTCACTGGTCACTAACCTATTGTTTGCAGGGGTTGTCGTAGCTCAAACTCTATTGAGTTAAATGAGACTAATCATTGCAAAGGGATCAAGCGCCGATATACTCAAAGTAAGCTCATTGTTCAAAAGGTATACTAATGGAATACAACACTTCAGCACTGTGCGACATATATTTGGATCAAGTTGATGTCGTGGAGCCAATGTTCAGCAACTTCGGTGGACGTGCATCCTTCGCAGGACAGATCACGACATTAAAGTGTTTTGAAGACAACGCTTTGATTCGCTCTGTACTAGAGCAAGACGGTCTGGGACGTGTGTTGTTAATTGATGGTGGCGGCTCACTACGTAAAGCGCTGATCGATGCTGAGATTGCCCTACTTGCCGAAGACAATGAGTGGGAAGGGATTGTGGTTTACGGCTGCGTTCGTGAAGTCGATGAGCTTGAAGACATGAACCTAGGCATCCAAGCCTTAGCTTCTATCCCTGTTGGTGCGAGCCAAGAAGGTGTTGGTGAATTAGACGTTCCAGTGAATTTTGGCAGCGTGACCTTCTTACCTGAAGATTACCTCTACGCAGATAACACCGGCATCATTCTTTCTGCCGAACCTCTAGATGTAGAACTTGATTTGGATGTTGAAGAAGAAGAGGTCGAGTAACTCACTCGGCTTTGAATACGACAACAAAGCATAAGAATACGAAGTATTAGAACGCAAACAAAAACGCCCGCTACTGAGTAGCGGGCGTTTTTTAAATCTGAAGAGTCGATTACTCTACTTCATCCATTTTACCAAGAAGGTTACGGATGCGATCTTGCCATGCTGAATGCTCTTCCTGCATTTGCTGAGTTTTTTGCTCTAGCTCGTGACGGCTTGCTTTAAGCTCACCAGCTTCTGTTGCTAGTGCTTGTTTCTCTTCTTTAAGCTCTTCCACTTCCATTTGAAGAAGTGCAATTGTATCTACTGCTGTTTGAATTTTTGCTTCTAGCTGCTCTAGTACTTCAAAAGACATTCTGGCCTACCTTTAAGTTATCCGTTTGATGGTGAAGGTTCACTCCACTTATTTCCCCATTCTACTCAGCAGAGCAAGGATAAACACTCAATATATTCGATATTTTGCGCCATTCGATGAAAAAAACAGCGCTTTTTACCGAATATTGACGTGAACGATTACCGCCACAACGGCAAACCGATTATTTCGATGAATAATAACTGTTTTCCACTGCGAATTGATCGAGAGCAATCTCCAAAAAACAAAAAGGCAAACGTTTCCTTTTGGATATGGTAAAATTCGCCGCGAAATTTCTATTCCCCCTTTGAAAATTTTGGAGTCCGCATGAAACGCGATTTAGCAATGTCATTCTCTCGTGTCACAGAAGGTGCAGCACTAGCTGGTTACAAGTGGCTTGGCCGTGGCGATAAAAACGCTGCAGATGGCGCTGCTGTAGAAGTAATGCGTAGCCTATTAAACAAAACCGAAATTAGCGGTGAGATTGTTATCGGCGAAGGTGAAATCGATGATGCACCTATGCTGTACATCGGCGAAAACGTAGGTGTGGGCGGCGACGCTGTCGACATCGCAGTTGACCCAATTGAAGGGACACGCATGACAGCAATGGGCCAATCAAATGCATTGGCTGTATTGGCGGCAGGCGAAAAAGGCAGCTTCCTTAAAGCGCCTGATATGTACATGGAAAAGTTGGTTGTTGGCCCTGGCGCTAAAGGCGTGATTGACCTAGAACTGCCACTAACAGAAAACCTAGAAAACATCGCGAAAGCACTAGGTAAAACACTCGATACTCTAGTTGTAACCACGCTTGCTAAGCCTCGTCATGATCAAATCATCGCCGACATGCAAGCTATGGGCGTTCGTGTATTTGCTGTGCCAGACGGTGATGTTGCGGCTTCTATCTTAACCTGTATGCCAGACAGCGAAGTCGACGTCATGTACTGCATCGGTGGCGCACCTGAAGGTGTGGTTTCAGCTGCGGTAATTCGCGCACTCGACGGCGACATGCACGGTCGTCTTCTACCTCGTCATGAAGTTAAAGGCGACACAGAAGAAAACCGCAAGCACGGTGAACTTGAACTTGAGCGCTGCGCAGAAATGGGCGTAACGGCGGGTATCGTGTTGAAGATGGAAGACATGGCACGCAGCGACAACGTTGTATTCTCTGCAACAGGCATCACTAAAGGTGACTTGCTAGAAGGCATTTCTCGTCAAGGCAATATCGCAACCACAGAAACTCTGCTTATCCGTGGCCGCTGCCGTACGATTCGCCGCATCAAATCTATCCACTACCTAGAGCGTAAAGATCCAGAAGTGGTAGGTCATATCCTGTAAGCCAAAACTCGGTGAAACAGAATATTCGAAGGCTGATACCAAGTATCAGCCTTTTGTTTTATTAGCGCACCAGAATCTCCCCATGGCTGCCAATAGAGTAAAACGCTATCTATAGAGTAAATTACTATCAATATAGTAAATGGTTTGCTTTATAAACACCTTGCCTCATAATAGTAAGGTTCATGAGGTAGGGATAGTATGAAAACAAGCGACAAAATCTTACAGACCATTAAGCGTCAAGGCGCGGTAACCGCGAAACAACTGTCAGAAGAATTTGGCATGACGACAATGGGTGCAAGGCAACATCTGCAAAGCCTGGAAGATGACGGTATTCTTGCGTTTCATGACGTGAAAGTGAAAGTGGGTCGCCCGACTCGCCACTGGTCCCTGACCCAACAAGGCCATAGCCAATTTTCAGACCGACATGGTGAACTCACTATTCAAGTGATTGATGCTGTGGAGAATCTATTTGGTAAAGAAGGACTGGCTAAGGTTGCTGCCGAGCGTGAACAACACACACTCAAGCAGTATCAAACTGCATTGTCTGACTGTAATTCACTCATCAGCAAGCTTAAAAAACTTACCCAGCTTCGTGAAGACGAAGGCTACATGGCTGAGCTTCAAGAGCATGATGATCACTACATCTTGATTGAGAACCATTGCCCTATCTGTAAGGCTGCAACTCGCTGCCCTAGCCTGTGCCAATCTGAGCTCAATGTGTTTACTGAGTTACTAAAAGATGAGTGCCATGTGAGCCGTACAGAGCACATCATTGCTGGCGAACGACGCTGTACTTACACCTTAACACCCGCACTTTGATTTTAACGGTAAGCGATTAATACCGTCTCAATATTGAGAAAATACAAATAGATTAAAATTTGTACAGATTTCTTTCTTAAGCTTAGAGCATATGAAACACGCTTAATGCTAAGGAAGGAATGATGGCGCATCCACAACCCTCTCAAAAACTGCCACCCTTTGATGAACTTGTCCAACTCGCGAAAAGCGATCCGAAAGCATTCAATCAATTCAAACACGAGATGTGCGAACAGATGATCTGCTCGGCTTCAGACGTGATGCAAGACCGACTTCGCGCACAACAAAGTCACATCGACTTAGTGGTTAGCCGCTGTAAAAACCCACACCATGCTAATGTCGTACTCATGCAAGAGCTACGCTGTCAGGTCTGTAAGTTCCAAGATGCACTCGAAGGGCGCTGCGGCTTTGAAGAATCTCTGCCTGAAAATGTCGTGCCTTTTAAGCCGAATACCGAACCTAAAATGTACTGAAAGTAGCAAAGCATTAAAAAGAAAAAAGGGAGCGTAATGCTCCCTTCTTATCGATCAATATTTACATGGGTCTTCGCCGTAGTCATTACGGCCTTCTGTGCCTTTCAACAAGCCACACTCAATTAGAATCCACAAACCACACACTAATGCCGCGACGGTTGCCGCCATATGAATTGGCGATACCGGCTCTGTCGTCGTTGCAGCCATTGGCGAAGCTAAACGACCCAATACTAATGGCACATTCAATAGTAGCCAGTAATTAGACTTATTGCGGTCGTGCCAGCGCTTAGCGGTTACCGCCAGATCTGGAATCACAAGCATCAATAGGAAGATTGGTAGCAGGATATAAGAGTAAGCAGGGAACAACACAGAGATACCAGAAGCAAAACCGGTAATCGCTATGTAGTAGAAAATATTCCAAATCCAGTAAGTCTTACGACCAATTCTCCCCTTGAAAGAGAGCAGTAATTCTTTCATCGACATCTTAAATACTCAAATTTATACGCCGCTAAAAGTCAGCAGCAATGGTTAGTTTATTACTTTTTGAAAGCAACTTTTATCCATATCACGAATATTCACCGTTAAGCTTCTTACATGACTCGCTTGTTCTTGCAGGACCTGCATTAACGATCGTGACAGTTCTCGCTTTTGCTCTTCCGTTCGTCCCGAAAGTAACTCAAAGCTGATATGAATAAAGTCTACACTATCTTCCTCATCACCGACTAACCAATTATGGCAACGCAATGAACGAGACTTCACTGACGGCACATCAAACAAGCCACATGTGAGAGCGACTTGGTGGAGATCTTCCAGTAAGCCTTGGATATTTACTCGCTCATCCACTGAATTGGAGTACTCTAGAACTAGATTCGGCATTGTTACTTCCTGTTGTTAACGCAATCGTTTGTCCCTTAATAACAACTAACGATGAAAAATCCGAGAAGTTAGCTATTATTCTGTCTGCCGGATCACTGATATATGCTCAAAATCTACTCTGACCATTGAGTAAGATCCAAGAAAGTCATGACCACAGTCATGATCTGTTGATATTAATCTGTTATATTATTTCGTAATAAAGTTTACTTTTTTACATTCGATTTATTTAAATACTTTGGAGATATTCCTATGCGTCATCCTGTAGTTATGGGTAACTGGAAACTAAACGGCAGCAAAGAAATGGTTGTTGATCTACTAAACGGTCTTAACGCTGAACTTGAAGGCGTAACAGGCGTAGACGTAGCAGTTGCTCCACCAGCACTTTTCGTTGATCTTGCTGAGCGTACGCTTACTGAAGCGGGCAGCGCGATCATCCTAGGTGCTCAAAACTCTGACCTAAACAACAGCGGTGCATTCACTGGCGACATGTCTCCAGCAATGCTTAAAGAGTTCGGCGCATCTCACATCATCATCGGTCACTCTGAGCGTCGTGAATACCACAACGAATCAGATGAGTTCGTAGCTAAGAAATTCGCATTCCTAAAAGAGAACGGCCTAACTCCAGTTCTTTGTATCGGTGAATCTGAAGCACAAAACGAGGCAGGCGAAACTGTTGCAGTATGTGCTCGTCAACTTGACGCTGTTATCAACACTCAAGGTGTTGAAGCTCTTGAAGGCGCTATCATCGCTTACGAACCAATCTGGGCTATCGGTACTGGTAAAGCAGCTACAGCTGAAGATGCACAACGCATCCACGCTCAAATCCGTGCACACATCGCAGAGAAATCTGAAGAAGTTGCTAAGAAAGTTGTAATCCAATACGGCGGTTCTGTTAAGCCAGAAAACGCAGCAGCTTACTTCGCACAACCAGACATCGACGGTGCTCTAGTTGGCGGCGCAGCTCTAGACGCGAAAAGCTTCGCAGCTATCGCTAAAGCAGCAGCTGAAGCAAAAGCTTAATTTAAACTTCACCGTTTAGATTAGATGAAAGGTCAACTTAGGTTGACCTTTTTTATTGCCTGTCATTCCAAAAACCTCAAACGGCAGGCACAAAAAAACCGCTGAACAATCAGCGGTTTTTAAATTCTTTAAGCGAACGCTAAGCGTGGCTTAGAACAACTCTTCTGCAACGCGGAACAGCTCAGAACGGTCTGGGTTCTGCATGTTCTCGATACAGTCGATGATGTCGTGGTGAACAAGTTCTTCTTTCTCGATACCAACACAACGACCACCGTGACCTTCTTGAAGAAGGTGAACAGCGTAGTTACCCATGCGAGAAGCAAGTACACGGTCAAATGCAGTAGGACGACCACCACGTTGGATGTGACCAAGAACCGTTGCACGAGTTTCACGACCTGTTGAAGATTCGATCTCTTTAGCCAGTTCGTTAGCATCCATCATTAGCTCAGTTAGAGCGATGATTGCGTGCTTCTTACCTTTAGCAATGCCATCTTGGATGTTGCTGATAAGCTGTTCTTTATCTAGGCCAGTCTCTGGAGTAATGATGTACTCACAACCACCCGCGATTGCTGACATAAGCGTAAGGTCACCACAGTGACGGCCCATGATTTCAACAATAGAAATACGTTGGTGAGAAGAAGACGTGTCACGTAGACGGTCAATTGAATCAATAACAGTGTTAAGCGCTGTTAGGTAACCGATTGTGTAGTCAGTACCCGCGATATCGTTATCGATTGTGCCTGGAAGACCGATACATGGGTAACCCATTTCAGTCAGCTTCTTAGCACCCATGTAAGAACCGTCACCACCGATAACAACAAGTGCTTCGATACCGTGCTTCTTAAGGTTCTCAATGCCTTTCTCACGAACAGCAACGTCTTTAAATTCAGGGAAACGTGCAGAACCTAAGAAAGTACCACCACGGTTGATCACGTCAGATACGCTTGAACGGTCAAGCTTTTCGATACGGTCTTCAACAAGGCCTTGGTAGCCATCGTAAATACCGTAAACTTCAATGCCAACTGATAACGCAGTACGAACAACGCCGCGAACTGCTGCGTTCATACCTGGAGCGTCACCACCACTGGTCAAAACACCGATCTTCTTAATCATGCTCACCCTCGATTTTTGGGAATCTATTATTCAATTCTTGTTCTTGCTGATTGTATATCAACAAGATTTTAAATCTATATTTGTGCGTTATGTTACATTTCCTCAACAGGAATAGCACTCAAATCGCGTAAAATTATGTAACATTTCTACTTCTGTAAGAGTATTACAGTTTTACTCAATAACTTTGTTGATTCACATCAGAATCAACATTAATTGTTACTAAGGTGGTTTTTGAATCACCTAACAGTTAATAATTTTTACTCACTTTAGTTCAAAAGCCACTCACTTACCATTTGCCCGCTGATTTTTAGCACGCATTACCACGAGTGGAATTTCTGCTGCTTCTCTGGTCCAAATACGACCGAATACGGGTCTTGGTGAATTAATACATCAGCATCAGGGAACACGGAGATAAGCTTAGCCTCTACTTCGTCAGAAATGCGATGCGCTTCAATAAGTGGGATATTATCTTCCAATTCTAGATGCAGTTGAATGAAGCGAATTGGCCCCGAACGACGTGTTCGTAATTGATGCACACCCAACACGCCTTCCACGCTCAATGATGTCTCTTTAATCTGTTTCAGCTCATCATCTGGCAGCTTATGATCAAGCAGAGACTGAACCGCTTCCATCGCCATTTGATAAGCGCTGTACAGAATGTAGATACCGATACCGACCGCGAATACTGAGTCCGCCTGACCAATCCCAAACCAGCTCAATGCCAATGCCAACATGATCGCGGCGTTCATATAAAGGTCTGATTGATAATGCAGTGAATCGGCCGCAATAGCTTGGCTGCCTGTTTTGTTGACCACATGCTTTTGGAATCGAACCAAACCGAAGGTCATCACCATCGCAAATAAGCTGACATAGATACCAATCTCTGGAGAGTTCAGTTCATGAGGTCGGAAGAAGCGCTCAATACCATTGAGAATAAGGAAACACGCTGAGCCTGAAATAAACATCGCCTGCGCTAATGCAGCGAGAGATTCAGCCTTACCATGACCAAAGGTGTGCTCTTTGTCGGCAGGCTGCAGAGAATAACGAACCACGATAAGGTTAACGACAGAGGCCGCGATATCCAGCATTGAATCCACAACGGAAGCCAACAGACTCACAGAACCTGTCACCCACCACGCTGCGACTTTCACTATTAATAAAATAGTGGCGATGGTGGTGGCTGCCCAAGCGGCGAGCGTAACTAAACGTGCGTATTCTTGTTTCATAACTTGGCTATAAAGTGACTGATAGCACAAAGTATAACCTGCAAACCACCAATTGAATATGACAGCCATGATGTAAAACATTCATTTTTAAGGATCAAAAAAAGCGACACTCGGCCGCTTCTTTCTAAACACTTTCATTCAACGCTGATTTCTCAAGCAATGAATTACTTGTCTTTGTTCATGCGTTTTTCCATTTTGTCAGCACACTTAGTCATGCGCTCTTGTTGGATTTCTTTCAGTTGAGTCTTTTGCTCAGCCGTTAGTACGCTCATCATTTCGTGTTGCTTCTTAAGCATTGCTACGCGACGCTCAGTTTGCTTCTCAACCATTTGGCTTGCTAGGTCGTTTGCTGCTGCTTCGTCAAAGTTGTCAGCCAGTACCAATGCTTGAACTTTCTCTTGGTGCGCTTTCATTTTCGCCATTTTATCGGCTTTATTGCCAGCGTGTTTTTCTTTCATCTCTGCACGATTCGCTTCGCGCATCTCTTTCAATTCTGTTTTTTGTGCATCAGTCAGGTCTAGTTGACGCATCACTTTCTTATCGAAGCCACCACATTTACCGTGCATGCCTTTGTGGTCGCCTTTATCGCCGCCGCCATATGCGAACGCGCTTGCTGTACCTAACATTAGTGGAAGTGCCGCAGCTGCTAGTACAAGTTTCTTAGTCATTTTCATAATTGTTGCCTCAATTCGGTATAATAAGTCATGTGTTGCGTCTGTTTCTCAGCGCTTAGATATAGATTAGTCTTTCCCTCGTAAAGTGACGTTTAGAAAGCGTAAAGAATCGTAAAGAGTGAAAGTTGACGAATAATTAGCAGTATTATGAGGGCATGTTGATCTTTCGAGCTGATTTTTGCAGCGAGTTGCCTGGGTATTTCTACAAGACAGAGGCTTTGATGTGTAGCTAGCCTACATGAGAAGCCGATAACGCAGTAGAAATGACCAGCAAATGCTGCCCGAAGGGTTCGGCTAAAAGCGTTTACTCTTTGTTGAGGGGAATTTGCTTAGAATGACTAGGCTACTTCCCCCTCGCCGCGATTAAAACGCTTTTATCTCGAACAAAATTTAACCGCGAAAGGCCAACATGCCCTAAAGTGTAAATAACCAATTAAGGCTTCCCAATGGCGAACATTCTTCTTATTGATGACGACACCGAGTTAACCAGCTTACTCAAAGACATTCTGAGCTTTGAGGGCTTCACTGTTTCCGAAGCCAATGATGGCTATGCAGGACTTGAAGCTATCAATGATGAGATTGACCTGATTCTTTTAGATGTGATGATGCCGCGTCTTAATGGCATGGAAACACTAAAGAAACTGAGAGAAAATTGGGAAACACCCGTGCTAATGCTGACCGCAAAAGGCGAAGAGATCGACCGTGTGATTGGTCTTGAACTTGGCGCGGATGATTACCTGCCTAAACCTTTCAGTGACCGAGAGTTGCTAGCGCGTATTCGAGCTATCTTGCGTCGAACTCAAACCGCCACCGCGCCGAAAGCGGCCAGTGATAGAGTTCAATATCAAGACATCGAAGTTTTCCCTGGCAAACAAGAAGCCTACTGCAATGGTGAGCTTATCGACCTCACCACAACCGAGTTCGCACTACTGAGTCACCTTATCCAAAACCCAGGGCAAGTGATCACCAAAGAAGCATTGAGCCTAGATGTGTTAGGTAAAAGGCTCGCAGCGTTTGACCGTGCGATAGACATGCACATCTCCAACCTGCGTAAAAAAATTCCCGAGCGCACTGACGGCAAATCACGCATCAAAACCTTACGAGGCCGTGGCTACTTATTGGTAGAGGAAGA
The DNA here is from genome assembly GCF_023161685.1 of Vibrio sp. 1CM8B. Taxonomy (NCBI): domain Bacteria; kingdom Pseudomonadati; phylum Pseudomonadota; class Gammaproteobacteria; order Vibrionales; family Vibrionaceae; genus Vibrio; species Vibrio sp. 1CM8B. Next base: position 82,024 of record NZ_JALNTU010000012.1, read on the forward strand.
TTAATGCGTATACCTAAAATCACCAGCTTATATGGACGTATCTTTGCTATCTTTTGGTTCACCATGTTACTGGTGCTTTTGTCGGTGCTGTCACTTCCCCATTTAGACCCTCGAGTCGCGCGAGATGTGCCCGCAGATCACCTCGATAAACTCGAGCGTATCGCTAAAATCACAGAGAAACGCTACGCCAAAGAACCAAATCTGGGCAAAATTGTCTTCCAACTTGAGGCGCCACGCAGCCGCAAGGATTCTCGAGCTCGCATCTACCTGACCGACCTTGAGGGCGCAGTCCTTACCTCAAAAAGGCATTCAGACTACAAGCTTAAAGCGATTCGCAACTTTGTTACCTCGATAGATAACCCTGAAGTGCCGAAACAAAAACTGTACGGACACTACATGGTGGCAGGTCCAGTACCGATCAAACTCGCGGGTGAAGAGTTGTTGATGTACGCAGGAATAAAGTGGACTCAACCACCGCCATTCTTGTTACGCCTGTTTGATAGACCTCTGCAGTTACTGCTGGCGGTTATGCTGGCGAGTACCCCGCTATTGCTTTGGCTAGCTTGGGCACTGAGTCAACCCGCTCGCAGACTAGAACGCGCAGCGCAACGCGTGGCGAAAGGTCAATTCGAGGTCGATCCAACACTCGAAAAAGGTACTTCAGAGTTTAGACAAGCCGGTGAAAGCTTTAACCAAATGGTCGAAGCCGTGAATCAGATGATTTCGGGGCAACAACGCCTGCTCTCTGATATCTCACACGAGCTCCGCTCGCCACTGACACGCCTTCGCATGGCCAATGCACTGGCGATTCGTAAACAAGGTGAGAGCCAAGAGTTAGAACGTATTGATACCGAAGCACAGCGTTTGGAACAGATGATCAGTGAGCTGCTGACGCTATCTCGTATGCAGGTCGACAGCCATATTACTCGTGAGGTTCAACCTATCTCGAGCCTATGGGAAGAGATCTTAAAAGACGCAGAGTTTGAAGCCGAACAGATGGGCAAACAACTAACGTTCTCGGAGATCCCAGAACGCTCTATTTCGGGCAACCCTAAGCTGCTGATGAGTGCGTTAGATAACATTACACGTAATGCCATCTACTACGGTAAAGACCAAGTGGATGTACAGTTCCATGTGGTTCAAGATCAGCTAACAATTTGCGTCAACGATAATGGCGATGGTGTACCAGAGGATGAGCTGGATTCTATCTTCAGACCTTTCTACCGTGTATCAACCGCTCGTGATCGTAATTCTGGCGGCACTGGGCTTGGGTTAACCATTACTGAGAGTGCGATTCGCCAACACAGCGGAACCATCACAGCAACCCGTAGCCAGTTAGGTGGATTACAGCTCGAAATCACGCTGCCTATCTTACCGGTGTAATACCCCCACAAAGATCGCAGTTGATAATGATTGTTATTATCATTATGGTAAATCCTCTAATTATGGAGGATTTACCATGTCGCACACTTTCCCTGCTTTACCCTACGCTTACGATGCCCTAGAGCCTTACATTGACGCTAAGACGATGGAAGTGCATTACAGCAAGCACCATAGAACCTACTACGATAAGTTTGTTGCGGCGGTGTCTGGCAGCGAGCTAGAACAGCAATCTCTGACCGAGATCTTCGCCAACATATCTCAGCACAGCCCGGCTGTTCGTAACAATGGCGGCGGCTACTACAATCACATCTTATATTGGAACTGCATGTCGCAAGACGGCGGTGGTGAACCGACGGGCGAGCTTGCCGAGGCTATCAAGAATTCCTTCGGAGATTTCGAGACCTTCCAAGATCAGTTCGCTCAAGCGGCGATCAATACCTTTGGCTCCGGCTTTGCTTGGCTAGTGGTAGAGCAAGGACAACTGAAGATCATCTCAACCTCGAACCAAGATAATCCGTGGATGGATACCGTGGCGAGTAATGGCGAACCGATTCTTGCGCTCGACGTTTGGGAACACGCCTACTACATCAGCTACCAGAACCGTCGTCCTGATTACATCAATGCATGGTGGAACGTGGTGAATTGGAATGCCGTATCTGAAAACTACGCGCAAGCCCTAACGAACCAAGCCTAAGCTGAGGGTGGCGAACTGTACTCACTCAGCTTGCCACCGTATACTCGGGCTATCTTTGATTATTCTTGTGAACCAACATGTTTGATATCGCTCTATACGAACCAGAAATTGCACCCAATACGGGTAACATCATCCGCCTATGTGCTAACTGCGGCGCAAACCTGCACCTGATTGAACCGCTTGGCTTTGATTTTGAAGAGAAGAAGGTTCGTCGTGCTGGCTTGGATTACCACGACCTTGCACGAGTAAAGCGTCACAAGAACCTAGAAGCTTTCCTTGAGTATCTTGAGAATGAACGCGAGGGTGACTTCCGCATCTTTGCTTGCACCACTAAAACGACAGGCCACCACGTTGATGCGAAATTCCAACAAGGTGATGTGTTGATGTTTGGCCCAGAGACTCGCGGCCTGCCTGCTGAGTTCATCGAGAGCATGCCAATGGAACAACGCATTCGTATTCCAATGATGCCAGACGCACGCAGCCTGAACCTGTCTAACGCAGTGGCAATCATTGCTTTTGAAGCATGGCGACAAATGGGTTTTGAAGGCGCGGTATAACCGAACGCTCAAACTTATCTGTTATTTGTTATCTGTTATCTGTTATCTGTTATCAACAGTAAAAAGTAAGTAATAGCAGGCGACAGACAATAAAAAAGGCTCTTACCATTATCACTTTCTTGCGAAGGATAAAGGTAAGAGCCTTTTCTGTTTTTCCTCTATATAAAGAGAGAAAAATTAATTAGTTTAAGCGGTTACGATCGTTGTCGTCGTCTTTCTTCTCAAACTCACCTTCAAAGGTGTTACCGTCTTTTGAATGGTCCGATGGATCGCGATTGAATGGGTCTTGTCCAAATGGACTCTGGCCAAAACCAGCTTGTCCACCCGCATGGAAACCGCCAGACATATTGGTCACCACCATTTTTTCCATCATTTTCTTGGCAATCATCGCTCTTGGTGCTGGCAATAATACCAACATACCGAGTGCGTCCGTCATAAAGCCCGGAGTCAGCAGCAATACACCGGCAACTGCAAGCATCACGCCTTCAAGAATCTGTTGTGCTGGCATTTCGCCTTGTTGCAAACGACCTTGCACAGACATAAGTGTCTGAATACCTTGGCTACGAACCAGCGATGCACCCACAAATGCAGTGATCAGAACCAACGCAATAGTTGGCCACAATCCTAAGAAGCCACCAACTTGAATAAATAGCCCAATCTCAATGATGGGTACGAAGATAAATAGTAATAATAAGATAGGAAACACACGCCCTCCTTTGTTACTTGCAGTTTACGCTGAAAGCCCTAACAATCTCAAATTTATCCTGTAAATAAGCGTGTTTATTGACCAAGAATAACTTTGCAAAATATTGACTAAACAAAACCGAAAAAGGTGATCCACTTAATATTTTTATGCGCTAAGTACAGTATCATGTGCCACATAAGTCAGGACGGATTTATCAGCCCAATATTCTAGCGAACGGAGTATTTGCACACAGAATAGGCTAATAACTAACTATATAATCAGAATAATTCTCTAAGGATCCTGTTATGGCTACTCAATCAGAAGCTCAAGTTGAAGCTCCTCAAGCTACTCGTCTCGAAGAAGATCTATTAGGTCAACGTCATGTTCCGGCTGATGCTTACTACGGCATCCACACTCTACGCGCAGTTGAAAACTTCAACATCTCAAATGTAACCATCTCAGATGTACCTGAATTCGTTCGCGGTATGGTGATGACTAAGAAAGCGGCGGCTTTAGCAAACAAAGAGTTAGGTGTAATTCCAAGCGAAGTGGCTAAATACATCATCCAAGCTTGTGACCTAATTCTAGACACGGGCAAGTGCATGGATCAGTTCCCATCGGACGTTTTCCAAGGTGGTGCTGGTACTTCTGTGAACATGAACGCAAACGAAGTTGTTGCGAACGTGGCTCTTGAACTTATGGGCAAAGAAAAAGGCCAATACGAGTTCATCAACCCGAATGACCACGTAAACCGCAGCCAATCGACAAACTGTGCTTACCCAACTGGCTTCCGTATCTCTGTTTACAACAGCGTTCGTAAACTGATTGATGCGATCGAATACCTAAAAGGTGCATTCGAGCTTAAGAGCCAAGAATTCAACACGATTTTGAAGATGGGTCGTACTCAGCTTCAAGACGCAGTTCCAATGACGGTTGGCCAAGAGTTCCACGCTTGGGCTGTAACCATCAATGAAGAAATCAAAAACCTAGAATACACTTCAAAACTACTGCTTGAAGTTAACCTAGGCGCAACGGCTATCGGTACAGGTCTGAACGCAGCACCGGGTTACCAAGGCCTAGCAGTGAAACACCTAGCAGAAGTAACTGGCCTAGAGTGTGTAGCGGCTGAAGATTTAATCGAAGCAACATCTGACTGTGGCGCATACGTAATGACGCACGGCGCACTTAAGCGTCTAGCTGTGAAACTGTCTAAAATTTGTAACGATTTGCGTCTGCTTTCTTCTGGCCCACGTACTGGTCTGAACGAGCTAAACCTACCTGAACTGCAAGCCGGTTCTTCAATCATGCCTGCTAAAGTAAACCCAGTTGTGCCAGAAGTAGTAAACCAAGTTTGCTTCAAAGTTCTAGGTAACGACAACACGGTTTCTTTCGCTGCGGAAGGCGGTCAACTGCAACTGAACGTAATGGAACCCGTTATTGCACAAAGCATGTTTGAGTCTCTAGACATCCTAACAAACGCTTGTGTGAACCTACGCGACAAGTGTGTAGACGGCATTACGGTGAACAAAGAAGTATGTGAATCACACGTATTTAACTCTATCGGTATCGTAACTTACCTAAACCCATACATTGGCCACCACGAGGGTGACATTGTTGGTAAGATCTGTGCTGAGACAGGTAAGAGCGTGCGTGATGTGGTTCTAGAGCGCGGTTTATTAACCGAAGAAGAACTTGATGACATTTTCTCTGTTGAAAATTTGATGCATCCTCAGTATAAAGCGAAGCGCTACGAATAAAGTTAGCGAGAAAGGGCTCCAAACGGAGCCCTTTTTTAGGCTCCAATACGGTTAACCATGATTATTTTGTGGATTTCCGTTGGTTGCGCTTTTGCCAAATTGAATCTAAACCATAGAACTATTATGTGAACATTCCAGAGACGAATGTTCACATAATAAAATCTAAATGAGGTGTTACTTATGATTGCAGTAGAACTGTTTGTCGTCCTGCTCTTTATCTTTTTGGGGGCCAGAATTGGCGGTATCGGTATTGGTTTTGCCGGTGGTGCTGGTGTTATTGCCCTTTCACTTATTCTTGGCGTTCCAACAAGCCAATCTTTCATCCCGATCGACGTAATCTTGATCATCATGTCAGTTATCACCGCAATTGCTGCAATGCAGGTTGCTGGCGGTATGGACTGGTTGGTACAAATTGCCGAAAACTTTTTGCGTAAACACCCTGAACGCATCACCTTTTACGCGCCGATTGTGACCTTTGTAATGACATTAATGGCGGGTACTGGTCACACAGCATTCTCTACGCTTCCTGTTATTGCAGAAGTAGCGAAAGGCCAAGGCGTTCGTCCTTCTCGTCCACTGTCTATCGCAGTTGTCGCTTCTCAAATTGCTATCACAGCTTCGCCAATCTCGGCTGCAGTTGTGGCTTTCGCAGCGATGCTGGCACCATTTGGTGTTGATTACCTAACGCTATTGATGGTTTGTATCCCAACCACCTTCATCGCTTGTATGGTTGGTGCGGTTGTTGCTAACTACATGGGTAGCGAACTGAAAGACGATCCTGTTTACCAAGAGCGTCTAGAGAAAGGTCTAATCAAACTGGCGACAGAAGAGAAACGCGAAATTCTACCTACAGCGAAGAAAGCAACATACATCTTCCTAGCTGCGATTGGTTTTGTGGTTTGTTACGCAGCGGCTATTTCTAGCTCTGTTGGCCTAATTGAAAACCCAGCACTAGGTCGTAACGAAGCAATCATGTCTGTAATGCTAGCAGCAGCAGCGGCTATCGTGATGTTCACTAAGATTGATGCAGCGAAGATTTCTTCAGCGCCAACGTTCCGTTCTGGTATGACGGCATGTGTATGTGTACTTGGTGTGGCTTGGTTAGGTTCAACGTTTGTAAACGCACACGTAGCTGAAATCAAAGACGTAGCAGGCGCTCTACTGGCTGACTACCCTTGGATGCTGGCTCTTGTTCTGTTCTTCGCTTCTATGCTGCTTTACTCTCAAGGCGCAACAACGGTTGCACTGATGCCTGCAGCACTAGCGATTGGCGTAGCACCACTAACAGCCGTTGCTTCTTTTGCTGCGGTAAGTGCGCTGTTCGTACTTCCAACTTACCCTACGCTACTAGCAGCGGTTGAGATGGATGACACAGGCTCAACGCGTATCGGTAACTACGTATTCAACCACCCATTCTTCATTCCAGGTGTGGTAACAATCAGCACTGCGGTAGCACTAGGCTTCGCATTCGGCGGTCTGTTTATCTAACATTCGCTGGTGATTGAACATTAAAAAGGAAGCTTCGGCTTCCTTTTTTGTTTTCTGCTCAATGTGTTATTTGATACGCATCAAATAACCATTATAAACTTTAAAAACCGCCTAAAAATAAAGTTTGAATAAAATTCCAAGATTATTCAGACCGATCATAAACAACACCTACCAAATCAATCTCCTCCCACTTCCAGTTAATCCACAACGAATATTAATCCAAGCTAACTAACCAAAAAACCTAGACGATTTTTTGCCATTTCTTAGCCCGTTCATTAGCCATTATTTTTGTGAACAGCACCAAACTTAAATACCAAAGTAAGGAATAAAATAACCGCAGCTAAATTAAATCTAACTTCATTTGGATTAGTAAATATAAAAACAACCTTAATTTAAAGTCAGCAACTTTATATCGTTGAGTGCTTTATAAGTGTCCGTGTATTTACAATCTATAAATCATTAGTCGCTAATTCACATCACTTCTATTTAAGATGATGTAAGGAGATAGCCATGACAACTCAAACGATACCAAGCGAGAAAAAAAAGGGCGGCTTCTTTGCCAACTTTAAATTCCCTTCTGCCTACACCATTCTATTTATTCTGATTGCGTTCGTCGCACTGCTTACCTGGATTGTTCCAGCAGGCCAATACGACCGTGCAATGAATGAAGAGCTAGGCCGAGAAGTACCCGTAACCGGAACCTATCAAGCGGTAGAAGGTAACCCTCAAGGCGTGATTGATGTACTGCTAGCGCCTATTGACGGCTTCTACGACCACAATAGCTATGAAGCGGCGGCTATCGACGTTTCGCTGTTCATCTTAATCATCGGTGGCTTCTTAGGGCTAGTAACCAAAACGGGTGCCATTGATGCCGGTATCGAGCGCGTTACCGCCCGCTTAGAAGGACGAGAAGAGTTGATGATACCAATACTGATGGCGCTGTTTGCCGCAGGTGGTACCGTCTATGGCATGGCGGAAGAATCACTGCCCTTCTATACATTGCTAGTGCCGGTAATGATGGCAGCTCGCTTTGACCCTCTTGTTGCCGCTGCGACCGTGCTGCTTGGCGCAGGGATCGGGGTGCTGGGTTCAACGATTAACCCATTCGCAACCGTGATCGCTGCCAACGCCTCTGGTATTCCATTTACAGACGGTATCGTATTGCGCATTGCGATGTTGATTATTGGTTGGGGTATTTGTGTTGCCTACGTAATGCGTTATGCAAGAATGGTTCAAGCAGACCCAACAACATCAATTGTCTACGACAAATACGAAGAGAACAAAGCGCACTTCTTAGGTAATGCGAGCGGCGAAAAACTTGAATTCACCGCGACTCGCAAACTGATTCTGACCATTTTTGGTGGCTCGTTCGCTGTAATGATTTACGGTGTATCCGTTGCAGGGTGGTGGATGGCTGAGATCTCAGCGATGTTCCTAGCAGCAACCATCATCGTTGGTATTGTGGCTCGCATGAGCGAAGAAGAGTTTACCACCAGCTTCATTGATGGTGCCCGCGACCTACTTGGTGTTGCGCTCATCATAGGTATTGCACGTGGTATCGTAGTGGTGATGGACCGCGGTATGATCACCGATACCATTCTGTTCTCTGCAGAACAGATGGTAACGGGGCTTTCTTCGGTTATCTTCATTAACGTGATGTTCTTCTTAGAGATTCTACTGTCGTTCTTAGTGCCATCGACCTCTGGCTTAGCGGTACTGACCATGCCAATCATGGCACCACTGGCTGATTTTGCTGGCGTAGGTCGTGACCTGGTTATCACTGCGTACCAATCAGCATCTGGCTTGGTGAACCTAATCACCCCAACCTCCGCGGTGGTGATGGGTGGTTTGGCGATTGCTCGCGTCCCTTATGTACGCTGGGTTAAATGGGTGATGCCATTAGTCGGTATCTTGATGGTGTTCTGTATTGTTGTACTGAGTATTGGTGCGCTTATCTAACTAACAGCACTTCACTCCTTTCTCATCCAAAGCCGCTTCTCACAGCGGCTTTTTTATTGTTCCCTCTCCCAATGCAACCCTCTGCTACTGAAACAGCTCCTCAAAGCCATACACGCGATATTCAAGGTATCTTCTGTTCGTAGTAAAGCTCAGCCAAACTCAAAGTGCTTGCAAGAGAAGAATCAACCCTAGGTTTAAACATCAAATTAACTTGATGAAATAACACTCTATTTTCAACCGTGATGTTTAAACAAATAGTTAGTCACTTATTAGCGTTAATTATATTTAAAGTAATTTATAGCCTAATAAATAGACGAGGTTTAATGCCCTTTTTTATCAAAAAACACACTTAAACAGCCGATTTTAAAATGTGATCACAACAGCTTTATTCGCATTTACTTTGTTAATAAATAATTAATTCCACATCCAAAATTAAATATCTAAATAAAAACACTGCATACTTCCAAGCTAAGTACACTCTTATCAATAAAACCATTCTGCATATAATCTCTCGTAAATTAGATTCTAGTAAGTTTCGTCAAAAAAGCGTGCATAAAGTTCCCTAACGGCTAACTATTTAGAATGTATTAGTCATGACTGAAAGTGCATAAAGTTTGTTAAAACCCTTAATTTTAAAGGGCTGTGGGATAAAAAACGATTTGTGATAGATCTCTAAGAATACCTGACTAGCAGGCGTAATATTAATTCCAGACAAGAGATATGAATAAAATAATTCATTCTTCTCAACTGAAAATAAATAATTACTCTTAGCGATAAAAGTAATTCAAATATATAAGAGAGAGACGATCATGAGTAAGTTCTATGTAGGTTCTGAAATAGGTCAATTACGCCGCGTTCTAGTTCACCGTCCAAGACGCGCACTGACTCACCTAACACCCTCTAACTGTCACGATTTACTATTTGATGACGTACTGGCTGTTGAGCGTGCAGGTAAAGAGCATGACGCATTTACTCAAACGCTACGTGATCAAGGTGTTGAAGTTCTTCTTCTTACTGACCTATTAGCAGACACGCTAGCAGTGCCAGAAGCGAAAGATTGGCTTTTGAATCATCAAGTTTCTGATTACCGCTTAGGCAAAACTTTTGCTAACGACGTGCGTTGCTACTTGGGCGACTTACCAAACCTAGAGCTAGCAAAAATCCTAACGGGCGGTCTGTCTTACGCTGAGATGCCAATGAAATCATCTTCAATGATGCAAGGCATGCACGCACCAACCGACTTCATTATCGAACCGCTACCAAACCACCTATTTACTCGTGACACATCTTGCTGGGTATACGGTGGCGTATCCATCAACCCGATGGCGAAACCTGCTCGTCAACGTGAAACCAACCACGTTCGCGCTATTTACCGCTGGCACCCAACATTCGCAGGCCAAGACTTCATTAAATACTTCGGCGATGAAGAAAACATCAGCTACGACAACTCAACCATTGAAGGCGGTGACGTTCTTGTAATCGGTCGTGGCACGGTTCTTATCGGTATGTCTGAGCGTACAACAGCACAAGGTGTTGAGCACTTAGCATCTAGCCTATTCAAACACGGTCAAGCGAAACAAGTTATCGCAATGCAGCTACCAAAACACCGCTCTTGCATGCACTTAGACACCGTGATGACGCACATGAACGAAGATACGTTCTCTGTTTACCCTGAAGTGGTGAGTAAAGACGTGCAGTGCTGGAACCTAACTGGCGATGAGTCTGGCGCAGTGAAAGTGAAAGAGGAAGGCTACTTCGTAACGGCCATCGAAAAAGCACTGGGCGTAGACAAGTTAAACCTAATCACGACCGGTGGTGACAACTTCCATGCAGAACGTGAGCAGTGGAACGATGCAAACAACGTTCTAACGGTTAAACCTGGCGTCGTGATTGGCTACGAAGGCAACACCTACACCAATGAAAAATACGACAAAGCAGGCATCACGGTTCTTCCGATTCCAGGAGACGAACTTGGCCGCGGTCGCGGTGGCGCACGCTGCATGAGCTGCCCAATTGAGCGTGATGGTATCTAATCACTAAGACGAAACGGCCAAGTTGAACGATCTTAAATAATCTCAACTTGGCCAAAATGAGAGAACACAATTATGACTAAGCAAACTGTTGTTGTTGCACTCGGCGGTAACGCCCTACTTCGTCGCGGTGAGCCGTTAGAAGCCGATGTTCAACGCCGTAATATTGAAACAGCGGTTAAAACCATCTCTGAAATCGCGAAAGTGTACAACGTGGTTCTAGTACACGGTAATGGCCCACAAGTTGGTTTACTGGCTCTGCAAGGTTTGGAATACAAAAAAGTAAATCCATATCCGCTAGATGTGTTGGGCAGTGAGACTCAAGGCATGATCGGCTACATGCTGATGCAAGAGTTCAAGAACTATCTGCCTAACCGCAACATCTCGTGCATGTTGACGCAAATGACGGTTGATCCAAACGATCCAGCATTCGCAGATCCAACTAAGCCGATTGGCCCGATCTACGAAGAAGCAGAAGCGCGTGAATTAGCGGAGAAATTCCACTGGATCGTCAAACCAGACGGCCAACACTTCCGTCGCGTTGTACCAAGCCCACGCCCTACTGGCATTGTTGAACACGAAGCGATCACCCAACTTATCGATGCAGGCCACCTCGTAATTTGTACTGGCGGCGGCGGTATCCCAGTGAAAAAAGAGAACGGCAAATTAGTCGGTGTTGAAGCAGTTATCGACAAGGACATGTCAGCGGCTTTCTTGGCGAAACAACTGGATGCGGATGCGCTGCTTATTTTGACCGACGCGGACGCTGTTTACCTTGATTGGGGCAAACCGACTCAACACGCACTGCGCAGCACCACACCAAGTGAACTGGCGCAATTCGAATTTGATGCAGGCTCTATGGGGCCAAAAATTGAAGCATCGTGCGAATTCATTCAGCAAGGCGGCAAGGTCGTCGGTATTGGTGCACTCGAAGATGGTTTGCAAATCCTGCAAGGCTTGGCGGGCACCAACATCACCAAAGATTAATCTACTCGCGTAGCTTTTCAAACCTTGCGAGAAAACTGAATCACCGTTTGAACTGAAATTAATACACAAAAATTGAATCGCGCTTTCTTGAATTTTCTTTCCCTGTAACAAGAAAGCGCCTAAATCTAAGAAGGAATACATCATGGCTTTTAACCTACGCAATCGTAACTTCCTAAAACTACTAGATTTCACTCCACGCGAAATTCAACACTTGTTAGATCTTTCTATGGAGCTAAAAAAAGCGAAGTACAACGGTTACGAACAGCCAACACTGACTGGCAAAAACATTGCGCTTATCTTTGAGAAAACCTCAACTCGTACTCGCTGCGCATTTGAAGTTGCCGCATTCGACCAAGGCGCTCGAGTATCTTACTTAGGCCCATCTGGCTCTCAAATTGGCCACAAAGAATCAATGAAAGATACCGCTCGCGTTCTAGGCCGTATGTACGATGGCATTGAATACCGCGGCTTCGGTCAAGAAATCGTTGAAGAGCTCGGCGCTTACGCTGGAGTTCCAGTATGGAATGGTCTGACTGACGAATTCCACCCAACACAAATCCTAGCTGACTTCCTAACCATGACGGAATACGGCCGTGGTAAACAACTGCATGAAATCAGCTTTGCTTACCTAGGTGATGCTCGCAACAACATGGGTAACTCTCTAATGGTTGGCGCTGCGAAAATGGGTATGGACATTCGCCTTGTTGCTCCAAAACAATTCTGGCCGCAAGAAGAACTATTAGCTCAATGTCGTGAAATCGCAGAACACACTGGCGGCAAAATCACGCTAACAGAAGATGTTCAAGAAGGCGTGCAAGGTTGTGACTTCCTATACACCGACGTTTGGGTATCAATGGGCGAAGCAAAAGAAGCATGGGCTGAGCGTATTAACCTAATGATGCCTTACCAAGTGAACATGGAAATGATCAAAGCAACAGGCAACCCACATGTGAAATTCATGCACTGCCTACCGGCTTTCCACGGCGAAGATACAACCGTCGGCAAACAACTTGCTGCTGAATATCCGCAGCTTAAAGATGGCGTAGAAGTGACGGATGAAGTGGTCGAGTCTGAATACTCAATCGTGTTCGATGAAGCAGAAAACCGCATGCACACCATCAAAGCAGTAATGGTTGCAACACTAGGCAGCTAATAAATTAGAAAGTTAAGAAGTTAAGAAGTTAAGAAGTTAAGCACTCACTTGTTCGCAAGATATTGACAAGCTAAGTGCAATAACAGGGAAATGCGGGTGGCGTTCTTGGGATTTTGACCTTGGATAAAACCCGCATTTTTTTTCATGTACTAGAAAAGATTATTACCTGAAAAAGCCTGAGATTCTCAGTTCCAACAAAGGCTTAAATAGAAGCTAGAAATGGATGCTATTTCGCATAAAAATCCATTAAATGAATACTTTACAGAAAGTATTGCATGGCATTTTTATCTGAGTATAATCCTCCGCAATTTGTCTAAAGAGAGCAAAAAATGAACCGCAATTCTGTCGCACATAATTGTCAAACTACACGCCAAAGAGTGGCGTTGGTGTCATTTTTATTTTGCTCTATTGATCGTTTCGAAGCCTCCTATTTTTAGGGGGCTTTTTTTTGTCCGCAATTTGACTGTATGCATAGAAAAAGGAAGACCCGTTATGGCGCATTCGTTATTTAACAAGCACATCATCTCCATTCCAGAACTCTCTCGTGATGAACTGGAGCTTATCGTCGATACTGCCGCAAGACTCAAAGCAGAACCAAATCCAGAGCTGCTGAAAAATAAGGTAGTGGCGAGTTGCTTCTTTGAACCTTCAACTCGAACTCGCCTTTCATTTGAAACCGCAGTTCAACGCCTAGGTGGCACGGTCATCGGTTTTGATAATGGCGGTAACACATCGCTGGCGAAAAAAGGCGAAACACTTGCCGATTCGGTGCAGGTTATCTCTTCTTACGTTGACGCCTTTGTGATGCGTCACCCACAAGAAGGCGCAGCACGTTTAGCCTCTGAGTTCTCTAACGGTGTGCCAATTGTAAATGGTGGCGACGGTGCCAATCAGCACCCAACGCAAACCTTGTTGGATCTGTTCTCGATTTACGAGACTCAAGGCACGCTTGATAATCTCAATGTGGCGTTCGTCGGCGACCTAAAATATGGCCGTACCGTACACTCATTGACGCAAGCACTATCAAAATTCAACAACGTGCGTTTCTTCTTTATCGCGCCAGAAGTGTTAGCCATGCCGGATTACATCTGTGAAGAACTGGAAGAGATGGGGATCCAATACAGCACCCACAGCAGCATTGAAGAAGTGGTGCCTGAGCTTGATGTTCTGTACATGACTCGCGTACAGAAAGAGCGCTTTGATGCGTCAGAATACGCGCACATGAAATCGGCTTACATTCTAACGGCTGATACGCTGAAAGACGCTCGCCAAAACATGAAGGTGCTTCACCCACTACCACGTGTCGATGAAATCACAACCGACGTAGATAAAACGCCACACGCTTACTACTTCGAGCAAGCTGAAAACGGTGTGTATGCTCGCGAAGCCCTATTAGCCCTAGTTCTAAACGACACTTTATAAGCAGGAGAAACAGTCATGGTTAAACAAACTCAGCTACAAGTAGAAGCCATTCGTAACGGCAGCGTCATTGACCACATCCCTGCTCACCTTGGGATCAAAATCCTCAAGTTGTTTAAATTGCACAAGACCGAGCAGCGCATCACCATGGGATTAAATCTGCCATCGTCAGCGCTTGGCCATAAAGATTTGATCAAGATTGAGAACATCTTTCTGACTAAGGAACAAGCCAACCAATTGGCTCTGTACGCCCCGCAAGCGACGGTCAATCAGATTGAAGAGTACAAGGTGGTGAACAAGCTAACATTAGTACTGCCAGACCAAATCAACAGTGTCTACTCTTGCCCGAATAGCAACTGTATTTCACACGGTGAGCCAGTCGAAAGCAGCTTTAAAGTGCAGCTAAAACAGGAAAACGTGCAGCTAAAATGTCACTACTGTGAAAAAGTATTCTCTCGCGAGATCATGAGTGAAATTCGCTAACCCTTAGCGCCATTATCACGGTCTCCAAAGCACCCTAATACCGATGGATATTTATGCCAAACTTGGAATAAATATCCATTTAGCAAAAGAATAAAACTCCAAAATAAAAGCAATTAACTAGAATTTTATTTGGTGATCCCCTTCAAAAAGATAACTATCCTTTAGTGGTAGACTCAATGGATAGACGATCATATATCACGCATACCTTCCCTCTTTATTTCGGGATTCATCGGTAAGCCCTATTTAACAATCGTACTCTACGGCTTTGGGAGTACGCTCGGCGCTATGGACAAGCGATAACCACATGTTGACCTTAAGGAGTTGTTCATGAACCCAATCACTGAGCACGGTTGCTTGTATTCAGCTGAAGATAAAACACTGACTGCAGCGTGCAAACGCTTACTACAACAACAAAGCTTCTCGACCCAAAATCAACTGCGAGAGAAACTCGTCGATATTGGCTATACCGGTATCAGCCAATCGACCGTATCTCGTATTTTGTCACAGCTTGGCGTTGTCAAAATTCAGAATGCTTGCGGTAAAAAGGTTTACTGCATCACGGTTGAAAGTGCACCGGTTCGTGTCGATGCATCCATCTCATCGCAAATCGAATTCATCACTCATAACCAAGCGATGGTCATCGTAAAAACTCATCCAGGTTGTGCGCAATTAGTCGCAAGATTAGTCGATATCGACCCACATACTGAGATTATCGGCACCGTTGGCGGCAATGATACTGTGCTTATTATTCCAAAAGATACGATGAATATTGATGCTTGCGAACAAGTCGTAAAAGCACGCTTGGGTGTTGCCTAAATGTCTCTTTGCCAAGCGCAAGCAACTCAAGTTGAACTACAGATCCCCTCTCGATTACCCAGTAAAGTCGCTATCCCGCCTTAGGGGATATTTGTTTGCCGATGAAACTAATAGCAAACTATTACGGTCTGATTGAGTTAAGATACCTTCAACTCCATTTTGATGACTAAATAGTATGCGACGACTTGCCACATTACTTTTTGTTTGTGTTTCCCTATTCACCCAGCCTGCGTGGGCGCTATTTGGGAACGACAACGCCGAGCCAAGCTTCGGAGGCAATAACAATGGTTTTGTCCCTGTAGACCAAGCTTTCCCTTTCAATTACTACCAGCAAGACGACAAAGTCCTTCTCGACTGGCAAGTAAAAGAGGGCTACTACCTCTATCAACATAGCCTCTCGTTCACCGGGCAAAATCTCGCTATCGGTAATGTTGAATTAGAAGATGGTAAGCCACACCAAGATGAATTCTTCGGTGAAGTGAGCATTTATACTCAACCTTTATTCGTGCAAGTTCCTCTACAGAGTTACCAAGATGGCTCACAGCTGATCGTTAAGTATCAAGGCTGTGCGGACGCAGGTTTCTGCTACCCACCAGAGATTCGTGTCATCGACATTGAACCTTTCACAGCAACAGGTTCTCCTAATTCGCAAGGTAGTGACTCACAAGCTTCATCTTCTGCTAGCAACGAGACCGATGTTTCTACGCAACCAACGTCTCCAAAAGCAGACGTTGTAAGTAACACGACTCAACAGCCAAATGCCCCAGTTTCAAAAGAAGCAGGCTTAGCCGATAAGCTCGGTGACAGTTGGTGGACCCCTCTATTATTCTTAGCACTCGGTGTTGGTTTAGCCTTTACACCGTGTGTACTGCCTATGTATCCGATTCTAACGGGTATCGTTTTAGGTGGTGGCAAGCTCAGCCAAGGTCGTGCGCTGATGCTGTCCTTTATTTACGTGCAAGGCATGGCGTTAACCTACACCTTATTAGGTTTAGTGGTTGCTTCAGCAGGCATGCAATTCCAAGCCGCAATGCAACACCCTTACGTGCTGATCGCGCTGAGTGTTCTGTTCGTGGCGTTAGCAATGTCGATGTTTGGCGTTTATAACCTGCAATTGCCAAGCAGCATCCAAACTTGGCTCAACAATCAAAGCAATAAGCAGCAAGGTGGCAATACCTTGGGCGTGTTCGCGATGGGCGCTATCTCTGGCTTGGTGTGTTCACCTTGTACCACGGCGCCATTGTCAGGCGCGCTGCTGTATGTGGCTCAGAGTGGCGACCTATTAACGGGGGCGATTGCTCTGTATGCATTAGCGATGGGTATGGGTATTCCGCTGATTTTAGTTGCGGTATTTGGTAATAAGTTATTGCCTAAAGCGGGCAGCTGGATGGATAAGGTGAAGATCGTATTCGGCTTTATCTTGCTGGCAGCACCTATCTTCCTGCTAGAGCGAATCATTCCTGAGTTATGGGCAACCGTGCTTTGGTCTGGCCTTGGCTTCATCGCCTTTGGCTGGCTTTACCACAGCAAGAATGCACTGCCATTTGGTGGCTGGAAGCAAAGCGCTGTGGGTATCATCGCGATGCTTGGCCTATTCGCATCAGCTCAACCTGCGCTCAATTACTGGTTTGCAGAAAAGAGCGTAGTGGCAGAACAACACATCCAATTTGCACGCATCAACACGGTTGAAGAATTAGAAATCCAACTCATCGAAGCAAAGAAACTCGGTAAGCCTGTGATGCTCGACTTCTACGCCGATTGGTGTGTGGCGTGTAAAGAGTTCGAGAAGTACACCTTCCATCAAGCTGATGTGGAAAACAAGCTTTCTGACTTCGTACTGCTACAAGCCGATGTAACGAGAAACATGCCTCAAGACATTGAACTGCTTAAACAATTACAAGTACTTGGCTTACCGACGATTGAGTTCTGGGATGGCGAGGGTAACCATGTTCCAAATGCTCGTGTAACCGGTTTTATGCCTGCTGATGTATTCTTAAAACACATGCAAAACCACCAGCTATAACGGCAATATTCACTAAAATATAAGCCGAATCGAAAGCCGCACCGCCCCTCTGTAACGAGATGGCAGTGCGGCTTTTTTGCTATTCAGAGTAACGCTTTCTTATTCCGGGGATAAAAGTCGATATGGTTCAGACTTTTAATGCATAGATATTGTCCACATACTCAATCAGGATGATAATAAATATTAACTAAATTGTTAAAAGTATGAACGTCATGGACTCGACCTATACCATCATCATTGCTGATGACCACCCTCTCTTTCGCAACGCCCTGTTTCAGTCAGTTCATATGGCGATCAGTGGTGCGAACCTGCTTGAGGCCGATTCTCTCGATGCCTTACTGACTCTACTAAAGAAAGAAGACGAGCCGGATCTATTACTGCTCGACCTGAAAATGCCGGGTGCCAATGGCATGTCAGGCTTAATTCAACTACGCGCTGAATACCCAGATCTACCGATTGTGGTGGTCTCTGCCAGTGAAGATGCCAGCGTGGTCACTCAGGTGAAGAGCCACGGTGCCTTTGGCTTTATTCCTAAGTCGAGTGATATGCGTGAGTTGGTGAGTGCACTGAATCAAGTGCTGAATGGCGACCCGTTCTTCCCTGAAGGGCTTATCACCAATAATGCAGCGTGTAGCGACCTTGCAGAAAAGATTTCCACACTGACGCCTCAGCAATACAAGGTATTAGGGATGCTTTCTGACGGCTTGCTTAATAAGCAAATCGCGTATGAATTGAATGTTTCGGAAGCGACCATCAAAGCACATATGACAGCCATCTTCCGTAAACTGGATGTGAAAAATCGTACTCAAGCGGTTATCTTGCTACAAGAAGTCCACAATTAAGCTTCACTGATATCCTCTTCTAAAGTCGTCTTAGGTAAACATAAACCCAACCTGACGACTTTATGATCATCGATCTCTGCAACTACCCAAGTAATGCCATGCCACTCAAAGCTATCGCCCAATACAGAGTGTGCGCCAAGCTCTTGAGCAACCAATTGTTTTAGCGTCATTTCTCGCTCTTCTTCCGAGCCAAGTTCAATACCATAACAATCACTCACTGCCGCAACTGATAGCTCAACATCCAAGAAGAAGTCACCAAAGAATCGTGCCGCTTCTTCTGCTAGAGGCGCCTCACTGAATAACGAACTTAAGCTGTCCAAATCTTTGTCTTGGCCAAGCACGCATAAGATATCGTTCGCCTCCAACACAGTGCTGCCTGATGGGTGGAGCATCGCATCTTGTCGAAACAGTGCCGTAATGCGCGTCCCTTCAGGCATAGATAAGCGCTTAAGCGGCTCACCGACACACCACTTCTCGTCTTTCAACTTGTAAACAAACATCTCCCACTCACTGGTCGGATAAATCTCCATACCGGTACGAGAAATCGGTGTTGGCGTCGGTGGTAAAGTCACTTGAGCGAGTCTTGCGACTTTC
This sequence comes from Vibrio sp. 1CM8B, assembly GCF_023161685.1. Lineage (NCBI taxonomy): Bacteria > Pseudomonadati > Pseudomonadota > Gammaproteobacteria > Vibrionales > Vibrionaceae > Vibrio > Vibrio sp. 1CM8B. Next base: position 100,894 of record NZ_JALNTU010000012.1, read on the forward strand.
ATCAAGCTACCGCCTTGAACAATCAGCGAAACCATAACCACGAAGAAGGCGATATTGAAATACAGCTGAGCATTAGGCAGGCCAGCCATCATAGGGAAGACCGCTAAGATGATCGGTACTGCACCACGCAAACCTACCCAAGAAACAAACCAGCGCTCCTTGGTAGTAAAGCTTCGAAATGGCAGTAAACCTAACCAAACCGACAGCGGACGAGCAAACAAAATCATACCGAAGGCCAGTGCTAGCGCAGGCAGAGCAATGTCCATCAGCGTTGATGGCGTCACCAATAAACCCAGCACCAAGAACATCACGATCTGGCTTAGCCACGTCATACCATCAAGAACATTAAGAATAGAGTGTCGAGAGCGCGTCGGACGATTACCAATGAACAGGCCTACAAGGTAGATCGATAAGATACCGCTGCCGCCAAGCATGTTAGAGAACGCAAACAGCGCCACACCACCGCTGAGCACCAAAATAGAGTAAAGGCCGTCAGCCAGTTGCACTCGATTGATAAGACTCCATAGAAGCCAGCCACCGCCAATGCCGACAAGGGTACCGATACCAAACTGCATCGCGAAGCTTTTCAGTAGGAAGTTCATCCCCATTTCAGCATCAGGCGTGCCCAACAGCGCAATTAAGGTCACCGTCAGGAACACCGCCATTGGGTCGTTAGTACCGGATTCAATTTCTAGAGTCGAGCCAACACGCTCATTGAGGCTCTGCCCTTTCAGCAAAGAAAATACCGCAGCCGCATCGGTCGAGCCCACAATCGCGCCAACCAAGATGCCCTGCATCAATGACAAGTCGAACAGCCACGCGGCCATTAAACCAGTGAGAGTAGCGGTACATGCCACGCCTATTGTAGCGAGCGAGAGCGAAGGCCAAAAAGCGACCTTGAAACTCGCAACCTTGGTTCGCATACCGCCATCAAGCAAGATCACAGCAAGGGCAAGGTTACTCACCAAGTAAGTGAGTGAGTAATCATCAAAATTAATGCCACCGGGTCCATCTTCACCGGCTAGCATGCCAACGAAAAGGAAGATCAAAAGAATAGGAACGCCCAAGCGAGAAGACACTTGCGAAAAAAGCACACTGATAGCGATGAGCACCGCACCAGTTAAAAATAAGTGGTTAATAGTTATTGCGTCCAATTCGTCCCCCTAAAGAATAAAACCCGAGCTTTAAGCATGTTGATCTTCTGCCGTTAAGCAAGGCGCGGTCGGTAAAAGTGCCGCTGATACTATAACAAACTTATGTTTCGCTTCGTGTCATATGCAGGACTAAATACCGTTTCTCGGTCATTTAGTTGTTAAATTTTATGACTCGCATACTAATTCATGCGTTTTTGTTAGACCTTAGGCTAATTTAACAACATTGTAACATCACATTTTTCTATGGTTATGCCTTCCAACGCCCATATTTCAGTGAATTAGCGCTAATAGTGTCCCGACTAAAGTTGCACAGATCCCTTTACTTATCCTTGCTACATTCTAAATCGTAACATTACGTTAACACGGCCATTTACAAAAACGGTTTCTACGAAAACGGAATAAAGGAGAAGGCAATGGCGTTCGAATCTACGGAACATGCTCAAGCCTACTGGAAGGAAAACTTGGGAATTATGGGAACACTGCTCGCGGTTTGGTTTGCAGTGTCTTACGGCGCTGGCATCTTATTTGTGGATGCCCTCAATACCGTTCAGTTTGGCGGGTTCAAGCTAGGATTTTGGTTCGCTCAGCAAGGTTCGATATACACCTTCGTGGCGCTGATATTTATTTACGTTGTCCGCATGAATGCGCTCGACAAAAAATACAACGTACAGGAAGACTAGAGGCTAGAACATGGATATTCAAACTTGGACGTTTATTCTCGTCGGTATTACTTTCGCGGTATATATCGGCATCGCAATCTGGGCTCGTGCAGGGTCTACTAGTGAGTTCTACGTTGCTGGCGGTGGTGTACACCCAGTAGCAAATGGCATGGCGACCGCCGCTGACTGGATGTCGGCAGCATCATTCATCTCAATGGCAGGTATCATCTCATTCGTTGGTTATGACGGTGCGGTTTACCTAATGGGTTGGACAGGTGGTTATGTACTACTTGCGCTATGTTTAGCACCTTACCTACGTAAGTTCGGTCAGTTTACGGTTCCTGATTTCATCGGTGAGCGTTACTACTCGAAAACGGCACGTATGGTAGCGGTATTCTGTGCAATCTTCGTATCGTTTACGTACGTTGCAGGCCAGATGCGTGGTGTGGGCGTTGTATTCTCTCGTTTCCTAGAAGTTGATATTAACCTAGGCATCATCATTGGTATGGGTATTGTGTTCTTCTACGCAGTACTGGGTGGCATGAAAGGCATCACTTATACGCAGGTAGCTCAATTCTGTGTCCTCATTTTCGCCTTCCTTGTTCCAGCAATCTTTACCTCAATCATGATGACAGGTAACCCACTTCCACAAGTTGGTATGGGCTCTACGCTATCAGGCACAGATGTTTACCTTCTTGATAAACTGGATGGACTGACTGAAGAACTCGGATTTACCGCTTATACCGAAGGTAACAAGAGCATGGTAGATGTATTCTTCATCTGTGCGGCTCTAATGGTCGGTACTGCGGGTCTTCCACACGTAATCATTCGTTTCTTCACAGTACCAAAAGTACGTGATGCTCGTATCTCAGCAGGTTGGGCACTACTGTTCATCTCATTGCTATATACAACAGCACCAGGCGTTGCAGCATTCGCTCGTGTAAACATGATCGAAACAATCAACGGCCCAGACATGCAAGGTGTCGCAGCAGCAGACGCACCGAGCTGGTACAAAAACTGGGAAAGCACTGGCCTAGTAGGTTGGGAAGATAAGAACGGCGATGGCAAAATGTTCTACTCGGGCGATGAGCGCAACGAGATGAAGATTAACCGTGACATCATCGTACTAGCTTCTCCAGAGCTAGCGAAACTACCAAACTGGGTTGTAGCACTGCTTGCAGCCGGTGGCCTAGCAGCCGCACTATCAACAGCCGCGGGTCTACTATTGGTAATCTCAACGTCGATTTCACATGACTTGTTGAAGAAAGGCTTCAGACCAAACATGACCGACAAGCAGGAGCTGTTAGCCGCTCGTCTAGCAGCCATGGTCGCGATTGTCGGTGCCGGTTACTTAGGTATTAACCCACCAGGCTTTGTAGCACAGGTAGTAGCGTTTGCCTTCGGCTTAGCCGCAGCATCCTTCTTCCCAGCGATTATCCTAGGTATCTTCTACAAGAAGATGAACAAGGAAGGCGCAATTGCAGGTATGTTGTCAGGTATTGCCTTCACAGCAAGCTACATCATCTACTTCAAGTTCATTAACCCAGCAGCAAGCACACCTGAAAACTGGTGGTTTGGTATCAGCCCAGAAGGCATCGGTACGCTAGGTATGTGTCTAAACTTCGTAGTATCGATTGCGGTAAACAAAGTAACTGCTGAAGTACCACAAGATGTACAAGATATGGTTGAGAACATCCGTTACCCGAAAGGTGCAGGTGAAGCTCACGACCACTAAACAAAGATGTTTAGCAAAAAATGAATCAGTGCTTACATTGTAGGGATTAGGTACTGACTCCAGAAAGCCGATACTTCGTGTATCGGCTTTTTCTTTTTCTGCTCGCTTTATAAAAAGAGAAACAAAGGGTTGTTTTTAAAATCTCATTTGATAATAATTATCATTAACATCCAATAAAGAGATGCAGATGATGATGAAAGAGCAGCAGGTTCTCTATTCGAGGTTTTACAAAGCACAGGATCGCTTTGCTTCATTAGAACAAGTTCAAGGCCATGAGCCGTTTGTAATTCGAGAGTATATCGAATGTGCACTGACGCTTTCGGCTTACTATGAAAAGCATGCCGCTCAAGAAAACATCTTGTTGTGCGAGCTGTATCTACGCCAAGTTTTCTTTCATTTGATTGAAGCGATTGAGTCGCCTGAGCGCAGTTTCGCCTTTCGTCATATCTGCCTAGACTCTATTCACTCACCACTATTTTATTTGAAGCGCCACTACTGCCAGCAACCTCAAGGCCAAGCGCGTTTTTTGAATCTCAGCCAAACACTACAACAAGTCCAAGCCCCACTTGGCTAACAAGGATAGAACATGACCCTACAATTTCGGATTGAAAAAGACAGCATGGGCGAAGTGAAAGTCCCTGCCGATGCGCTATACCAAGCACAAACTCAGCGTGCAGAGGATAACTTCGCGTTTAGCTCGCACAAGATGCCGACCAGTTTTATTCAAGCACTGGCGTTAATTAAACAGGCAGCGGCAGATACCAATGCTCAGTTAGGTCTACTGGAGGGTGATATTGCCAACGCGATAGCCGAAGCCAGCCAAGAGATCATTGAAGGTAAACATCTCGATCAATTCCCGATCGACGTTTACCAAACCGGTTCTGGCACCAGCTCCAACATGAATGCCAACGAAGTGATTGCTACGCTTGCTTCAAGAAGCTTGCAAGGCGACGTGAATCCCAATGATCACGTCAACATGGGCCAAAGCAGTAACGATGTGGTGCCAACCGCAATTCAAGTGAGCGTTGCTTTGATGGCTGAAAATAAGCTGTTACCTGCATTAACTCACCTTGCGGAAGCACTCACTGTCAAGCAACAGGAGCTTGCGGAGGTAGTGAAGACAGGTCGCACTCATCTAATGGATGCGATGCCAATGACCTTTGCTCAAGAGCTAGGTGGTTGGAAATTTCAGATAGAACACGCTAAGCAAGCAATAGAGAGCACCCTGCCCGCTATCAAGGCTTTAGCTCAAGGTGGTACTGCGGTTGGAACAGGGATCAATGCTGACCCACGCTTTGCCGATAAGTTTGCGAGTAACCTGTCTCAATCAACAAAGATCAGTTTTAGCTCCAGTGAAAACTTCTTTTTTAACCTCAGCAGTCAAGACGCGATCGTTGCACTTTCTGGTCAGCTCAAAACGGCAGCAGTTGCGATCATGAAGATCTCAAACGATCTTCGTTGGATGAATTCTGGGCCGTTGGCTGGCTTAGGCGAGATTGAATTACAGGCTCTACAGCCAGGCTCATCGATCATGCCTGGCAAGGTAAATCCTGTGATTCCAGAAGCTGCAGCTATGGCGGCGGCGCAAGTCATTGGCAACGACACCACCATTACCGTAGCTGGACAATCAGGTAACTTCCAACTGAATGTGATGCTGCCAGTGATTGCTCATAACGTCTTAGAGAGTATTGAACTTCTGGCAAACAGCTCAGTCGCTTTAGCGGACAAAGCCATCGCGACCTTCACTGTGCGCCAAGATAACCTCGATTTAGCCTTGTCAAAGAACCCAATCCTAGTGACCGCACTTAACCCTGTGATTGGCTACTTGAAGGCGGCTGATATTGCCAAGAAAGCTTATAAAGAAGGCCTACCAATTCTGGATGTAGCAGAAAGAGAAACCGATCTTAGCCGAGAAGAGCTCAGCAAACTGCTTGATCCAACTACACTGACGCAAGGTGGTATTGCTGGTTAGTTATTGAATTAACAAGCGAATCGGCGTTCGCAAAAAACAAAGACAAAAAAGGCCTCATCTGAGGCCTTTTCACTATCCGCTCACGAACGTACTAATCCGAACCTGTTAACCCAAACTAACTCACGCGATTCAATACCGCTCTGAGTTTTAACGGTTTCACTGGCTTGGCAATAAAGCTAAAGCTGTTGGCCTTTATCGCTGCCAGCATGTCATCGGTTCTATCGGCACTGATGATGACCCCTTCAAAAGAATCACCAAGGCGCAAGCGGCACTGCTGTAAGACTTCGAGCCCCGTTCTGCCATTATCTAAACGGTAATCAGAGAAGATCACATCTGGCAGCCAACCCTCATCTAGGCACTGCAAGCTTTCGACCAGATCAACCGCCGTCTTAACCTCACAGCCCCAGCGGCCAATCAGGTTCTCCATACCGACTAAGATTTCTCGTTCATTGTCGACACACAATATCTTGAGATGTTCGATGTCGCTGGTCGCCATTGGCGTCGAAGCTTGCACAACTGGAGCCACTTTTTCCGCTCTAGCCAAGGTGATGGAAAAGACACTGCCTTGCCCCGGCCACGAACGCATCGAAATTTGATGGCCAAGCACATGAGCAATACCTTTCGAGATAGCCAGCCCTAATCCCAATCCTTGATCGGCTCGCACTTGGCTGCCACGAGTAAACTCTTCAAAGATCTCTTGTTGCTTGTCTTCATCGATACCGGTTCCGTTATCCCACACATCGATTCGAACCTGTCCATTCACTCTTCTCGCACCCAGTACCACTTTCCCTTCCGGGTTATAGCGGAACGCATTGGTCAAAAAGTTCTGAATCACACGCCTTAACAGCTTAGGGTCTGAGTGAATAAACAATGACGACGGAATCATCTTAAACTCAATTTTCTGTTGTCTCGCTAAGGCACTAAATTCCGCATTTAAGTTGGTTAGCACATCGTGCACGGCAATCGCGTGAATGTTGGTTTCTAACTTTCCTGACTCCAATCGAGATATATCCAGCAAGTCACCAATCAAATCTTCTGCGGCACCAAGTGCACTCTCGATGTGAGATGAAAGTTGCTTCACCTCTTGCTCTTTTGCTACCTCAGACAGTGACGAAGCAAACAAGCGTGCGGCGTTGAGCGGCTGCATCAAATCGTGGCTTACCGCGGCTAGAAAACGACTCTTAGATTGTGACTCTTGATCCGAAATCTGCGTGGCTTTTACCAAGCGATGATTGAGTTTTTCGAGCTCTTGAGTTCGCTCATGCACTCTCGACTCCAAGCTTTCATTGGCATCTTTTAGCGCTTGCTCTGCTTGTCGGAATACCGTGATGTCGGTAAAGCTCATCACAAAGCCACCACTTGGCATTGGGTTACCTTGCACCTCAATTACTCGGCCATCAGGACGAATACGAGAAGAGGTGTGTCGAGTGCCTTGTTCAAGGTGATAAACACGGCGACGAACGTGATCTTCGGGGTCGCCCGGGCCACACAACCCTTGCTCGGCATTATGACGAATCACGTCTGAAATGGGTCGTCCAACCTGAATCAAGCCAGCAGGAAATTCAAACAGCTCTAAGTAACGTTGATTCCACGCCACCAGCCTCATCTGTTTGTCTATTACTGCGATGCCTTGGCCAATATGTTCAATCGCGCCTTGCAGTAAACCGCGGCTGAAGTCGTAAAGCTCCGAGGCTTCATCAACGATGGTCGCGACTTCTTCAAGCTGCATGTTTCTTCCCTGCAAAGCGGAAGTAAGTACTAACTTAGCAGACGAAGCACCAAATACACCTGCGAGCACGCGCTCTGCGTGTCGAATCAGACTGGCAGGTGCTTGTTGATTAGGAAGCAGCGGCTGCCCGTGTTGTTGCCAATAGCTGTGTAAGGCACTTTTCGCACGCTTACGGCCCACAAAACGCGACGCCAACATCTCTAATTCAGCGACTGTCACACGGTTCTGGTAGAGGCTGATATTCTCGTTCTCAGGCAGTGGTGTGCCAACAAATGCCGCTGATTGTAAGCGCTCACTTAGGCTTGGTCTGGTCGTCATCGAAACCACGGCATAACACAAGGTATTGAGCACGATACTCAGCACAATGCCCCAGTTTGAGCTGCTGATATCCCAACTGCTGAGTAACTCTGGCGGCGTAATAATCCACAGTAAAAGGTTACTTTCACTATCGCCCGCCAACATGCTGGTTTGGCTCATTAGGGTGATAAGCCAAATCAACGAGCCCACCATTAAGCCGACATACACACCCTTGCGGTTACCCGGGCGCCAGTACAAACCACCAATAAGTGCTGGCGCGAATTGAGCAATCGCAGCAAAAGAAAGAAAGCCAATCGCTGACAGTGAATGAATGGTATCGAGCGCCTGATAAAACAGCCAAGCACCCAGCAACAGCAGTAAAATTAGCCCACGGCGAATCACCAATAACAGACCAGAAAAGTGTCGATGGGTTCTTTGGGTTAAACGCATGCGACGCAGCAACAGTGGCATCACTAAATCGTTCGACACCATGATCGCCAAGGCGATGGTCGACACTATCACCATACCACTTGCCGCAGACGTACCACCAAGAAAAGCCAGCAAGGCAATGTGATTCGCACCTTCTGCCATTGGCACACTGATCACATAGGTATCCGCTGGCATGCCAGTAAGTAGCCCTTGTCCTGCCCAAGCAATTGGCAGCACGAACAGTCCCATCAAAATCAGGTAAAGCGGAAACAACCAGCGAGCGGTATGCAGGTCTTGAGGACGTTCGTTCTCTACCACCATGGTATGGAACTGGCGTGGCAAACAGACAATCGCCAACATGGTCAAAACGGTATGAATAATTAAGGTCGGAATATTGGGTGATTCGTAGGTGGAAGCCGCCACATCAAGCAGGTCGATTTTGTCGCTGCTCATCGCCAGATACATGATGAACAGGCCAACGATCAGGAATGCCGCGAGCTTAACGATGGATTCAAACGCCACCGCCATCATCATGCCACGGTGATGTTCTGTGTTATCGATATGCCTAGTACCAAACAACATGGTAAAAATGGCCAAAGCACCGACCACAAACCAAGAGACGTGATAGTCCTGATAACCAAAGTCAGCCGCTAGGTTGGGCGCAACAATATCCAACCCCATGGTGATACCACGTAGTTGCAGAGCGATATAGGGAAGGATACCGACCACGGCGATAACCGTCACCGCCACCGCTAAGCCCTGAGATTTTCCATAACGAGCCGCGATAAAGTCGGCAATGGAGGTGATGTGCTCCCGCTTCGCAATCAGGATCAGCCGCGCCAAGATCCGCCAGCCTAGTGTAAAGACCAGAATCGGGGCGAGATAAATGGGTAAAAAGGACCAAGGGTTATTGCTCGCCTGCCCGACCGTTCCATAGAAGGTCCAAGAGGTACAATACACGGCAATCGAAAGGCTATAGATCCACGGGCGCCAGCGCGATAGCCAACGAACCTGCCTGTCTCCATACCAAGCGATCAGAAATAACACGCCCAAGTAGGCTAAAGAGACTGGAATTACTATCCATCCTTGCATTGAAAACCCTTTTCTCATCCATAAAAAAACCTCTCCATAAGGGAGAGGTTTCATTTAACTAAGGATGGGTGATTAACTCAATCGCATCGCTTAAATTCTGTGCTTTAGACTCTAATTATCAGCATTTGCTGTGAGATTCTGACTGTTCCGAATCTGATTGATTAATCTCAACCACTGAACTTCTTTCATCCAACTTAATGAACAGAGCAAGTGCACCCATTGCAGCCATACCCCAGAAGATATTTGCGCCCCAAAGCTCATAACCCCAACCACTTAAGGTAGTCATTAATGCAATAAAGGCACCTAATGGAATCGCGTTATACAGGGCTTGTAGCGCAACCATCTTGTTTTGTTCTTCAGATTGGATGTATTGAATCGCGGCGATGTGTGCCATGGCAAAGGTCACACCGTGCAGTAGCTGTACCATAACCAGAGCGAAAATCGCCGTGGTTGATGCGGTAATACCCCAACGCGCCATCACCCCAATAGCTGCGACAACAAACAAAGTACGCAGTGACCAGCCTGAGAATAATCGCTTACTCAGAGCAAATACTGCCACCTCAGCAACAACACCTAGGCTCCACAAGTAACCGATGATCGCTTCTGAGTGACCCGCTTCTTTCCAATAAATCGCACTAAAACTGTAGTAAGCCGCATGACTGCCTTGCAGCAGCGCCATCAAGGCTAAAAATTTTACCACTGACGACTCACGCAGCAGCTCACCTAGTTTTGGTCGCGCCGCTTGTTGCTCAGATTGCGTTACTGGCATCACGTTAGGATTTCTCATCGCCAGAATCAATGACAACAACACGCCCGCAAGTGCAGTATACAAAATCATGTCAGTGCCAAATTGTGCCACCAAATAGCCAACAACCGTTGAACCTGCGATAAAGGCAATTGAACCCCAAAGACGAGTTCGGCCGTAGTCGAGCATTTTCAAACGACTGTAATGGTTAGCCATCGCATCAGAAAGAGGAATGATCGGCCCACAACAGAGGTTAAACAGTACCGTTGCCAACAACATCAGTATAAAGCTGCCACCGGTGAAGAAGTGGAAACCGACAAACAGCAGCGCAGCGAAACTCAAACAGCGTAGCGCTGGCATCAAGTGTTCCACTTTATGGATACGCGGCGTAATCACTAGGTTAGCCACACAACGAGTCGCAAAGCCGATACCAATCAATACGCCAATATCACCAGCAGACACGCCTTGGTCTTCAAACCACAACGCCCAAAATGGCAAATACACGCCATACGCAAAAAAGAAACCAAGAAAATACTGAGAGATCCAGCCATAGGGTGAAGGGCTAAACATAAATGACCTATAAAGTGTGCGGAAAAAGGCAGCACCAATTATGCCTATCTCGCATACGATGAAAAAGGGAATTATTACTGGGATAGTATTCCCATATTCAATGGGTCTGGGTATCGCATTTCAACAAGAGATTTCACGCTCATCAATCCCCACACTCGCATTTAGACTAAAGTCGTCTGGAGCTTCGCTGGTATTTTGTCAGACTGATTAAAGACTCCCATTTCTTCTTGTGATGCTTATGCCTGACAAATTTAATATGCAGCACCCACCCTTCGATAGCCTGTCTGACTCTGAGCAGTTGAAGCTGCGCTCTTCATTAGACGTGGTCTATTACCGTTCTCAAGAAGTGATACTGGAAGCTGAAAGGCCGAGCCGACACCTGCATATTTTGATCAAAGGGGCAGTTGAAGAGCGCGCGAGCAGTGATGGCGAGATTTACGCACACTATGCCAATGACGATATTTTTGATGTCCGCAGCCAGTTTGAACCTCACACCAAACACCAATATATCGCACTCGAAGATACATTAAGTTATCTGCTGCCCACCGAGATTTTTCTTGAGCTTTACCACGCCAATGGCCAATTCGCGGCCTACTTTGATAGCAACCTATCAACACGAAAAGCTTTGATAGAAGCCGCCCAGCAGCAACAGAACCTTGCCGAGTTTATATTGACCAAAGTGGATGACTCTATCTATCACCCACCACTGATACTTGAACCAAACCAACCTATCAACCAAGTCACTCAAACCCTTAAAGAACAAGGGTTAGACTCGGCCCTAGTCCATTTGGAACATGATGATCCAAAAGCTTTTGGATCATCATGTTCCTTACCGTATGGAATCGTCACTCGAACCAATTTATTGCATGCTGTGATGCTCGATAATTTCCCACTGGATGCGCCTGTCGGTGAGATCGCAACGTTTCCGGTGATGCACGTGAACCAAGGCGATTTCTTATTTAACGCCATGATTACCATGACCAGAAATCGAGTAAAAAGGTTGATGGTTTGTGATGGTAGAAATGCGGTCGGCATGGTGGATATGACACAGATTCTCAGTGCATTCTCCACACACTCCCACGTTCTTACTTTGCGTATTGCGCGCGCCACCAGCGTTGAAGAATTGGCAATGGCATCCAACAAACAACGTCAACTGGTCGAGAGCTTGCTCAGTAATGGGATTCGCACACGCTTTATCATGGAGCTGATTTCTGCGGTCAACGAACAGATCATAGAGAAGGCTTTTGAGTTGGTGATCCCACCTGCACTGCATAATCATTGCTGCCTAATCGTGTTGGGTTCCGAAGGCCGTGGGGAACAAATTCTCAAAACCGATCAAGACAACGCGCTAATAATTCAAGATGGCTTGGAGTGGCATCAATGCCAAAGTGCCATGAACGACCTCACTCATACCCTTCAACAATTGGGTTACCCACTGTGCCCGGGCAACGTGATGGTCAACAATCCGAAATGGGTGCATTCAGAACAAGAGTGGAAACAAACCCTTACCCATTGGGTAAAAAAAGCTACGCCAGACACCGTGATGGATATTGCGATCATGGCAGATGCACACGCAGTAGCGGGTAATAGAGAGTTATTAAAACCTGTAAAGCAGCACCTCAGTGATTTAATGCTCGGACAAGAATTGATTCTGACGGAGTTCTGCCGCCCTGCCCTTAACTTCTCAGTTCCCCTGACCCTGTTTGGTAATGTGAAGCAATCCAAGTCAGGGCTCGATATCAAACAAGGCGGTATTTTCCCTATCGTGCATGGTGTGAGAGCGCTTTGCCTAGAGCATGGTGTCACCGTAAACAACACCTTCGAACGCATTGAGCAACTGGTTAGCAAGAAAGTGCTTGAGCAAAGTACTGCCGATAATCTCAGTGAAGCACTCAAGCAATTCTTTAAGTGGCGCTTAGCCCAAAGACTTTCTCAGCAGCACAGCAGCAACAAGATCAACGTTAAACTGATGGAGCGAGCAGACAGAGATCTGCTTCGTCATAGCCTGCACGTGGTGAAGAAATTCAAGCAATGGCTCGGCTACCACTATCAGATACGGGATTAGGCGATTGAACGATGAATAGGTTGATTCTCTATTACTGGCATCACAAACTCAAAGGCTCTCTGTATCAGCCTTTGTTTACTGCGCCTATTGATCATGAATATGTATCGCTCGATTGTGAAACCACCAGCCTAGACCCCAATCAGGCTGAATTAGTCACCATTGCCGCGACCAAGATCATCGGCAATCGAATCATTACCAGCCAACCTTTTGAAGTCCGATTGCGCGCCCCACAATCGCTCGATTGCAATTCAATAAAAATCCACCGCATTCGTCACCAAGATCTAAAGCACGGCATCGAAGAAAAACAGGCTTTAATCGAGCTACTGAACTTCATTGGAAATCGTCCTTTAGTCGGCTATCACATCCGCTATGATAAAAAAATTCTCGACCGCGCCTGTTTAAAACAGCTTGGATTTCCACTGCCTAACCGATTAGTCGAAGTGAGCCAACTCTATCAAGACAAACTCGAAAGACAGCTGCCCAATGCCTATTTTGATCTCAGCATGGACGCCATCTGTCGCCAGCTCGATTTACCCATCCCGGTCAATAAACATGATGCATTACAAGACGCTATCTCCGCTGCGCTGATCTTTGTTCGCCTGAAACATGGTGACCTGCCCCGTTTCAACTCTTCTTATTCTTAATTCAACCACTGGCGCTTCACATAAAGAGCAACATCTCAAAAATGAACTTAACTCGCTATTTTGTAAGTGAAAAGCAGCGTCTCATCCTAAAGTCTAATTGTGGAAATCGCCGTCCTAGCCGAGAGTGATAACACACAGACGGTTCTGTAATAGACCTAGAAACTGAACACAAAGGAAGTTGCCAGTTCATTAGGAATGTAGGCACAAGGAGAGATGCAATGAGTGAAGCCCACGTTTATCCGGTAAAAGAAAATATTAAATCAACCACACACGCGGATAATGACACTTACCTAGCCATGTACCAGCAATCTGTTTCTGACCCTGAAGGTTTTTGGGGTGAACACGGAAAAATCGTTGATTGGATCAAGCCTTTCACACAGGTCAAAAACACCTCTTTCGATCCTGGCCACATTGATATTCGCTGGTTTGAAGATGGCACGCTTAACGTTTCGGCTAACTGTATCGACCGCCACCTTGCTGAGCGCGGTGATGAAGTCGCTATCATCTGGGAAGGCGATGACCCGGCAGATGACAAAACTCTAACTTTTAATGAACTGTACAAAGAAGTGTGCCTGTTTTCGAATGCTCTAAAAGAGCAAGGCGTGCGCAAAGGTGATGTGGTTTGTTTATACATGCCAATGGTGCCAGAAGCGGCAGTAGCTATGCTGGCGTGTACCCGTATCGGGGCGGTTCACACAGTCGTATTTGGTGGTTTCTCACCAGAAGCACTGTCTGGTCGTATTATCGATTCAAACTCTAAAGTCGTTATCACTGCCGATGAAGGCGTGCGTGGCGGCCGTGCGGTGCCACTGAAGAAGAATGTTGATGAAGCACTGACGAACCCTGAAGTGAAAAACATCGAGAAGGTTGTGGTATTCAAACGCACTGGCGGTGATGTTGCATGGCACGAACACCGCGATGTGTGGTGGCACGATGCTATTGCTAACGTATCTGCAGATTGCCCACCAGAAGAGATGAACGCAGAAGATCCACTATTTATCCTTTATACGTCAGGCTCAACAGGTAAACCTAAAGGCGTTATGCATACTACAGGTGGCTACCTTGTTTATGCAGCGATGACCTTCAAATACGTATTCGATTACCAAGAAGGCGAGACTTTCTGGTGTACAGCCGATGTGGGTTGGATTACCGGTCACACATACCTTGTTTACGGGCCGCTTGCTAATGGCGCAAAAACGATTCTGTTTGAAGGCGTGCCAAATTACCCGAACACCAGCCGCATGAGCGAAGTGGTCGATAAGCACCAAGTTAATATTCTTTATACGGCGCCAACGGCTATTCGTGCATTGATGGCGAAAGGCAATGAAGCCGTTGAAGGTACTTCTCGTGACAGCCTAAGAATCATGGGCTCAGTGGGTGAACCTATCAACCCAGAGGCGTGGGAGTGGTATTACAAAACAATCGGTAATGAGCAATCTCCAATTGTTGATACATGGTGGCAAACAGAAACGGGCGGTATCTTGATTGCACCGCTACCAGGCGCAACAGACCTGAAACCGGGCTCTGCAACTCGTCCATTCTTCGGTGTGCAACCGGCGCTGGTTGATAACATGGGTAACATCATTGAGGGTGCAACAGACGGCAACCTAGTGATTCTTGATTCTTGGCCAGGCCAAATGCGTACCGTTCATGGCGATCATGACCGCTTCGAACAGACTTACTTCTCGACCTTTAAAGGCATGTACTTCACCAGTGACGGCGCTCGTCGTGATGAAGACGGCTACTACTGGATTACGGGGCGTGTCGATGACGTGCTTAACGTATCAGGTCACCGTATGGGTACTGCTGAGATTGAATCGGCTCTAGTCGCGTTCGATAAGATTGCAGAAGCAGCGATTGTGGGTATCCCTCATGATATTAAAGGCCAAGCGATTTACGCTTACATCACGCTGAATGATGGTGAGTTCCCAACTGCAGAGCTTCATAAAGAAGTGAAAGACTGGGTACGTAAAGAGATTGGCCCAATTGCAACGCCAGATGTATTGCACTGGACCGACTCTCTACCAAAAACTCGTTCGGGTAAAATCATGCGTCGTATCCTGCGTAAAATCGCGACTGGCGATACAGGTAACCTAGGTGATACCTCGACACTGGCCGACCCAAGCGTGGTTGATAAGCTGATTGCCGAGAAAGCAGAACTGGCATAAGCAACCAGTCACAGCAGCTAATCACTGTTTAAAACAGCAATTTCTAAACCGTCACCTATGTGGCGGTTTTTTTATGGCTGATCTTGATCTCAAATATCCCGCCCCAAATTAAGGCTAAGACGCTTTTTTGTTAAGTTGGTAACAATTCCAAGCTGTATCAATAGGAGATTAGACCAGTAAATTGCTGCGATTTGCGCTGAATTAGCTATAATCTGGTTCTAATTTTTAAATTTGGGTTTTTCTCACTAGAAATTAACCGCAAATTTTCAATAAAATGGCAACATTCACGTTCGTAAACACGATAAAGGAAGATAGCCCCACGATGTCTACAAAGTTTCGCATTCTAGTTTTAAATGGCCCAAACCTTAACCTGTTAGGCCTTAGAGAGCCTGCACATTACGGTTCTCAAACACTTGACCAGATTATTAGCTCACTGACCGAGCAAGCGAAAGCACACGATGTTGAGCTATCTCACTTACAGTCAAATCGTGAGTATGAACTGATTGAAGCGATCCATAGTGCGTATCAAAATGTTGATTTTATTATTATCAACCCAGCAGCCTTTACACATACCAGTGTGGCACTGCGTGATGCACTACTTGGCGTTGCCATCCCGTTTATTGAGGTTCATCTATCGAATGTTCACGCACGTGAACCATTCCGTCACCACTCTTACCTATCTGATAAAGCAGAAGGTGTGATTTGTGGCTTAGGTGCCCAAGGTTATCAATTTGCTTTGACCGCTGCGCTCAGCAAGCTCAACTCAAAGTAAACATAAACAACGAACTATTACTAACCTACTCAGTCATAGAGTAAGTTCAATTAACAGATAAAGAGAAAGAAACAATGGATATTCGCAAAATCAAAAAGCTAATCGAATTGGTTGAAGAGTCTGGTATTTCTGAGCTAGAAATCTCTGAAGGTGAAGAGTCAGTACGAATCAGTCGTAACAGCACTGCACCTGTAGCACCTGTTCAATATGCAGCTGCGCCAGCACCTGTAGCGGCAGCAGCTCCTGCGGCGGTACCTGTGGCAGCAGAAGCAGCGGCTCCTGCAGTTCCAGCTGGTCACCAAGTTCTTTCTCCAATGGTTGGTACTTTCTACGGCGCTCCAAGCCCAGACGCAAAACCATTCGTTAAAGTTGGTCAATCTGTAACTGCTGGCGAAACGCTATGTATCGTTGAAGCAATGAAAATGATGAACCAAATCGAAGCTGATAAATCTGGTGTTGTAACAGCTATCCTAGTTGAAGACGGTCAACCAGTAGAATTCGACCAAGCTCTAGTAATTATCGAATAATAGAGAGCACTCATTATGTTAGATAAATTAGTAATCGCGAACCGTGGTGAGATTGCACTGCGTATTCTGCGTGCATGTAAAGAGCTTGGTATTAAAACGGTAGCGGTTCACTCAACAGCTGACCGTGACCTTAAGCACGTACTGCTTGCAGACGAAACCATTTGTATCGGTCCAGCTCGTGGTATCGATAGCTACCTAAACATCCCTCGTATCATCAGCGCAGCTGAAGTGACAGGTGCAGTAGCTGTTCACCCTGGCTACGGCTTCCTATCTGAAAATGCAGACTTTGCAGAACAGGTAGAGCGCAGTGGCTTTATCTTTGTTGGCCCTAAAGCTGAAACCATTCGCATGATGGGTGACAAAGTGTCAGCTATCACGTCAATGAAAAAAGCTGGCGTACCTTGTGTACCAGGTTCTGACGGCCCTCTTGACGACGACGAAGCAAAAAACAAAGCGCACGCTAAGCGCATTGGCTTCCCAGTTATCATCAAGGCTTCTGGCGGCGGCGGCGGTCGTGGTATGCGTGTTGTTCGTTCTGAAGCAGAACTAACAGAAGCTATCGCGATGACTCGTGCTGAAGCAAAAGCATGTTTCAACAACGACATGGTTTACATGGAGAAATTCCTAGAAAACCCACGTCACATTGAAGTACAAGTGCTTGCAGATGGCCAAGGCAATGCTATCCACCTAGGTGAACGTGACTGTTCAATGCAGCGTCGTCACCAGAAAGTTGTGGAAGAAGCGCCAGCTCCAGGTATCACTGAAGAGATGCGTAAGTACATCGGCGAACGCTGTACTCGTGCATGTATCGAGATCGGTTACCGCGGTGCAGGTACATTTGAATTCCTATACGAGAACGGTGAGTTCTACTTCATCGAGATGAACACTCGTATCCAGGTTGAACACACGATTACTGAAATGGTAACGGGTATCGACCTAGTGAAAGAACAGCTACGTATTGCAGCTGGTCAGCCTCTATCATTCACTCAGGATGACATTAAGCTGCGCGGCCACTCAATCGAATGTCGTATCAATGCTGAAGATCCAGTTCGTTTCCTACCTTCACCAGGTAAGATTGAACGTTTCCACGCACCGGGCGGCATGGGCGTACGTTGGGAATCTCACATCTACACGGGTTACACAGTACCACCACACTACGATTCAATGATTGGTAAGCTGATCACTTACGGTGAGAACCGTGATGTTGCTATCGCTCGTATGAAGAACGCATTGGGTGAAATGATTGTTGAAGGTATTAACGTTAATACCGAGCTTCAACTGTCTATTATGAACGACGAAAACTTCCAACACGGTGGTGCAAACATCCACTACCTTGAGAAGAAACTTGGTTTGTCATAATCCGTTCGTGTAAGAACAGTCAAATGCTCACTTCGGTGGGCATTTTTGTTTTTTAGCCGCCGAAAAACTCAATCTTTAATCCCCATTATATTCCGTGGGGTTTTGGTGAATTTGCTCATATTTTCTGCTAGACTCGCCATCCAATTTTTCTCATATAGAAGATGCAGCCATGCCTTGGATTCAAATCAAGCTTAATGCTACCAATGAAAATGCCGAACAAATCGGCGACATGTTAATGGAAGAGACTGGTGCTCTTTCTGTAACTTTCCTGGATGCACAAGATACCCCTGTATTTGAGCCTCTGCCGGGCGAAACTCGCCTTTGGGGTGATACTGACATTCTCGCGCTTTACGACGCTGAGACTGATACTGGTGTCGTTCTAGCGCAGATTAAAGCAAGCAACATGTTCCCTGCAGACTTTGCTCATAAAGTAGAGCAAATTGAAGACAAGGATTGGGAACGTGAATGGATGGACAACTTCCACCCAATGAAGTTTGGTGAGCGTTTATGGATCTGCCCTAGCTGGCGCGATATCCCTGAACCTGACGCTGTTAACGTAATGCTAGACCCAGGCCTTGCATTTGGTACAGGTACTCACCCGACAACGGCATTGTGTCTTGAGTGGCTTGAAGGCTTAGACCTTGCAGGCAAAACCGTGATCGACTTCGGTTGTGGCTCAGGCATCCTAGCGATCGCTGCGATCAAACTAGGCGCGGCAAAAGTTATCGGGATCGACATTGATCCTCAAGCTCTGCTTGCATCAAAAGACAACGCACAACGCAATGGCGTTGCTGAGCAACTCGAGGTGTTCTTGCCACAAGATCAACCGGAAGGTTTGCTAGCAGACGTTGTTGTAGCCAACATTCTTGCGGGTCCATTACGTGACCTTTCTGGCATCATCAAAGGCCTAGTTAAGCCAAATGGTGTACTTGCGATGTCGGGTGTTTTAGATACACAAGCAGAAGATGTTGCGACTTATTATCGTGATGAGCTTCACATTGATCCGATCATCGAACAACAAGAATGGTGTCGAATCTCAGGTCGCAAGCAAGGCTAGACAAGACTTTGGGCGCTAATTGACTGAAATTTAAACAAATTACAAAAACAAATTGTAAATGCTCAAATATTAGTCTTTTCACGCAGCGAAAAAATGCGTAAAATGCGCGCCCTTGCTGGTACAGAACTGTGATGACATTTTTTGAAAATCGGAAATTATCAACTTAAGAACAATCTAATCGTCGCTCCTATGGCTGGCGTAACGGATAGACCATTCCGTGAGTTGTGTCTTCGCTACGGTGCGGGGATGGCAGTCAGTGAAATGATGTCCTCCAATCCGAAAGTTTGGAAAACGTCAAAGTCTCAGCAGCGCATGGTACATGAAGGCGAATCGGGCATTCGTTCAGTACAAATCGCTGGTGCAGATCCACAGCTTATGGCCGAGGCTGCTCAATTTAATGTCGATAACGGTGCGCAAATCATCGATATCAACATGGGTTGTCCAGCCAAAAAAGTGAATAAGAAGCTTGCGGGCTCAGCCTTACTACAGCATCCAGAACTCATTGAAGACATTCTGAAAGCGGTGGTAAATGCTGTCGACGTTCCAGTAACGTTGAAAACGCGCACGGGCTGGGATACAGACAATAGAAACTGTGTCCAAATCGCGAAAATAGCCGAAGACTGCGGCATACAAGCTCTTGCGCTCCATGGAAGAACTCGCGCTTGTATGTACAAAGGTGAGGCAGAATACAAACACATTAAAGCAGCGAAACAAGCAGTATCTATTCCGGTTATCGCTAACGGTGATATCGATAGTCCGGAAAAAGCGAAGTTTGTGCTGGAGTACACCGGCGCTGATGCTTTAATGATAGGTCGACCTGCCCAAGGACGTCCTTGGATTTTTAACGAAATCCTACACTATTTGGAAAACGGCACCACGATGGACCCACTCCCGATTTCGGAAGTGAAAGACATCATGCTTGGTCATGTGCACGCTCTACATGAATTTTATGGAGAGTTTTTAGGCCCTCGCATCGCTCGTAAGCATGTGGGTTGGTATCTAAAAGAACATGAACAAGCGAGTGAGTTTCGCCGTACCTTCAACGCATTCGAAGCAGGTGATCTGCAGCTTGAAGCGCTAGAAGGTTTTTTTGATAACGTTGCACCATAATTACGAGAAGAGCTAGACCGAATATGTTCGAACAAAATCTGACTTCAGAAGCATTGACAGTAACTACAGTTACATCACAAGACCAAATCACGCAGAAGCCACTACGTGACTCAGTTAAAGCATCATTGAAAAATTACCTTGCTCAATTAAACGGTCAAGAAGTCAGCGAGTTATACGAATTAGTATTAGCTGAAGTTGAACAGCCACTACTAGACACTATCATGCAGTACACTCGCGGTAACCAAACTCGCGCAGCAACCATGATGGGTATTAACCGCGGTACTCTTCGCAAGAAACTTAAAAAATACGGCATGAACTAATCGTTCTTTCGTAATTTATTGAATTGAAAGCCAAGCTCATTGTTGAGTTTGGCTTTTTTTTGGCTTGTCGAACCGTGATAGGTGGCTGATTACTCTCCTGTGCGACAACAGCGCCCTTTGTCGACATTTGCGGAATCCAAGGCTGCCAGAATAGAACAATGGCTTGCATCGTCGTCCACGTGGCCGCAACACGCATCATTAATCTTCTTAAGTGCGGTGCGAATCTTAGTTAACTCAGTGATCTTCTCATCAATCATCTCTAATTTTGCTGAGGTAATCGACTTAACTTCGGCGCAACTGTGCTGTGTGGCCTCGAGGCGAATCTCAAGCAATTCTTTAATCTCGTCCAAACTCAGCCCCAACGCTTTAGATTTGAGAATAAAGGTCACCTGTTTCTGGTTATTTTCATCATATAGGCGATAGCCCGACTCACTGCGACTGGCTGGCGCGATCAGGTTATTCTTCTCATAAAATCGCAAGGTATCGGCTGTCACACCGCATCGCTTCGCTAATTCACCGATCTGAAACATGTTTTTTCCTACTGTTTCGTCCATTCCACAATTAACCTTATCGTTACTTTTCAGGCTGAAATGGCACTTTTCATAATTAATTTTGAGATGCCAAACGATTGCGCGAGCTTTTTTGTAATAAATTAGTTAGAATCTGCGCCATCAAATTTGGAGTTGGTTATCTTATAGCTTAATCATAAGACTAACCCAAAAGGTCTTTACCAAAACTGGCCAATATTTTATCTCTTACTGGTATCTAAGATAATCCACGCTAAGAAGATAGAAACAAGTTCTTTTTTGGCAAATATCTTTATTTTAACCCCATGAATTTGAGGAAGATGGAAGCATGAATAACGCTCGTCCAATTCGCCGCGCTCTAATCAGCGTATCAGACAAAACTGGTATCGTTGAATTTGCACAAGCTCTTGCTAACCGTGGTGTAGATATCCTATCTACCGGTGGCACTGCTCGCCTGCTTGCTGAAAAAGGCATCTCTGTTACAGAAGTATCTGACTACACTGGTTTCCCAGAAATGATGGATGGCCGTGTTAAGACTCTGCACCCAAAAGTTCATGGTGGTGTTCTAGGCCGTCGTGGTCAAGATGATGACGTGATGGAAACTCACGGTATCAACCCTATCGATATGGTTGTTGTAAACCTATACCCATTCGCAGAAACCGTTGCTAAAGAAGGTTGTACCCTTGCTGACGCTGTTGAGAACATCGACATCGGCGGTCCAACAATGGTTCGCTCTGCTGCTAAAAACCACAAAGACGTGACTATCGTTGTTAACGCACACGACTACGAGCGTGTTGTGGCTGAAATGGACGCGAACGAGCAATCTCTAACGCTAGAGACTCGCTTCGACCTCGCTATCGCAGCATTCGAGCACACCGCTTCTTACGACGGCATGATCGCAAACTACTTCGGCACTATGGTTCCTAGCTACGGCGAGAACAAGGAAGGAGACGAAGAGTCTAAATTCCCTCGTACGTTCAACCAACAGTTCGAGAAAAAACAAGACATGCGCTACGGTGAGAACAGCCACCAAGCAGCAGCATTCTACGTTGAAGCAAACCCTGAAGAAGCATCTGTTTCTACTGCTCGCCAAATTCAAGGTAAAGCCCTTTCTTACAACAACATCGCTGACACTGACGCAGCACTTGAGTGTGTGAAAGAGTTCGACCAGCCAGCATGTGTAATTGTTAAGCACGCTAACCCATGTGGTGTAGCACTAGGTGAAGATATCCTAGAAGCTTACGACCGTGCATTCAAAACAGACCCAACGTCTGCATTTGGCGGCATCATCGCTTTCAACCGTGAGCTAGACGCTGCAACAGCAACGGCTATCACTGAGCGTCAATTCGTTGAAGTTATCATTGCACCATCAGTTTCTGCTGAAGCAGTAGCAATCGTAGCGGCTAAGAAAAACCTTCGCCTACTTGAGTGTGGTGAGTGGACGACGAAGACAACTGGCTTTGACGTGAAACGCGTTAACGGTGGTTTGCTAGTTCAAGACCGCGACCAAGGCATGGTGTCTGAAGATGACCTTAAAGTGGTTTCTAAGCGCCAACCTACAGCTGAAGAGCTAAAAGATGCTCTATTCTGCTGGAAAGTAGCGAAGTACGTTAAATCTAACGCTATCGTTTACTCGAAAGGCGATATGACGATTGGTGTAGGCGCTGGTCAAATGAGCCGCGTTTACTCGGCGAAAATCGCAGGCATCAAAGCTGCAGACGAAGGTCTACAGGTTGAAGGTTGTGTAATGGCATCTGACGCGTTCTTCCCATTCCGTGACGGTATCGACGCGGCAGCAGAAGCTGGCATCAAGTGTGTTATCCAACCGGGCGGCTCTATGCGTGATGACGAAGTTATTGCAGCAGCAGACGAACACGGCATGGCGATGATCTTTACAGGCATGCGTCACTTCCGCCACTAATTTCCTCTTCGTATTTGGCACTGTGGCGTCGTTAGCTGCTTTCGCCCACCCCGGTCACATAGCGGACTATGCTCCCGGGGATGGGCTCAATTGCTGCCTAGCCACATCACCAACTACTTTGAGCAAGACTTATAACTTTGTTTTTTTAAATATTTAGATATTTGAGATTAAGGATTTTACAATGCGAGTTTTAATCATCGGTGCTGGCGGTAGAGAACATGCTTTGGGTTGGAAAGCAGCACAGAACCCAAACGTTGAAACAGTATTCATCGCTCCAGGTAACGCAGGTACTGCACTTGAGCCGAAACTTGAAAACGTAAACATCGGCGTTGAAGACATCGCTGGTTTAGTCGCGTTTGCTCAAGAGAAAAAAATCGAACTGACTATCGTTGGCCCTGAAGCGCCATTAGTTATTGGTGTGGTTGACGCATTCCGCGAAGTGGGTCTTCCTATCTTTGGTCCAACTCAAGCGGCAGCACAGCTTGAAGGTTCGAAAGCATTCACTAAAGATTTCCTAGCTCGTCATGACATCCCAACAGGTTACTACGCAAACTTCACTGAGATTGAGCCAGCTATCGCTTACGTACGTGAGCAAGGCGCTCCAATCGTAGTAAAAGCTGACGGTCTTGCGGCGGGTAAAGGCGTTATCGTTGCGATGACCCTTGAAGAAGCTGAAGACGCAATCAAAGACATGCTAGCGGGCAACGCATTTGGCGAAGCTGGCAGCCGCGTGGTTATCGAAGAGTTTCTTGAAGGCGAAGAAGCAAGCTTCATCGTAATGGTTGACGGTTCTAGTGTTCTTCCTATGGCCACCAGCCAAGATCACAAACGTGTTGGCGACAAAGACACGGGTCCTAATACTGGCGGTATGGGTGCTTACTCTCCAGCTCCAGTTGTGACGCCTGAAATCCACAACCGTATCCTTGAGGAAGTTATCTACCCAACGGTACGTGGTATGGACGCAGAAGGCGCACCTTACACAGGTTTCCTTTACGCAGGCCTAATGATCGATGCTGACGGCACACCTAAAGTTATCGAATACAACTGCCGCTTCGGCGATCCAGAAACGCAACCTATCATGATGCGTATGGAGTCAGACCTTGTTGAACTTTGCCTAATGGCTATCGACGAGAAACTAGACGAAGCAGAATCAAAGTGGGATCCACGCGCTTCTATCGGTGTTGTTCTTGCGGCTGGCGGTTACCCTGGTGACTACGCAAAAGGTGACGTTATTTCACTACCAACAAGCGAAGTTGAAGGCCAAAAGATTTTCCACGCGGGTACGACAAATAACGAAGCTGGCGATGTGGTGACAAACGGTGGTCGTGTACTTTGTGCAACGGCACTGGGTAACACGGTTTCTGAAGCTCAAGAGCGCGCTTACGCGTTGACGAAGCAAGTTAGCTGGAATGGTATGTTCCACCGCAATGACATTGGTTACCGTGCGATTGCGCGCGAGCAAGAGCAGTAATCAATCTTGTTACTCGCTTACTTTCCATAACAGTAAACAAATGACAGTAAGCAAATAACAGCAAAAGGCGCCTCGATAGGCGCCTTTTTTATTACTCAATCTTTCTAGGAATCTACGCCTGTACAGACAAATCAGCACCAGGCCTACAGTAGGCCAAATACTCTCAACCCTTTGATTACTCGCTATTCTTTCAATAATGATGGCCTAACGACACAATCATGGCTGTCTTCAGCCAGCATCAGTAACTCTTCCACGCTCATCTTACCCAGTGAATCACTGCCAAGAAACGCCGCATAGCTTTCCACAGATGCCAATCGGTCGATCACGAAGCTTGGTAAGGTCTGGTTAAATTCAATACGATCAAATTCACCACCAGCGCACGTCTTAAAAGAACTGCCATCCCAGTAACCCTGAACTAGTCTGAGCCCTTCGTCATTTTGCTTCATCGTAGTCTCTAGAACCGACTTAGCTTCTTTCTGGTAGTTTTCGAGTTGCTTAGCTTGGATAGGTAAGATTTTGCTATCAATACGATACTGTTGATACACAGCTTCGCCTGACTTATTGAAACGCACATGGACTCGATAAGGAACCAGCTCATTAGAAGAGTTACGCTGCTCGCCTTCACGAATGAATTCACGAAGCACGCCTTCTGACCAAGCATAATCAGTTTGGTACCAGCCGTAATCGCCGACAGTGACGTAGTCAGCTGAAGTATGAGGTTGTGTCAGCTTGTTTGTAACCCAGTAGAAACTTGTCGCGTCGCCCATGACTTGGCCGCCGGTATGAGTTTCAAATTGCTCTAGGTTTTTGCGAGGGCTTGTTGAAGAACAGCCAATAAGAAATGTAGATAATAGTGAAACGAGAAGAAATGCTTTTTTCATAAAAACCTGTACCGAGGTGGAATACGACTACCTCGGTACAGTTTAGATTATTTCACTGAATCTTTCAGCGCTTTACCTGCAACAAATGCTGGAACATTTGCAGCAGCGATTTGGATCTCATCACCAGTTTTTGGGTTACGACCAGTGCGAGCTGCACGGTGGTTTACTTTAAAAGTACCAAAACCAATTAGCTGAACTTGATCGCCATCTTTAAGAGCATCTGTAACACCGCCAAGAGTCGCTTCTAGAGCAGCTTTAGCTTGTGCTTTAGAAAGGTCCGCTTTTTCAGCAATAAAGTCGATTAATTGAGTCTTGTTCATTTTAGGTTTCCCTTCTTTGTATTTTTGAATTCAATTCACTCTAAAACATAAATGCCCCATCTGGCAAAGGTTTGTCGTCGATCTTTAGCTCTAATGCCGTAGTTTTAGCCATAATATGAGTAATAACTCACAATTTGTTACTGATTTTATTAAGCAAGCCCTTGTTTAAAAGGGGCTGAGGGCAAAATTAATGATGACCTAGCTACTACTTTTTCACTATAATCCACGCTGAATCGCTGCTAAAGCGTACAATTTAATTTAAGGGCAAACATGCTGCTGCTAACTATTTATGTCTCCATTGCTATTGGAGTTTCTTTCATTTGTTCTGTTTTGGAAGCTGTACTTTTGAGTATTAGTCCGAGCTACATTGCTCAACTAAAACAAAATGGGCACCCTGCAGCAGAGTCTTTAGACAAACTGAAAACAGATATTGACCGCCCGCTTGCGTCAATTTTAACGCTCAACACCATCGCGCATACTATCGGTGCTGCGACAGCAGGTGCACAAGCGGCTGTCGTTTTTGGTAGCCAATGGTTAGGTGTCTTCTCTGCCGTGCTAACGCTGGGTATCTTAGTTTTGTCTGAGATTGTTCCAAAGACCATTGGTGCAACCTACTGGCGTCAACTTGCTCCTGCTTCGGCAAGCGTACTGCGTTGGATGGTGTTCTTCCTAACACCGTTTGTCTGGTTCTCAGAACAGATCACCAAACGTCTTGCTCGTGGTCACCAAGCACCAAAAATGCGTGATGAGCTATCTGCAATGGCAATTTTGGCAAAAGAGAGTGGCGAGTTTGCAGAAGGCGAATCAAAAATCCTGAGCAACCTACTGGGTATTCAAGATGTACCCGTGACTCAGGTAATGACGCCGCGCCCAGTGGTATTCCGTGTTGATGCGGAAATGAGTGTGAATACGTTCCTAGAGCAACATAAAGACACGCCATTCTCACGTCCGCTGGTTTACAGCGAGCAGAGTGACAACATCATCGGTTTTGTTCACCGCTTAGAGCTGTTTAGATTGCAGCAAGCCGGTTGTGGCGAAAAAGCTCTGGGTGAGGTAATGCGCCCTATCCATGTATTGCTGAACAACATGGGCTTGGCTAAGGCCTTTGACCAGATGATGGCAAACCGCCTGCAACTGTCTTTAGTTGTGGACGAATACGGCACTATTCAGGGCATCATCACCCTAGAAGACATCTTTGAGCACCTAGTAGGCGAAGAGATTGTCGATGAAGCGGACAAGACGACTGACATGCAAGAACTGGCGTTCCAACGCTGGGAAAAGTGGAAAGAGACACACGGCGTTATCGAAAACCGCGATGACGAGGACGAGCTAGAGGAAGAAACTCCAGCAGACAACGACTCTTCAGATGCAAAATCAACGGATGACGACGCATCAAAAGATAAGGCATCAAAAGACAAAGTGCAGAACGAAGACAAAAAAGACGCTTAATCTAAATTTGATACCGTCAGATACAACAAAGGCTCCCTAGGGAGCCTTTGTTTTTATTCGTACCTTGGTGCAATTGCGAATTATAGCGCAACACCAATGTTACTGACTGGGTCTTCACGCAGTTCGTGGCGTAGGTCCTTGATCAGCTCTAAGTCACGCTCAGTCGTTTCACGTAGAGGTCGGAAAATGGCCCACTGAACGTCCCACTCTTCACACACCGCTTCGTTTTCTTTCTGGTTTTCGTTCGTCACTTCTTCAGCGCCTTGAGCAAACTCAAGCTCAGCAACCGTCTTCACCGATTGTTGACTCACTTTAATTACCGCTTCCAACATATGTTCACGGTCAAGCAGACCATGAATTAGCGTTGCTAGGCCTTGGCATGCGTCCATTGCTGGGTAAACACCATAAAAATCAAAATCATCACCGCTAGGGAATAGCTCTTCAACCTTCTCAAGTTGACGCTCAAAGTTCACCTTTGCTGTTTTAACCGTCAGGATTTCCCAAATGCTATCCAAAACATCACGATAGATTCGAGCTTCCGCAAATTCTGTATTCTCACAAAACATGGCATAGTTAGGGTACATACGCTCACATAGACACGCCATAAAGGTAATTTGTTGCCAAGGTTCTAACTTTTCTAGACGAACCTGCAGTGGATTCTGAAGCATAGTCACTCAATAATTGCAGAAAAAGACAGCGAAAGTGTACTTGATAAACCCTGGGGGGAAAAGGTAAGCCGATGAACAATTTTACGAATAAGCTCTATATTCTTACTGAGCATGACGATACCTATACGCAACTGATTCTAAACCAGGATTTACCCGACCTAGAAATCACTCAAAACCCCGAATCAGCACAGATTGTCTTGGCGTCACCACCTCTAATCGCAGAACGCCTCGGCGAGTTTAAAGAGCTAGACTGGGTACAGAGTACCTATGCCGGAATCAATAAACTCACTCAGCCAGATCTGCGTCAGGACTATACGCTAACCAACGTCAAAGGCATCTTTGGCCCGGCTATCGCAGAATACGTATTGGGTTACACAATCAGTCACTGTAGACACTTCCCTCATTACCACCAGCATCAACAACAACGAAACTGGCAGCCACAGCTTTATACTAGCCTAACTGACAAAACTATGGTGATTTTAGGAACAGGTTCAATCGGCAGTCATTTGGCAAAAACCGCGGCGGCTTTTGGTATTCATACCATAGGTGTCAACCGTACCGGCATCCCATCCAAACAAGAAACCTTTAAAGAGACTTTCCACATCAATGAGATAGAGGCTGCCCTTAAGCAGGCCGATATTGTGGTCAACACCTTGCCATCAACCGCTGAAACCTATCAGCTGTTGAACCAAACCACGTTAGGTTACTGCTCGAATGTACTGCTGTTTAATGTCGGTCGAGGGGAAAGCATCGACAATAAAGCCTTGTTGCTCGCCATAAAAAACAGATGGGTAGAACACGCATTTTTAGATGTGTTTGAAAGTGAACCCCTCTCTCAGGAACACCCTTTTTGGAAACTACCGCAAGTCACCATCACTCCACACATCGCAGCACTCAGTGAGCCAAGACAAGTAGTCGAGATCTTCGCAGAGAATTACAAACAGTGGCGAGATGGCTTTACACTTAATCATGTCATCGATTTTGATAAAGGTTACTGATGTCCTCTTCGTTACTTAAAGAGATTCGACAATGCCGAGCTTGTGAGCCTCACCTATCACACGGTGCTAACCCCGTGATTCAAGCACACCCAAACGCGCGCTTACTGATCATAGGCCAAGCGCCGGGGATTAAGGTGCATGAGTCGTCGATCCCTTGGAATGACGCCAGTGGCGAACGATTAAGAGAATGGTTAGGGATAGATAGCGACACTTTTTACGACGAGCAAAAAGTCGCGATTGTGCCTATGGGGTTTTGTTATCCGGGGAAAGGGAAAAGTGGCGATCTCCCACCACGCAAAGAGTGCGCGGGGCTTTGGCACAACAAAGTGCTGCAATCTTTACCCAATATTCAAATGACACTGCTGATTGGCCAGTACGCACAAAACCATTACCTAACAAACAAAACCACCAGCACATTGACCGAAACCGTGCGTGATTGGCAAAGGTGGGCGCCTGAGTTTTTGCCATTACCCCACCCTTCGCCACGCAATAATATCTGGCTCAAGAAGAACCCTTGGTTTGAAAATGAAGTCATTCCTTATATCAGGAAACACATCTCTGAGCATTTGGCCTACCATGATCCAAATACCTAATTAACTGCACACAACAAGATTAAACCTCCATCAAATGCCAATTTCAGGCAATAAAAAAGCGCCGTTGGTTTCCCAACAGCGCTTTCAATCATCTTACTCAGAATTACTTGTGGTAAGGCTTAGATAATTCGTGAACAGCGTCAACGAATACACCAGCGTTCTCTGGCGGTACATCTAAGTGGATACCGTGGCCTAGGTTAAATACATGACCTGTACCACCGTCGCCGAAGCCTTCAAGGATGCTACCCACTTCTTCGCGAATACGTTCAGGCTGAGCGTAAAGCATTGAAGGATCCATGTTACCTTGCAGAGCAACTTTGTCGCCGATGCGAGCTTTTGCATCTGCGATGTTGATTGTCCAGTCTAGACCAACCGCATCACAACCTGTTGCTGCGATAGACTCAAGCCACATGCCGCCGTTCTTAGTGAACAGAGTAACCGGTACTCGACGACCTTCGTTTTCACGGATTAGGCCATCAACGATTTTGTGCATGTATTGCAGTGAGAATAGGTTGTAGTCACGAGGGGTCAGTACACCACCCCATGTATCAAATACCATTACCGATTGAGCACCCGCTTTAATTTGCGCGTTCAGGTATTCGATAACACTGTCAGCCAGCTTGTCTAGAAGCAGGTGCAGCGTTTGTGGTTCTGCGTACATCATCTTCTTGATCTTAGTGAATGCTTTAGAGCTTCCACCTTCAACCATGTATGTCGCTAGAGTCCATGGGCTACCAGAGAAACCAATCAGTGGCACTTCGCCTTTCAGGTCTTTACGGATCTGACGAACGGCATTCATTACGTATTGAAGCTCACCTTCTGGATCAGGTAGGCCAATCTTCTCTACGTCAGCTTTACACGTGATAGGACGCTCAAACTTAGGACCTTCACCTGTTTCAAAGTACAAACCTAAGCCCATTGCATCAGGGATAGTTAGGATGTCTGAGAACAAGATTGCCGCATCAAGCGGGAAACGACGTAAAGGTTGAAGTGTTACTTCTGATGCCAGTTCCGCGTTTTTGCACAAAGACATGAAATCGCCCGCTTCAGCGCGCGTTGCTTTGTACTCAGGAAGATAGCGGCCAGCTTGGCGCATCATCCATACCGGTGTGTAATCAACAGGCTGTTTTAAAAGTGCGCGTAAATAGCGATCGTTTTTTAATTCGGTCATTCCGTTAAATTCCAATTCAATCTTGTCTAGTTTTGATGGCAAGTATTCTAACACTGATTGAAGGGTAAAAGCTGTGTGCTTTGCAACCTAGATCAAGTTATTAACTTTTAAATCAATGCTTAATTTGCACCCAATTACGGGAGCATGTTAAAAATTTGTTCGCTAGCGAAAATTACAATTATAACATCTGAGTAGTCACTACTCAGCATCTCATAACGACATCTTACTTACCCCCTCCACTTGTGGAGGGTTTTTTTTAGCTTTTGACCACCCATAGGCCAAATACTATCACAGGCAGATTAGTGCTCTAGCATCGGCTCCGTCACACCATCTTTCATCACGTCATCAACTGTTTTCTCAATCAACTGTCTCGCAATGGTTCCAACAGGAGCAACATCAGGTAGGCTTGTTACGTCAAACCATTGAGCATCCGATAGCTCGCTGTAGTCAGGCTTAAGCGTACCACCAGCATAATCTGCGAGAAAGCCCATCATCATACTCGATGGAAACGCCCATGGCTGGCTGCCAAAATAACGAATATTATCGACATCGATACCCGTTTCTTCTTTGACTTCTCTTGCCACACACTGCTCTAAGGTTTCTCCGACCTCTAGGAAGCCCGCTATCACGGTATACATGCCTGTTTTATGTCTTGGGTGCTGCGCAAGCAATATCTTGTTGTCGTTTCGTACAGCGACAATGATGCACGGGAATATACGAGGGTAATGAAGTGTGCGGCAATCTCCACACTGCATCGCCACCTGGTTATGATTGAGATGATTTCGACCACCACACTGAGGGCAAAAACGCATACTTTGAGTCATATGCCCATATTGGATGGCTTTGCTTGCAGTCAAGAAACTCACTTCAGGCCAGTGCAGTAACTCTCTTAGGCTAACCATGCTCAGCTCATTCTCCACATCACAATCGTTGAGCCAATACACCTTGCGACCTTGATGCTGACCAATACAGATTGCATGCTCCACACTCAGCCCTAGCTCTTCAGCAGAGCCAAACGGAAACTGATCATTATTAACCCAAATATCACTACCAGAAACGACGCACCAATAAGCTTGCTCTGTCATTTTGTTATCACTTTTTTTTAACATCCCTATGCCTCATTGCTTGCAGTTCGTTCATTTTACTGGCAATCTAATTTCATACTAGAGTTGTAGCAGAGAATATTTCAAGCTATTACTTTTAGTAGCTACCAATAAAACGGACCCTGCTTAGGCAATTACTTGATCACAAGGTTGTGATCAGATCATGAGGACATGGTCATGCTAAATAAATTCAAACAAATACAAGAACAATGGGGTGGCTCTAATGAGGTCATCGATCATTGGCTCGAAACTCGACAGTCTCTAATCGTTGAGTATTGTAAGCTAGGTGCCTTGCAGCCAGCTAGCAACGGGCAATCAAACGTTGTTGAACTCCCTTCTCCCAAAGAAATAAGCTCATTCTGCGATCATGTTGTCGATTATATCTCAGAGGGTCATTTTAAGATCTACGATATGGTCATGAAAAAATGGCAAGCAACAGGCTTTAAAACCAATGACGAGATTGATACAACTTACGCGAAGATCGTACTTACAACCGAGCCGCTTCTAGAGTTCAATGATAAGTACGTTAAAGTAAATGCAGACGATGAGTTGCCTAACTTCGAAGGAGATATGTCAAAAGTAGGTGAACTACTCGAAGTACGTTTTGAAGTAGAAGATAATCTTATCCAGCTTATTGCAGACAGTTTAGCGATTCCACCAGGCGCTTAGTTAGCCGAATCCTTAATAAGCTTGCCTCTGTGCAAGCTTTTTGTTTTGTCTGTAAGCTTATCCAAACTACCCAGAACCTTTCAGACAGAGCTTACTCGCTCGCCCTGACCTTTAGCCATAAGCATATGGTTACAGCCCTAATCAGCCTAATCATCTCTACCCTTTATCTTACTGGCCTCAAAGAGCACTCTTCAGGACATAAATCCAACTCCACCAGCTAGATAAGCACACCTATCACTTTATAAGTTCATAGCTAAATACCAATACGCCAGATACAAAAAAGGCACCCGAAGGTGCCTTTTTCTTATCTCTTAGAGACTACTCGTAGAGCTTACTCTTCTGAAGAGAAACCAGCGTTTAGAAGTGCTGCTAGATTGTCAGTAGCTTGTTCAGCTGAAGGACCTTCTTGCTCTTCTTCACGTTGTTTTTGACGCTCTTGGTGGTATGCGAAACCAGTACCAGCTGGGATCAGACGACCAACAATTACGTTCTCTTTCAGACCGCGAAGGTCATCACGCTTACCAGAAACCGCAGCTTCTGTTAG
The DNA here is from genome assembly GCF_023161685.1 of Vibrio sp. 1CM8B. NCBI lineage: Bacteria > Pseudomonadati > Pseudomonadota > Gammaproteobacteria > Vibrionales > Vibrionaceae > Vibrio > Vibrio sp. 1CM8B. The sequence continues at coordinate 133,613 of NZ_JALNTU010000012.1, forward strand.
TACGCGAGTCGTTTCTTGGAACGATGCAGCTGAGATGAATGACTCAGTTGCAAGAGATGCTTTAGTAATACCTAGTAGATCACGTTCGAAACGTACTAGTTCTTTACCTTCAGCTTCTAGCTTACGGTTAGCAATCTTAACATTGTGGTACTCAACTTGTTCGCCAGGTAGGAACGGAGAGTCACCAGAATGAGTGATTGTACACTTACGTAGCATTTGACGAACGATAGTCTCGATGTGCTTATCGTTAATCTTTACGCCTTGTAAGCGGTAAACTTCTTGAACTTCGTTCGCGATGTACTGAGTTACTGCGTGGATACCACGTAGACGCAGGATATCGTGTGGAGTTTCAGGACCGTCGGCGATTACATCACCACGTTCAATCTTCTCACCTTCGAACACGTTCAATTGACGATGCTTAGGAATCATCTCTTCGTAAGCGTCACCGCCTTCACGAGTGATTACTAGACGACGCTTACCTTTCGTTTCTTTACCGAAAGACACAGTACCTGTGTGCTCAGCAAGGATCGCAGGCTCTTTAGGCTTACGAGCTTCGAATAGGTCAGCTACGCGTGGTAGACCACCGGTGATATCTTTGTTTCCGCTCGATTTTTGAGGGATACGAGATAGTGTGTCACCGATGCCAACTTCAGCGCCATCTTCGATGTTTACAATCGCTTTGCCAGGTAGGAAGTAGTGAGCTGGCATATCAGTACCAGGGATCATTACGTCGTTACCTTGCTCATCAACAAGTTTGATAGCTGGACGCATATCTTTACCTGCTGCTGGGCGAGCTGCTGCGTCTGTAACTTCACTTGAAGAAAGACCCGTTAGATCGTCAGTTTGACGAGAAACTGTAATACCATCGATCATATCTACGAATTGGATACGACCTGCCACTTCAGTGATGATTGGCATGGTATGCGCTTCCCAGTTAGCTACAACTTCACCAGCAGTAACTGCTGCGTTGTCGCCTTTGGTTAGCATCGAACCGTAAGGAAGTTTGTGCTTCTCTTTAGTACGGCCGAATTCATCAATAATCGTCATCTCAGATGCACGAGAAGTGATAACCAGTTTCTTATCTTTGTTAACTACGAACTTAGCATTGTGAAGTTTCACAGTACCAGTTGTCTTAGCTTGGATGCTGTTCTCTGCTGCTGCAGTAGATGCCGCACCACCGATGTGGAACGTACGCATCGTTAGCTGTGTACCCGGTTCACCGATAGATTGTGCAGCGATAACACCAACTGCTTCACCTTGGTTCACTAGGTGACCACGTGCTAGGTCACGACCGTAACACTGTGCACAACAACCGAAGTCTGCATCACAGGTAACAACAGAGCGCACTTTCATGCTATCTACTGAGTTGTCTTCCATGATTTGACACCACTTCTCATCAATCAGAGTATTACGTGGAATCAGTACATCTTCAGTACCAGGCTTAAGAACGTCTTCAGCTACTACACGACCTAGAGCAAGCTCAGAAAGTGCAACTTTAACGTCACCACCTTCGATGTGAGGCATCATGTCGATACCTTCATGCGTGCCACAGTCATGTTCGTGTACTACAACGTCTTGAGCAACGTCTACTAGACGACGAGTTAGGTAACCCGAGTTTGCTGTTTTCAGTGCTGTATCCGCAAGACCCTTACGAGCACCGTGCGTTGAGATAAAGTACTGAAGGACGTTTAGACCTTCTTTAAAGTTCGCGGTGATCGGCGTTTCGATGATTGAACCATCTGGACGCGCCATCAGACCACGCATACCTGCTAGCTGACGAATCTGAGCTGCAGAACCACGTGCGCCCGAGTCGGCCATCATGTAGATGCTGTTAAACGATTCTTGCTGTTCTTCTTCGCCGTCACGGTTGATAACTGTTTCAGAAGATAGGTTATCCATCATTGCTTTCGCAACGCGGTCATTCGTAGATGCCCAGATATCGATAACTTTGTTGTAACGCTCACCCGCAGTAACAAGACCAGATTGGAATTGCTCTTGGATTTCGCGAACTTCTTCTTCAGCAGATTCAATTTCATCGTATTTCGCTTGAGGTACAACCATATCGTCGATACCTACAGAAACACCAGAAAGTGCAGCGTATGCAAAACCTGCGTACATGATTTGGTCAGCAAATACTACTGTATCTTTTAGACCAAGCTTACGGTAACACTCGTTAAGAAGAGTAGAGATCTGCTTCTTACCTAACTTTTGGTTAACGATGCTGTACGGTAGGCCAGCTGGAACGATTTGCCATAGCATTGCACGGCCGACAGTTGTATCAACCATCTTCGTTTCAGTAGTGCTGTTACCATCTTCGTCTACTACAGTCTCGGTGATACGTACTTTAACGCGAGCGTGTAGCTCAGCAGTCTTAGTACGGTATGCCTTTTCAGCCTCAGCAGGGCCAGCAAGGTACATACCTTCACCTTTCACGTTGATCTTGTCACGTGTCATGTAGTAAAGACCCAATACAACGTCCTGAGAAGGTACGATGATCGGATCACCTGACGCTGGCGACAGAATGTTATTCGTCGACATCATCAGTGTACGTGCTTCAAGCTGTGCTTCTAGAGTTAGAGGCACGTGTACCGCCATTTGGTCACCATCGAAGTCGGCGTTGTATGCCGCACACACTAGTGGGTGAAGCTGAATCGCTTTACCTTCGATTAGTACTGGTTCAAACGCTTGGATACCTAGACGGTGAAGTGTAGGTGCACGGTTAAGTAGTACTGGGTGTTCGCGGATTACTTCGTCTAGGATATCCCAAACGATAGCTTCTTCGCGCTCTACCATCTTCTTAGCAGCTTTGATTGTCGTAGCCATGCCACGAGTTTCTAGCTTGCTGTAGATGAACGGCTTAAATAGCTCAAGTGCCATCTTCTTAGGAAGACCACACTGATGTAGACGAAGGTATGGACCTACTGTGATTACAGAACGGCCAGAGTAGTCTACACGTTTACCTAGAAGGTTCTGACGGAAACGACCTTGTTTACCCTTGATCATATCAGCAAGAGATTTCAGAGGACGCTTGTTAGAACCAGTGATAGCACGACCACGACGACCGTTATCTAGAAGTGCATCAACAGACTCTTGCAGCATACGCTTTTCGTTACGTACGATGATGTCCGGAGCAGCTAGCTCTAGAAGACGCTTCAAACGGTTGTTACGGTTGATCACACGACGGTAAAGGTCGTTCAGATCTGAAGTCGCAAAACGACCGCCATCTAGTGGTACTAGAGGTCGTAGATCTGGCGGCAGAACCGGAAGTACAGTCAGAATCATCCATTGCGGATCGTTACCCGATGCAATGAACGCTTCAACTAGCTTCAGGCGCTTAGTAACTTTTTTACGCTTAGTTTCTGAGTTAGTAGTTTCTAACTCTTCGCGCATTTCTTCCACTTCTTGATGAAGGTCCATTGTTGCAAGCAGATCTTTGATCGCTTCAGCACCCATCTTAGCAGTGAATTCGTCACCCCACTCTTCTAGACGATCCAGATACTCTTCTTCAGTAAGCATCTGAGATTTTTCTAGATCAGTCATACCTGGTTCAGTTACTACGTACATCTCGAAGTAAAGAACACGTTCGATATCACGTAGAGGGATATCCATTAGTAGACCGATACGAGACGGCAGTGATTTTAGGAACCAGATGTGAGCAACTGGTGAAGCTAGCTCGATGTGGCCCATGCGGTCACGACGAACTTTAGTTTGTGTAACTTCAACGCCACACTTCTCACAGATAACACCACGGTGCTTCAGGCGCTTGTATTTGCCACAAAGACATTCGTAGTCTTTAACTGGACCAAAAATACGTGCACAGAACAGACCATCACGTTCAGGTTTGAACGTACGATAGTTAATTGTTTCCGGCTTTTTAACTTCACCAAAAGACCATGAACGGATCATGTCTGGTGAAGATAGACCGATTTTGATTGCATCAAATTCTTCGGTCTTATGCTGTGCTTTTAGAAAGTTTAATAAGTCTTTCACATTCAGCTCCTGTAAGGAGTTAAAGGAGCTCACTGCTGTAGCAAGCTCCCTTTTACCAAATAATCCTATCTTCTTTTAAAAAGAGGAGGGATTACTCTTCGTCTTCTAGCTCGATGTTGATACCTAGCGAGCGAATCTCTTTCAACAGTACGTTGAACGACTCAGGCATACCAGGTTCCATGCTATGGTTACCGTCTACGATGTTCTTATACATCTTAGTACGGCCGTTAACGTCATCGGACTTAACGGTTAGCATTTCTTGTAGAGTATATGCAGCACCGTATGCTTCTAGTGCCCATACTTCCATCTCACCGAAACGCTGACCACCGAACTGAGCTTTACCACCAAGTGGTTGCTGAGTTACTAGGCTGTAAGAACCAGTTGAACGAGCATGCATCTTGTCATCAACCAAGTGGTTCAGTTTCAGCATGTACATGTAACCAACAGTTACAGGACGCTCAAACGAATCACCAGTACGACCATCAAACAGTTTAAGCTGACCAGATTCTGGCAGATCACCCAGTTTAAGTAGTTCTTTGATTAGAGACTCAGAAGCACCGTCGAACACAGGAGTAGCAATCGGTAGACCGCCACGTAGGTTCTTGATCAGTGTACGAACTTGATCATCAGACAGTTCAGCAATATCAACTTTCTGACGAGTATCACCAAGATCGTAAACCTTCTGTAGGAACTCACGGAACTTATGCAGTTCTTGTTGTTCCTTAACCATTTGGTTGATCTTGTCACCGATACCTTTCGCAGCCAAACCTAAGTGAACTTCTAGGATCTGACCGATGTTCATACGCGATGGTACACCCAGCGGGTTAAGTACGATGTCTACAGGCTGACCTTTCTCATCGTATGGCATGTCTTCAACAGGGTTAATCTTAGAGATTACACCTTTGTTACCGTGACGACCGGCCATCTTATCACCAGGCTGGATACGACGTTTAACCGCTAGGTAAACTTTAACAATCTTAAGAACGCCAGGCGCTAGATCATCACCTTGAGTGATTTTACGACGCTTAGTTTCAAACTTCTTATCGAAGTCTGCTTTTAGCTCATCCCACTGCTCAGCAAGTTGCTCAAGCTGTGTTTGTAGCGCATCGTCTTCTAGAACTTGCTCTAGCCATTGCTTACGACCGATAGTATCAAGCTTAGCTTCAGAGTAACCACCAGACAGAAGTACAGCTTTAACACGGTTAAGAAGGCCACCCTCAAGAATTTGGAACTCTTCAGTTAGGTCTTTCTTAGCTTCTTTAAGCTGCATCTGTTCGATTTCAAGTGCACGCTTGTCTTTCTCTACGCCATCGCGAGTGAAGACTTGTACATCGATGATAGTACCCGAAACAGAGTTTGGTACACGTAGAGAAGTATCTTTAACATCAGATGCTTTCTCACCGAAGATAGCACGTAGTAGCTTCTCTTCAGGAGTCAGTTGAGTTTCACCTTTAGGGGTTACTTTACCAACTAGGATGTCGCCACCCTTAACTTCAGCACCAATGTAAACGATACCTGACTCGTCTAGTTTAGACAGAGCAGACTCACCTACGTTTGGAATATCAGCTGTGATCTCTTCAGAACCCAGCTTAGTATCACGAGCCACACAAGATAGTTCTTGAATGTGGATTGTCGTGAAACGGTCTTCTTGAACTACGCGCTCAGATACTAAGATCGAGTCTTCGAAGTTGTAACCGTTCCAAGGCATGAATGCGATACGCATGTTTTGGCCAAGAGCTAGTTCACCAAGGTCTGTTGAAGGACCATCAGCAAGAACATCGCCGCGTGCAACTGGTTCACCAGGAAGTACAGTTGGACGTTGGTTAATACATGTGTTTTGGTTCGAACGCGTGTACTTAGTTAGGTTGTAAATATCGATACCAGCTTCGCCAGGTACCAATTCATCTTCGTTAACCTTAACTACGATACGAGAAGCGTCTACAGACTGAACTTGACCACCACGTTTAGCAACCGCTGTAACACCAGAGTCAACTGCGATGTTACGTTCGATACCAGTACCGACTAGAGGCTTATCAGCCTTAAGTGTTGGTACAGCTTGACGTTGCATGTTGGCACCCATCAATGCACGGTTCGCATCATCGTGTTCTAGGAACGGGATAAGCGAAGCAGCGATAGATACTACTTGGTTTGTCGCAACGTCCATGTAGTCAACGTGATCGCGTGGGTGAAGACCAGATTCACCTTTTTGACGAGCTGTGATTAGCTCATCTGCAAACGTACCTTCTTCAGTAAGAATGGTGTTTGCTTGCGCGATTACGAATTGACCTTCCTGGATTGCAGACAGGTAATCAACTTCTTCTGTTACTACACCATCTACTACACGACGGTAAGGAGTTTCTAGGAAACCGTAATCGTTACAACGTGCAAACGCAGATAGCGAGTTAATTAGACCGATGTTTGGACCTTCAGGCGTTTCGATCGGACATAGACGACCGTAGTGAGTTACGTGAACGTCACGTACTTCGAAGCCTGCGCGCTCACGAGTAAGACCACCAGGACCTAAAGCAGAGATACGACGTTTGTGCGTAACTTCTGACAATGGGTTGTTTTGGTCCATGAACTGTGAAAGCTGTGAAGAGCCAAAAAATTCTTTAACTGCAGCAGAGATCGGCTTAGCGTTGATAAGATCTTGAGGCATGATTGCATCAAGGTCACCAAGGCTTAGGCGCTCTTTAACGGCGCGTTCTACACGAACTAGACCAACACGGAATTGGTTTTCTGCCATTTCACCTACAGAACGGATACGACGGTTGCCAAGGTGGTCGATATCGTCCACTTCACCAATACCGTTACGGATACCAATCAGTTTCTTCATCACTTCGATGATGTCTGATTCATCCAGAGTACCGCGCTCTTCTTCTTCTTCACGCTCGATAGAGCTGTTGAACTTCATACGGCCTACAGTTGATAGGTCGTAACGTTCTTCAGAGAAGAATAGGCTTTCGAATAGAGACTCTGCAGCTTCTTTCGTTGGTGGCTCGCCAGGACGCATCATGCGGTAGATTTCTACCAATGCAGAGATGCGATCTACTGTGCTATCTGCACGTAGAGTGTCTGACATGAATGGACCGTGATCTAGGTCATTCGTGAACAGAGTTTGTAGAGCCTTGTGACCTGCTTGAGACAGGTTAGCAAGTGCTTCTAGGCTAATCTCTTGGTTCGCGCCAACGATGATCTCGCCAGTTGCTTCATTGATGTAATCTTTAGATGCAACTTTACCAACGATGTACTCTACTGGTACTTCGATGTGCTCAACGCCATCTTTTTCAAGTTGACGGATATGACGAGCAGTAACACGACGACCAGTCTCAACGTAAGTTTTGCCGTTTGCTTCGATGTCGAATGACGCAGTTTCACCACGTAGACGATCAGGAACCAACTCCATAAGAAGAGTTTGGTCTTTAACTTCGAAGTTCACTTTGTCGAAGAACAGATCTAGGATCTCTTCAGTCGATTTACCAAGTGCACGAAGAATAATCGATGCTGGTAGCTTACGACGACGGTCGATTCGTACGAATAAGTTATCCTTAGGATCGAACTCAAAGTCTAACCATGAGCCACGGTAAGGAATTACACGTGCGTTATAAAGAACTTTACCTGATGAGTGGGTCTTACCCTTATCACTGTCGAAGAACACGCCTGGGCTTCGGTGCAGCTGGGATACGATAACCCTCTCGGTACCATTAATTACGAAAGTACCATTGTCTGTCATAAGCGGAATTTCGCCCATGTAGACTTCTTGTTCTTTAATGTCTTTTACAGTACCTGCTGGTGCATCTCGATCAAAGATAACTAGACGTAGTTTTACGCGTAGTGGCTTTGAGTAAGTAACACCGCGGATTTGACATTCTTTAACGTCAAAAACTGGCTCACCAAGACGGTAGCTAACGTATTGCAGCTCAGAATTGCCGTTGTAGCTCTGAATTGGAAATACAGAACGGAAAGCAGCTTCAAGACCGTATTGACCTTCTGGATCCTGTTCGATGAATTTGTCGAAAGAATCAAGCTGGATCGATAACAGGTATGGAATGTCCAAAACTTGTGGACGAGTACCAAAATCCTTACGGATGCGCTTTTTCTCGGTATAAGAGTAAACCATGGGGTTCCTCAGCTCGCTGATAAGTGACCCAAACCACCCAAAACACTCTTCAAGAGGGGGCGGTGACAAACAGCTGTTTACTGTAGTGAACAATCATTTCGAAAAAATGACTGTTTTTTTGCTCGGATTATGACGGTTAAACAGCGGAAAATTCGTCATAGCCCTACAGCGCAAAAAGGCCGGTGGTTAATAAACCACCAGCCATTAGCCTTGCGGCTAAGAAATTAAGTAATAATTACTTGATTTCAACAGAAGCGCCAGCTTCTTCTAGCTGTGCTTTAAGAGCTTCAGCTTCAGCTTTGTCAACGCCTTCTTTAAGCGCTGCAGGAGCTGAGTCTACAAGACCTTTAGCTTCTTTAAGACCTAGGCCAGTTGCGCCACGTACAGCTTTGATAACTTGTACTTTGTTAGCGCCAGCAGCAGTTAGGATAACGTCGAATTCAGTTTGCTCAGCAGCAGCGTCGCCGCCAGCTGCGCCGCCAGCTACAACAGCAGCAGCTGCAGTAACGCCGAATTTCTCTTCCATAGCTTCGATAAGCTCAACAACTTGCATTACAGACATTTCTGCAACTGCGTCTAGGATTTGCTCGTTAGTAATAGACATAACAATTCTCTTTTAAGTCAACAATAAGTTTAAATAGCAACCAGTGAAAAGCAAGGCTTATGCCGCAGCTTCTTCTTTTTGGTCGCGAACAGCAGCGATAGTACGAACCAGCTTGCCAGCAGAAGCTTCTTTCATGCACATCATTAGGCGTGCGATAGCTTCGTCGTAAGTTGGTAGTGTCGCTAGTACTTCAGCATCAGTAACTGCGCCTTCAAATGCAGCAGCTTTGATCTCGAAATCTTTATTCTCTTTAGCGAAGTCTTTGAAAAGACGCGCTGCAGCACCTGGGTGCTCATTAGAGAATGCGATCAGAGTTGGACCAGTGAAAGTGTCTACTAGACACTCGTAGTCTGTACCCTGAACCGCACGGCGTGCTAGTGTGTTACGAACAACTTTCATGTAAACACCCGCTTCGCGAGCTTGTTTACGTAGAGAAGTCATTGCGCCAACTTCAACGCCACGAGAATCAGCTACAACTGCAGAAAGTGCACCACTGGCAGCTTCGTTGACTTCAGCAACAATTGCTTTTTTGTCTTGAAGATTTAAAGCCATTTGGATTAACCTCTGGTTGTGATTACAGCACTCAATACAAAATGTAATGAGCGTTTACGATGTTATTTAAAAATGAATAAATTCATTTTAAACCACAACATCGCCTACGTAGGTTTTATTAAGCTATCAATAATCTAATGAAAATCGACAGCGCCTACGGTCTTGGGATAGATGATTTCAAATTGCTTTAAAACCACCCAACCACAAATATTAGGCGCAGAAGTATACACTAAATCTGCGCCTAAGCAAATTAGTTTGCTTGAGTGTCAAGACTAGCTTGATCAACAGCAACACCAGCACCCATCGTAGTAGAGATGCTTACTTTCTTCAGGTAAGAACCCTTAGCTGAAGAAGGCTTAGCTTTCTTAAGAGCAACTAGAAGAGCTTCTAGGTTCTCTTGAAGCTGGCTAGCTTCGAAAGATGCTTTACCGATAGTAGTGTGGATGATGCCGTTCTTGTCGTTACGGTAACGAACCTGACCAGCTTTAGCGTTCTTAACCGCTTCAGCAACGTTAGGAGTTACAGTACCAACTTTAGGGTTTGGCATAAGGCCGCGTGGACCTAGGATTGTACCTAGTTGACCAACAACACGCATTGCATCTGGAGAAGCAACAACTACGTCGAAGTTCATTTCGCCTTTTTTCACTTGCTCAGCAAGATCTTCCATACCAACGATATCTGCGCCAGCAGCTTTAGCAGCTTCTGCGTTTGCACCTTGAGTGAAAACAGCAACGCGGATGTCACGGCCAGTACCGTGAGGTAGCACTGTTGCGCCACGAACGTTTTGGTCAGATTTACGAGCATCGATGCCTAGGTTAACAGCAACATCTACAGACTCAACGAATTTAGCAGTCGCTAGTTCTTTAAGAAGAGCAACAGCTTCGCTGATTTCGTATTCTTTAGTTGAGTCAACTTTGTCGCGGATTACGCGCATACGCTTAGTAAGTTTAGCCATGATCTTATCCCTCTACCACTAGGCCCATTGAACGAGCAGTACCAGCAATAGAACGTTTCATTGCTTCGATGTCAGCACCAGTCATATCAGCAGCTTTAGTTTCTGCGATTTCCTGAACTTGAGCGTCAGTAACAGTACCAACTTTCTCAGTGTTTGGACGACCTGAACCAGACTTAACGCCAGCAGCTTTCTTAAGAAGAACAGCAGCAGGTGGAGTCTTAGTTACGAACGTGAAAGAACGGTCGTTGTAAACAGTAATAACTACTGGAGTAGGTAGACCTTTCTCAACAGATTCTGTTTTTGCGTTGAACGCTTTACAGAATTCCATGATGTTCACGCCGTGTTGACCTAGAGCAGGACCAACCGGTGGACTTGGGTTTGCCATACCAGCTGCAACTTGCAGTTTGATATAAGCTTCAACTTTCTTAGCCATGATATTTCCTAATATTTTGGGTACATGCGCTAGCCGCAAGGCGAGCTCCCCATAAATTCAATTAACTCTTTTTTACTTCCACAGAAGTAAAAAGGCGCGAAATTATAATCATAATTCGCGCCTTTAACAACCCTAAAAAGGTGATTTTTTATACTCTTTTATTTTGAACAACTTATGAAGTATTTATCCACAGCTTGTTCAAAACTTAGAGTTTTAGTCCAGTTTTTCAACCTGACCAAATTCAAGCTCAACCGGTGTTGCACGACCAAAGATCGATACAGATACCTTAATGCGGCTTTTCTCGTAATCTACTTCTTCAACAGTACCGTTGAAGTCAGCAAATGGACCATCGTTCACACGAACCACTTCACCCGCTTCGAACATTGTCTTAGGACGTGGAGACTCGCTCGCTTTCTCTAGACGGTTCAAGATAGCATCAGCTTCTTTATCAGTGATTGGTGCAGGACGATCAGAGGTACCACCAATGAAGCCCATAACACGCGGAATGCTGCGTACTAAGTGCCATGATTCATCATTCATGATCATTTGAACTAATACGTAGCCAGGGAAGAATTTACGTTCACTTTTACGGCGTTGGCCTGCACGCATTTCCACTACTTCTTCAGTAGGTACTAGCACATCGCCAAATAGTTCTTCCATGTTGTGCATTTTAATATGCTCGCGTAGCGACTGTGCAACACGACCTTCAAAGCCAGAAAAGGCTTGAACTACATACCAACGTTTTTTTGGAGCTTCACTCATGAATCAGAACCCTCTACACCCCAGTTGCTAGAGAAACTAGACGGACCATAATGCCGTCAATTCCCCAAAGCACTAGAGACATAACAATACATACAGCTAAAACGATCAATGTAGTTTGCATAGTTTCTTGGCGAGTAGGCCAAACAACTTTACGAATCTCCATACGAGATTCTTTTGCAAAATCGATCGCAGCTTTACCTTTAGTTGTTGTTGCTGCAACGCCTAGTGCGGCAGCAATCAGCACAACTACACCTGCAGCGCGAATTACAACAGACAATTCACCATACAGGTAATTACCCACAACAGCAGCAGCCAACAGAACAAAAGCGACAATCCACTTCATTGTATCTGCTGCACCTGAGCTATCAGGAGTTTCAGCGTTTGCTTTCATAAAACCAACCTGTGATAAGTCTTAAATATAGACGACAATAACCCCGCTGTTGCAGGGCACATTCCTTTGCGTTGCAAAACAACACATCTAACAGTCATTTTAGTCAAAAAGACCGTTTAATTCTTTGCTAAGAGCAAAAATCGATGTCAAAACATCCAACTCTTTTTTTAGCGCAGAAAAAGGGCATCAAATGATGCCCTTTTTACTAGTGGTTCGTCAAATCTTATGCAAAGATTTTAGCTACAACACCAGCACCAACTGTACGGCCACCTTCGCGGATTGCGAAACGTAGACCTTCGTCCATTGCGATTGGAGCGATTAGCTCAACAGTCATTTGAACGTTGTCACCTGGCATTACCATTTCTACGCCTTCAGGTAGAGTGATATCGCCTGTTACGTCAGTTGTACGGAAGTAGAACTGTGGACGGTAACCTTTAAAGAAAGGAGTGTGACGGCCGCCTTCGTCTTTAGAAAGTACGTATACTTCAGACTCAAACTTAGTGTGTGGGTTGAT
>NZ_JALNTU010000013.1:0-123970 GCF_023161685.1 Vibrio sp. 1CM8B
GTGCGCTTAATGTAGGTATTATTTGAAGTAGTCATAATTCGTCCTCAATGTGTAAACACATTTCAGGACGGGACAGATTAAGATCTTAAGCCTCGAACTCAGTTCGGGGCTTTTTTCTTTTCGATTCATTATATTGATTCATTGCATTAAAGGCTTATGAGCAATACCTCGAAATCAAATGAACAATACCTAGAAACCAAATGAGTTGGAAACTAGATATCAGCTCAAGAAACCATGAGACGCTTTGTTGTGTTGAGCCAAATATCAAAAAGATCACTCACACTTTTTATAAATTCACACAGCTACAGCTAGGCCATTTCACATGTGAAGCATACTCTTTGATGGACTTATTAAGGACAGATAAGAGAATCCATCATGTTAAAAATCAAATATTTGGCGACAGTACTGGGCTGCACATTAGCAGCGCAAAGTCATGCGTCTTTGAACATTCAACCTGATCCGCAAAACCCGAATGGTTACCTTGTTGAAAAGTCGGCCTTACAAGCTGCTGAACAAGCGAAAACATCCGATCCTATGTATGCGATCTGGTCACAGGCGCTTCAGACTCGCCCGAACACCATCGTTGAAGCGATTGAACCCGGTTCCCCCTCCAACCCTGAAAACGTAAAGCGTGTAGAGCGCGTGTTCCCTCAATCGAAATGGGACTTCCTCACTCAGATGGCAGCGCCAGAATACACCTACACTCGCTTCTTACGTGCGATCGGTAAATTCCCAGCCTTCTGTGGAGAGTACACCGATGGCCGTGACTCCGACGCCATCTGTAAGAAATCCATCATCACGGCCTTTGCTCACTTTTCACAAGAGACGGGCGGTCACATCGCGATAGACAACACCTCTGATAACCCATTAGCTCTCGAAGAGTGGCAGCAAGCGCTGGTGCATGTTCGTGAAATGGGTTGGTCTGAAGGCCAAGAAGGTTACACCACAGGTTGTGGTCAGAACGATTGGCAGAATGCCCGCTGGCCATGTGCTGCGGGGCAGGGTTACTTTGGACGTGGTGCTAAACAGCTTTCTTACCATTTTAATTACGGCGCGTTCTCTGAAGTGATGTTTGATGGTGATGCGACGGTGCTTCTCAACAATCCGGGTTTAGTGGCTGATTCTTGGTTGAACTTGGCTTCTGCTATCTGGTTCTTCCTTACCCCTCAAGCACCTAAACCAGCCATGCTGCATGTCATCGACCGTACTTGGACGCCGTCTCAACGTGAGTTGGATGCGGGTATTGGTTATGGATTCGGTACCACGATCAACGTGATTAATGGTGGTATTGAATGTGGTGAGCAGAACAAAGACAAAGGCCAACCCGTTAACCGTATTCGTTACTGGGAAGGGCTAGCGGCGCACTACGAGATTCCTGTCGAAGCGGATGAAGCTAATACTTGTTGGCAACAAACGCCTTACGGAAGCTTGAATCTCAACGGCGCAACGGATGTGTTGTACACCAACTGGGATGGCAACTGGAAATACTACGCTGACCGCCCAGAAGGTTACTCATTTGAGTGTGAGCTTGTTGGTTTCCAAACTGCTTATTCTGCGCTGGTGGCTGGAGATTACGAGAAGTGTGTGACCAACTTTTATGGTTCTCATGCGAGTTGGCCTGAAGTGAAAGTGGCCGATAAGCTGGATCCGGTAGACCCTGGTACAGATCCGGGTGGTAATGGTTGGAGTGCGACCAAGGTTTACAACGCGGGTGACCAAGTGACTCATAATGGCGCAACCTATGAAGCGAAATGGTGGACACAAGGGGATGACCCTGCCAATGGCGGTCCTTGGAAATTGATTGCTGGAGAGCCTACACCGCCAGTCGTCACCGATCCTGCGCCAGTTGATCCTGCTCCGGTAGACCCAACACCAGTTGAACCGCCAGTTACCGAGCCACCTGTCGTTGTTGACCCATCGGTGTTTATCACATGGCAAGCGGGTGTTAGCCAAGTGAGTAATGGCGATAAAGTGACGCATAACGGCAAGTGCTTCGTGGCTAAAAACGGCCCTGGCGTCTGGGAAAGCCCAGTTCAGTCAAATTGGTTCTGGGATGAAATCAGTTGTAATTGATCGTCTGAATACTGAGGAAATGACCTAAGTTACGAGTTTAGTCGTACGACCATAATGATATAAATAATCAAAAGCCGAAAGTGTCTACTTTCGGTTTTTTTTCGCTTCGAACTTGGTTATCTAAGAAGTTCGACTGGTCTATTTGGCTATGTTGAAGCGCATTTAAAGACTAATTATCCAGTTAAAGGATAAAGTCCTGTACAAATGATGAGTGTGAATTTATATTCAAATTTAATTTATATTTATTCTCTTTATTTTAGGGTTAAGGTGTACCTATGGAACAGACAGATATCACGTCACTCATCCCCATTGTGATTACTTTGGTGTTGTCGTTGGCGACAAGGAATGTGGTGATTGGCCTTTTTGCTGGCGTGCTGAGTGGTGTTGCGATGCTGACTGGCATGTTTAGCGAACTTAACCCGCTTGATACGTTTGGTACCATGGTTAAAGGTTACCTAGTCCCTCAACTTACCGACAGTTATAACGCTGGTGTGATCATGCTGTTGGTATTCATTGGTGGCTTTGTCGCATTGATGGAAAAGTCCGGTGGTGGCGTTGCGTTTGCCAAACGTGTTACCCAATGGGTAAGCAATAAATGCCAAGCTCAATTGTCAGCATGGTTGGGTGGAATCGTTATATTTTTCTCAGACTTAGGTACTCCGTTAATTGTTGGCCCTGTTTTTCGTCCTCTTTTCGATAAACTGAAACTTTCTAGACAGAAGCTAGCATTCATCATTGATTCAACCTCGTCGCCAGTTGCGATCCTCATTCCTTTCATTGGGTGGGGCGTTTACATCATGAGCCTGATCCAAAAAGAGTTTACGGCGTTGAATGTCAACATGTCTGACTGGGATGCGTTCATTGGTGCAATTCCTTTTCAGTTCTACGCATTCCTCGCGATTTTCATCGTTCCGTTAGTGTCCGTTAAAGGTTTAGACTTTGGACCAATGGCAAAAGCCGAGCGTGATTGCCAAGCGGGAATTAACTCTGGCGTGAATAACGAATCACTAAATCCGTTCTCGCATAAAAATGCAAAGGCCTCTTTTGTTTGGGCGCCGTTGCTAGTGATGCTGGTGGTGTTGTGTGCCATGTTGGTTCCACAAGGCTTCCCGTTCCAAAAGGTCGCAGGTTCATCGTTCAGAGCAGCGTTATCATCGGCTTACTTCTTTGCCGCGATTACCTTAATCTCGCTAATGGCTTACTACGGTGTAAGAAAGCTTTCAGACGGTGTTTCAGTGTATTTAAAAGGTATGGGAAACATGATGCCCGTAGCGATCATCTTGGTATTGGCTTGGGCGTTAAGCACAGTCGGTAAAGAGTTGGGCGCAGCCGCTTATATTGCCGAGCAAGCACAGAGTGGTTTTCCATACTGGTTAGTACCTGCGGTCGCGTTCCTGTTGTCTGCCATTATTTCATTCGCAACGGGCTCATCGTGGGGAACCTTCGCGATAATGATGCCATTGGTTATTCCAACCGCGATTGCGATAGATGCACCGCTTCTTGTCGCAATTGGCGCCGTGTTATCAGGTGGCTTGTTTGGTGATCACTGCTCACCGATCTCTGAAACCACGATTCTTTCTTCAACCGGGGCAGGGTGTGATCAGTTTGAACACTTTAAGACACAGCTGCCTTACGCATTGATGAACGGCTCTATCGCTTTAGTTAGTTTTGTTGTGGCTGGCTTTACGGGAAGTGCACTGGTTGTGTTGGGCGCTCTTGTTGTTCAGCTTATTCTTGTAACTCTGTTAGCCAAGCGCGACGCGAGTAAAAATGCTTTTTCAGACGTTCAATCTCAAGTGTCTGAATCTAAGCCACAACAAGCGTAATTTAAGATTACAAATGAGAGACTAGATACGGGATGCGAGTAAACGAGTAGCGAAAAAACCGACTTATTATTGTTCGTGTTTGCTATTTAGTTTCTCGCTTACTCAATCTGAGCCCGCTGTTCGCATCCCGAATCTCGTTACCCGCATCTACGAAAACCATCGTCATTCCCTGCAGTGAGGAACGAACGTGATAGGGAATATCTAGCGTTTATCGTCGGTATTTATGTCTAAGAAGAGATTCCAGATATCTCGTCCCTCGATTCTGGAATGACGATTCAATGAGTAGATACGGGATGCGAGTAAACGAGTAACGAAAAGCTCGCCCTCTGTTACCTACGTTTGCTATTAAGGGGGCGCTTACTCAAATATAAAGACTCTTTTCGCATCCTGAGTCTCGCTACCCGCATCTTTTTCATATGCATATCACTGACTTCAATCTCAACACGTTCTTCGCATCCCGTATCCCGAATCTCGTTTACGCGTACCTAAACACACCACCGTCATTCCCTACAGTGAGGAACGAACGTGATAGGGAATCTCTGGCGTTTACGGTTGGTATTTATGTCTAAGGGCGAGATTCCAGATATCTCGTCCCTCGATTCTGGAATGACGATCTAATGAGTAGATACGCGATAGGGAATTTGCTTACTTATAGTTTCTGTGAATTAATTTGTGTCGTTATGAAACTAATTTTCCATAAGATCATTTACACAATCTTAGTTTTCGATAACTGGATTACCTAGTTGTACGGTTTATAGATTAAAATTTTCTGATAACTTTTATCGTTTTTTTTTAATCAACCACTTTAATAAGGTAAATTCGCAATGTCGACCAAACTAGCTAACCCAGCGCCACTAGGCTTAATGGGTTTCGGTATGACCACTATTCTTCTTAATATCCACAACGCAGGTTTCTTTCCAATCGATTCAATGATTCTTGCTATGGGTATTTTTTACGGTGGTTTGAGCCAAGTTATCGTGGGCACAATGTGTTTCAAACGTGGTGACACGTTCGGTACAACTGCGTTTACTTCTTACGGCCTATTTTGGTTGTCTTTGGTTGGTTTAATCGTGATGCCTTACATGGGTCTACCTGCAAGCCCTGCT
Organism: Vibrio sp. 1CM8B; assembly: GCF_023161685.1. Classification (NCBI taxonomy): domain Bacteria; kingdom Pseudomonadati; phylum Pseudomonadota; class Gammaproteobacteria; order Vibrionales; family Vibrionaceae; genus Vibrio; species Vibrio sp. 1CM8B. The sequence continues at coordinate 5,006 of NZ_JALNTU010000013.1, forward strand.
GCATTCATGGGTTGGTACCTACTACTATGGGGCATCTTCACAGGCTTCATGTTCATCGGTTCTCTATGCTACCCAGTTGCGAAGCAAGTAGTATTCGGTTCACTGACTATCTTGTTCTTCCTACTTGCAGCTCGTGATTTCACTGGCAGCGAACTAATCGGCACTATCGCTGGTTTTGAAGGTATCTTCTGTGGCGCTTCAGCTATCTACTTTGCAATGGCACAAGTAATCAACAACGAATACGGTCGCACAGTACTGCCTATCGGTGAGAAGAAAGCACCTCAGATGGCAACACAAGAAATCGCTGCTTAATACTCTAACTCGGGAACAGTTAGTTTGTTATAAGCCGTTTATTGGTTATGAATAAAACAAAAGGGGTTAGCCGAAATGGCTAACCCCTTTTTTATGCGTTATTAATAGCGCTATTTTTTTTAAGCGATCTATTTGTTAAAGCGATCTATTTGCTAAGGAAAGCTTAAGCTGAAGGTTGCTCTACAGGTTTAGTGTCTGCAGCTTCTGCTTCAGGAGACTTGCCTGTTTTACGCTTGTACTTCTCTTCCCAGTAAGTTGCACCTTTAATGCCTAGTTTTACAGGGTTGAATGTGTACTCTGTCACACCTTGTTTCTGCTGTTCTTCGTAGTCTGCTAGAGCTTTAAGCGCAGGCTTAGACATGAAGAAGATGATCAGAATACCAACGATGTTTAACCATGCCATCAAGCCAACACCAACATCACCCATTGCCCATGCAAGGTTCGCAGTTTTAACTGTGCCATAGAAAACCGCAGTGATAAGAACAAGCTTAAGTACGAACATCATGCCAGGGATCTTGATGGTACGACGTAGGTAAGCAATATTCGTTTCTGCGATGTAGTAGTAAGCAAGTATCGTTGTAAATGCGAAGAAGAACAGAGCAAATGCGATGAATGGCTTACCAATGCCTGGTAGTGCACTTTCAATAGCAAGCTGTGTAAATACAGGACCATTCGCACCGATGTTTGCTGCTAGGTTCTGAACAAGGAACACACCTTCAGCGCCGCCATGAACGTTGTAAGCACCAGTGATGATGATCATGAACGCTGTAGCAGAACATACTAGAAGAGTATCGATGTAGATAGAGAATGCTTGTACCAAACCTTGCTGAGCTGGGTGATCAACACTTGCAGCCGCTGCCGCGTGAGGACCAGTACCTTGACCCGCTTCGTTTGAGTAAACACCACGCTTAACACCCCAACCAATTGCAGCACCGAAGCCTGCCATAGGTGTGAATGCATCACCAACAATCATTGCGAAAACAGTTGGCACTTGGCTGATGTTTAGCAGAATGATAACGAACGCGATGATGATGTAAGCCAATGCCATGAAAGGAACAACGATCTGTGTGAAGTTCGCAATACGTTTGACACCACCAAAGATGATGAAAGCAAGGATGATAGCAACAACAGTACCGGTGAAAATTTTAGCGAAACTGAATGTACCGACAGCTGTTTCAATCATGTCACCTGAGCCAAATGCAGCTTCTACAGCATTACCGATACTGTTTGACTGAACACCTGGAAGCAAAATACCACATGCAAAAATAGTCGCGATAGCGAAGATCCATGCGTACCACTTCTGACCCATTGCTTTTTCAATGTAGTAAGCCGGACCACCACGGAACTGGCCTTCATCTTCTTCTTTGTAGATTTGCGCTAGCGTAGATTCTGCGTAAGCAGTCGCGGCACCAAAGAAGGCTACAACCCACATCCAGAATACTGCACCTGGGCCACCGAAACCGATAGCGGCAGCAACACCAGCAATGTTACCTGTACCGACACGGCCAGATAGCGAAACGGCTAGAGCTTGGAAAGACGAGATGCCTTTTGATGAGCTTTTACCCGATAGTAGCAAGCGCCACATTTCAAAGAAGTGACGGATTTGAACAAATCGAGTCATGATGGAGTAGAACAAACCTGCACCTAAACATAGGTAGATAAGTACTGGGCTCCAGATTATTCCATTCAAAAAATCAACGAATGACTGCATGAGTATTTTCCCTGTTAGTTTTGCTTATGATTGTTTTTCGAACAACACAATACTTCACTTGTAACCCAGGTGTTAAATTATTTAACTACGCATTAGGATTACTGTGACATAAAGCATGTTGTAGAGGGTATTTGTTAACTCTTAGTGCTAATTCGATAATCGTTCTATTTAGTTTGTTATGCAACTGGTTATGATTTTTGGTGTTTTGCAAAGTGAATAAATAGTGATTAATACAGAAAGAGGAATTTGAGGTGCGCATAAGAAGCGAAATCGTGGCAAACAGAAGTTGAAGTCGCTTAGCATGAACGACTGATATAGGAGTGCAGGGATAACTAGGTTGGAATATATCACCTGCATCGTGTGAGCTAGCAGGTCTAAGAGACTATCGTTTTGGAAGGCTCGATAACTAAGGCTTTAATGTCTAATCAGTAAAAGTTACTTATTTGATACCTGTTTCAAACAACCACGAACCCTCGCTCTTGTAATTCTTGAGTGAATTCGGACTGAGTATTTGGCTCACCGTGAATCAAATGCACCTCTTTCGGTGGAGTCGCGATGCCTTCTATAAATTGGTAGAGATCCTCTTTATCTGCATGGGCAGAATAGCCAGACATGCCATGAATTTGAGCGTTAACCTCAACGTCTTTGTTATCAATAAAAACCTGCATTTCGCCTTGTTGCAGCTCTCGTCCGAGCGTCCCGTGCGCTTGATAGCCCGCTAAAATTACATCGGTTCGTTTATCGGGAAGCAAGGCCGATAAGTAGTTCATTATCCTGCCACCCTGACACATTCCAGAAGCTGCGACCACAATCGCGGGTTCACCTGTCGACTTAAGGCGATTCACGATTTTCTTGTGCATTCTATGCCCATCAACGGTAATGCATTGCTCAAAAGCGAGTGGGTGGCGTTTCAGTTCAAGGCGTTGCTTTGCTTCTTGTCCCCACAACTCTTTAAAACGTCGGTATGAACGCGTCACTTTTTGAGCCATCGGAGAATCGAGAATAATAGGAATATCGCTGCTGAGTTGGTGCTCAAAGATCAGGTGTTCGATATCAAACAACAATTCCTGAGTTCTGCCGATACTAAAAGCCGGGATTAGAATAACGCCACCATCAAGTAGTGAACGATCAATAATGGCCTTGAGACGCTCAGATCGCGTAGCAATATCATCATGTGTACTGGTGCCATAAGTGGATTCGATAAACAGATAATCAGCTTGCTGTGGTGGCTGAGGATCCGGCAGCAGTGGTGTGTTACTCGGGCCCAAGTCGCCAGAAAACACAACTACTTCTTTGTTGGGTAACTTAATCTCGATATAGGCGGAACCTAAGATGTGCCCAGCGGGTTGAAAACGGGCATGCAGAGTACTTGGCCTATGATGATCCTTTCCGTTGTTTCGCTGTTTAGATGTGATTGGAAACCATTCCCCGTAAGGCTTGGGAGCCATTAACGAATGAATTTTTTTGAGTATCAGCTTTGATTGTTTATTGCTGAGTCCTTGCAGTTTTAAGCCATCTTCAATCATTAAAGGGGCGAGTTCAGCGGTGGCTTGCGTGCAATAAATAGGTTGGTTAAAGCCACTGGCGAGTAACCAAGGTAATCGGCCAATATGATCAATGTGAGTATGGGTCAGCAGCAGAGCGTTGAGGTGGGACGTTTCAAATTCAATATCAAGAGGGCGTGCATCTTCTCCTTGGGACTCTTTACCTTGAAAAAGGCCACAATCGATGAGCACCGCTTGGCCTGAATCTCTTAGCTCGTGACAAGATCCTGTGACAGTATGTTTGCCACCATGGTGAATCACTTCCATCGTTTACTCCCATTGCTCTATAAAGCCGATAACGCCTGTTTTTATTTTGCGGATAAGTGCCAGCAAGTAAAACAAGAACAATGAGAGTTGCGATCGTTGAGTGTCTTTTTAAGTAACTGAGCGATGACTCAGTGGTTTCGTTGCGAGTTAGTTCGTAGAAGAACGATCTGAATCCAACTCTGGTTTTTGCTGTGCCTCTAAACGAGCCACTTCGGCATCAAGCTCTGCAATTTTCTCTGCCATGAGTGCGTGACAGCGATTGGCCAGCTCCCTTGCATCACTAAGCTTGTAGCCGGATACATCGATAGGTTCCAGCATCTCGGTGATCACAATGCCATTATTGGCACGATTAAAGTCGATCTTATTGTGCGTGGTGCTGGTACACATCGGGGTGATAGGCACACCAGCTTCAATCGCCATTCGGAAAGCGCCCGTTTTGAATGGCAGCAATCCACGCCCTTTACTACGGGTTCCTTCCGGGTAAACCCAAACAGACAGGTTTCTCTGATGAATCGCTTCCGCCACTTGCTTGATGGTATCGCGTGCTTTGGATTTATCTTCGCGGTTAATCATGATGTTACCGGTGATCCAATACAGCAAGCCAAAGAAAGGCACGTACAACAAATCGCGTTTGCCCAATGAAACAGTGCGTGGTCTTAGCATTCCTGGGTCGGTCACAAAGTCTAATATGCTTTGGTGGTTAGAGATGTAGACGCTGTTTTCTGGTGTAGGCGCATTATCTAGGCCGCGCTGCACCAATTTTACACCGATGATCTTTTGGAGTTGGTTGAACCAACGACAGAAAACGTACACATGCTTGGGGTTCTTGGGGCTAAACAAGCAGTAAACAAAAGCACATAGAGTGGTGAAAATAATAAACACCGTAGCCAAAATAATACGAAGAACAGCAAGCACAACTCACTCCTTACTCACCGCAGATGGCAGTGATTAAATAGTTTTAGATGCTTGAAGTTTTCACTCTATTTAACCGAATTGCAACAATTAACTGTGATAGCGGGCTATTTTTAGATCTTTATATAAAACAAGGACTAACAATGGGTGTTTGACACAGTTATCGGGCTTACACGTGTTCACCAGTAATGGCTCATGATCACCAATACTGTTTGTTTGGATCCGATTTTTCTACCCATTCCGGATCTTGACGCGATTCTAAGTAGAGTTGTAGGCCGTTATAAGACATGAAAGCTGCAGGGCCGCCGAGGTGTTCGAAATAGTCAAAATAATCATCTTCGAGAGTACAAAGGTGGGCTAAATCTTTAACCTTGTTAGCCAGCGCCCACTGAATGGCAAATACAGGCGCTATTGAGCCTGATATATTCACCTCTTCGACGTTTGGGTTAAACATTGAATTAGCTTGCTCGAGCAGTATCTCTTCTTGTTCAGACTCTTGTTGCAGTACCTCTTCGACGATCTCCGAGCGCTTAGTATTAGAAACACTCTTGTTCAACTTGGCGATTCGCAGTGCGTAGCTAAATCGGTCTGATGAAACGATGTCGACAAGCTGCGACAACAGCTCTTTGTCTACGCCTGCTGCCTTGGTGAAATAGTCGATACACGAATTGATTGAGGCATAACGAGTACCGTCAAACTCAAAGCCACTGGTTTCGTCGTATACCTCAAGTGGGATGTCATCAACCGACAAAGGCCAGCCTTTATAATCGACGCGTTGCTTGGCGATTTGATACATCTTCCAAGCACTGCGCCCAAACCCACCAAGCGTCGAACCCGAGAAATCAGAATCAATAAGTTCTTGCTCCGTCCAATTCTCACCGATGCCAAGGTGCTTAGCGTACTTGTCTATCAGAGTGTGTTTTATCTGATCGCGCACAGACCAAATTGAGGTCAGATTCTTTGAATAGTTAATTCTCGCACACTCATTACAAGCGGGCAGTGCTATCGGTGAATGGCCTATCTTGGCAACAGCCTGCGCTGTCTTGGGAAATTCAACAAGGTTACTGGAAGGTTCACCACAAAACCAACAGGTGTGGCGCAGGTTGAATGGGGTATCTATGTGCGAGTATGTGTTCATTAGTCTTTATCGGCTAGGTGCTTGAGGTGAGTTAATCATCTTCAAACAATTATCTCTGTTCGCACGTCAGCTTGCACCTTGTTTGTTTTTGTTTTTCTGACGAGATTAATTCGAGGTGTGACTCGCCTGATGAACTCATTAGGAGGATATTGATATAAAACAGTCACTAACGATAAATATTGCTCGGTGTGGCTGAACTTGCATGAGCTGCTAGCAATCGCTTAAGCTCCCCATTACTATTGAGATAGACTCCTTACCCCAATAGCGCATATGTCCTCATCGATTCCTTTTTACGATAAAAATGCTCACACACTTTGCCAGCAGTACAACTCAGTGACGTTCGAGACGGTGCATAAAAGCTGGCAAGCTTATTGGCCTTTAGATGGCGATAAAGTATTAGATGTCGGTGCTGGGAGCGGTCGTGATGCGCTATGGATGCACAAAGCCGGAGCTGATGTTATTGCGATAGAACCAAGTGCTTCATTACGCGAACAAGGCTCGAAATATACAGGTCCAAGTGTTACCTGGATTGATGATTCACTTCCCTCGCTTAGCCGCACTGAAAACCTCGGAATGCGTTTTGACTTGGTATTGGTGAGCGCGGTTTGGATGCACTTAGCCCCGTCTCATCGAGAACGAGCATTTAGAAAGTTGTCTAACTTGCTGGCTCCAAATGGCAAGTTGGTGATCACTCTGCGTCATGGGGAGTTTCAAGACAGTCGACAAGGCTATGAAGTCTCGGTTGAAGAGCTAGAGCGTTTATCAAAAAACAGCGCCTTGTTGGTTCGTCATGTTGATGATAGCCAAGATACATTGAACCGCAGTGAAGTGTGGTGGCAAACCGTGGTGATGACACTGCCAGACGATGGCTCCGGTGATTTGAACAAGGTGCGCCACATTATTGTGAATGACAATAAGTCGGCCACATACAAGTTGGCTTTGTTGAGAACTCTACTGAGAATTGCGGATGCGCATTCAGGCGCTGTGATTGATCGAACTGATGGGAAAATTTCTCTACCAGTGGGCTTGGTTGCTCTGTATTGGGTTAGGCAGTTTAAGCGACTGATTGATATCGACATAGAAGGCGCTGGGATTCAGCAAAATAGCAACACAACGAAGGGACTTGGGTTTGTAAAAGAGGATGGGTGGAATAAACTCAAACACCTAAGTGCTGATGACCTAGCGATAGGCGCTATGTTTCTCGGCGATGAAGCCAAGGCTCTACAAAAGCTATTTTCACAAACGATCAGCACCATTAAATCAGGACCTGTGACTTTTATTTATCAAGGCTCGAAAGACAACCGACTATTCGATATATACCCACCTCAGAAACGACGGAAGAGCCGAGAATCACTGGTCATTGATAGTGAGTTCTTAGAAAGCTTTGGTTATTTCACTCTCGATGAAAGCTTATGGGAATGCTTTAGAATCTACCACTCTTGGATTGAACCGCTGGTGGTGAATCAATGGGTCATGGAGATGCAGCGTTTCGAGTTGAACCGACAGCGAAGTATCTCATTGCAGACGTATCACGACTGCTTGGTATGGATCGATCAAAACCACGATACTCGCGATGTGCGTAAACGTGTCGAGAAACTTAGGTCTGATCGTGCCGACATTGTCAGCGTGTGGAGTGGAAAAACATTAAAAAATGAGTTTCACGTTGATCATTGTTTGCCTTTCGCTTACTGGCCAAACAACGATAAGTGGAATCTTTTTCCAACTACAAGCAAAGAGAACTTAAGTAAAAGTGACAAAGTTCCTACGGCTGAAAAGCTGCGCTCGTCTAAGTCGAGGATTCTAGAGTGGTGGCAACTCGCTTGGAACGATTCGGCTCATTTTGAACAACAATTCTTTTCAGAGGCCGCGCTTTCGTTACCTAACATACCAGCGCAGTGTCGAGACTTTGAAGAGGTGTTCGATGCAATGGGCTTGCAGGTACGTGGTGTAAAAAGCAGACTGCTGATTAGTGAGTGGCACTGATCATTAAGTGGGCTAGTTATCTCAAATAGCCCTCAACAATTTAATCATCGAGAACATAATGAAATACATCGGAATTGATGGCTGCAAGGCGGGTTGGATCGCTTGGATTGTCTTTGGCAATGAGCCACCTACGTTCAAAGTGGTAAACACGCTCGATGAGTTGGTTGATGATCTTACTGGAGCAACAACGTTAATCGACATGCCTATTGGCTTTAGCGATTCACTGACTCCAGATAGATTATGCGATAAAGCGGCAAGACGTTTTCTAACCAGCAAGCGTGGTTTCTCCGTGTTTCCTGTTCCGTGTCGAGAGGCGGTTTACCAAACCGATTACGTTGCGGCGTGCAGTGCCAATGTGGAGCAGCTTGATAAGAAGTTTTCTAAACAGACTTGGGGAATTGTGCCCAAGATCCGCGAGCTTGATGAGCTCATTGAAACTCACCCAAGCCTTTCGATAAGGGAATCACATCCTGAGGTGGTGTTTGCAGCTTTGAAAGGCGAGCCACTGACCTTTTCCAAACGAATGCCAGAAGGCAAAGAAGAACGGCTTTCTATTATTCAGCAACTCACCCCTCAATGGTGTGAAGGCTTGTCGTTGGCCATTTCAAATACTAAACGTAAAGACGTCGCGATAGACGATATTTACGATGCGTTCGTACTTATGTTGGTTGCCTATAACGCTCCGCAATTATCGACCTTACCTGAGCCTTCTGATGTTGGTGGAAAAGCGGATATCGACCAGAACGGACGAGTTCGAGAAATTGTCTATTGGGACAAAACGCGTTAACAAAGCGTGCGCTCAACTTGGCTTAATATGTTATTTTCCAACTCTGCTACTTTTCACTCTTACTATTTTTGAGTCTTTGATATGAAACGTTTTATTGTCGGCTTGCTGACCACTGTGCTCAGTGTTGCGAGTTATGCCCAAGTCGCCCCTATATCTCAATGGCAGTGCGACATGATGAAAAAGAACAATGTCTTGAGTCGTGGCGCGCCCGTTGGTTGTGAGCGACTATCCAAAGTGGACTTTGATTTCATTAATTTCAAAGGGGAAACGCAACAGGGCAATATGATCGTGCTTGATGTGGTTGCACCTGCTGTTGAACAAATCTTTTCAGAACTCAAACAGCGCAATTTTCCTCTTCACTCCGCTCGATTAATGCGTGAATTCAGAGGTGACGACAACGCCTCAATGGACGCGAATAACAGCAGTGCGTTTAACGCTCGTCCTATTACCGGCGGAGGTGGTTGGTCGAAGCATGCTTATGGTGTAGCGATAGACATCAACCCAGTGCAAAACCCTTTCTTAGAGTTCGATAGCAACGGAAAAATCACGGTAAAGCCTTCACAATCTGCGACAAGTTATGTGAACCGTACTCGCTTTCGTGCGCGTGATGAAATAGAACGCCGCGGCATGGCGGAAGATGTGGTGGAGCTGTTTGCCCATCACGGATTTATGATCTGGGGAGGGGATTGGAATTCCCCAATTGATACTCAGCATTTTGAGGTCGGCTCAAGAAAGTTTGTTAACCAACTGCTCTCTAAACCACAACCTGAAGCCGAGGTGTTATTTGAGCGCTACGTCGAATCTTATCGACAGTGCTATCTCAAAAATAAAGGTGAGGACGCAGAAAAAGCTCGAGCTATCTGTGCAAAGAAAACAGTCGGGACTTTTTAGTGCTATGTTTATCTAGAACCGTTTGTGTTTTAGCAAGTTAAACTCGCTTCAGGTGTGTTTTGAATCGCTAAGGTCAGCGCTCGTCGTTGGCCTTTTTTGTATTCATTTCTTCAATAGAACACCGAGCATTGAAAAGGTTATTGGGTATCCATTAGTCAATAATCGATAAGCGAATGCAGCGCAAAGTCATCGGTTTGTCATTTAAAAACTCATAGCGTTAACGTTATGTGAGAACCATTGCTGGTGGGGGAACTCTTCGCGGAAACGCCAGTATTATTAGTGAACTGATCACAACGGACCAACTAATGAAAAAGATACCTTTGGCTCTAACTCTTTTAAGCACTCTACTTTTTTCACAATACACTTTGGCTACTGACACTTCACCTACCACTCAAAATCCCACTTACGAACTCGATGGTAAGTCGGTATTAGGTCGCACTGAGAACGTGTACTTATCTAGCGTTCAAGGGCTAAAAGACGTTCCTTTCATTGGTAAAATTGATACCGGTGCAGAAACCACTTCTATGCATGCTGAAGATATTCATGTGAAGAGCTCTAATCCCGATTACCAAAACCTCAAAGATAAAGAGTTGATGGCGGCGTTAACCGAAGACCTGTTGAACAATTCTGATGTTGATTACGATGATTGGGATGGCAGCACCTTTGCGAAATATGAGGCTGTGGTGTCTTTTAAGGTCCAAAACCCACGTACGGGAGACATGGTATTAATCGAAGCGCCTTTAGAGCGTGTCAGCATGATACGCAGCCGCACTAGCAGCACGCCTTTACTTCGTCCTACCGTAAAAATGTCGCTTACCATTGCGGGTCAAGAATTAAAAACCGATGTTAACCTGACAGACAGAAGTCACTTCTCTGCGCCAGTATTGATCGGCAAAACCTTCCTTGCGGACAACGCTCTGGTGTTTGCAGGTTATGACTACTTGCAAGAGCAAGAGAACGCAACGGTGGTGGGCCGTAAAGAGGTAGTGTCTATCTCGGGAATGGCGATGAATGCGACCTTCTCTTTAAAGAACCGCTACAGCATTTTGCATGCAAAAGACATCGACATAGACAAAAAGAACAAAGAAGTGACGTTTGATATGTTCGACAACGACGGCAAGCAAAAAGAGATGACGTTGCCGTTGGTTCGTATGTTAAGCGTGAGCGGTAAGAAGAGACCTTTGGTGTATGTGCCTGTTCAACTCGATGAAAACACTACTAAAGACGTTCTGGTGTACCTACGTGAGCGCTCGAGTAGTGAGTCACAGTTGAGATTTGGAACCAACACCGCCAGCGAACTCTTCATGATTGATACCAGTGCTGAGAATATTTTATCCGAAGGTTCAGAGAACTTTAGTGATGTGGTTGAGTCTGGTGAGCCTATGATTATCTCGCCGGAAGAGGACATCACCCTAGATGACTTCCCGCTTAAGGCGGTGGCTTCTTTCACTGTCAATACGCCTTTGCTGAAGGTCGACAGTTTTGAAATGACAGGTAAAGGCAAAGATGCTTCCGTCGAATTTTATCTTACGGATGTAAATGGTGAGAAGCAGAAGGTGACCAAGCCAATTATTAAGAAGCTTAAAGTCGGGGATGATACTCGTCCGGTTGTAAGTGGTGAGTTTGCGGTCTCTGGAAACGTTCGTACGCAAGAGTTTGCCATCGACGTGCTCAACACAAATGAGAAAGAAGCGTACTTTATTTTAGGTAAGAAGATGGCAAAAGAAGGCGTTTACGTTAATACGCGCTCTGATTACCTTCTGAAGGCTGAGCCACTGTTTAAAGTTGGACACATCGAAGTTGTTGAAGTGAATGGTATGAAGTTCCCGGCCAAGCTAGATACTGGCGCGGATGTAAGTTCAATGAACGCAGTCAATATCAAACGATTTAAGAAAGATGGCCAAGACATGGTGACCTTTACTTATCAAAACAACCAAGGCGATAAGCAAGACTTCACCAAGCCAGTGATTGATGTAATGCGCATCAAAGCCAAGAAAGGCGAGAAGGTGAACATTCGCCCTGTAGTAGAAATGAAGGTTAAGTTGGGTGACCTAGAGAAAGAGGTGAGGGTAAACCTTCAAGATCGCTCTCGTTTTGAATACAGCATGATCTTAGGTAAGAACTTCTTAAAGCACGGCGCGGTAGTCAGCAGCGATGAAGATTACTTGTTAGGTGATATGGAGTAATCCCTAAACTTATCTAAGTTCGTATCAGAACAGTTCTAAACGGCCACACATTTCAGTAATGGGATGTGTGGCTTTTTGTTGAGTTTACTTTTTATGTGCAGGTATGAATGAGACCTTAAAACCACGCCTTAAAAGACTCGCCCCCATAATGTGATGATACACATGCCCCATAGCTAGCGAGGTATTATTTAGACGCTGACGGACTGTATGGAGTTATTTGTCTCGATGAATCCAAAAGATCAGAGAACTACGATTGACTGTTTTGTAACTAGGCTACGAGAGGTGCGAACGTAGCTGTTCAGCTCGTAGGTTCTTGATTCAGTCTGATTGATATATGCAACATGTATACTATCCTGATTGATAGCTAGTGAAATATATGTAGAAGCTATTGATTGTCCTTCGCTATTTTTTTTTGGGGAAACAATAACTTTCTCTTTAATGAAGCGGAACGGAAATAGTAGAAGGAAAAGTATGTTTAAAAATTTGATATTGATATCAGCGTTGCTTGCGTCTACAACTGCGTCGGCTTCTCACTTTCGGGGAGGGAGTATTAAGTGGCAGTTGGCAGACTTAGATGGGGGAGGGGTAGACAACGATGTTACGTTAACCATCACAACCGCGTGGGCATTAAATCGTGCTAACACAATTAGTGTCTCAAGTGGGTCTAGTGGATTGAATGCGGATAACGGTATGGTTCTAGTGCCTGTTGATGGTTCGGAGGTGAGGCAAAACTTTTCTACTGACTCAGATACTGCGAACCAATATACGCTGCAGACCTCTAAGTTTACAGCGAGCAACATCGATTTAGGCGAGCAATACAATGTGTACTATAAGAGTTGTTGTCGTATTTCAAATTTGCAAAATAATAGCGATGATTATTGGAAAATACAGACCATTATAGATCCAAGGAATGGAAACCAGGCTCCCACGATACAGTTGCCGATTATTTTAGAAGTGCCTAAGTTGCAGGCTGATGGTGTCACCAGTCTCGTTGATTGGACGTATCAGCTCAATGTGTTGGACCCTGATGGTGACCGTGTGTCGTATCGTATGGCCAATTTGGATGAGTTGGGTGGAGAGGGTGTTAACCCTGTTGGAATATCCATTGATACTGCGACGGGGCTTATTACATGGACAGGATCTGGCTCTCTTAGTGAAGGGTTGTATTCAGGTGGTTTTGTCGTGGAGGATTTTGATGCTGACAATGCCATTAAATCTAAAACGCATGTCGACTTAATTTTCTATCTGCAGGATAAGAGTACTACAGAGGAGTTTTATCTCTCTGACAACATCCCTTCCGAAACAAAGACTATTACTCTAGAAGACAACACTCCCTTTACGTTTACTGTTGATGGGGCGGGTATCACTACTGAGAATATTGGTAATGTGTTTAACGCTAGCAATGAACCTGCACTAACGGATAACGAAGAGAATCAATTTACGTTTGATCCGGATGGGTTAGAACCTGGGGTTTATCCTATCAATCTCTCTGTGAAAGAGAGTGAGAAAATTCGCAATTACTTAACAATTAATTTCATCATCCCAAATCCAGATGCTCCGAGCATAACGTACTTTCCGGGTGATGGTGCTACGTCACTCAATGGTGATGAGGTAATGATTGATGTGGGTTCGGACGCAGTGATAGTGTCTGATGATTCTAGTTTTGATGGCTATACATTATCAGTTAGTACGCCATCGGTGACTAATCACTCTAATCAAATTACTCTTCGTTCGGTAGGAACTGGGTCCAATGAAATTCTCATTGATGGCTCGAGTGTATTGTTTGAAAGTGTGACGATTGGGGCGCTAGTGGCCAGTGATTCGAACCTTGCTATTTCTTTTGGCGCTAATGCAACGTTAGCGGCGATGGAGGCAACATTAAGAAGTGTGGTGTTTACTTCGGATAAGGGGGGAGCTGATGCCGATAATTCAACACGGATAATGACTACTAAGATAGAGGATACTAATGGGAATGCCAATAATTACACCACATCGGTAACGATTTCGGGGAGTGTAAACCACCCTCCTGTCGCGAATGGCGTGTTAAGCCCAGTTGGGAATGTACGTGGTAGTGATATTGTCTATCACTTGCCAATAAATTATTTTACTGATCTTGACAATGATGTGCTGACACTCGATATTCAGAGTCTATTAGCCGGTTTATCGATAAGCTATGACCATAATGCAGGCACGGCAACGATTAGCGGTAAGACCACATTAACTACTGCTTTATCAAACTATGGTGTGACAGTTACCGCCAGAGATGGAAATGGTGGCGTCGCTAACGCTAACTTCATTATTAACGTAAACCCTAACCTCTCCCCAGTTTTCAATAATGAATTTAGTGCCCACAGCAGAACAGAAGATATCGAAATTGAAGCGATAGATACTGCTCTGGCCTACAGTGATCCGGAAGGAGGAATGGTTATTGTTGGAAGTGTTTTGGGATTACCTGCGGGTTTGAGTTTTGATAGTGATAGTGGATTGATTACGGGTACTGCCATAACTCCTGGTGTGTACTCGGCTGCGATTTCAGCTACTGATGATGGCGGTCGACAGTCTAGCAATACTTTTAATATTGAAATACTGAATTCAAACGATGCACCAGTCGCTAATCAAGTGTTGGTTAATCAAGTTTTTGATATTACCGATGTTGGAGACGATCTGAACTATACGTTGGCTGACGCGAGTTTCGTTGATGAGGATATTACTCAAGGTCAGAGTGATACCATTACTTATTCAGCCACTCTTTCAAATGGCGATCCCCTCCCTTTATTTATCAGCTTTAGCACTGAGCAGAAACGATTTGTGACTGCACCAACATGGTATGATATTGGTACTTACACTATAACCGTTACCGCGAGGGATATTGCACTAGAAAGTGCTACGAGTGATTTCACTATTGAGGTCACCGGAACCAATACAATGCCAATGAAGCACCACTGGACGACATTGGAGGTGAATGAAGGGGGAGGTATTACTTTTGTTCATGACGATGTGCATTTTATGGATGTTGAGCAGAATTATGATGATCTGGTCTATGTCATTACTCGCCTACCTGAGTATGGTGCTCTGTTCAAGTCAAACACTGAACTCGCGGTGAATGATACCTTCACACAGGCTGATATAGAAACAGAGTCGGACATACGCTATGTGCATGACGGAAGTGAAACCACAGAGGATACGTTCCATTTTTATGTGAGTGACGGCTACGGTTTGCAAACTCAAGAGTACACGGACTATGAAATTGTTATCACTCCAGTCAATGATGCTCCAATCGTTGACCAAGGTTATTCCGATGCTGAGGCCCCAACAGGTAGTCAAACGACTCAAGAATTGTTGTCGGATATCTTCTCTGATATCGATAATGATAGTTTGAGCTATTCGTTAGTGGGTGCACCTAGTTGGTTAACGCTTTCTGGAACGACCCTTACAATGAATCCTACTACGGAGCATATCGGCGAATACACTATTACCCTTCGAGCAAGCGATGATGAACCTTTGTCCGTAGACACAACGTTTGATTTGGCGGTGTTATTGGATACTGATTTAGACCAAATGCCTGATGTTTACGACTCTGATGATGATGGCGATGGTATGCCGGATAACTGGGAACGAGAGAAAGGGTTTGATCCGTTAAACGGTGAAGATGGTGAAGGTGATGCCGATAACGATGGCCGCTCAAATCGAGATGAATTTGCAAAAGGTAATAACCCACATGATGATGATGTTAATCCAGTCATTGAACTACCATCAAACCTAAACATCTATGCAACGTCGCTCTTCACTAAAGTGGATGCTGAACGCCTCACTGGTGGGGATTGGCCGACCGCATCAGACTATGGCAGTGGTGACTGTTGTGAGGTCTTCCTTGAAGAATACAATAGTGGAAACACTTACTTAAGATCGGGTAGGCATCTGATTCAATGGAAAGCAGTTGACTATGCGGGTAACGTTCAGATTCAAGAGCAGCAAGTAGACATCCATCCCATGATTTCTTTGAGTAAAGATGTCAGTGTACGCGATGGCAGTAAAGGTCACTTTAAAGTTGTACTAAGTGGACTCGCACCGGAATACCCGCTGTTCGTGGATTTAGGTATTAGTGGTGATGCGGAGCATGGTTTGGATTCTCATACGATTGTCTTTGAAGAAGCTGATGATTATAAAGGCAAGACAGACCACCACGACATGGTTGAGGAGGTTGTTGATTACACTATCTTCTTAACCGATAGTAATGCGGTTTCAGAGTCCCTTTATGTTGAGTTGTTGAATGTGGCGCATACGTCACTAAAAGCAACACATGAAACGCTGGTGGTCAGTGAAATCACGTTGCCTAAGTTCCGTTTGCGTATCACCCAAGATGACACAGTCAAATCAACGTTGGTCGCCAATGGCGGTGATGTTAGTTTTGAGCTTTATGATTCAGTGAATGGTCAACTGCTAAATGCGGAGGAGTTCTCTATTGCGTGGCAGTATGAGTCCAATCAAGAAGAATTTATCGACTTGCTAACCTTACAGGCTTCTGACTTGAAGTTGGGAGTAAATACTGTCTCTGTCATGCTGGTTAATCGATCTAATAAGGCATTTCAGATCAAGCGTTCATACAGCTTTAACGTAGTGGCTCAAGGGCGTACATTTATTGAGGGTGTTGATACTGATGGAGACGGCATCTATGACATTGATGAGGGGATGAGCGATGAAAACAACAACGGTATTCCAGATTACCTAGATGTTGTTTCTGTACCCCATATTTTACCTCACAAAGCTATGGATATGAACAAGTTCATCATTGAATCAGACCCTGGTGTACATCTGTCGCTTGGTGATAGTTCAATTAGTAATGAGCACTCGGGAGCATTAGTCGATAGCGACCATTTGCAAGGCTTGTCGATACTTCCAGATGAAGAGGTCAATAACGTCGGTGGGATGTTTGACTTCAACGTGAACGAGTTGACGCTTGGTCAGGTGGTCAACGTTGTAATACCTCAGCGTGAGCCTGTTCCCGTAGAGGCGGTATATCGTAAATACAGTACTACAACAGGTTGGGCTGATTTTGTTGAGAATGACACAGACTATATCAGTTCAGCACCCGGTGAAGAGGGATACTGTCCACCGCCAAGTAGTGGAGAATACACTCGAGGCATGAGTATTGGTGATTGGTGTATTCAGTTAACAATGAAAGAGGGGGGCGCTAATGACAGCGATGGTATCGAGAACGGTGTTCTTAAAGATCCCGGCGGTGTTGGTGTAAGAGGGTATCAATCTATGACGAGTACCAATTCATCGTCGGGCGGAAATATGTCGGTATTTGCGCTGATGGTTTTAGCCTTGTTGTTATTGCTACGTAATCTTCGTACCGCTATAGCGGGGGGAGCAATAGTGTTGACTGCTATGAGTCTGTCATTCAGTGCTCAAGCAAACGGGTTCTACCTTAATGGAAGTTTTGGTTTGGGCTATGACAATACGAGTGATGGTGAATTGCAGTCCAAAATAAGTGAAGTTTCATCAACCGCAATGCTTACCTCTCAAGACCAAGATGATTTCTATTTTGCTTTGGGTGGAGGATATAGGTTTAACTCTTACATTGCTCTTGAAGCAGCGTATGTTGATTTAGGCAGTCGAGAGTTTACGGCTACTGATTCTGTGCCTGATCTAGAAGTAGATGAATTTGCGGAGTCTATGTCTAAGTTGCAGTTGAGGAGCGCTCAGGGGGGCACTGTTGGCTTCGCGTTATCTTACCCGATAGCAGACTATTTCTCTGTGTACGTGAAAGGCGGGGCATTCTTTTGGTACGGTGAGTATAATTCACATTCGACCAATACGGATACCTTAGAGACAATGCCCATGAGTGATAGTGACAATGGCATTGATGGGTACTATGGCGCTGGTCTTATGACAATGCCCTGGCACGGTATCTCCATAGGGGCTGAATGGGTTCGCTATGACATAGACAGTTATCAAACTGATACTGCTGCCGTTAATCTTCGATATTATTTTTAACCTCAATACAGTAAATCTTTTATTCGTCACCTATTTAATGTTGCTTTATAAGTAGGTGGTGAATCCGTTTCAGCAGTTTCGATGCTTACATAGACTGCTGATCAAGCTACGAATTCATCCTCATTGATAGCGGAAGACGATGGGGCTGCATCAGATAACAAGTGAACTGATATTGAAGATTTGGGAGAAGGTTTTACCCTCACGCACCAACCCTGTGGTGGCATTTTATTAGTGGGATATCTGCCTTTAACGGTTTCATATTTTATTTTTGTTTTGTTAAGTGAAACCTAAATTCCAGCAAAACAAAAAGGGCCAACTCTTTCGAGTTGGCCCTTTCCAAACGTTTGGTGGAGCTGGCGGGAGTTGAACCCGCGTCCAAAAATCATTCATCATTGGTACTACATGCTTAGTCGATCTTTAATTTCACCAGCAACCTGCGAACCGACACGCTAGTTAAAGGCTAACCTGAATTATAATTCGCGCTTTTCCTCTCAGGTGGGAGAAGCCACGCTAGCTAGTTTGGGTTTGATCTCTTATTGGTCCCCGTCTTACGAGCGGAAGCTAGGGTAAGAGAGCTCTGAGCAGGTTATTAAGCTGCTAGTGCGTAGTTTTCGTCGTTTGCGACTATTTTTTTGCGGCTTTTAACGTGGCCAACCGCCCCACGGCATGCACCTCAGACTTCAAAATTCCTGTCGAATCCTAAATCAGCCCCAAGTGTTATTTGCATAGTACCAGAAAAGCTTACCCTGTCTAGCACTGTGCGTTTAAGTGCTTAAAATTAACGCAAATTACTCTTCATAATTCGTGCTTTATCTCTCGCCCAATCTTTTTCTTTCATATCAGTACGTTTATCGTGCAGCTTTTTACCTTTCGCTACGCCAACTTTAATCTTCGCCCAAGAGCGAGACCAGTAAAGTGCGGTTGCGACAAGTGTCATGCCTTCACGGTTAATACGACCGATAAGGTTATCGAGTTCTTTTCTCGACATCAGGAGTTTACGGATACGTGTTGGGTTCGCCACGATATGAGTACTCGCTTGAGTTAGCGGAGTGATCGTCATACCACTGATGAATGCTTCGCCATCTCGGATGTAAACGTAGCTTTCTGCGATATTGGTTTTGCCTTCACGTAGGGATTTTACTTCCCAGCCTTGTAGCTCAAGCCCCGCTTCTATCTCATCGTCGATGAAATATTCGTGGCGAGCTTTCTTATTAAGCGCAATGGTATTACTACCGGCTTTTGATTTTGATTTATTCTTTGCCATAATGGCCTCATTATACGGATTGCGCCCTAGTTGGGGAATCCTTTTTATTTGCGCTCTGGCCCAATACAATTAAAATTGCAGTTTGTGTTAATGTAACGCTGTCTTTAACAGGAGTCTATATGCCAAAGGTTACTCGTTCAGCATTAGTGTCGTTTAGTGCCGACCAGATGTTCAGCTTGGTCAATGATGTTGCTCGTTATCACGAGTTTTTGCCAGGGTGTTCTGGTTCACGTGTGATCGAATCTTCAGATTCAGCTATGGTGGCTTCGGTTGATGTATCTAAAGCCGGTATCAGCAAAACATTTACTACGTCTAACCGCTTAGCGGATGGCGCAGAGATCTTGATGGAGCTGGTGGATGGCCCATTTAAGAAACTGCAGGGTGGTTGGTATTTCACTCCGCTCGACGATCAAGCGTGTAAGGTTGAGCTTAAGTTGGAGTTTGAATTCTCTAGCCGAATGATTGAAATGGCATTTGGTAAGGTTTTCAATGAGCTGACGAGTAATATGGTCAGTGCTTTTACTCAACGTGCGAAACAGGTTTACTAAGCCATGACTATTGAATCAGATATGATCCACGTAGAGGTTGTGTTTGCACTTCCGCACGAGCAGCGTGTGTTTACCTTGATAGTGAACAAGAACGCAACCGTTGAAGAGATTATTGCGCAGTCTGGCGTTTTGGAACTGTATCCAGAGATCGACTTAGCGAAAAATAAGGTTGGCGTGTTCAGTCGTAACGTTAAGCTTGATGCGACGGTTCGCGATAAAGATCGTATCGAAATCTACCGCGCATTGTTGGCTGATCCAAAAGAGATTCGTCGTAAGCGCGCTGAACAAGCAAAAGCGGCCGCAGCTAAATCGTAATGCTAAACAAGTTTGACTAAGAAGAGAGCTCGCTATATTGGCGAGCTTTTTTGTGCCTGCGGATTAGACAACGGACCTAATTTGTTAGCCGATATTAAAAAGCCTGCTCATTGAGCAGGCTTTTGCGATTCTGGCTCTGTCGACGGATAGCTTTGTCGGCTGAGAGCTTTGTTGACTGGAAAGCTAGCGAAGGCTTTCGAAGAACTCATCACTGGCTTCAAAATCACCATTGATCGTTACTAGAGTGCCTGTGGCATCAAAGTTCACGACTAGGTTTTTCTGAATCGGGTCTTCATGGCCTTTTTGGTGGTGGTAAATGTAGTACCACGTATCTGGGTAGCCATTTTCGATAAGCATAGGTGAGCCCATAACGTAACGAACTTGTGTTTTTGTCATGCCAAACTTGAGCTGGTCGACAGCTTCCTGTTCAACATAGTTACCCTGATTGATGTCAATTCGATAAACCAACTTCTCTAATAGAGAGCAACCGGTCAACATTGTTAGTGCAAGTGGAACTGCAACTAACCACTTTTTAATTCGCATAGTTTGAGATCTTTCTTCGCTAAAATACTGCCTGATAATAAACAAGCTCCAGCAAGAAGTAAAAAGCTCCTTGCGCTTTGAGCTTGTTATGACTGGCAATTTTGAATTAAGTTGCAAAATTGCCAAGATTTTTCGGTAAATTATCAGAAAGTTGCTGAATATGTAACCTAAGCTGCGATTAATAACTCTTTTGCGTTGGCAAGCGTCGATTCGGTAATCTGGCTGCCACCAAGCAGTCGAGCAAGCTCTGAAACGCGTTGTTGCTCATCAAGCGTGTGCATTTGAGTCTCGGTTTTACCTGATTTCGTGTTCTTCGCTACAAACAGCTGTTGGTGGCCGCAACCGGCAACTTGAGGTAAGTGAGTCACACACATCACTTGCGTAGACTCGCCTAGCTTACGTAGCATTTTTCCGACAACCGCAGCGGTTGGTCCACTGATACCTACATCGACTTCATCGAAAATCAGGCTTGGTGTGTCCACTTTTTGCGCTGTGATCACCTGAATCGCTAATGAAATTCGTGATAACTCACCACCAGAGGCCACTTTCGCAATCGGCTGCATTGGTTGGCCTGGGTTGGTCGAAACAATGAAGGTCACGTTATCCATACCCAATGGAGAAGGGTGTGTGTTGGTGTTGTTCACTTCAATGGCAAACTGCGCTTTTTCCATGCTCAGTTCGTGCATGCTTTGCGTGATCAGCTTGTTGAGCTCTTTTGCGTAACGAGTTCGAGATTTATGAAGCTTCTCTGATTTAGCAACGAATGATTGGTATTGGTTTTCTACCTCGTTTGCCAGTTCTTCCAATTTTTCATCAGAGCAATCAAGCGCTTCAACTTGTTGTAGTAAGTCTTGATGGTGCTTATACAGCTCTTCAGGTAACACGTGGTGTTTACGAGACATCGACATCACTTTAGAGAAACGCTCCTCAACGTAAGCCATACGACCGGGATCAACATCAATGCTGTCTAGGTATGTTCTTAACTCGTTGTTGGTCTCTTCAATCTGAATAATGGCTTCAGAAAGTAAATTCGGTAACTCAGCCAGTCTTTCATCTAGCTCAGCTAACTGAATTAAGGAGTTATTGGCCGATTGCAGAATACCAAGCGCATTAACTTCTTCGCCTTCATAAATAAGCTCGATAGCTTGCTGACAGGTTGTGGCCAGTTCTCCGCTATTGGAGAGGCGCTTATGCTCTTGTTCGAGGTCTTCATATTCTTCCTCCCCAATAGACAGCTCATTTAACTCTTTGATTTGGTATTCAAGAAGTTGTTTTTGAGCTTGGTTTTGCTGGCTATTTTCACGTAACTCTTTTAAGTGGTTATCCGCTTGTCGCCACGCTTGATAAGCATTACGTGTCGATTTCAATAGGTTCAAGTGGCCTGCGTATTGATCAAGCATGGCCATTTGGTAATCGCTTTTCATCAACTGGTGATGCGCGTGTTGACCATGGATGTTGATCAGCAGTTGTCCTAGCGATTTCAATTGCGAAAGAGGGACAGGGCTACCGTTGATGAATGCACGAGAACGACCTTCTTTTGAGATGGTTCTGCGCAGGATGCACTCACTGCCATCAAGTAGTTCGTTGTCTTCTAACCAGCGGGTAGCATGCAGATTGTTCTCAAGTAAAAAAGCGGCACTGACTTCGGTTTTTTCTTCACCTTGTCGAACCATTCCTGCATCGGATCTTCCTCCAAGGCATAAGCCTAAAGCATCGATAGCGATAGATTTACCCGCACCAGTTTCCCCGGTGATTGTTGTCATGCCTTTAGAGAGTTCTAGCTGTAAAGACTTAACAATAGCGAAATTATTAACACTTAAATGAGCCAGCATTTTTATTTACCTGTATAACTGAACAATACTGTATATAAGCTCAGTATATACTGTTTCTTTATACAGTAAAGTCGACAGGTGAAAATTTTTTGCGACAGCTCTCAGAATTGAGCTTGTCTGTAGATCACTGAAACCGCAATAGATTCCCAACTCAGTCGTTCTTCCCTCTTGGGTATGACGATGTGGTGGATTGGCATAAAGATAGAGGCGGTGGGCTTTTAATCGGCAATAAAAAAGGCTGACGAATGTCGTCAGCCTTTTAAAATAGTTTGCTTTTCACTTAGAACAGCTTACTCGACCAGCCTAGCTTGTTACGTAGAACGTGGTAGTAGTTGTAGTCTTTAGGGTGGATCAGTTTGAGCACATTTGGGCTTTGGTAAATGTGGATCTCATCACCAGGGGAAACAGGCAGAGAGATTTGACCATCGCAGCTCACTTCCTGAGTTCCGCGGTTATCAGGCGATACGATCAGCTTGATACGACGCTTGCCATCTACTACAAGTGGGCGGCTTGAAAGGGTGTGCGGGAACATTGGCACGAGTGAAATAGCATTTAGGCTTGATGATAGGATAGGGCCGCCGCCAGAAAGCGAGTAGGCGGTAGAACCTGTCGGTGTTGAGACGATTAAGCCATCAGAGCGCTGTGAGAAGGCGAAGCTGTCATCGATATACACTTCGAACTCGATCATGTGAGCAACTTGGCCGGGGTGCAGTACAGCTTCATTAAGTGCTGCATTGTGGCTTTTTATCTGGCCGTGACGATGAATTTCCGTTTCAAGTAAGAATCGCTCTTCTTCCATGAATTCGCCTTTGAGTACATCAGTCAGCGCGCTCTGGAAGTTTTCAGGGTTAAGATCGGTTAGGAAGCCAAGGTTGCCTCGGTTAACACCAATCACTGAAATGTCGAAACGTGACAAGATTCTAGCGGCACCGAGCATATTTCCGTCACCACCGACCACAATGGCGAGATCGGCGCGTTTACCTAATTCAATCAGGCTAGAAAAATGTTCTTTTGGGATGTCGTCTAAAATAGTGGCGAGTCTGTCATCAACAAACACTTGATAACCCTCAGCACTTAACCACTGATAGAGCTCTCTATGAGTCTGAATTGCTTGCTGATCTCGAGGTTTACCGATAATGGCGATGACTTCAAATGGCTTTTTCATAACGTTTCCAAACGAATTAGGCTTGAATCAAAATTCTTCATCCCCATAATAAAGGCAAGTTGAACGTCTATGCGAGTGTTTTATATCAATTTGGGGCGCAAACACGCCTGTCACTTGCATTGAAAACGAATTCTGGAGATATCATGAGCAACGAAGAAAACAAAGTAACCGAAGCAGAGCTAGATCAGATCATCGCTGAAGCTGAGAAAGTTGAAGAAGCTGAACTGAATGAAGACGCTGCTGATGAGCAGGAAGCAAAAATCGCTCAACTGGAAGCTGCACTGCTTTCTAGCGAATCTAAAGTGAAAGAGCAGCAAGATTCTGTTCTTCGCGCGAAAGCTGAAGTTGAAAACATGCGTCGCCGTAGCGAACAAGAAATTGATAAAGCGCGTAAATTCGCTTTGAACAAGTTTGCTGAAGGTCTGCTTCCTGTAATCGACAACCTAGAGCGTGCAATGCAAGCGGCAGACGCTGAAAACGAAGTGGTTAAGCCACTGTATGAAGGTGTTGAGCTAACGCACAAAACGTTCGTAGACACAGTTGCTAAGTTTGGTCTTAAAGAGATCAACCCTGAAGGTGAAGCGTTCAACCCTGAATTCCACCAAGCGATGTCTATCCAAGAAAGCCCAGATCACGAATCAAACACAGTTATGTTTGTGATGCAAAAAGGCTACGAACTAAACGGTCGTGTGGTTCGCCCAGCGATGGTTATGGTTGCTAAGTAATGACGAATTACGTTGCCAAGTGATTGACTGGCACATTGACTGAGTTAGTCGCTGCGACAAAATAAATCACTGGTTTACGTAAAATAAAAAGAGAGGCATAGGCCTCTCTTTTTTTGTGCCTATAACTTGAGAGTCCACGTAAATAAGCATCAAAACCGCATTAAGAATGTCGTTCTTTTTATTTCATTCAGATCAGCGATTTAGAGTTTTGTGTTATGAAACTTGTTGTGATTGAGTAAATGTTTTGATGTCACATTTGTGATGTTTTTGTAAATAAATACTTTTAATTGTTATCTTTGTATGTAAAATCCACTGCCATATAGCGATTTTGGTCGCATATATAACTATAAAAGTACAAATTTTAAACACAACAAACTGGAGAAGAACGATGGATAAATCGCTCTCAAGTAAAATTTTTGTAGGCTTGTTCGCCGGTCTACTTATTGGTACTGCTATTCAGTACCTATTCAGCGGTATTGCTATTTTTGATACGTATCTACTTGGCGCTGCCGAAGGTGCTGGTGGTATGTTCGTATCACTTATCAAATTGCTTGTAGTTCCTCTTGTATACGTATCTATTGTTTGCGGTATTGTTGAGCTAAAAGATATTCGTTCATTTGGTCGTCTTGGTGGTAAAACCTTTGGTCTTTACATTATTAACACCATCATCGCGATTTCAGCAGCGTTAACGATTGGTCTTATTTTCCAACCAGGTGCAGGTGCGAACCTTGCGGGTACGGTTTCTGAGACAATTGCGCTTACAACAACTGAAACACCAGACATCTTCTCTCTTGTTGTTAACATCGTTCCTAGCAACCCTGTAGAAGCGTTTGCAAGCGGCGACATGCTACAAATCATCTTCATGGCAATTTTGACAGGTCTTGCTATTCAAGCGCTTGATTCTCGTGGTGGCCCAGCTATCAAGACATTCAAGATGGCTAACGAAATCATGATGAAGCTTATCGGCCTAGTAATGAGCTTGGCACCTTACGGTGTATTTGCTCTGATGATTCAACTGGGCGCAACACTGGATGCAGACACGCTAATGTCAGTTGCTGGCTATGTGGCGCTTGTGGTTGCAATGCTTGTGTTCTGGATTTTCTTCTTCTACCCAATGATGGTTGGTTCATTCACTGGTATTTCTCCAAAGCAGTTCCTACGTGCAACTCGTGAGCAAGTTCTATTCTCACTATCTACAGCAAGTTCGAATGCAACAATCCCAGTAACAATGCGTACTCTAACTGACAAACTAAACGTATCTAAGTCAGTAGCAGGTTTCGGTGTACCACTAGGTGCAACAATGAACATGTCTGGTGTATCTATCTACATCGCACTAGCAACTATGTTCGTAGCAAACGCATTTGGTCAGCCAATCAACACTGCTGATATCTTCACTCTTGGTCTAACTATCTTGCTACTGTCTATCGGTGCTGGTGGTGTTCCTGGTGGCGGTGTTGTGATGGTAGGTGTTCTATTACACCAACTAGGTTTACCACCAGAAGGTCTAGCGATTGTTGCTGCTGTTGACCGTATCTGTGACATGTTCTGTACTTCTTCAAACGTAGTCGGAGACACAGCGGTGAACACTATCGTTGCTAAATCTGAAAACGAAATTGGCGTTGAAGCTAACGAAGAAGCTGAGCTGCAAAAAGCAGAAGCTTAATCCTTAATTAAGACTTGATAATTAGAAGCCCCGCTCAACTAGAGCGGGGCTTTTTTATTTCTGCTGATCGGTGTTTTCGGCTATCTGCTGCTAGGTCAAAAAGGGGCAGTGTTGGTGCGAAGTCTCATTTTTTCTTTTTACTCGCGCTGAATGGGTCATCAGTTTTCAATATTTAATATAGATCACATATAATAATACAATATTATTTTATTGTTCTGGCAACCTACATTATGACGACATAAAGGAAACCAAATAATGAAGTTGTCTTACCTTAGCCTACTGACTGCTAGCCTCTTAGCAGCTCCCGCTCTTGCTTCTAATCACGATATTGGTCAGCAGTTCAATCTTGATCCAGCAAAAGCGCCAGCACAAAACTTCGATTTATCTAAATGGAAAATTAACCTACCGGAGCTAACAACAGAAGGCTCTAGAAAAGGCAAAACATTGGAGATCGGTAAGCAAGAATTGTCGAATGTAGACACGCCTTACGTTCATCCTAAATGGTTCTACACTGATGCAGAATCTGGCGCGATGGTATTTGTGGCTCCGAATACAGCACCAACGACACCAAACAGTAAAAACACACGCAGTGAACTAAGAGCGATGCTGGCAGACAGCTACTCGGCGCCGAGCAACAACTTCGCGATTTCAAGCCATAAGAATGCAGAAGAGTTTGGTTCTATCGGTGGCCAAATGACGGCAACACTTTCTGTTGATCAGGTGAGTACCAGCGGAAGCTACAAAAAAACAGGCGCATTCTCGGTAGTGATTGGCCAAATTCATGGTTCAGACAATGAGCCTCTGAAAATTGTTTACCGTAAACTGCCGGAGCATGAGCATGGTTCGTTAACGTGGAACTATGAACTCAATCCGCCGACAGAGATGAAAGATGCGAAGGATGAAAACGGAAAGAAACTTCGTAAAGACATTCGCCATGATGTATTTGGTCAATACAATCTGAAAAAAGGCAGCTCGGATCCTGCTGATGGCATCAAGCTAGGTGAAGTGTTCTCATACGATGTGAATATCAAAGACAACATCATGCACTTAACCTTTACTAAGAATCCAAACTCAGCTGATCCAATTGTGAAGACGTATGATGTCGATTTAGCAAAGGGTAAGTATCAGGGGAATGATATCGACCTTGGTTATGGACAAGACTGGATGTACTTCAAGGCGGGTGCATACAATCAATGCAACACCAAGAAGTCGAGCTCTGCCTGTGAATGGCGTGGTATGGAAGCAGGTGATTACACTCAAGCGAGCTTCTACCAGTTAGTGCTCAACCAATAACATGTATGAATCAGTAATCATTTGAACAATATTTAACTGATTAATATCTATTTGAAAAAGACCTTCTACATGAAGGTCTTTTTTTATGGCATCTGGAATAGGGTTGAGGTTTTAATATGGCGTCAAATGCGAGACCTTCTCAACATCGGAGCCTTAATTGACAAGGGATCGGTCACTTTTTACCTTTATGTAAAAAGATACGGGAAAAAATAGATTTTTTTTACTTATTCCCTTGAAAACCAGTTTGCAGCCCTTATCTATGGTGCATACGAAAGCAAATTACATTTGCACTTAAATTTTGTGTATTAGGGTTGAATCCCTGATTACCGCCCCCCACATATGTGGGTATAGCAAAAAACTAATATAGATTATATTTCGGAGATAGCCTGATGGGTCGAATCATTGGTATTGATTTAGGTACTACTAACTCTTGTGTTGCTGTTTTAGACGGCGACAAACCACGCGTACTAGAAAATGCTGAAGGCGAACGCACAACAGCATCGGTAATCGCATACACTGACGGCGAGACGCTAGTTGGTCAACCTGCGAAACGTCAAGCAGTTACTAACCCTCAAAACACGCTATACGCAATTAAGCGTCTAATCGGTCGTCGTTTTGAAGATGAAGAAGTTCAACGCGATATCGAAATCATGCCTTTTAACATTGTTAAAGCTGATAACGGTGATGCATGGGTTGAAGCGCAAGGCCAAAAAATGGCTGCTCCTCAAGTATCTGCTGAAGTTCTTAAGAAAATGAAGAAAACAGCTGAAGACTTCCTAGGCGAAGAAGTAACTGGCGCAGTTGTTACTGTTCCTGCTTACTTCAACGATGCTCAACGTCAAGCAACTAAAGATGCTGGCCGTATCGCTGGTCTAGATGTTAAACGTATCATCAATGAACCAACTGCTGCTGCTCTAGCTTACGGCCTAGACAAGCAAGGTGGTGATCGCACTATCGCTGTATACGACCTTGGTGGTGGTACATTCGATATCTCTATCATCGAAATCGATGAAGTAGAAGGCGAGAAGACTTTCGAAGTTCTTTCAACTAACGGTGACACTCACCTTGGTGGTGAAGATTTCGATAACCGCATGATCAACTACCTAGTAGATGAGTTCAAGAAAGAGCAAGGCATCGACCTTAAAGCTGATCCACTAGCAATGCAGCGTGTTAAAGAAGCAGCAGAAAAAGCGAAAATCGAGCTTTCTTCTACTACTCAAACTGACGTAAATCTACCTTACGTTACTGCTGATGCGACTGGTCCTAAGCACATGAACATCAAAGTGACTCGTGCGAAGCTTGAGTCTCTAGTTGAAGACCTAGTTCAACGTTCTCTTGAGCCACTAAAAGTTGCTCTAGCAGATGCTGACCTATCTGTAGGCGAAATCACTGACGTTATCCTAGTTGGTGGTCAAACTCGTATGCCTATGGTTCAAGCTAAAGTAACTGAATTCTTCGGTAAAGAGCCACGTAAAGACGTGAACCCTGACGAAGCTGTTGCAATGGGTGCTGCTGTTCAAGGTGGTGTACTAGCTGGTGACGTTAAAGACGTTCTACTACTAGACGTTACTCCTCTATCTTTCGGTATCGAAACGATGGGCGGCGTGATGACTAAGCTTATCGAGAAAAACACAACTATCCCTACTAAAGCGGATCAAGTGTTCTCTACAGCTGAAGACAACCAAAACGCAGTAACTATCCACGTTCTTCAAGGTGAGCGTAAGCAAGCGACTTACAACAAGTCTCTTGGTCAGTTCAACCTAGAAGGTATCCAACCAGCACCACGTGGCATGCCACAAATCGAAGTAACATTCGACCTAGATGCTGATGGTATCCTGAACGTATCTGCTAAAGATAAAGCAACAGGTAAAGAGCAGAAGATCACTATCCAAGCATCAGGCGGCCTGTCTGAGGAAGAGATCGAAGCAATGGTACAAGAAGCAGAAGCTAACAAAGAAGCGGACAAAAAGTTCGAAGAGCTAGTAACTGCACGTAACCAAGCTGACCAAATGATTCACGGCACTAAGAAGCAAGTAGAAGAAGCTGGTGAAGCTCTACCTGCAGACGAGAAAGCTAAAATCGAAGCGGCTATCACGGCACTAGAAGAAGTTAAGTCTGGTAACGACAAAGAAGCTATCGACGCTAAAGTTCAAGAACTTATGCAAGCAGCTCAAAAGCTAATGGAAATTGCTCAACAGAAAGCTCAAGCTGAACAAGCTGGTGCTGACGCTGGTGAACAACCTAAGCAAGACGACGATGTTGTAGACGCTGAGTTCGAAGAAGTAAAAGAAGACAAAAAATAATTTTTCGTCGCTATAACACGTAATTTCTGCGTCGAAGGTACTCACTTACATCTGCCTCTTTATTGGCTAAGAAAGTCCGTGCCTTCTCCTTGAACTAACGTGTTTAAGCATAGAAAACTCGTTTTTCGATTTCTAAATATACGGGCGTCAGAGGTAACTCTCACGCCCGTAAATTTGTATTTAGACTTGTCGATCTAGATAATAGCTTTATTCGGCGTTTCAGCCGGCAGAACTTTTATCTAGATTGATACACAGACTACTGAAGTGATCATTCGGTAGTAGCAATTATTTTGGTGACCTAGAACATGTCAAAACGTGATTTTTACGAAGTATTAGGCGTAAGCCGCGATGCATCAGAGCGCGATATTAAAAAAGCGTACAAACGCTTAGCGATGAAATTCCACCCGGACCGTAACCAGGGTGACGAGACCGCAGCAGATAAGTTTAAAGAAGTAAAAGTAGCGTACGAGATCCTAACCGATTCTCAAAAGAAAGCAGCTTACGACCAATACGGTCACGCAGCCTTTGAACAAGGTGGCATGGGCGGCGGCGGCGGTTTCGGCGGCGGTGGCCAAGGTGACTTCGGCGATATCTTCGGTGACGTATTTGGCGACATCTTCGGCGGCGGTCGTCGTGGTGGCGGTCAACAGCGTGCACAACGTGGTTCAGATCTACGTTACAACATGGAACTTTCTCTAGAAGAAGCGGTTCGTGGTGTTTCTAAAGAAATCGAAGTACCAACGCTTGTAGAGTGTGATACTTGTGATGGCAGCGGCGCGAAAGCAGGTTCTTCTGCACAAACGTGTGGCACTTGTCATGGCCACGGCCAAGTACAAATGCGCCAAGGTTTCTTTGCGGTTCAACAGACTTGTCCTACTTGTAACGGTAAAGGCAAGATCATCAAAGACCCATGTAACTCATGTCATGGTCAAGGTCGCAAACAGAAGACGAAAACACTTAACGTTAAGATCCCTGCTGGTGTTGATACTGGCGATCGTATTCGTCTATCAGGTGAAGGCGAAGCGGGAGAGCAAGGCGCTCCAGCTGGCGACCTGTACGTACAAGTACACGTAAAAGAGCACAACATCTTTGAGCGTGACGGCAACAACCTTTACTGTGAAGTGCCAGTAAGCTTCTCTATGGCTGCTTTAGGCGGTGAAGTTGAAGTTCCAACACTGGATGGTCGTGTAAACCTTAAAGTGCCAGAAGAAACACAAACGGGTCGTATGTTCCGTATGCGTGGCAAAGGCGTGAAAGGGGTTCGTGGCGGCGGTGTGGGTGACCTAATCGTTAAGCTAGTGGTTGAGACTCCAGTTAAGCTAAGCTCTCGTCAGAAAGAACTACTGCGTGAATTCGAAGAAACATGTTGTGGCGAAGCGGCAAGCAAGCACAAGCCAAAGTCTGAAGGTTTCTTCAGCGGCGTTAAAAACTTCTTCGATGACCTAACTAAGTAATCAATTTATTGATGTCTTAGGTTATTGATACATTGAATTTTGATAATTTAAGTTGTTGATAAGAATGGAAAAGCCTGCTCATGTAGCAGGCTTTTTTGTATCTGTAGATCAGGGGGAAGGAATCTCGAGAAGAAAGAGAACGAGGTTTCTCAGATAAATTCTAGAGCCCTTTGGCGGTTGCTCTTTCTACTTCCAACACGCTTCTGGTTCTGAACCCCCTGAGTGGTGTAATTCCAAGATATCGGTCGTTGAACCTAAGCACTCATCGTTGGTTTGTGGTGAAAGTGGTTCAGCCTGAATCGAATAGGTAGTGCTACTCGCAGAGATCGCCAGCGTGTACCGGTTAGTATCGGTATCGCAAAACAAGCATGTCCCTCCTGAAATAATATTCTCCGCTGCCGATGCATAGTTCCCTGTGTATAGGGTTTCTATTTCCAATTGTATCTTGGTTAAGTCGGCCATCGCTGTAACTCGATGCGCCTTGGTAACATGGCTGGTATAACTCGGGTACGCAATGGTGCCAAGCATCCCTACGATGACGACAGCGAGCAATAATTCGATCAATGTCATTCCTCTAATGCTTAAGTTGTTGTTGTTGCATATATTTCTTCGAATCATCGCGAGTAGTTTCCTTTCATAGCTCTGCCCATTTTTCTCTGGTGGTAGCATCGGTGCAAGATTAAATGCAGTTACGCATTGAGTTACATAGGAATTTGGGAAATGACTCGCGGGTTTACTTTATTAGAGCTGTTAGTAACGGTATCGGTGCTGTCGATACTGATAGCTGCGGCTGCCCCGAGTTTTAGTTCGGTTACTGAAACCGTCAAGATGCAGCGACTCGCCGGAGAGTTGAATGGTTTTCTCATTCAAGCCAAGTCTGAATCGGTTAAAAGGAACCAAGATCTGTGGGTGCATTTCTCTATGGATAAAAATGAAGTGCAATCTACCGGAGAATGGACTGTGCGGTTAAAGCCTACGGAGGATCTTTCTGGAGAAACATTACTGATGTTGTCAGGCGAACCGTTTCGAGATGTATCGTTTTCCCATAACTACACAGGTGCAAGAATCAGTTTTGAGAGTGTAAGAGGAAGGCCATCCAGAGGGACTATTTATCTCTTTCCTAATGGTGTATCAACCGATCGACTTTTAATCAAACTATCTAGCCCACCGGGTCGAATAAAGGTATGCGGCGAGTCGAGCGCACAGTATGGCTATTATGCGTGTTAAGCCGATAGTGGCAGTGCCTAGCAAGCAACAAGGCACATCATTGATTGAGTTAATGGTGGCGTCTGTTATTGGCCTATTCGCGATTTCGATTATCGGCAGTGTGTTCATCACCGGGCAGCGAATTGCCAAAGATAAGGGGATTGAATTATTACTGCTACAAAACCTAACCAGCACCATGCAGGTCATGAAAGAAGATATTCAACGAGCGGGCTACGATGGTTCTAATGGCTACTCAATCAAGTTGTCTGGCGCGACAGATACCATTCAAGTGAGCGGTGGTGTTGCGGTTGGTTTTGTTTACTTCCGAGAGGGTTCGAGCGCAAGTAAAGATCATCGACATATCGTTTACCGTAAGAATGGTACTCGACTACAAATATGTGAAAAAGGCACGCTTGTTTCAGATGACCTCCTTTCGTTCAATGAAATCACATCGTGTTATTCATTGTTCGATGACAGTCTTATCGAAGTGGACGAGTTCAACATTAATTCTCAGGCATTAGGGCAAAACTCTATCAAGACCACGCTCACTGATATCAATATCACAGCTTCAATTCCAACCGCGGGTGTTTCTAAGTCGGTTTCGGTTTCCGTCAAGCAAAGGAATTGGCAATGATGATGTCTAGAAAGCAACGCGGCGTAGTGACCTTGTTGGTGACATCGGTTCTTTTAGTGGGGGCTTTGGTGGTGACGTTAGGCACGTATCGCAGTGTTTTCCATCAAATTAAAGTCGCACAGAATGAAGTGCAGGGCAGACAAGAACACTGGGGCTCGGAAGGGGGCTTAGAGTGTACCTACTCCTACTTACTTGAATTAGACAAGACAATTGCTGATATCAAAGACGCGAGTGCTCGTCCTGCAGATTTTTCTGATTGGTGTACTCCTTACGAAAATAAACCGCAGATCGACATCTCTGATAGTGCGATTTCTAGCGCTTACATCGTAGCGTCAGCCTCAAACGCACAGTCACTTTTTAAAACAATAAGAGAAAGATCTCAGTTCGGCAGTGGAGCGATTCAGTCGACGGGGCCTATTGAGCTTATTGGTACCTTAAGCTTGAAACCGACAGCAAAAGAAGACCCAATCAGCGGCAATGAATACGAGTGTGTCAGCGTCTCTTTTGCTGATCTCTTCACCTATCAATATGACACAAAACATAGTAATTCTGGGCAGGCATTAGGGTTAGAGGTGTTGGATCCGAGTGTTGATGGTCCATTTTCTGGCTTCGATGGCATATGCCATAGTGACTATAAAACGGAGATCCCGAAAGGTACTTCCGGTACTACTCATTCGATTTATGCCCCTGATTACTATCAAGGCACTAATCCAGCGCCTTTCCAAAAAGACTTTAATCCTGATCCCAATATGAATCCCTTTTACACCTTTTTTGGTGTCGCTAAAACCGAGCAAAATATTGTCGATTTATCACAAGATACGGATTTGTTTAAGCATGTTCAGCTATTGAATGCGACGGAGTGCGGTACTGAGATAATGGACCACTTTACTGCAGGGCAAACCAAGGGGCTGTGGATTGAAGGCAACTGCCATATCAACGCTGCGGTTGCGGCGACAATCAATCCATCACAGCTTTTGGTTGTGCAGGATGGTGTGTTGGCACTTAATGGAGCAATGGCTTACAACGGAGTGATTTATCATTTGGTCGATTATCAAAAGAGCCACGTGAAAAATCGAGTCGATGGTTTCTGGAATTCGCTTGCTGCTAATAACGTTTTTGCACCTTTTATCAAAGATATTGATGAGGCTAGCGTCATTAAAAAAAGTGTCGGGATTCAGTTTGCATCTGGTTTGCCTTCTGGTGGCCTTATTTTTGATTCACCTGCAGGTGTGACGACCATTGTTGGTGACATGGACTTAGATTTTCGTGCGCATTCTAATCCGATTGATCCGCCTTCAACTTATCAGTGGAAGCGAGGATCATGGAATGATTTCTAAGAACTCAGGTTTTAGCTTGATAGAGGTTCTTATCTCTTTTCTGTTGATTGGTGTTGCCTCACTAGGGCTGGTTAAATTGCAGGTCTACGCTGAACAAAAATCGGATTTTGCGCTCCATAGTGTAGAGGCGCTGCATTTTGCTGAAAGGCAGATGGAGTATTATCGAACTCGGGCGTCTAATGTGAGTGGGGCGGTAGGTTTAATTCCTTTTTCGGAACTAAATCAGGCGAGTCATTGTCTCAACATAGCAAGTTCAGATCCTTTATCCGGTTTGTCGGGTTCTGCCTATGCCATGACCTGTGAAGTGACTGATGCAAACGGTGCTCTGTCTAGTGCGTTAAAAAGCATTACTGTCACAATTGCATGGCAAGATCGTATGAACCACGCACAAAGTATTTACCTCGAAACTATGCTCTCCAAATACAGTGAGTTTGATTGACCCTCAAGCAAACGTTTACTGCATGCCAAGGCTCATGCCACTCCTTTTACTGATAATTTTCACTTCTCGGACATTGTTTGCGTGCTAGTTAAAACTCTGTATATAGAATGGTGTTTTTTGTGTTTTTATATTGTTGTGGTTGTATGGTATTTTTGCAAAATATGTCTCCATTTATGGAAAATCAGGTGGAATCTTGTGCTTTTTAACAACGACTTTAATAGAATATGTGCTGTACCAATAGGCCGTGGTCAAAACTTATATTAGGCCTAAACAAAACAACATCACATATGGAGTTACAATGAGTAACCAAGCCGTAAAAAAAGCACCATCGACTGAGAAGATCAGTGGTATGGACCGCTTTCTAAACTTCATTGAACGCGCCGGCAACAAAATTCCAGATCCAGCAATCCTGTTCTTCTGGGCTCTAGTTATTGTATGGGTAGCATCTGCACTTTTATCGAATCTTTCATTCGACTTAATCAACCCTCAAACGGGTGCTGCTCTTGAAGTAAACAACCTACTAACTGGTGAAGCGCTTGCTAGCTTCCTAGCGAATATGGTTACCACGTTCACAGGCTTCGCACCTCTAGGCATCGTACTTGTTGCTATGCTAGGTGTTGGCGTTGCAGACTCTTCAGGCTTCATTACGACTGGCCTTAAGAAGATGCTTAACTTCACGCCAGCTAAGCTACTAACGCCAATGCTAATTCTTGTTGCTATCGTGTCTCACACAGCAGCAGATGCAGGTTACGTTCTAGTAATCCCTCTTGGCGGTATCATCTTCCACGCTGCGGGTCGTCACCCTCTAGCGGGTATTGCAGCAGCGTTTGCTGGTGTATCAGGTGGTTTCTCAGCGAACTTTATCCCTTCAGGTATTGATCCGCTACTAGCAGGTTTCACTCAAACAGCGGCAAACGTTCTTGACCCTGCATACGTGGTTAACCCTCTAGCGAACATCTTCTTTACTGGCCTATCTTCAGTTCTTATTGTTGCTATCGGTTGGTACGTAACTGAGAAGATTATCGAGCCTCGTCTTGCTAACACTCCTGTTGATGAAGATGCAGAGCAAGCTCCTGATCTAGGTACGTTCACGGCGATTGAATCTAAAGCATTCAAATTTGCTGGTTGGGCAATGGTTGCGGGTATTGGTCTGCTTATCGCAGCTTTGGTTCCTGAAAACTCAGCACTTCGTTCGCCTGAAGGTGAGCTAACAGCGTTCTCAGCACCAGTGATGAAGTCTATCGTTCCTCTTATCTTCATCCTGTTTATTATTCCGGGTATCGTCTACGGCCGTGTAGCGGGTACATTCAAGAATAGTAATGATGTTATCAAAGCAATGTCTGAGACGATGGCAACGATGGGCGCATACATTGTAATGTCGTTCTTCTGTGCTCAGTTCCTATCTGCATTCGCTCAATCAAACATCGGTACTATGCTGGCACTTTACGGTGCTGAAGGCTTGAAAGCGATGGACCTTCCTGGTGAAGCAACGGTTGTTGGTATGATTCTACTAACGGCTTCAGTTAACCTGCTTGTAGGTTCGGCTTCAGCTAAGTGGGCTCTTATCGGTCCAATCCTAGTTCCAATGCTAATGGTTGTGGGTATCTCTCCTGAGCTATCTCAAGCGGCTTACCGTGTAGGTGACTCTGTGTCTAACATCATCTCTCCACTAATGGTGTTCTTCCCACTGGTTGTTGTTTACTGTCAGCGCTACGTTAAGTCGACAGGTATCGGTACTCTAGCTTCTCTAATGATGCCATTCTCGATTGCGATGCTAATCGGTTGGTCTATCTTCTTGCTAGCTTACTGGGCTCTTGGTATCCCACTAGGTATCCAAGCACCTTACACTTACACAATGTAAGCGAAGTAAGAAAAGCAAAAGTAAGTAACATAAAAATCATCGAAGCCCGCACCGAAATGTGCGGGCTTTTTTTTCGCTATTTTTTCTATATCCAAGACTTTTTCTATATCCAAAACTTTTTATATCCAAAATAAACGAACTCAGCTTATACTCCGGATTACGGCTAATTGTTGGCCGGTAAATTTAGGAAATCCAAGCCACATGAAGATTCTGCTTTTAGTAGGGTTAATTGTTTTAAATGGTCTGTTTGCCATGTCAGAGATTGCATTGGTAGCAGCAAAAAATAGTCGGCTGAAACGCTTAGCCGAAAAACACCGCTCCGCTCAGATTGCTCTTGAGCTCAAAGAAAACCCAACCCGCTTCCTCTCAACAATCCAAATCGGTATCACGGTAATCGGCCTACTCAGCGGTATTGTGGGTGAGGCGACGCTATCGGCTCCACTGGCCGTTCAACTTGAACTGTGGGGATTAGACCCAACACAAGCAAATATCTTGTCTACTGCAGTTGTGGTGGTAGGTATTACTTATTTCGCCATCGTTGTCGGTGAGTTGGTACCAAAGCGTTTTGCTCAGTCTCAAGCTGAAAACATTGCTGTGTTAGTCGCGCTGCCAATCTTCTGGTTATCTAAAATCGCGACGCCGTTTGTGTTTGCGCTGTCGGCTTCAACGGAAGGTATTCTTAAGTTGATGGGCCGAGGCGGTGAAGAAGATAGCGTTACTGAAGACGATATCCATGCTCTTGTGAAAGAGGGCTCTGAATCGGGTGTGATTGAACGCGGCGAACAAGAGATGATTCGTAATATATTGCAGCTTGATGATCGCCTTGTGAGCTCATTGATGACTCCCCGTCGAGACATCGATTTTCTGGATGTCGACCAACCCGTTGAGCAGATATTAAAGAAACTGCGCTCATCAAAACACAGTGTGTTTCCATTGTGCCAAGACCACCTCAATAAAGTGGTGGGTACAGTGTCAGCCAAAGCGTTACTGAATCAGGCGGGCAATTTAAGCATTCAAGTGATCATGGGGCTGTCTCGCTCGCCGATCTATGTTCCAGAATCGATGAAAGCTCTGCGTTTACTTGGCTACTTTAAAGAGTCGGGTACCGAGATGGCATTCATTGTCGACGAGTATGGCGATGTTCAAGGCCTTGTGACTCATTACGATATTCTTGAGGCGATTGCTGGCGAGCTATCGAATAACCCAAACGATCTTTGGACCGAGCAAGTGGAAGACGGTTTGCTGGTGGATGGATTGATTCCTATCAGTGAACTGAAAAACCGTTTAGAGCTGTCAGATATTGAGGGCGAAAGCGAGAGCTTCCAAACGTTGAATGGCCTTGTGACTTGGTTAATCGGGCGTTTACCGGATGCAGGCGAAGTTGTTCAATACCAGCAGTGGCAGTTTGAAATTATCTCTGTTGAGAACAATCGCATTGTGAGTATCAAAGCGACGCCAATAGTCGATGACACAGAAGACGCTAATAGCTAACAGTTCGATCAACCAGCAAGCGGCAATGGTTCATTGTCTCTTGTTGTCTGTTATCTCTTTATTGTTCATTATCACGAAGATTAGGTATGCTTCACCGCATACCTATTTTCGTAATACCGAACGAGCCAATTCATTCTTGTTTAGTTTATCAATTCTATTGTGCAAACCAGCCTATACACAACGAGTTGTTGTCTTATATCTATGATTTTTTATTTTAATTATTCCTTTCTACTATTTACTTTGCCTTATCAAATTTTCTTCAGATTATTGATGTAAAAACTATTTTATTTTTCTCTGTAGACAGGCATTTTTATGTTTGTAAGAGTATAGCTATTCGCGTTTAGAGAACTATGCGAGAATATAAAAAGCTAAATTAATTCAGTAACCATGATTTTAATTGTCTGATTTTATTGAAATTATTATTGTCATAATTATCATTTATGTAAGGGTAGGTTAATGACTTTTAGTTTAGAAAACCAAAAACTTTAATGAGGTGTTTTACGTTGTTTTGAATCTTTGCGCTATGTATCGTTTTCATCGCTCTTGACCGGGAAGAGTCACGAAATTAACGCTCTGCACACGTATTTAAGGTTTTAAGAATGAAGAATATTACTTTTATAGCAGCTTCTATTTTATCTGCTATTTCACTACAAGCGCATGCGACATCAATTGAAGTTTATGGAGACGAGAATGATGTAATTGGTATGTATGGAGATTATAACTTTGGTGAGGATGGTCAGCACTTTGTTACGGGAGAAGTAACAAATGACAGCTTTGTTGAATTAGGCTATGGCTACAGCATTAACGAGCATTTTGATTTAGGCGGTTCTTATGTACAGGGCGGCTACGGTGGTGCTGATGAAGTACGTGTGAAAGCTTCAACCGCATACACTTTCGGTTCTTCTTTAACGCTTTCTGGTGGGGTGGAGTACCACCACGGTTTAGATGCCGTAGGTGCAGATTTCTGGGATCCAACATCTGGTGGCAAAGATACTGTACCAGATATTGGTATTGACCCGCACACACTTCCAGATATTGGTATTGATCCTTTTGTGCCGTTTGAAGGAGCTACAAATAGTAATGTTATTCTACCTGCACCTACCCCTGATGGTCACCTTCTACCGGATATTGGTATCCAAAACCTAAGCATGGCTGAGGGCAACAACGAATCACAAGTCGTGAAAGTGAACCTAGGCCTTGATTACAACATCGCCAAAACGGTTGTACTTTCTTACGACCTAGACGCTTACTCTCAACTTGCTGAAGGCATCTATGTTGATGGAGAAGAAGTTGATAGCGAATGGTCAACATCTACATTGAAAGTGACTTATGTTAATTCTGGTGAAGTTCAGCCGTACGTTAAAGTGGCTGCTGACAACTCTGATATTGAAGATACCACCTTCACTGCGGGTGTTGTTATCGCTTTATAAGGTTCACCTTTATTATGTAGATCCTGACTTTCTATAAACTACCTGCTTTCAGCTAGGACGCTGTTTTGGTTAAGCCAGTCTGTAAATTTATCTTCAACGCCACTCAAGGAACGAGTGGCTTTTTTGCTTGAGAGCCAAAAAATTACTGAGCAACACAAGGCGGTTGTTTATAGTGATGAATATTAGGTATGCTTCACCGCATACCTTTTTTGTTCCTATTGTTTTTCTGGAGTTCCCTTTGTCAGACCATCAATTCACCCCTCAAGATGAAATCTTCATGCGACGCGCCATCGAGGTGGCTAAGCAAGCAGAGAGCGAGGGAGAGGTTCCAGTGGGTGCTGTATTAGTGAAAGATGGGGAGATTATCTCTGAAGGATGGAACCGTTCGATTGGCAGCCACGATGCAACGGCACACGCAGAAATTGAAACCTTGCGTAAAGCCGGTCAAACCTTAGAAAACTATCGCCTACTCGATACCACTTTATACGTCACGCTAGAGCCTTGCCCAATGTGCGCAGGTGCCTTGTTACATAGCCGAGTAAAGCGTATTGTGTTTGGTGCTCCAGACTTAAAAGCGGGCGCTGCAGGTACAGTGTTGAATTTGTTTGAAAGCCAAGCCTCATACCACTATGCCGACGTTGAACATGGTTTGTTAGAGGAAGAGTGCCGTGAACAATTACAGGCGTTTTTCAAGCGTCGTAGAAAAGAGATAAAAGAGAAGCGAAAGCAAGAACGTCTGTTGGAAGAGCAGCGTTTAGAAGCAGAGATGAAGGCTAGCGACAAGAAATAGCAGCGTGCTTTCGGCACTCTCAATCGCAAGAGTGCCAAGCAAACTGACTGAGTAACTACATTTACTCAGCAATCATCTGCATGAAAGCGCGATTGCGCCAAATGATCTTCTTCTTATTATTTGAAAGCATACGCTTACGACGGTTTGCAGCAACGGTCTTATCAAGGCGTTTCGATTTCAGTTTCTTCATCATTTCAATGATTTCCTATTTGTCGTCTGACTTTTTAGTTTGGACTAACGATTTAATTATAGTGTTATTCGTTTGTTTGGCGTGTCGCACGCTTGGCTTAAATAGAAGAGCAGTTCTAGTCTAAAGCCAGCATCGTAGTGCAACAGAGCATAATCTTGATTGTGGTGTGCCGTTATAAGGTTCGATTGTTACTGTAATATGACACTCGAGCTCTCATTATTATTTTCCCTGTCTCTTCTCCTTATCACGTAGCGACGAAAGAAGAGTCGAAAAAAGACAATAAAAAAGAGCAATGCTAGATGGCATTGCTCTTTTGGGTTTTACTGTGAAGGCTCAGAACTGCTTACTGTCGACTGAGCTGCGCTGATACTCGATTCAGCACCCGAGGTTTCTAAAGGTGGGATCACCACCAAACCTTCAAGGGTCGCTTCTTGTTCTTTATTGCGCTTATTTACATGGCCAATAATACTTTGGTAATAACGGCGAATGTTTTCAACGTAGTTTCTCGCTTCATCGCCACGTGCATACCCATATCGAGTTTGGCTGTAGTATTTCTTCTGTCTCAATAGAGGCAATCGGTCTTTTACATCACCCCAAGCATCAGGATCACCACCTTGTGCTTTGGTTAAGCGTCGAGCATCCATCATGTGTCCGTAACCTACGTTGTATGAGGCTAGGGCAAACCAGATCTTCTCGTGCTGAGTGATTGAATCGGGCACTCGATTAACGATACGACGCAGGTACTCAACACCGCCTTGTACCGACTGTTTCGGGTCGAGACGGTTGGTTACCCCGACACTCTTCGCGGTAGGTAGTGTCAACATCATCATGCCACGAACACCCGTTGGTGAGCGCGCAACAGGGTTCCAGTGTGATTCTTGATAGGCCAAAGCGGCAATCAAACGCCAATCAAATTCTTGAGAGTACTTTTGAAATAGCGGCGACCATTTTGGCAGCTTGCTGTCTAGTGCGCGGATAAAGGCGCGAGTATCAACGTAGTCAAAAGTACCGATGTGGCCGATGTATTTCTCTTCCAGGGAAGCCAGTTCACCAGACTGTTTTAGGTTTCCGAAGAACTCAATCAACAGAGCATACAGGCTTTCATCTTCAGACTTCTGTAGATACCAAGAGATAGGTTGGTCTTCTGTCAATTCAAAAGCCAAAGCTACGTCTGGGTATAAACGTTGTGCCAGTGACAGCTCAATCGAGTCAGCCACAGTGAATAAGCGCTCGCCAGTCGAAACTTCTTTTAACAGGTCGTTGATATCAGCATTACCGACCGCATCATAGATAAAGTCATCGTGTGTTTTCTGCAGATGTTTTAGTGTTGGCTCAAAGTGTGAGTCTTTCACCACAACCAAAGATGGCGTTAATGTGTCAGTAGACGCCGCCTCTTCTGATTCAGTTTGCGCTTTAACAAAGTCAGCCTGACGCTCATTCTCAAAATTGATCAGTTGCTCAAGGTTCCTTGGTCGCCACTGGCCCTTTTTGTATACGACCTGTTGGCTTACATAGTAATAAGCGGGCGCGGCGCGATAAGCGCGTGTCAGTTTGTTGTTTTGCGTTAAGCCGGTCGCGATAAGATCGATCTCGCCTTTCTGCAGTGCAGGGAACAAGCCAGACAAACGGTAAGCGGGTTTAACCTCAAGCTTTACACCAAGCTCCTGCGCAAATTCACGAGCTAATTCGTAATCCAAGCCTGCAGG
Organism: Vibrio sp. 1CM8B; assembly: GCF_023161685.1. NCBI lineage: Bacteria > Pseudomonadati > Pseudomonadota > Gammaproteobacteria > Vibrionales > Vibrionaceae > Vibrio > Vibrio sp. 1CM8B. The sequence goes on from NZ_JALNTU010000013.1 coordinate 46,926, forward strand.
GCCATCAGGACCGATGTAATAAGAGAGTTGGTTATTTAGGGTGCCGACACGAAGAACACCACGATCTCGTATCTGCTCAAGGACACTTTTAGGTTCAGATTCAATCTGGCATCCAGCCAACCCAAATAGGGCGATGGCGAGCAGAAGGAACTTAGACGAAAAGATGAGCGTAAATTTAGGCATCAAAATGAAATCTCGAAAAGTGGAAGCCCCTTTATACCAAACCCCGCAAGGCTGGCAAAGCAGGTTTAATTAAACAGTTGTAAAAGTGGTGATAAATGCAGCAAAAGTACCATTTACGCAGAAAGATAAAAAAAATCACGCAAACGGTTGCTTTTGGTGTTACGTCACAAAAAGAAATGCTTTATAATGCGCTCGCATTGAAGAGGTGGAATCGGCATAGGTTTGGCAACCTTCGGGAATAGCTTCGAAGAAAACAGTTAGGTTGTTCCTATAACCCACTGAATTTATTCCAATACTACCTTAATCAACTGCATAAGAGACGTAAGCACATGAGAATTTTGCGTGGCTCCCCAGCTCTATCTGAGTTTCGTGTTAACAAGCTTTTAGAGCTTTGTCGTGAATTAAGCTTACCTGTAACAGGTATTTACGCTGAGTTTGCCCACTTTGCTGATCTAACGGCAGACCTAGATGAGTCTGAAGTTGAGAAGCTAGAAAAGCTACTGACTTACGGTCCAACGATTGAAGAGCATGAACCTGAAGGTTTACTGCTGCTTGCAACGCCACGCCCGGGCACTATCTCGCCTTGGTCTTCAAAATCAACAGATATCGCACACAACTGCGGACTGGCTAAAGTGTCACGTCTAGAGCGCGGTACTGCTTTCTACATTGAAACCTCTGCTGAACTTTCTGAGCTTCAACTTGTTGAGCTGAAAGCAATCCTGCACGACCGTATGATGGAAGTGGTTTTCACTGACTTCGAATCAGCGGCGGCACTATTTACCGTTGCTGAACCTGCTCCTTATGCGGAAGTTGACCTATTAACTGGCGGACGTAAAGCGCTTGAAAAAGCAAACGTTACCCTAGGTCTTGCACTTGCAGAAGATGAGATTGATTACCTTCTTGAAAGCTTCACTGAGAAGCTAGGTCGTAACCCGACTGACATCGAGCTAATGATGTTTGCACAAGCGAACTCAGAGCACTGTCGTCACAAGATCTTTAACGCTGATTGGACTATCGACGGCGTTAAGCAAGAAAAATCATTGTTCAAGATGATTAAGAACACTTTTGAAACGACACCAGAGCACGTTCTGTCTGCTTATAAAGATAACGCAGCAGTAATGACAGGTTCTGAAGTAGGTCGTTTCTTCCCAGATCCAGAAACTCGCCAGTACAGCTACCACCAAGAAAAAACACACATCTTGATGAAAGTTGAAACGCACAACCACCCAACGGCAATCTCTCCGTGGCCGGGCGCATCGACAGGTTCAGGCGGTGAAATCCGTGATGAAGGCGCAACCGGAATTGGTGGTAAGCCAAAAGCGGGTCTTGTTGCTTTCTCTGTATCTAACCTTAAGATCCCGAACTTCGTTCAACCTTGGGAAACTGACTTTGGCAAGCCAAGCCGTATCGTGACTGCTTTGGACATCATGCTTGAAGGTCCTCTTGGTGGTGCGGCATTCAACAACGAATTTGGTCGTCCAAACCTACTTGGCTACTTCCGTACTTACGAAGAGAAAGTAAACTCTCACGCAGGTGAAGAAGTGCGTGGTTACCACAAACCAATCATGCTAGCTGGTGGTCTTGGTAACATCCGTGACGAGCACGTTCAGAAGAAAGAGATCCCAGTAGGTGCAAGCCTAATCGTTCTTGGTGGTCCTGCGATGAACATCGGCCTTGGTGGCGGTGCGGCATCTTCAATGGATTCTGGTTCTTCTTCTGAAGATCTTGATTTCGCTTCTGTACAACGTGAAAACCCAGAAATGGAGCGTCGTTGTCAGGAAGTTATTGACCGTTGTTGGCAACTAGGTGATGCGAACCCAATCGCATTCATCCACGATGTGGGCGCGGGCGGTATCTCGAACGCACTTCCTGAGCTAGTAGACGACGGTGAGCGTGGCGGTATCTTCAACCTACGCGACGTGCCAAACGATGAGCCGGGCATGAGCCCACTTGAGATCTGGTGTAACGAATCTCAAGAGCGTTACGTAATGGCAGTTGCTGATAAAGACATGGCAACATTCGACGCGATTTGTAAGCGTGAGCGTGCACCATACGCAGTGGTTGGTAAAGCAACGGAAGAGCGTGAACTTAAACTTGAAGATTCACACTTTGACAACACGCCAATCGACATGCCAATGGACATCCTATTAGGTAAGACACCTAAGATGCACCGTGACGCGAAAACGCTAAAAGCAAACAACCCTGCGATTGACCGTTCTGGTATCGAGATGAACGAAGCGGTTGACCGTGTTCTTCGCTTGCCAACAGTCGCTGAGAAAACATTCCTTATCACCATCGGTGACCGCTCGGTAACAGGCCTTGTAGCTCGTGACCAAATGGTTGGTCCATGGCAGGTTCCTGTTGCTAACTGTGCTGTAACAGCGGCAAGCTACGACTCTTACCACGGTGAGGCAATGTCTCTTGGTGAGCGTACGCCAGTTGCACTTCTAGACTTCGGCGCATCGGCTCGTCTAGCGGTTGGTGAAGCAATCACTAACATCGCTGCGACCAACATCGGCGATATCAAACACATTAAACTGTCGGCTAACTGGATGTCTCCAGCAGGTCACCCAGGTGAAGATGCCGGTCTTTACGAAGCGGTTAAAGCGGTTGGTGAAGAACTATGTCCAGCACTGGGGCTAACTATCCCAGTGGGTAAAGACTCAATGTCGATGAAGACTAAGTGGGAAGAGAACGGCGAGCAAAAAGAAGTAACGTCTCCGCTATCTCTTGTTATCACTGCGTTCGCACGTGTTGAAGATGTTCGTAAGACGATTACTCCTCAGCTTCGCACTGACAAAGGTGACACTTCACTGGTTCTTATCGACCTAGGTAACGGCAAAAACCGTATGGGTGCGACAGCACTTGCACAGGTTTACAAGCAGCTTGGTGATAAGCCAGCAGACGTAGACAACGCAGCGCAACTAAAAGGTTTCTACGAAGGCGTTCAAGCACTTGTAGCGAACGACCAAGTTGTCGCTTACCACGATAAAGGCGATGGCGGTCTATTCGTAACGCTAGCTGAAATGGCATTCGCAGGTCACTGTGGTGTTAACGCTGATATTGCGGCGTTAGGCGAAGATACACTTGCGGCACTATTCAACGAAGAACTGGGTGCAGTAATCCAAGTTCGCAACGATGACCTAGACGTAGTACTTGCTACTCTTGCAGAAAACGGCCTAGAAACGTGTTCACATGTTATTGGTTCTGTTGAAGCGTCTGATGAGCTAGTGATTAAGTCTGGTGAGTCTGTAGTAATTGAACGTAACCGTACTGAACTACGTACTATCTGGGCTGAAACCACGCACAAGATGCAAGGTCTGCGTGATAACCCAGTGTGTGCTGACCAAGAACACGAAGCGAAGAAAGACAACTCAGACCCAGGTCTGAACGTAAAACTAAGCTTTGATGTAAACGAAGATATTGCAGCGCCATTCATCAATACAGGTGCTAAGCCTAAGATGGCGATTCTGCGTGAGCAGGGTGTTAACTCTCACGTTGAAATGGCAGCAGCATTTGACCGTGCAGGCTTCGAAGCGACAGATATTCACATGAGCGACATCCTAACGGGTCAAGCGGTTCTAGAAGAGTACAACGGCCTTGTGGCATGTGGTGGCTTCTCTTACGGTGACGTACTAGGCGCTGGCGAAGGCTGGGCTAAGTCAGTTCTGTTTAACGACTCTACGCGTGACCAATTTGAAAACTTCTTCAAGCGTGAAGATACCTTCTCTCTAGGTGTGTGTAACGGTTGTCAGATGTTGTCTAACCTACGTGAACTTATCCCTGGTGCTGAGTACTGGCCACGTTTTGTTCGCAATGAATCAGAGCGTTTCGAAGCGCGTTTCAGCCTAGTTGAGGTTCAGAAGTCAGATTCTGTATTCTTTAACGGCATGGAAGGTTCTCGTATGCCAATCGCAGTTTCTCACGGTGAAGGCCGCGTAGAAGTGCGTGACAACGACCACCTAAACGCGATTGAAAACTCAGGTACGGTTGCACTACGTTACGTTGATAACAACGGTAACCAAACGCAGCAATACCCGAACAACCCGAATGGTTCGCCAAACGCGATCACTGGTTTAACGACTACAGATGGCCGTGTGACTATCATGATGCCGCACCCAGAGCGTGTATTCCGTACGGTTGCAAACTCTTGGTCTCCGGAAGGTTGGGGCGAGAATGGCGCTTGGATGCGTATGTTCCAAAACGCACGTAAGAATGTGGGTTAATCACTTTCTTACTAGCCGCATTAATCTAGGCTAGGTTATGCAAAAATGAAAAGCGCAGATCGAAAGGTCTGCGCTTTTTTATTTCTCAAAATTTAGGAACCAGAGCGAAGAAATTAACATTTGCAGTTTGCTGTTCTAAAAATCTCCACTACGCTAAATGTTATGGAATCAATTTGTTAGGCCATGAATTTCTGTATGTGTGCAGGTTTGGCTATGCAAAAACTGAATCAATCATCGTGGCATAAGAGGGAACTATGAAAACAACAATCACAAAAGCAGTTGCAGTGGCAGCGATTGTCATGTCGTTAGCTGGGTGTGTCGGTAGTAACGCCGTTACTGGTAAATTAATGAAGTTCAACGTTGAGGTTGTAGATAACCGTTACGCTCGTGCAGGGGTCAACTTCTTGCTTGCTCCGGTTTATGCACTAACAACCGCAGCCGATTACATCGTATTCAACTCGATCGAATTTTGGGCGGGTAAAAACCCATTGACTGGCGCGCCTCACATCTTCGATAGTAAAGTCGATACTATGATTGATGTGAACGACAGCCTTGATGATTCACTGAAAGATGCGCCACTTGGCTTCAACAATCGTCAGATTGAGTGGGGTGAGATGCAGCAAATCGACGAGAACACCATTCGTATGGACATTACTTACAACGATGGTCAAAAAGCAGTACTGACAGGCGTTCGTGATGGTGACAAGGTCAGCTACTACATGGATGGCACACTAGTTTCAGAGACTTCTATTCAAGCTCTTGAGCAGCTAGCCGCAGAGAAAGCATAACCCACTCTGATCTGCAGATATAAAAGAAAAGCCGTTGGATTTAACCCCAACGGCTTCGTAGTTTTTAGCATTTAGCATTTAGCATTTAGCATCTAGCGCTTAGATTAGTTGTTGCTGTGTAGCTCGCTGTTTAGCTCAACAGCAGACTTGTTCGCAAGACATTCAATTTGGCCAGTGATTGAGTTACGACGGAACAGAAGGTCAGAAACGCCAGCTAGATCGCGAGCTTTAATGATTTCTACTTCGTTGCCTTCTTTATCTAGCATGCGAACCTTAGTTCCCGCAGTCACGTAAAGACCAGACTCAACCGTACAACGGTCGCCCATAGGGAAGCCAAGACCAGCGTTTGCGCCTAGTAGGCAGTTTTCGCCGATAGAGATAACCATAGTACCGCCACCAGACAGAGTACCCATGATAGAAGCGCCGCCGCCGATGTCTGAACCGTTACCTACAACAACACCTGCAGAGATACGACCTTCAACCATGCTCACGCCAGTTGTACCAGCATTGAAGTTGATGAAACCTTCGTGCATTACTGTTGTGCCTTCACCCACATGTGCGCCAAGACGAACACGAGAAGTGTCAGCAATACGAATACCTGTTGGTACCACGTAATCCACCATTTTAGGGAACTTGTCTACGCAATCTACAGACAGAGCGCGACCCGCAAGGCGAGCTTCGATTTGACGCTCAGCCAGCTCAGGAAGGTCGATTGGGCCTTCGTTTGTCCATGCGATGTTGTGCAGTAGGCCGAAGATGCCGTCTAGTACTGTACCGTGTGGCTGTACTAGGCGGTTAGAGATAAGTTGTAGCTTTAGGAAGCCTTCAGCAACTGATGCTGGCTTCTCGTCAGTAGCAAGAACAACAAGAACAAGTGGCTGTTCAGACGCCGCCGCTTTTTCTGCGAAAGATGCGTTAGCTGCATCATCGTTTGCTGCGAATGCTTTCGCGAGTTCTGCGCTTTGTGCAGCAGAGATTTCGATAGCTTGGTTGCCTTCAGAGTAACCTGATACTTCAGCCACAGCCGCTACAAGAGCATCGCTTGGATTTAGAAGTGGGTTAGGGAAGAACGCTTCAATGATTTTATTGTCGCGATTTTTGGTTGCCGTACCGAAGGCTAGTGAAAAGTAAGCCATGTTGAATCTCCATGTGTTGAGTCTTGATTTTGCTATTCCAAAACAACGGCTCGAATAACAAGCGCTGCCGCTAGCAAAGTTAATTTAATTGCGTTCATCATAAAGAGAGCGCCCTCGTTATGAAAGGGCGCATTGGGATAAAGTCTGTAAAATGATATTGCTTGTCTTTCTGGCGATAGTTTTCATTATCCGGATATTGCACCATGTTCTTAATGCTACGGCGTTTTATTCAACCACTCAGTATGCTTTCATTTCTATATCCGTCACTCATATTCAACTCACCGTGTTGTTAGCAGTATCAATAGGCTGAGTCACACTTTCTTTATAAACTTATGTTTATTATCAGAATTATTCGACTTCTGTTGATTAATCGCTTGTGCCTACAGTCCGAGTAAATACTCAAATTTTCAGCTGCGTAATTAAGATGAAGATCACTATAACCCTATATTAATTAAGTATATTTCCAGCCATAACGACATTAAAACGATTAATAAAGGATCTTCTATGAATTTTACTAAGTCTTTACTGGTGCTCTCTATCGGCGTGGCGATGGTTGGTTGTGGCTCGGACAGCAATGATACCGCAGTGACATGTGACACTGCTGCTTCTTGTACCAAGTTTACTGTTTTACATACTAATGATAACCACGGTCGTTTTTGGGAGAACAGTAAGGGTGAGTACGGAATGGCTGCTCGCAAGACTTTGATCGATAGCATTCGAGCTGAAGTCACCCAAAACGGTGGTGAAACCATTCTATTGTCTGGTGGTGATATTAATACCGGTGTGCCTGAGTCTGACATGCAGGACGCAGTACCAGACTTTGTTGGTATGAACCTTCTTGGTTACGACGCAATGGCATTAGGTAATCATGAATTCGACAATACCCTGGATGTGCTTGAGATGCAGTCTGAGCTAGCTGATTTCCCAATGCTAGCGGCGAATATTTATATCAAAGATGGAGACACAGTTACTGATGAACGCCTTTTCTCTCCATATAAAGTCTTCACTATTAATGGGCTAAAAGTGGCTGTTATTGGACTAACAACCAAAGACACGGCAAAGTTGGTTAACCCTGATAATGTCGCAACGATTCACTTTGCGGACCCGCAAGTAGAAATCAAAAAAGCTATAAAAGAAATCGAGGCGAATGAAACGGTTGACTTGATTTTTGCTACCACGCATATGGGTCACTACGCCGATGGTCAACATGGTAGTGAAGCGCCTGGTGATGTGTTACTTGCTCGCTCTCTAGAAGAAGGTCAGCTAGACGCAATTATTGGCGGACACTCTCAAAATCCAGTTTGTATGGAAGGTAATGAATACGCAGACTTTAATCCGGGAGATGACTGTAAGCCAGATCAGCAGAATGGTACTTACATCATGCAAGCACATGAATGGGGTAAGTATGTAGGCAGAGCTGACTTTGAGTTTTATGACGGTAAACTGCATTTAGCGAAGTACGACTTAGTGCCGGTAAACTTGAAAGAGAAAGACGAAAATGGTGATTATCAGTTTATCCAAGCTGAAATCGAACCTAACGCAACAGTAATAGCGACTCTTTCCGCGTATCAGCAGCAGGGGCAAGAGCTGTTGGATGTCATTATCTCGAAAACTGATGATAAGTTGGAAGGTGATCGTGATGTTGTTCGCTCAGAACAAACTAATCTGGGTCATTTATTAGGTGAAGCATACCGTACTTACGACTTAGTGAATGCTGACTTTGGTGTAATGAACTCTGGTGGTGTTCGTGACTCAATTGCGGCGGGTGATATTGCTTATCGTGATGTACTGACGGTACAGCCTTTCGGTAATTTCGTGACTAAAGCAACGATGACGGGAGCTGAAGTGAAAGCGTATTTAGACGTTGTTGCGACTATGACTGCAGGCTCTGGCGCTTACGCTCAATTGGATAATATTAGTTTAACTGTAGACTGTGATTTGGGTGATGTGACCATTCGTGACATCAACGGCAAAGGCTTTGACTTAGCGGACACCTACACGTTCTCCGTGATAAGTTTCAGTGCTGCTGGTGGTGATGACTACCCAGTAATTGATGTTGAATCGACGCAGTTAACGGATGCCTCAGTGCTACGCGAGTTCTTTGTTAATAACCCCGATGTCACTGCAGCGAATTACGCACCAGTGGATGGTGATCTAATCTACATGAGTAATGGTTCAGAAGTAAAAGGCTGCCCTGCGAACTAATTTATAACTCATAAACAAAAGCGACAAAGAAAATAGCCAGCAAATAGCTGGCTATTTTTGTATTAGATTTTCGTAGTCTGAGCTTAAACAAACAGCGCCTTGTAAGCCTGTTCTATACCCTCAATCAGCATCTGCATACCGATAACGGCGAGTATCAAACCCATCATTCGGGTAATTACATTCAATGCGCTTGGTCCAACTGCTTTAACGAAGCGCTCGCCAAATACAAACAATACGTAGGTTAATGCACACAAGAGACCAAAGGCGACGATGGTGATGATGGTTTCATAGATGCCTTCGGTGCTGGCAAAGTTCATCGCGGTGGCAATGGTACCCGGGCCGGCCAATATTGGCATTGCCAATGGCGATACGGCGATACTGAGCGCAGCATCTTGTTGAGCATCTGAGTTGACCTTCTCTTTCGCTTTAGAGTGTGTTGAGTCTCCTTGCAGCATGTGAAAGCCAATCAAGAAAACTAGGATCCCGCCAGTGATGCGAAGTGCGTAAAGCGTGATACCAAATAGGTCGAAGATGAGCTTACCTGACACTGCAAAGGTACTGACGATTATAAAGGCGATGAACACCGAGCGGAAAGCGATAGACTTGACCGTTTCCCTATCATTGTCACCCGTTAATCCAAGAAAGATCGGAGTGTTGGCGATAGGGTTCATTATGGCAAAAAAGCCCATGAACACGGTAATGGTATGAATGATGAGCTCTTTCATATTAATCCTTTGAAAATATGTAGTTAAATGCGACAGCTGAATGTCTTTAATCTTAGATACAAATAATTATTAGAAATAGATAGTAGAGCAAGTATGAATAAAAAACAGCCAGCATAAGGCTGGCTGTTTGGTTTTAGTGATAGGTGTAGAGTTTTAGTCGTTCGTTATTGCTTGATTCTCAACTAACAGACTCTACATAACAGGCAGGTTGAGGAGTTCACTTTGTCATTATGCGTTTTGAGATTCGCTCACTGCCACAGCCAATGCAACCGTCGCTCCGACCATTGGGTTGTTGCCCATGCCTATGAAGCCCATCATTGCCACGTGAGCAGGAACAGAAGAGCTACCTGCGAACTGCGCGTCAGCGTGCATTCTGCCCATGGTATCTGTCATGCCGTAAGACGCTGGGCCTGCTGCTACGTTATCTGGGTGTAATGTTCGACCTGTACCGCCGCCTGAAGCAACTGAGAAGTATGGCAAACCTTGGCGAGTACGTTCTGCTTTGTAGATACCCGCAACCGGGTGTTGGAAGCGTGTTGGGTTGGTTGAGTTCCCCGTGATACTTACGTCCACCTCTTCTCGGTGCATGATCGCTACACCTTCACGTACATCATCGGCGCCGTAGCATAAGATCTCGCCACGAGGGCCATTTGAGAAACGGCGACGTTCTGTTTCAACGAGTTCACCCGTTTGGTAATCAAATTGAGTGCGAACATAAGTAAAGCCATTGATACGAGAGATTAAGTAAGCCGCATCTTTACCTAGACCGTTTAAGATAACTTTCAATGGGTTTTGACGTGACTTGTTGACGTTTAGCGCAATTTTAATCGCACCCTCTGCAGCAGCAAAAGACTCGTGACCCGCAAGGAAGGCGAAGCAGTGGCTCTCTTCATTGAGAAGACGAGCTGCTAGCGCGCCATGCCCAATACCAACTTGGCGTTGCTCAGCAACACTGCCGGGTTTGGTGAATGCTTGAAGGCCTTCACCAATAATATTCGCTGCTTGCTCTGCGCTGGTGGCTTTACGAAATAGCGCTAGTGCTGAGCCAAGAATATAGGCATCGGCAGCGCTTTCAAAAGCGATAGGCTGGGTGTCCATTACTAACGCTTTTGGATCAACGTTGTGGGCTTTACAGTATTGGTCAGCTTGCTCCAAAGAGTCGAAGTTCATTTCTGCCAATACGCGAGTTACTGATTCATTAAATTGAGTGTTCATCATATCTTTCCTCTAAATTGGCAATTAGTGTTGGCGTGGGTTAATAGTGGTCACGGCTTCATCGAAGCGGCCATAGGTCCCTGTCGCAAGGTCGGCCGCTTCATTCGCTGGCACGCCTTGGTTAATCGCCTTCATCATTTTGCCGAGGTTGAGATATTCGTAGCCAATCACTTCGCTGTGATCATCAAGTGCAAGCTTAGTCACGTAACCTTCTGCAAGCTCTAGGTAACGTACGCCTTTTGCAGCGGTTGAGTAACTGGTACCCACTTGGCTGCGCTGTGTTTGACCTAAGTCTTCTAATGCAGCGCCAATTTCTAGACCACCTTCAGAGAAAGCTGATTGAGTTCGACCGTAAACAAACTGCAGGAAGATTTCACGCATGGCTACGTTAATAGCGTCACATACTAAGTCTGTATTAAGTGCTTCTAGGATAGTTTTTCCGGTGAGGATTTCAGCGGCCATCGCGGCTGATTGAGTCATGCCTGAACAACCAATCGTTTCGATTAGTGCTTCTTCGATGATGCCGTTTTTTACGTTAAGAGTCAGTTTTGCAGCACCTTGTTGTGGTGCACAAGTGCCGACGCCATGGCTTAAGCCAGAAATAGCGATGACATCTTTTGGACTAACCATAGCGCCTTCAACTGGAATTGGTGCTGAAGTGTGTAGATCACCCCTTTGAATAGGGCACATTGATTGAATTTCTGAAGAGTAGTGCATAATGTTTTCTCACAGTTAGAGTCATTGAAGACCTAGGGCGTTGAGAAAACAGGACGTGTTGGAAGAGTTGCGGCTAATTCACTACAGATCTTGAGTATCGATAATCCAAAGGCGTCATGGAGCTTGGTCCTAATAGACTAAGTCCATTTCAAAATGGAGGAATAGCGATACATCCAACAGTATTACCTGTTTTCGATTCTGTAGGAGTCATTAGCACTGTTCGGAAAGAACGGGCGGTTGAAGCAAAAGCTTAGGTGGAACCCCATCACCTGATGGCTATAGATTAGATCTTTATCACACTTTCATGCAAGCGAATGTTTAGAGCAATTTCGACTATAAACAAGCTTCATTATATTTCGATAAGTATAAAAAAACGCCAATAACGAACTCTGATTAGAGGCGTCATTGACGTTTTTTAGAAAGCGATCAGCTAGTTACGCTGCATCTTCTTCTGCGTCTTCAACAGCTTCAAGCTTCTTAGCTTTTTTCGGAGCTGGTTTACGCTTAGCACCTAATGCGTAAAGAACTTCTTCTTTGTTCTTGGCTAGGTACATTGCAAGTTCTTCTTGCTTGCCTTCATCTTCAACTAAATCGCTTTTGCCTAAAAGTTCAAAAAGCTCATCAGCCATATCCAGCATTTTGTCGTATGCGTCGGCTTCGGCTTTAGAGGTAAAAGTCATTTTCTCTTCTCCGTTGCGTTCCACCACGTACTTGACGATAACAGCCATGGTTAATCCTCTAAGTTTGATAAATTTTACTGGCTTTTTATACAGTTTCTGATGCTAAAAGTCCAGTTGGAGCCCTAACTATGCGGCCTCAATCTTGATGTGTAGCCCAGTCTTCACAATAACTCATGAAAGATTTCAGCAGCGGGCTCTGGTATTTGTCTTTGTGTACTAGCATCCAGAAACGTCGTTTCATGTCGAGTGGCACATCAAGCGCTTTTACTCGGCCTGAATCAATCGCTCGTTGTGCCGCCAGTCGTGATAAACACGCGAATCCAAGATTGGCTGATACTGAATTGATGATCGCTTCAGTGGTGTTGAGTTCAAAGGATTCATACCAATGTTCGATGCGAGGCGCAACGGTACGAAGGAAAAACTCACGAGTCCCTGAACCTGATTCACGTAAAATCCAATGGCTGTCTTCTAAATCGCTTAAAGTTACTTTTTCTTTTGAAACGAGAGGATGTTGATTACTAACAATAATACACATTTCATCGCTGCTAAACTGACTCGAAATGAGTTCAGGGTGTAATGTTTTTCCTTCAATTAGCGCGATATCAAGTTCATAATCCACCAACTTTTGACAGATCAGTGCACTGTTTGAAATGAACAAGCTTTGATCCTGATGTTGAGTTCGTTCGCGAAAGCCTGACAAAATAAACGGTGCGACCTGATTACCAATCGTGTCACTCGCGCCGACCTTTAGATTGCCACTTAAAGGTTGATCATCACGGAACAAGACATCAATACCAGCAGCACGGTGTAATATCTCATCCGCCAATGGAAGTAACTTATGTCCCTCCTGGTTGAGAATTAATCGGTTGTTGACCCGGTCAAATAGAGAGTGGCCGAGTTGTTTCTCCATTTCGCCTAGTGCCATGCTGACAGCGGCCTTAGACAGAAACAGAGCCTCAGAGGCAGCAGTCAATGTCGAGTGCTGAGTGATAGTGACGAACACTTTGAGCTGTTTTATTGAAATATTAGCCATCAGATTCCTAGTTTAACTCTGCTGGTGAAAATGGGTTTTGTTCATTATTTTTGAACACTTGTTATATATAATTGGATATTGTTTAACGAAGTGCAAGCGTATTATGGCTTCAACAAGCTGATGAGTTCACAAGTTTTGTGAATTAAGTTTAAGAGAGGCTGACATGATTCAACGTATTAAATATAGATTAACAGGAGCTCCAACACCCATGGCAGGGTTAGCACTAGCAATCGCAAGCTTAGGCTGGTGCTGGGATGGTGTATTAGTATCACAAGATATCTTACATACACCGGGTTTGGTTCAATGGGTAAGCGCAGCGATTGCTGGATGTTTGCTTCTTGTTTTGGCTGTGAAGTTTTTGATTCACGGACATTTATTGCGTGCAGATCTTGCTCACCCAGTCGTGGGAAGTGTTGTACCAACGTTTGCGATGGGTTGTATGGTTGTTTCTGCTTCTTTGGCACCAATTTCGACCTTCCTCAGCGAAAGTGTTTGGTTGGCATCTGTGGCATTGCACGTGGTGTTCTTGGTGAGCTTCCTATACCACAGAGCAAAACAGTTTGAGATCCACCACATGGTGCCAAGCTGGTTTGTGCCACCAATCGGTATTATTGTTGCGGATGTTTCCTTCTCTGGTAACCCGACTCTAGAGCCTGTGGCAAACGCTGTTTTGGTCTTTGGTCTGTTGATTTATGCGGTAATGTTACCTGTGATGATCTACCGTTTGATCTTCTCTCATGAAGTGCCTGACGCAGCGAAACCTACCATTGCGATTATGGCTGCACCTGCAAGTCTATCTCTAGCAGGATACCTAACGGTTTCAGCAGATCCTTCACCAGTGATCATTGGTTTGTTATTTGGTATTGCAGTGTTGATGACGTTCATTATCTACATGGCGTTTTTCAAACTACTTCGTCTGCCATTCAGCCCTGGCTATGCAGCGTTTACCTTCCCAATCGTGATTGGTGCAACAGCCTTGTTTAAACTGGCTGCGTGGATGCAAGCACAAGGTATTGAAGCGCATTACATCAATCAAGTGTTTGGCCTAGCGTATCTTGAATTGATTGTGGCTACGTTGGTTGTGGGTTATGTCGCTGTTCGTTACTACATGAACTACAAACCTCATCGTGTTTTAGGCGCGGTAGCGGGTAGATTGTAAGAGGCAATAGTTCAAAAGATAAACGAAGCTTAAGCTTTCGGTATTTCATAAGCTTATATTCCTCATCCAAACTCAGCACTTATGCTAATCTGGCTTTATATTGTGGCAAGATTAGCGTGAGTGCACTTTGTTTACTGTTTACCATTCCAATAAAGTTGATACTTTAAAAATCCTTCTCGTTCACTTAATCAAAAGTGACCCTTTAGCCAATCCCTTCGAAAAAGAGCAGATCTTGGTTCAGAGCCCAGGTATGTCTCAATGGCTTAAGATGGAACTCGCCAAAGAGTTTGGCGTAGCAGCAAATATCGATTTCCCACTTCCTGCAACCTTCATTTGGGATATGTTTACCCAAGAGCTTCCTGATGTACCAAAACGCAGTGCTTTTAATAAAGAAGCGATGACGTGGAAGCTGATGAGTTTGTTACCCGCGAAACTTGACCACCCTGATTTCTTACCCCTACAGCGCTATCTTGAAAACGACGAAGATGACTCTAAGTTGTATCAATTGGCAGAAAAAATTGCCGATATCTTCGATGGCTACTTAGTGTATCGACCTGAATGGATGGCTATGTGGGAAGCAGGTGAGCCCGTTGCAGAACTTATCGATGATGAGGGACAGCAAGAGCACCCTTGGCAACCGATTTTGTGGCAAGCGCTCTATGATCAAACTCTGTCCCAAGGCCAATCTAAATACCACCGTGGCAACTTGTATCACGACTTTATTGAAGCGCTAGCCAATCAACAAGGTCAACTGCAGCACCTACCTAAACGCTTATTTGTGTTTGGTATTTCTTCGTTGCCTCCTCGTTATATGGACGCGTTGAAAGCTCTAGGTGAGCAGATTGATGTGCACTTGATGTTTACCAACCCTTGTCAGCATTACTGGGGCGATATTCGTGACCGTAAATACTTGGCGAGAGTCGAAGCACAGCGCCGCAAGCAGTTCGCTCTGGTTGATGGTTTACCTCAGCTTGAAGGCGAAGCCTCACCATTGAAAGATGGCATTGAAGCCAATATTGAAGACGAACTGCATACCAGCCAAGCCGTGGGTAATAGCTTACTGGCGTCTATGGGTAAATTAGGCAGGGATAACCTGTTCTTGCTATCTCAATCAGACAGCGAAGAGCACGAATTTTTTATTGATGTTGAGAGAGATAGCCTGCTTCATCAACTACAAGCCGATATTCTCCAGTTAGAAGAACATCAAGACGACCACATCTTAGATTCCAGTCACCATAAACAGGTGGTTGAGCTTGGCGATCGTTCTCTGACTGTACATGCGTGTCACAGCCCAATGCGTGAGGTTGAAGTCCTTCATGATCAGCTGTTGGCAATGTTTGATGCTGACCCGACCCTGAAACCGCGCGATATCATCGTGATGGTGTCTGACATTAATGCTTATAGCCCAGCGATTCAGGCAGTATTTGGTAATGCCCCGGGTGAGCGTTATATCCCTTACTCGATCTCTGATAGAACCGCCGACCAAGAAAGCCCAATTCTGACCGCCTTCATGCAGCTGGTCGCGCTACCGAATACGCGTTGTCTCGCGTCTGAGTTACTAGAGCTATTAGAAATTCCTGCGATGATGGCACGCTTTGGTATTGATGAGTTTCAATTCGAGCAAGCCAAGCAATGGGTTGAAGAAGCGGGCATCCGTTGGGGTGTCGATTCTTCTACGGCAACCGAGTTTGATCTGCCTGCAACCGAGCAAAATACCTGGCTATTTGGTATTCAGCGCATGTTATTGGGCTATGCGATGTCGGACTCTGCGGGCTTGTTTGAAACCGAACACTCTCCGATTGCCGCTTACAATGAAGTTCAGGGTATTAACGCCGAACTTGCGGGTAAATTAGCGCACTTTATCGATCGTATTGCCCATTATCGTCAACGCTTAACTGAAACACAATCTATCGATATGTGGCGTGAAACCTTGCTGCAAATGATTGATGATTTCTTTGCGGTTGAGCTGGAAGGCGAGGTGGTGCTCAAATCGATTCGCGATGCACTTTCACAACTGAGTGAACAGCTTGATGATGCCTTATACGAACAAGAGTTATCGCCAAGCATTATCTATCAGTACTTGAATAATAAACTGTCGGGTGCGCGTATTAGTCAGCGTTTCTTAGCGGGGCAAGTTAACTTTTGTACCCTGATGCCGATGCGTTCTATTCCGTTCAAAACCGTCTGTTTGTTAGGCATGAATGATGGTGTTTACCCTCGCTCAATGCCGCCAGAAGGTTTTGACTTAATGAACGGACGTACACGACCTGGCGATCGTTCTCGTCGTGATGATGACCGTTATCTATTCTTAGAAGCAATGCTGTCAGCACAAGAGTGTTTATACATCAGCTATGTCGGCCGTTCGATTCAAGATAATACCGAGCGAGTGCCGTCGGTGTTGGTTTCTGAATTGATAGAGTACTGCCAACAGAATTACTGCCTAAGTGAAGACCAAGCACTACCAAGTGACGATTCTGGTATCAACCTGACTCAAGCGATCAGCTTTGAGCACACCATGACACCGTTCAGCCCTGCGGCATTTACTCAAGGTGATGCGAGCCATGTATTGAGTTATGCCAAAGAGTGGTTACCTGCGGCTAACCGTTCAGGTGAACGCAGTGGTGAATTCAATCGTGCATTGGACGACTATTTGTTGGGTGCAACGTATCCGTTAGAACTCGACTTGGTTGAGTTGCAGCGTTTCTGGCGCTTACCGGTGCAATACTTCTTTAATCGCCGTCTCAAAGTCGTGTTTGAACCGCCACTTCCTGTAATGGAAGACGATGAGCCATTCGTACTCAATGGTTTAGAGAGTTTCCAACTTAAGGATGCTTTACTGCAAGTGTTGCTGGACCACCCTGAAGGCGCAGACGAAGCGGTTCGTTTGTTTGTTTCAGAGCAAAAAGCACAGGGTCGATTACCGGTCGGCGCCTTTGGTGATATCGAGTTTGAAACCAACCGTGTTCAAGCGGAAGACTTAGCCAAAGAGATTCGATTTGTGAGTGGTTCGCCGCAACAAGATCTCGAAGTTAATATCGAATTTGATGTGTTGGGCGAAGGTAAGCCTGTTCGCTTGATGGGGTGGTTAACTCAAAACTATCAATCGGGTCTAGTGCGTTTCCGTAGCGGAAAAATACGCTCTCAAGATTACTTGGCAGCGTGGATCGATCATCTATCCTGCGCTGTTATGGGACACGGAAAAACGACCCATATTATTGGCTATGACAGAAAAGAGGGCGTGGTTCACCAAACGCTACAGCCTATCGGCGATGCACAGCAAGCGAAGAGTATATTAGCTGAGTTAGTGCGACTGTTTTACCAAGGCATGACAGCGCCATTGCCTTATTTTCCGAAAACCGCATTAGCAGGTGTTGAAGCGGGTTTTAGTCGTGGTAAGTGGGTCGATGATGAAGAGAAGTCACTCAAGAAAATGGCCGATACCTTTAATGATAGCTTCGCCTTTACGGGCGAGGGCAGAGATACCTACATCTCACGAATTTGGCCTAAGTGGGATGATGAACTAGCTGCTGAGTCACGCATGTACTCGACGCTTGTGCTGCAGGCGGCAAGGTTGGCTGCAGCCGATCTGGAAGATCAGGAGTAGGTGGCTGTGATCGACAAGATCAATAACGAGTTCGCTGAATTAATGAAAGACAAAAGAGAGTCGCTGGTCAGCATTTGGGATGCTTACTTTCCAGTTGAAGGGAATCAAGGTGAAGGTAAGCAAGGTACAGGAAATAAAGTGGCCGCCAGTAAATCATTATTAGTGTAGGGCGTTCGCTGTACGGCCACAGGTCAGAGGGACCATTATTCTGTGGTTCAAAGTAACGTCGTAAAGTACAAAACTCGTACGCGCTTCTGAACTCGTGGGCGCATAGTAGCGAGGCGATCCGAATTGATCCGTGAGAGAGATCGCACTAACTATTAACAAATTAGCGTAGGACGTAAATTGAATGACGTTTTCCACGCTAGGTCACATTTATAGCAATAGTCACATTTTTAACAGACTCATCTATCAAAAGGCAGTAAGGCATGACGACCACAAGCAGTGTTCAGGTAATCGCTCCAAAAACACTCGATACCATGACGTTTCCACTTCATAGCGCGCGTTTAATTGAAGCATCGGCGGGTACGGGTAAGACATTTACCATTGCTGGCTTGTACTTACGCTTACTGCTGGGGCACGGTACAGCTGCGCCACAAGGCGATCTGACTGAAGCCACACGACACAATGAGCCACTAACCGTAGACCAAATTCTGGTGGTGACCTTTACTGAAGCGGCAACGGCTGAGCTGCGAGATCGTATCCGCGCGCGAATCCATGATGCACGCATTGCGTTTGCACGTGGGCAAAGTGACGACCCTGTGATTGCTCCTTTGTTACAAGCCATTGATGATCATGCTGGCGCGGCTAAAACTCTGCTTAATGCTGAAAGACAAATGGACGAGGCCGCGGTATACACCATTCACGGTTTCTGTCAGCGAATGTTGACCCAAAATGCCTTTGAATCAGGAAGCCGCTTTGATAATGAATTTGTGACCGATGAAAGTCACCTAAAAGCACAAGTGGTTGCCGACTATTGGCGTAAACAGTTCTACCCGCAGCCCATTCAACTCGCGGGCGAAGTGCGAAATATCTGGGGTTCTCCCGCTTCGCTATTAGCAGACGTAAATCGTTATCTGACAGGATCTCCGCTGAAATTAACGGTAGATGCGATGTCGGGCGACCTGCAAAGTCTGCACAACCAAAACCTAGGTAAAGTGAAGCAACTTAAAGCGCTGTGGTGTGAATCTGAAGCGGACTTTTTGGCTTTGATCTCTGGCTCGGATGTGAACAAGCGCAGCTACACCAAGAAGTCTTTGCCGACTTGGTTAGAAGCGGTGACTGCATGGGCACAAAGCGACACTCATGATTACCAGTTTCCAGATAAATTAGAGAAGTTCTCACAAGCCACTCTAATTGAAAAAACATCAAAGGGCACCGCGCCTCAGCACGCGGTGTTTGAGGCGATTGAGGACTTCTTAAATTCTCCAGCAGATCTAAAAGCTCCGTTGCTGGCGCATGCGATTACCCATTGTCGAACTATGTTAGCCAAGGCGAAACAACAGAAGCAGTGGCTATCATTTGATGACTTGCTGACTCAGTTGTCGGCGTCGATTGATGTGGATGAGCAATCCTTGCTGGTGGAAAGAATTCGCACGCTTTACCCGGTGGCGATGATCGATGAATTCCAAGATACCGATCCGCTTCAATACAGTATTTTTAGCCGAATCTACCTTGATAGCCCGCAATGCGGTCTGTTTATGATCGGTGACCCGAAACAGGCTATCTACGGTTTCCGTGGCGCGGATATCTTTACTTACATTAAGGCAAGAAACCAAGTTAGTGCTCACTATACGTTAGGCACTAACTGGCGTTCGAGTGCTGACATGGTCAGTGCGGTAAACCAAGTGTTTATGAATTCAGATAGCCCGTTTATCTACGACCAAGACATTCCATTTCTGCCCGTCGCTGCCAGTCCATCGGCTGATAAACGTCAATGGGTAATGAACGGAGAAACTCAGCACGCACTGACCTTTTGGTTGCAAGATGCTGAAGATAAGCCATTACCAAAAGGCGAATATCACAAAGCAATGGCTGAGGCGACCGCGAGTCAAATTCAAACCATTCTTACCGCTTCTCAAAATCAACAAGCCTATTTTGATAACGGCAAAAAACAACATGCCGTGAATGCGGGTGATATTGCTGTTTTGGTTCGAACCGGTAGTGAAGGTCGCCTGATCAAGAACGCGCTATCGGAGCAAGGCATTGCGAGTGTGTATTTATCCAACCGAGACAGTGTGTTTACCAGCTTGGTCGCGCAAGATATTCAACGCCTGCTACAAGCGGTGTTGACACCTGAAAACGATCGTGCATTACGCGCCAGTTTGGCGTCGGAATTGTTTGCTTTGGATGCGGCATCATTAGATGAACTCAACAATGATGAAGTGGTGTGGGAAAACGTCGTTAACGAGTTTAGAGAATATCGTAAGTTGTGGCTTCAGCGCGGCGTGTTGCCAATGCTTCGCAGCGTGATCAGTAAACGACATCTCGCGGAACGCTTACTGGAAGAAGAAAATGGTGAGCGCTCACTCACTGATTTAATGCACATTGGCGAATTGTTGCAACAAGCAAGACAAGAACTCGACAGTGACTATGGCTTGTTGCGTTGGCTGGCAGAAGCGATATCAGATGCACAAAATGGTTTAGGTGGCAGTGACGACGACATTCAACGCCTTGAATCAGAAAGAAACTTGGTTCAAATCGTTACCATTCATAAGTCGAAAGGCTTGGAATATGACCTCGTATTTTTGCCGTTTGTCGCGAGCTACCGTGAAGCGAGCGAAGGCAAGTTCTACGATCATGATTCAGATACTACCGTGCTTGATATTACTGGCAGCAACAGTGCCTTAGCACAAGCCGATAAAGAGCGATTGGCAGAAGATCTACGTTTGATTTACGTAGCGCTGACTCGAGCGGTCTATGGCTGTTTTATTGGTATGGCACCGCTACGTAAAGGGCGTTCAACCAAAGAGCCAACTGGCGTTCACTTGAGTGCTATGGGCTATTTGGTTCAAAACGGACAAGAGCAAGGCATCGCCGAGTTGCATCAAGCTCTATCTGCAATTGAGGGTAAGAATTCAAGCGTACTACTGTCTGAAACTCCGACTGCTCACGAGCACGTTTTTGTACAAACAGAGCAAGTGAGTGACGACTTACAGGCCAATGAACTTAAAGCTTCAATTGACCGAGCTTGGCGTATCACCAGTTACTCGGGGCTTGTAAAGCAAGGCAGTCACGGTGCGAGCCATGATGCGACAATTGAGGTGTCTGGCTTCGATATTGACTCGGCGGATGAACAAGATGAGTCGGAATTGATTGAACCTGAACGTTCTATATTCACGTTCCCTCGAGGCGCTCGTCCGGGGACCTTCTTGCACACCTTGTTTGAGGATATTGAATTTACCGAGCCTGCGACCAGCGAACACAACACGCAAGTAATCACTCACTTATTAGAGTCAGAACAATACGAACTCGAGTGGCTGCCCGTGCTTCAACAACTGGTCGATACGGTGCTGAACACCGCATTGGATGGTAAGAACTTAAAACTAAGCGGGAAAGACTCAACGCAACGATTAGTCGAGATGGAATTCTTATTGCCGATCGAAGTGTTGGCTGCATCTGAGCTCAATCAAACCATTCAGTATCATGATCCCTTGTCGGCAAAAGCGGGTGACCTAGGTTTTCAAACTGTACAAGGCATGCTGAAAGGCTTCATCGATTTGGTGTTTGAGCATCAAGGTAAATACTATGTGCTCGACTGGAAGTCGAACCACCTAGGTGATGACATTTCCGTCTACCATGGTGAGGCATTGAAATCGGCGATGGCCGACCACCGTTACGATCTGCAATATCAAATCTATGCGTTGGCATTGCATCGCTTCTTACGCAGTCGCGTTGCAGATTACAGTTATGAACAACATTTTGGTGGGATTTATTACTTGTTTTTAAGAGGAATGGACGGCCAATCTCAACAAGGTATTTTCTCGACTAAACCTACATTGGCTTTGCTCGATGAAATGGATCAATTGATTGACGGTAAAGTGATAGACAGACGTTCAGCACAATTGAATGACAATGAAACTGGACAGATGGGGCTTCTATAATGACAACAACGACCACTAATACCGGCATGGAAACTGCGAACTCTGTAAAGCCAGTTTCACTTATCCCTGAACAGCTCATGGATGTACTCAAGTTCCTTGCGGATAAGGGCTCAATTCGTCAATTGGATTATCAGTTTGCCCGTTTTATTACGCAGCAAGCGACGAGTCACCCTCAAGAGATCGGCTTTCTGGCTGGGGTAGTGAGCCATGAATTAGGCAAGGGGCACATTTGTACTCAGCTTATACAGCAGCATACGGCAGCCCCTGAACTAATGGCAGATCTTGCTCAGTTACTTGGTTTGTATGGTGAGACGGCATTGCAACTGAACCAGAAATTGTTAGGTATTGATTGGGCGACGGTTCTGCAATCATCTAACCTAGTTGGCACAACCAATGATTGCGTTAAGCCGCTGATGTTCGATGGGCAACGTGTCTATTTACAGCGTTATTGGAATTACGAAGTTGTGTTGGCTGAGACTCTAAACCGTTTAAGTAAGCCAGTAGAGTTCAATACTGAGCAGAAAAAAGCACTGACTGAAACGCTCAATCAGCTTTTTGCACGCAGTTATCACTTCCTGTTTAATGCCTTAGCCAAGGCTGAAGCAAACCAACAAACCTCTCAAGTATTACGTCAGCAGTTAGTGTGTGACCATCTAGATATCGCCGATGAACAGGCTTTGGATTGGGGTTCTATCGATCAAGCGATTGTTCAAGCCAAACAAGTGACCGATTTAGATGTGCTGGATAGTCTAGTGCCGTTATCTGTCTGTTTGAACTGGCAAAAAGTAGCGGCCGCGGTGGCGCTGAGTCGTCGCTTTGCGGTTATTTCTGGTGGTCCGGGTACCGGTAAAACGACTACGGTAACCAAGTTATTGTCGGCTATGGTCGAGCAATCGCTCAGCCAAGGTAAAACGCCAACGATTAAACTGGTGGCACCGACAGGTAAAGCCGCGGCGCGTTTAACCGAATCGATCGGTAAAGCAATTGAACAGCTGCCATTAGCACCTGAAGTAAAGGACAACATACCAACAGAATCGAGCACTTTACACAGATTGCTTGGCGCGATTCCTAATCGAGCGGAATTTAGGCACAACCGACGCAACCCACTCCACCTAGATATCTTGGTGGTGGATGAAGCTTCTATGGTTGATCTGTCGATGATGTATAAGCTGGTGGATGCACTTCCTGAGCACGCAAGGCTCATCTTATTGGGTGATAAAGACCAACTCGCTTCAGTAGAGGCGGGTGCTGTGCTCGGTGATATCTGTTCATTCAACTCTGCAGGGTACAGCAGCGCGCAAGGCAATTTGATTGCAGAGATGACAGGCTTTTATGCGATCGCTAAACCAAGACAAGACAAAGCTGGAGCTGTGAATCCGCCTGCGATTGCAGATAGCTTGTGTATGCTGCAGAAGAGTTATCGTTTCGATGCGCGCTCCGGTATCGGGCAGTTGGCAAAAGCAATCAACAACGGCTCTGCGAATCAAGTAGATCAAGTGTTTGCTAAAGGATTTGGCGATATCGAAAACCACCCTCTGTCGAGTGGCAGCTATAACTTGATGCTGCGTACCTTGGTTAACGAGTATGGTGCGTACCTCAATAGAATGAATGTGCCATTGGAAGAGTTAGAAACTCAAGAAGCACGCGCAAAATCGGTACTCGATTTGTTTAGTCAGTGTCGATTGCTGTGTTCCATTCGTGAAGGGGACTTTGGTGTTAAAGGTCTCAACCATAGAATTGAAAGAGCACTGGCCGCAAGGCGTTTGGTGAGCCCTCATAATGATGAGCTGTGGTATCACGGGCGACCTGTCATGGTGACTCGAAATGATCATGGCTTGGGTTTGTATAATGGTGATATTGGTATCTGTATGCTTGAGGCGGATTCTAGTCAACCTGACTTAACCCCTCGTTTGAAGGTCTATTTTGAGTTGCCAGATGGCAGTGTGAAAGCTGTGCTGCCAAGCCGAGTACCCGATCATGAAACGGCTTATGCAATGACAATACACAAATCTCAAGGTAGTGAGTTTGATCTGACCTTAATGATCTTGCCGCCAGATTTCAGCCCTATTTTAACGCGGGAGCTTATCTATACCGGTATTACACGTGCGAAGAAACGACTGATGATGTTCAGCGATACCAACGTGTTGAAGCGTGGGATTAAGGTGAAAACAGAGCGAGTGAGTGGTTTAGGCAGTCGTTTAACGAATTAGTCGATAATGGACGCTAGAGAAGGGCTTGCACTTTGAGCTAGATAAACACAAAGCAACCATCCCTGGTTGCTTTGAACGTTATTAAGATTCTTTGCTTAAAAACGCTCGAGTAAACGATATGTGGTTTATCTTGTATTTTGCTTGGCAATTCAAAATAAACTCTTTTAGATTCTCGCTAACAGGGAACACGCAGTGTACGTCTAGCCCTTCTAAGAATTGGTTATCAGCCATATCCCAAAAACTTTGCAGCGAGTTACAAACAATGGTTCTCATATCAATGTTGCTCTTTTTGCTGTTTATATTAACGAGCAGAGCTAATGTTAGCGTGCTGACCGTCAACGGGTATAGCAATCCGTGCAGTGACCACCTCAATGAGTTCGATATGACTATCGAGATGGCAATTCCAATAAAAACATTTGTTAAGATTATTAAAGCGTCTAAATTCTATACAATTATACGTGTGAGTGAAAGTGCATAGTTAATAAATCTCATATAGAAAACGATTACATTTGCAATTATTTTTCTGTCAAAGTGAGATTGTGCTCCAAAAAATTGTTTATACGTTGAGCGCTAAGATCTTTGAGTTTCTCTGATAGTTGTATAACCCTTGTTTTTCCATTGGTAATTCATCAACTGCTATCTCGTAAAAACCCTGCTCACGGAACCAGTGAAGACTGTGCGTAGTAAGAACAAAGATCTGGTCGATATCACGAGATTTTGATTGGTGGCGCATGTAATCCAGCAGCAATTGCCCACGGTTTCCATCGCGATAGTCAGGGTGAATCGCCACACACGCCATCTCTGCCATGTGATCTTCCGGATACGCATATAGTGCAGCGCAACCAATAATCAGCCCGTCTTTTTCGATGATCGTAAAACGGTGAATCTCTTGTTCCAATTGTTCTCTTGAGCGACGAACGAGAATGCCTTGTTCTTCCAAAGGACGAATAAGGTCAAAGATGCCACCAATATCGTCAATCTGAGCTTGTCTTACTTGCTCGGCACTCGCCATGACCACTTGGGTTCCAATACCGTCAAAAGAGAACAACTCTTGGATTAATGCGCCATCCACTTTGTAGCTGATTAGATGACAACGAGGCACACCAGCTCGACAAGCGGAGATCGCTCCTTTCAAGAAGCGCAGTGTTCCTGTGCTCATGTCTTCGGCAGGGTTTTGAGATTCCGTTAAGCGTTCTAGAATTTGCTTGGCGTCTTTAGGGAAGAGCTCGGCGAGCACATTACCGCGTTCATCTGTTACCCCTTGTTCGGAGCAAAAACCAATCAGCTTGTCGGCCTTTAAACGAATAGCAACTTGGGTTGCGACCTCTTCAGAAAGCAGGTTAAAGCTTTCGCCAGTCACGGAGCTAGCAATAGGGCCAAGCAGTACGATAGAACCTTGGTCAAGCGTGCGATTGATCCCTTCGATATCGATTCGACGAATACGCCCGCTATGGCAATAATCCGTACCGTCATCGACGCCTAGCGGCTGAGCGGTAATGAAATTGCCGCTCATCACATTGAGTTGAGTACCTGCCATCGGGGTGTTATTCAAACTCATCGAAAGTCGAGCAGTGATGGCAAGTTGTAGTTGACCAGCAGCCTGCATAGCGACGCCCAAAGAATATTCATCAGTGACCCTGATATTCTTGTGATAAGGCGTATGGCAATCTTGCTTGGTGAGCAATTGGTTGATCTGCGGTCTTGCCCCGTGAACGAGAACAATCTTTACCCCAAGGCTGTGGAGCAAGGCTATATCACTAATAATATTACCAAAGTTCCTGTCGGCAACGGCTTCGCCTCCCAGCATAATGACCATGGTTTTGCCACGGTGAGCATTTACGTAAGGGGTTGATTGTCTGAAACCTTTTACTAGCGCTGTACTTCTTAATTTCACAGAACAAGTCCATTTGTTTATTTATTCGATAATTTAGCATTTAAATTCAAATGTAAACAACACCTTTTTGGAATAAAGCGCAAACTATTCTTATCTAGGCTTCAATATATAAACTGTCTCAGTGTAGAATGCGCATAGCATCCTTATGAGTAGTCACCGAATGCAACAAGCCCCAGCGACAAAGAACAAAATCGATGAGATAACCAAAGGTCTCTACAGCGAAGCTGATCAGCGTAATCAATCTAAGTTGAAGCGTAAGATCATTGAACGCTGTTTAATGGTTCTAGCCTTGGTGGGTTCGTTTGCGGTGGTTTCTTTGTTCGGCGATGTGCTTTCCCGAGTGCAAGATGCGGCGACGCCCGACAATCTGATATACGGTACTTGGATAGAGCAGGATGTTGCACATTATGCGACGGATGAATTTGTTCTGAATGCTAATGGTGTATCAGTTCGTGGGTCTGTTGTTTCGACGAGCTTTGACTTTGACGGTAACTACTTTGAATATAAGGCGGGTGATAAAACCTATCGCTTCCGCATGACCAATTCTGACAATACAGAAATGGTGCTCGATTCTGACAGTCACTACAATCCCATCTTCCGCCTTAAAGGCCATATCGATAACTCCGTCCGATAGGTTATCTTATTGTAAACTCTTACAATCTACGATTGTGTTATCTGACTGTTTTTGTCATCCTCGATGCATAGAATTTTTAGGATGACTCTTGTGATTAAAAAATGGCTTCCCCTAGTCGCTGCCTCTTTGCTATTTGGCTGTGCTCAACCCACTGATCTTGCTCAACAACACCTTGATGACGAATTTCCCCGCACCTTGAATAAGGTCGATCAGGTTGAATCCAATAAACCAAGAGACTACACCGCATTTGCAGAGCAAGCTGAGATGGTGGTTTCTAAATCCCCTTCGATGGCTAAGATCTATGAGCCGCTTTATCAACAACTCAATGAGTGGGCGATGCTGAGTGGAGATCCAAGCGAACTCGCTAATTTTGGCGTTCAAACTGCTCAACTAGGCGGTGGTGATAAACAAGGCAATGTTTTGTTCACGGGCTACTTTTCTCCTGTGATGGAGCTGCGGCACGAAGCGAATGAAGAATACCGTTACCCTGTTTACGGGCTTCCTGAGTGTGGTAAAGAGTGTCCAACACGCGAAGAGATTTACAACGGCGCATTAGAAGGTCAAGGCCTTGAGTTAGGTTATTCAGCAAACCGTATCGACCCATTTATGATGGAAGTGCAGGGCAGTGGATTTGTACATTTCGGTGATGATGACACGCTGCAGTATTTCGCATACGCGGGTAAGAACAATAAAGCTTATGTGAGCATTGGCCGTGTTCTGATTGAACGAGGCTTAGTTCCACGCGAAAAAATGTCGCTAAAAGCAATCAAAGAGTGGGTATTGGCAAACGATCCTGAAGTGGTCAAAGAGCTGCTTGAGCAAAACCCATCTTTCGTGTTTTTTGAAGCGAGAGACGACCTATCTGTGATGGGTAGCGCGGGCATTCCTCTATTACCTATGGCGGCGGTTGCGGGCGATCGCTCTATCTTGCCTATGGGGACGCCGATTCTTGCTGAGGTTCCATTATTGAATGCTGATGGTACTTGGAGCGGTGCTCACCAACTAAGACTGTTACTTGTTTTGGATACGGGCGGCGCGGTTAAGCAAAACCATTTGGACCTTTACCACGGTATGGGCCCACGAGCGGGTACCGAAGCGGGTCATTACAAGCATTTTGGTCGTGTGTGGAAGCTCGGCTTAGATGGCAGCGCAACCGAAGCGCCTTGGGCTTTGCCTCCTGAAAAGGTTGAGTAAGCGACAATAAAATAGGGCATTGAAAGCGAATCGCTAATCCCCTAGACTTTTTATTCAAGAGTGCGTATAAAACGCACTCTTTTCTTTTTCTCAGAAATAAATTGGCGGCAACAATGCGTGAATTGACCACTCCAGCTTCAGAAAACTATGACCAACGATTTGGTGGCACTCGTCGCCTATATGGCAATAGTGAAGTCGATATACTTAGAGCAGCACACGTGTGCGTGATCGGTATTGGCGGTGTAGGTTCATGGGCGGTTGAAGCACTTGCTCGTACTGGTTTAGGTGAGCTGACTTTGATCGATATGGATGACGTGTGTGTAACTAACATTAACCGTCAGATCCACGCAATGTCGGGTACCGTTGGTAAAAGCAAAATCGAAGTGATGGCAGAGCGCGTTAAGCTGATTAATCCTGAGTGTAAAGTTAACCTGATTGACGACTTCATCGGCCCTGATAATCAGGCTGAATACCTATCGAAAGAGTTCGACTTTGTGTTAGATGCGATTGACAGCATGAAAGCTAAGGCTTCACTGTTGGCATATTGTCGTAGCAACAAAATTAAGGTGATCACCACGGGTGGTGCGGGTGGTCAAATCGATCCCACTCAAATCAAAGTGGCTGATCTGACTAAGACGATTCAAGATCCGCTCGCGAAGAAGCTAAAAGATACCCTTCGTCGTCATCATAATTTCCCTAAGAATCCAGCGCGTAAGTTTGGTATCGATTGTGTGTTCTCAACTGAACAGCTGAAATACCCTCAAGCTGACGGCAGCGTATGTGCTGCGAAAGCGACAGCAGAAGGTCCAAAACGTATGGATTGTGCGACGGGTTTTGGTGCGGCAACGGTTGTAACCGCGACGTTTGGTTTTGTGGCTGTTTCGCGTATCGTTGAAAAGCTGATTCAAAAGCACACTAAGTAACGTCTTCTACTCAATTAATAATCGACTGGATATTAAAATGACCACATTCCCAAGCTCTCCATTCGGCACTGAAATTACCAGTGATGATATTGTCGCGAAGATGCAGACATTCAGCGGCTGGGAAGACCGTTATCGCCAAGTGATTCAATGGGGTAAGAAACTGCCAACGATGCCTGATGAACTGAAAAGTGAGCAGGTAATTGTCTCTGGTTGTGAAAGCCAAGTGTGGTTGGTTTCTCAGAATATCGATGGTGTTTGGCACTTTTGTGCTGATTCTGATGCGCGTATCGTACGCGGTCTGATTGCATTAGTGATTGCTGCGTATGATGGAAAAACATCAGAGCAGGTTCAAGCGTTCGATATTGATGGTTACTTTGAACAAATCGGTTTAATTACCCATCTAAGCCCTTCTCGAGGGAACGGGTTAAAAGCGATTGTTGAGCAAATTAAGAACCTCGCTAGCTCGTAATTATCTCACACCTTTTCATCGTAGCGCTTTAAAGAGATTCCAGATACTTCGTTCCTCAGTTCTGGAATGACGAATTCTAACTGTGTTTCGTTATTCCCTAAAGCGACGAAGGAGCGTAATAGGGAATCTCGTTTGGATAGTATTGCTATTAGAGATTCCAGATACTTCGTTCCTCAGTTCTGGAATGACGAATTCTAACTGTGTTTCGTCATTCCCTAAAGCGACGAAGGAGCGTAATAGGGAATCTCGTTTGGATAGTATTGCTATTAGAGATTCCAAATACTTCGTTCCTCAGTTCTGGAATGACGATTTCTAACTGTGCTTCGTCATTCCCTAAAGCGACGAAGGAGCGTAATAGGGAATCTCGTTTGGATGGTTTGCTATTTGAGGTTCCAGATACTTCGTTCCTTAGCTCTGGAATGATGACTGCTAATTGAGTCTCGCCATCCCCTAAAGCATATCAACGGCTTTTTCTATCGCCGCTACGAGCTTTTCAACATCATCCATGTTGTTGTAAATACCAAATGAGATTCGAACCGTTCCTTTCACATTAAGTGCATCCATTAATGGGTGAGCACAATGATGCCCTGCACGTACCGCGATCCCTTGCTGATCCAATAGAGTCGCTATATCTTGGTGGTGAACACCATCCATCACAAAAGTAATCACGCTTGCGTTGGGCTGATACCCCAAAACCTGAATGTCATCCAGTTTACTGAGCGCAAGGTAGGTCTCGTGTTGTAGTTGGTGGATATGATTTTCGACATCTTGTTGTACAAAACCACTTAACCATTCTATTGCGGTGCTTAGTGCTATGGCTCCTGCCACATTTGGCGTGCCCGCTTCGAATTTGCCAGGCAGTTCTGAAAAAGTAGTGCCAGAGAAAGAGACGCGCTCGACCATTTTGCCACCACCATGCCAAGGTGGCATCGCTTCTAACAATTCAAGCTTGCCGTAAAGCACACCGATGCCCGCAGGGGCATAGAGTTTATGGCCTGAGAAAACGTAGAAATCAGCGCCTAAAGCAGCAACATCAACCGATTCATGAACGATACCTTGTGCGCCATCGACTACCACAATTGCATTCATCTTATGCGCTTTCTCGATGACGGCTTCAATCGGCTGACGAGAACCCGTTACGTTGGTTATCTGAGCTAATGCAACAATCTTGGTTCGTTCATTTAAAAGCGTATCAAACGCGACTAGGTCAAATTCGCAATCCGATGTCATTGGTACTTTAACGACTTTAGCCCCGGTTTGTTCTGCCACAATTTGCCAAGGAACTATGTTAGCGTGATGCTCCATTTCACTCACTAAGATCTCATCGCCAGGCTGAAGAATACTTCTTGCGTAAGTTTGAGCAATTAAATTGAGCGCTTCGGTTGCACCGCGAGTCCAGATGATCTCTTTTGAAGAGCTTGCACCGATAAACTGAGCGACCTTATCTCTGGCAGCTTCAAACTGACTGGTCGCGTTCGCTGTTAAGCTATGGCTACCACGGTGAACATTGGCATTTTGTTTGGAGTAATATTGGCTAATGGCATCAATAACTACCTGAGGTTTTTGTGTCGTTGCCGCGCTGTCTAAGTAAATCAATGGTTGTTGATTGATGGTTTGTGATAGCGCAGGAAACTGCTCTCGGATGTGATTGATATCAAGCATCTATTCTTACCTAAAATCTTGGAAATTGGTGCCAGCGTTATGCTTAGCGGTATTGTTATTTTATCGCGACTTGTTGACCGTTGCTGACTAATCTTGATGATTCCAGCTATTTTCTTGCTCTTTGACCTGATCGAACAGCTTTTGGTTAACGGGAACTTCTATCTGATGCTTAAGCGCTGTTTTTATTAGGTGTCCAGTGATGAAGTCGATCTCTGTTTTGCGTTGGTAAAACATATCTTGTTTCATGGATGAGTTGTTCTGCGCCGTGGCTTGGATGACCTGCTTGACACTTGCTTCTAATCCGTCGAATGAACAAGCGATCTCTTCGGCCTGCATAACTTGTGTGAGCTCTTCAACGAGAGGACTTAAAATACCCTCAAACCTTTGGTCTGCAAGTTCACCATTCTTGATTTGTTCCAACCCAGTAAGTGGATTGATAGCACAATTGATGGCGAGTTTAGCCCAAAGCGCGGTTTCTATTTGTGGGTTCCAACTCACAGCGGGGAGAGCATCATCCAATACATCAACCAAAAACGTGCACTGTTGACCCGTTTGGTTAAAAGCACCTAGCTGGGTTTGTCCTATTCCTGTGTGAGATACATTGTTACGATCGGGTTTAAAGGCTGCTTGGGTCGTGGTCGCCAATACTATCGGGTGAGCATTAATTTGAGTGGCAATGTTGTCGACCGCGCCCATTCCGTTATGCATGAACATGAGAATGGTGTCAGAGTCGACATATTGAAGTAACGGAGTGGTGGCTTCTTCTACTTGCCAAGCTTTGACTGTGAAGATAACCAAATCACTCGTTGATAGCTTGTCGATATTGTTATTGCTGAAGGAAAGTGAAGTTTGCTCATCAAGTGTTAGGTTAATTGAGGTTTCAGGGGAGCGACTCCACAAAGAGACATTATGACCAGCTTGAAGTAGTTTTATCGCCCATAAAGAGCCGATAGCTCCAGGTCCAACAATAGTGATGTTCACAGCAATACCGAGATAAGAAAGTGATGCTGCAAGGATAGCGAGGCATTAAATGAAAGCAATAAAAAATGGCACCCGAGGGTGCCATTTTGGAAACTTTCTTAGAAGTTCGATTAGAACTTGTAAGTTACTGCTACGTAGTGGCCTACGCCAGATGATTCAGCTTGTGTAGATGCATCCCATGGAAGGTTTGCGCCATCTTTAAAGCCGTATACATCGCTGTATAGTTTCAAGCCGTAACCAACTGCAAAGCGATCTGAGTGCCAGTAAAGACCGTTAAACATCGCGCCGCCGTTGCTTACTTGAGAGTACTCATCTTGCATACCAAATTGGTAATCGATGTAACCTTGGTACGAGATGAATGAACCGTTCTCGAAGAAGTAGAATGGTTTGAACCAGTTAGTCGAAACTTGGAAACCGTTCCAGTCTTTGTTGTTTGAGTCGTATGTACCGTAAAGGTTTAGGCCAACTTTACCAAACCATGGAACCATTACGTCAGAACCAAGACCAACTTTTTGAGTGTTAACGCCAGAGTTACCACCCCATTCCATAAGCGTAGATACGTAAAGCTCTTGAACTGGACCGAAAGAAAGATCTTTACCTGTTAGCCCGTCAAGAGACATACGAGGAGCGAACTTCATGAAGATTTTTTCTTGGCCATTCTTATCACTACCTGGATCAGAAGTTAGGTTGAATACGTCAACGTAACCGTAAAGATCGAAGATTCCAGAGCGACCACCAAATTCCATTTCTAGGTAATCATGAGTAGACTCAGTAACGCCTTTCTCATTGAATGCACCCATAAGGTTAAATTGCATCCATTTGTAATCGTTCTTATGGATGTCGCCGTCAGAATAATCAGCTGCCATTACTGGAGCAGATACTGCTGCAAGTAGGCCAAGAGTTAAAAGTGATTTACGCATAATGGAACTCTCTATGTTTGAAATAAGTAACCCGCTAATCCGTGCGTGTTTATGATGTCCGAATGCCGAGCATAATAGCGATTTTGTTCTCAAATAAAAGTGAGACAGAGTGAAAACTACAATTATTAAGGTGAGGTTGATCACACTAATGATCTAAATGATGGAACTTTAAGGTGGCAATGCATCTTGATGCACCTCTAATTCTATTGATTTTGTGAAATTCGATTATTTTGTGGATAAATAGGTGAAATACTGCGCTAAGCAAACGATTCTACTAATTAGAGTGACATGCATATCAAAATCAACAGTATTCCTTTCTAAGCGTTTTCTCTTAAAAAATGACTCATTCAAACCACCTCTTAATCTTGTCTTTGATCTATTTTTGACCAACAGCGTAATGGAGTTGGAATCAATTGATGGACAACTCATGTGATGACTGCCTAGGGATTTGAACCTAGCTACTTTTTGAATCACGGAGAATTAAAGACAGTTCACTGCACTAGATTTTGAAATACTTTTTAAAGATTAGTTATTGGACTAATCATTTGTGTGACGAACTGGTCTAACTTTTTTGGAGAGAAGACCAATGAAATATTCACCTATACTCGCTGTAGCAATTTCAGCCCTATTTATTGTTGGGTGTGATGACGACGATGAATCAACAACTCAACTACAAGCTGTACATGCATCGCCAGATGCTCCTTTAGCTAACGTTCTAGTCAATAGTCAGGCTCGTTGGAGCGATGTCGATTATGCTCAAGCATCCGGATACGCCTCCGTAGGTCAAGGACAGACAACTCTTCAAGTCGATGTCCAACTCCCAGGTGACGAAGTGGCCACTGTTATCCCTCAAAGCCAATTCGATTTAAGCGGTGACTTAGATTACACCGTGATGGTTGTAGGCGACGCCGATGGATCCAACAATCCTGTAGAGGCTTTGGTTGTTACTCGCCCTGCTGCAGGAACGGCAACAAGTTCAAGTCTAGATGTGCAAGTAGTACACGCGGCAACAGGAGTTGGCGATGTAAACCTATATGTGACAGGGCCGAGTGATCCATTGGGCGCACCGTTAGGGACTTTAGCTTATAAAGATTTTACTGACGTACTCAATATCCCTGCAGGACAATATCGTGTGAGATTAGAAACCGTGAGCGGCAGTGCTATTGCTTTTGACTCTGGAGAAATCACTCTGTCTGGCGGCAGCGAGCTAACGATTGCGGCTGTGCCAAGAGCTGACTCCAATAGCGCTTCTCCAGTAAAATTGATGGTGATGGACGGTAGTGGATCATCGTTAATCTATGACATGGCAGAAACAGCAGAAGTAAGAGTCGGTCATCTTGTTGATGGCGCCCCGGACGTAGATCCATTTGTGAACGGAGCTGCATTTGCACCTCTTGCTGATTTGATGTTCAAGGAAATCCGTGGATTTATCGATTTAGCTGCAGGAAGTTATGACATTGACATCTTTGCTGACGGCACCACAACTAATGCATTAATTGATGCGGATGGTGTCGCGGTATTTGCCGGTATGGATTACAGCATCTATGCGGTAGGGACAGTAAGTCCGCTCAACTTGGAACCTTTGGTTGTTCCTGAAAACCGTCGCCCGGTGGCGACCAGTGCGGTATTAAATATTACCCACGCTGCTGCTAACCCAATTGCCGCATCGGTGGACATCTACTTAACAGAAAACGTAGGTATCTCTGGTAGCACCCCGGCGTTAAGTGACGTGAAATTCAAAGATTATGCGAATGGCATTTATGTTGCAGCGGGGTCTTACTTTGTGACGATAACGGTAGCGGGTCAGCCGTCGGTTGTGGCGATTGATTCAGCGCCTGCTACTTTGGCTAATGGTGTGGTGTATCAAGTCGTGGCGATTGATGATTCGATGGGAACGGGTTTTAACCTAATTGTCAGTGAAACAACAGACTAGATCTGAAGATAGAACGTAAAAGAGGGTAGCTCAATGCTACCCTCTTCTCATTTTTTTCTTTGATTCTATTCTTGATTGTTTTTGGCTTTTTCTAATAAATCCGTGAAAAAGTGGCGTAATGAGTAGAGCATGATCAAACTTGGTATCACCATGAGTGCAGTCAGTATAAAGAAGGTTGACCAGTCATTGAGGTAATCAACCAACTCACCACTGAATGAAGCCAGCGTTGTTCGACCGAAATTGCCCAAGGATGCGAGTAATGCATATTGGGTTGCAGAGAAGGCCTGCCCGGTTAATAGCGTTAAGAAAGAGACAAAAGCTACTGTTGAAAAGGCGGTCGTGAAGTTATCGACAATGATGGTTGCCAAGAACAAGGTCTCACTTGGGCCAGTCTGAGCGATCCACGCAAACATTAGATTACTGGCTGCCATTGCAACACCGCCAATCATCAGTCCGCGTACAATACCGAATTTCACATTGAAGACACTGCCTACCAAAGTGAAGAATATGGTTGCGCCCCAACCAATTAACTTCGAATAGTGGCCGATCTGTTCGTTACTAAAACCTATCTCTTTATAGAAGGTGATCGACATACGACCTAAGAAGGCTTCACCTATCTTAAATAGGAATACGAACAGCAGTAGGGTGATGGCAACTTGAACTCCGTTTCGTTTGAAGAAGTCATAAAACGGTTCTAACACGGTAACACTGAACCAAGCCACGACTTTCGAACCGATAACCTTATTGTGGCGTTGCTGAGCTTGTTCTTGCAGGGCTTCGCGTTGTGTGTTTGGCTCTCCGACAAAAAGCGTAAACAGCATTAGTACGACAACGACGCCTGCCATTCCGTAATACACACCATTCCAACCGATTGAGTCTGCGTTAATAAAGGCAAGGTAGCCTGGTAGAGAATACCCCGTCCACCAACCAATTACGGCCATTGCAGAAGCTTGCGGCAGTTTTGATGCTTCGGATTTTGGGAAGGTATCAATACGAAATGCATCAATCGCGATGTCTTGCGTGGCTGAGGCAATGGCAATAGCGAGCGCCAACATTGAAGTAAACGCCAAGTTCTCTGCGGGATTGACGCCTGCGATGAATAAGGTACCGATTAAAACAATGGTTTGGCAGAAAAAGATCCAACTGCGTCGCTGGCCGAGTATTGCGTGAAGCACCGGCAGTTTTACTCGGTCTACCAATGGTGCCCATAGAAAGTTAATCGCATACACGGCAAACACACTACCAAAGTAGCCGATGGCAGCACGCGTTAAACCTGCATCTTTTAGCCAACCAGACATGTTGGATCCAATAAGAACCCATGGGAAGCCGCTCGAACAACCGAGCATAAATACCCAAAGTAGGCGTTTATCAAGGTAGCTGCGGAAAGTCTGCATCCAAGAAAGAGAGGGAGTGCCTGATGACATAGGGCGTCCTTGTATAGAAAAACGCCCTTAAGAAATAAGGGCGTTAGATTGGATTACTTAAGAAGGGTCACTTTAGTGATGACGATTGGGTCGACTGGGATGTCTGACATGCGGCCCATTCGCTTGGTTGGAATCGTTGCCATCTTTTGAACAACATCAAAACCTTCAGTTACTTTACCGAATACAGCGTAGCCTGGGTTGCCACCTTTTGCGTTCAAGAAATCATTATCAGAGAAGTTAATGAAGAACTGACGAGTTGCAGAATCTGGCGCATTAGTACGAGCCATAGCGATTGTTGCTGTATCGTTCTTCAAGCCATTGCTGCCCTCATTCTTGATAGGAGCGTAAGTTGCTTGTTGATTCATCTCTTGATCGAAGCCGCCACCTTGCGCCATAAAGCCAGGAATAACACGGTGGAAGATAGTGCCTTCGTAGCTGCCGTCAGCAACGTATTTTAGGAAGTTCTCCGCGCTAACCGGTGCTTGTTCTTGGTTAAGCTCAATAGTGAAGTCGCCTAATGTTGTTTCCACGTTTACTTTAGGACCAGCCCAAACGCTCACACTCACTAGCATTAATGCGATAGAAGATAAAATACGACCCATTAGAAACGTTCCTTCATGTAAGTTTGTAGCTCTTGGTCGTTAGCGATCTCAGTAAGAACCAAGTTGATCACATCATTAAGAACCATAGAGATGTCGTCGTTTGATGCGCTCAATGCACCAGTGCGTGTTGCAGTACCGTTGAATGTTTTAACTAGTTTGCCTTCAGGCGTTTCAGCGGTAACTTCAAGCGTTACTTTACCGTCCATTTTGTTTTCCATAATGGTGTGTTCTACGGTAACAAGTGCTTCTTGAATTTCTAAAACAATTGAGTTTTCACTGTTTACGCTTGCACGAAAACCTTGAGACTCTAACTGTTGAGCCACAGCGTTTTCTAGAGAAATGCGCATGTTTTGCTTAGCGTGAATTGGCTGAATGTTTGAACGGCCACTATCAACCAATGCAACATATTGAGCGGCACGAACATCTTTACTGGTTAGTGTGTATGTTTTGCCTTGTACAAGGTTGCTTGAGCTTAGTGAAGCTTCTGGCATTACATTGATCTGTTCTTGCTGAGGGGCTGAACATGCTGTCAAAGCCATAATAGAAGCAGCCAAAATCAGTTTTTTCATTCCTTTATCCTTTCTAAGTTCACACCAGAAGCTCGGTATCTTAAATTCTTGTGAAGTCGTTTCTGCTTATTTATTAAAATTCGCAGGCTCTCTTGTTGCTTGTAATATCTCAAATTTTTGGTTTAGTTCAAGCGTTTCAACGTTAGCTTCACCAAATAGTCTTGCTAGTTTGACATCGTATCCGAGGTGTCGGTTGCCAATAACAATTAATTTGCCTCCATTGCTTAGAACATGCTTTGCATCACAGAACATTTGCCACGCAATGTGATCCGTAATCGCTTGTTGCTGATGGAATGGAGGATTACACATCACTAAGTAGGTGCTGTTTTTCTTGAAGCCATCTAAACAGTTGTTGGCGATGAACTGGAAGTTGCCTTCTTCACCAAGGTTATCTTTGACGTTTTGGCGCGCCGATTCCACCGCCATAAAGCTTTCATCCACACAGGTGATGCGAGCTTGTGGGTTCAATTGCCCTGCTTTTACACTCAATACACCGTTGCCACAGCCAAGATCGATTATATGACGCAGCTCAGGATCTTGTGGGATGTGCTCTAGCATATAGCGAGCGCCCTGATCGAGTGCTTCCCCTGAGTAAACATTTGGTAAATTTTTCAATCGGATATCTTCACCGTCTACATCCCATTCAACAAAAGGCTCTACCGTTTGAATTGGCTGGCAGTTAGGAGATGAGAAGACTAAGCGGTGTTTTTTCTTCGCTAGTGATGTTTTGGTTTCGCCTAGGTATTTTTCGAACAGGTTAAGCGTAGAGGTGTGAATCTCTTTTACCTTGTTGACGCCGATCACTTGGCAGCCTTCAGGCAACGCTTGGCGTAGCTGGCTCAGTTGCCAGATTAGGTGACGATTTGTTTTTGGCAGCTGCATGATCACAAGATCGATACCGTGTGGGATATCATCCATCGTGTTCAAAAAGTTCACTCGGTTACTTTGATTGCGCTGCAAGTTTTTCAGGGCGCCGCGGTGAGAGATAAATGAGTCGCTCATCATAGTGACATCATGATCTTTCGAGAACCAAGTCGATAGGGCACCGAAGCTGTCGTTCATGATCAGGATATGTTTGCCAGGTTCAAGGTTCATCTCTTCGACATGACTGATCAGGTATTCGTCGCCCGCATCCCAAGCTTGAAGGGTTTCATTTGAACGTTTCGGGAAACGATGTAAGGTCAAAGTTCTGTCGTGAAGGGTAAGTTCGGTTTTCATTGCTTGAGATACTTATGTAAGAAATAACAAAGATATTGTCTCAAATGCAGGCTGAACAAGATAGAAAAAACTCAACCAAACCTATGCCATTCGCTATGAAATACTCAGACACTCGACCTGTTAGGGTTTATACTCACCCCCACGGATAATGCCAATACGTTATTAAGGAATCACAATGATCCAAGAAGTTATCGAAGCAAAATTGCACAATGAGTTTTCACCAAGTCATTTAAACGTGGTCAATGAGAGCTATATGCACAATGTTCCGGCCGGTTCTGAGAGTCATTTTAAAGTGATTGTTGTCAGTGATGTGTTTGAAGGATTGCGCCTTATTGCTCGTCATCGAGCGGTAAATAAAGCACTTTCAGAAGAGTTAGCGAACAATATTCACGCATTGTCCATTCACACTTATACAAAAGATGAATGGATGAAGCAGCTCGATAACGTGCCAGATAGCCCGATGTGCATGGGTGGCGGTAAGTAAGAAAGCTTACGGATATAGAAGAGGTGGCTATGCCGACTTTTTTGTCGTCAAATTCATCTGTTTTTCGTTGTTATATCACTCAAACTGATGGTAAATCGAACGGCTGAAAATACCTACAATGAGTAATGTTTTTATTAACAGTGTTTCAACATAACTCTTAAAATAATAGTTTGTGACAGAGTATTAATCTCTTGTTTAAAACACGTTTCAAAAGCCATTTTATCTGTGCGGCTCGTCAAATTTATACATATTTGAGAGTCCATATGCTTCAAATCTCACCAAATAAAGGCCGTATTCAAGTTATTGGTCATGGCATCAAGTTGTCAAAAAATGCTAGAATACGGCACCTGATAAATCTCACATAATCCTTGTGATGAGTTTATTAATGTAATGTTGCGATTTTGGTATCTCAAATTTACCAAAACCGGACACTGTAATGTCGTGTCTAAGGGCGATTTTAAAACGTCCCGAATTTACGCAATTAAAAGAATCTTTTTCCCGATAAAGTAGTGCAAGTGCGTATGATTACAATAAAGAAGGGTTTGGATCTTCCTATCGCAGGAACTCCATCCCAGGTGATTAATGATGGTAAGTCCATCACTAAAGTCGCCTTGCTTGGCGAAGAGTACGTTGGTATGCGTCCTACGATGCATGCTCGCGTTGGTGATGAAGTGAAGAAAGGCCAAGTTCTTTTTGCAGATAAAAAGAACCCAGGTGTTGTATTTACTTCTCCAGCAAGCGGTAAAGTTATTGAAGTGAACCGTGGTGCTAAGCGTGTTCTTCAATCAGTAGTGATTGAAGTAGCAGGCAATGAGCAAATCACGTTCAATAGCTATGAAGCTAACCAACTAGTAGGTCTTGACCGTGAAACGGTTAAAGCTCAGTTAGTTGAGTCTGGCGCATGGACCGCTTTGCGAACTCGTCCGTTCAGCAAGGTTCCAGCAGTTGATTCTGAAACTCAGGCTATTTTCGTTACTGCTATGGATACTAATCCGCTAGCAGCTGAGCCAGAATTAATCATTAACGAGCAGTCTGATGCTTTCGTTGCTGGTTTAGATCTTCTTTCAACTCTGACTAACGGTAAAGTGTACGTTTGTAAAAAAGGTACTAGCTTACCTCGTTCAGCTCAGTCTAACGTTGAAGAACATGTTTTTGATGGCCCACACCCTGCAGGTCTTGCAGGCACGCATATGCATTACCTATATCCGGTAAATGCACAAAATGTAGCGTGGAGCATTAACTACCAAGATGTTATCGCATTCGGTAAGCTTTTCCTTACTGGTGAGATTTACTCTGAGCGTGTTGTTTCTCTGGCTGGTCCAGTGGTGAACAACCCACGTCTAGTTCGTACTCAAATTGGTGCTAGCCTTGAAGAGTTGACAGACAGCGAGTTAATGCCAGGCGAAGTTCGTGTGATTTCTGGTTCTGTACTTACGGGTACTGAAGCAACAGGTCCACATGCTTTCCTTGGTCGTTACCATCAGCAAGTTTCTGTTCTACGTGAAGGTCGTGATAAAGAGCTA
Source organism: Vibrio sp. 1CM8B (assembly GCF_023161685.1). Lineage (NCBI taxonomy): Bacteria > Pseudomonadati > Pseudomonadota > Gammaproteobacteria > Vibrionales > Vibrionaceae > Vibrio > Vibrio sp. 1CM8B. Next base: position 87,340 of record NZ_JALNTU010000013.1, read on the forward strand.
TTCGGCTGGGCTATGCCTGGTAAGAACAAGTTCTCTGTTACTCGTTCATTCCTTGGTCACCTGTTTAAAGGTCAGTTGTTCAACATGACAACGACGACAAACGGTAGTGACCGCTCAATGGTTCCAATTGGTAACTACGAGCGCGTAATGCCTCTAGATATGGAACCTACATTGCTGCTTCGTGATCTATGTGCAGGCGACATTGATAGTGCTCAAGCACTTGGTGCGCTAGAGCTAGACGAAGAAGATGTAGCATTGTGTACCTTTGTATGTCCAGGTAAGTACGAGTACGGTCAACTACTTCGTGAATGCCTAGATACGATTGAGAAGGAAGGGTAATTTTCATGGGCCTTAAAAAGTTTCTTGAAGACATCGAGCATCATTTTGAGCCAGGTGGTAAACACGAGAAGTGGTTTGCGCTTTACGAAGCAGCAGCGACAGTGTTCTACACGCCAGGTCTTATTACAAAGAAAAGCTCGCACGTTCGTGATAGCGTTGATTTAAAACGTATCATGATCATGGTTTGGTTCGCGGTATTCCCAGCAATGTTCTGGGGTATGTACAACGCGGGTGGCCAAGCTATCGCAGCACTTAACCATATGTACGCAGGCGCTGAACTAGCATCTGTTATCAGTGGTAACTGGCACTACTGGCTAACCGAAATGCTTGGAGCCTCCTTAGGAGCCGATGCAGGTGTTGGCAGTAAGATGCTACTTGGTGCGACTTACTTCCTACCTATCTACGCAACGGTATTCATCGTTGGTGGTTTCTGGGAAGTTCTGTTCTGTATGGTGCGTAAGCACGAAGTAAACGAAGGTTTCTTTGTTACTTCTATCTTATTCGCACTTATCGTTCCGCCAACACTTCCTCTATGGCAAGCAGCACTAGGTATTACCTTCGGTGTTGTAGTCGCTAAAGAGATCTTCGGTGGTACGGGTCGTAACTTCCTGAATCCTGCACTTGCTGGTCGTGCGTTCCTATTCTTTGCATACCCTGCACAGATTTCAGGTGACGTAGTTTGGACTGCTGCAGACGGTTTCTCTGGTGCAACTGCTCTTAGCCAATGGGCTCAAGGCGGCGGTAGCGCACTAATGAACGTAACATCTGGTGAAGCAATCACTTGGATGGACGCATTCATTGGTAACATCCCAGGTTCTATCGGTGAAGTATCGACTCTAGCACTTATGATTGGTGCTGCGATGATCGTTTACATGCGTATCGCTTCATGGCGCATCATTGCTGGTGTGATGATCGGTATGATTGCTGTGTCTACGCTGTTTAACGTGATCGGTTCTGATACTAATGCAATGTTCAGCATGCCTTGGCACTGGCACCTAGTTCTAGGTGGCTTCGCATTCGGTATGTTCTTCATGGCGACTGACCCAGTATCAGCTTCATTTACCAACAAAGGTAAGTGGTGGTACGGCATCCTAATCGGCGCAATGTGTGTAATGATTCGTGTAGTTAACCCTGCATACCCAGAAGGCATGATGCTTGCGATTCTATTCGCAAACCTATTTGCTCCTCTGTTTGACCACGTTGTAATCGAGAAGAACATTAAGCGGAGACTAGCGCGCTATGGCAAGTAATAACGATAGCATTAAAAAGACGCTGTTTGTTGTTATCGCATTGAGCCTAGTGTGCTCAATCATCGTTTCAACAGCTGCAGTTGTTCTTAAACCTAAGCAACAAGCTAACGCGGTTTTGGATCAGCAAACTAAGATCCTTGAAGTTGCGGGCATTGAACTTGCGGGTAATATCCCTGAACTGTACGCAGAGAACATTGAACCTCGTCTAGTTGATTTCGCTACTGGCGATTTCGTTGACGGCGACGCTGCTGCATACGACCAACGTAAAGCGGCAAAAGATCCAGCTCAGTCAATCAAGCTTTCAGCTGAAGATGACATCGCTAAGATCCTTCGTCGTGCTAACACGGGTACTGTATACCTTGTGAAAGATGGCGCTGAAACTTCTAAAGTTATCATCCCTGTTCACGGTAACGGTCTATGGTCAATGATGTACGCATTCGTTGCGGTAGAAACTGATGGCAACACAGTTTCTGGTATCACTTACTACGAGCAAGGTGAAACTCCTGGACTTGGTGGTGAAGTTGAGAACCCATCTTGGCGCGCTCAATTCGTTGGTAAGAAATTATTCGACGAAAACCACAAACCTGCTATTCAGGTTGTTAAAGGTGGCGCTCCTCAAGGTTCTGAGCACGGTGTAGATGGCCTTTCTGGTGCAACACTGACTAGCGTTGGTGTTCAACATACATTTGACTTCTGGTTAGGTGATATGGGCTTTGGTCCGTTCCTAGCAAAAGTTCGTGACGGAGGTCTGAACTAATGTCTAGTGCAAAAGAAATTAAAAAGAGCATCTTAGCGCCGGTGTTGGACAACAACCCAATCGCGCTACAGGTTCTTGGTGTGTGTTCTGCTCTTGCGGTAACCACTAAGCTAGAAACAGCATTTGTTATGACTATCGCGGTAATGTTCGTTACTGCTCTGTCTAACTTCTTCGTTTCTTTGATCCGTAACCACATTCCTAACAGTGTGCGTATCATCGTTCAGATGGCAATTATCGCATCATTAGTAATCGTGGTAGACCAAGTGCTTAAAGCATACCTATACGATATCTCTAAGCAGCTATCTGTATTCGTAGGCCTAATCATTACTAACTGTATTGTAATGGGTCGTGCTGAAGCATTCGCAATGAAGTCTGCGCCAATCCCATCTCTAATCGATGGTCTTGGTAACGGTCTTGGTTACGGTTTCGTTCTTATCACTGTTGGTTTCTTCCGTGAGCTTCTAGGCTCTGGCAAACTATTTGGTATGGAAGTACTACCTCTAGTGAGCAACGGTGGTTGGTATCAGCCAAACGGCTTGATGCTTCTAGCACCTTCTGCATTCTTCCTAATTGGTTTCTTGATTTGGGCAATTCGTGTGTTCAAACCAGAACAAGTAGAAGCGAAGGGGTAAGGTAGTCATGGAACATTATATTAGTCTGCTAGTTAAATCGATTTTCATCGAAAACATGGCGCTTTCTTTCTTCCTAGGTATGTGTACATTCCTAGCGGTATCTAAGAAAGTTAAAACTTCTTTTGGTCTTGGTGTTGCGGTAGTTGTAGTACTTACAATCGCTGTTCCTGTAAACAACCTTGTTTACACACACATCCTGAAAGAAAACGCGCTTGTTGAAGGTGTCGATTTAAGTTTCCTTAACTTCATCGCATTCATCGGTGTTATCGCGGCACTTGTACAAATCCTAGAGATGGTTCTAGACCGTTTCTTCCCACCTTTGTACAACGCACTAGGTATCTTCCTTCCACTGATCACAGTTAACTGTGCAATATTTGGTGGTGTATCTTTCATGGTAACTCGTGACTACAACTTTGCTGAATCTGTTGTTTACGGCTTCGGTTCTGGTGTGGGTTGGATGTTAGCTATCGTTGCTCTTGCGGGTATCCGTGAGAAGATGAAGTACTCTGACGTACCTCCAGGTCTTCGTGGCCTTGGTATCACGTTCATTACTGTTGGTCTGATGGCGTTAGGCTTTATGTCTTTCTCTGGTGTTCAACTGTAGGGTAAGCACCCAGTAATAAGGAATAACAAATGCAAAGCATTATTCTTGGCGTAGCGATGTTTACCATTATTGTATTGGCTCTAGTACTAGTGATTCTTTTCGCTAAGTCTAAGCTAGTACCATCAGGTGACATCACTATTGCTGTAAACGGCGACCCTGAAAAGGCGATCGTTACTCAACCTGGTAGCAAGCTACTTGGTGCCCTAGCTGGCGCTGGTATCTTCGTATCTTCTGCTTGTGGTGGCGGTGGCTCTTGTGGTCAGTGTCGTGTAAAAGTTAAGTCTGGTGGTGGCGACATCCTTCCGACTGAACTTGATCACATCACAAAAGGTGAAGCTCGCGAAGGCGAACGTCTTGCATGTCAAGTTGCTATGAAAACTGACATGGAGATTGAACTAGACGAAGATATCTTTGGTGTTAAAAAGTGGGAATGTACTGTTATCTCGAATAACAACGAAGCTACTTTCATCAAAGAACTTGCTCTAGCGATCCCTGAAGGTGAAGAAGTTCCGTTCCGCGCGGGTGGTTACATTCAGATTGAAGCTGAACCACATCACGTGAAATACGCAGATTACGATATTCCTGAGGAATACCGTGGTGACTGGGATAAGTTCAACTTGTTCCGTTACGAGTCTATCGTTAAAGAGCATTCAATCCGTGCTTACTCTATGGCTTCATACCCAGAAGAGAAAGGCATCATCAAGCTTAACGTGCGTATCGCAACTCCGCCGCCAAACAACCCTGACGTAGCTCCTGGTGTGATGTCTTCATACATCTGGTCTCTTAAAGAAGGCGACAAATGTACTATTTCTGGTCCATTTGGTGAGTTCTTTGCTAAAGACACAGACAATGAAATGGTATTCATCGGTGGTGGTGCAGGTATGGCGCCAATGCGTTCACATATCTTCGACCAACTTAAGCGTCTTAACTCTACTCGTAAGATGTCTTACTGGTACGGTGCACGTTCTAAGCGTGAGATGTTCTACATTGAAGATTTCGATGGCCTAGCGGCTGCAAACGAGAACTTCGTGTGGCACTGTGCTCTGTCTGATCCTCAACCAGAGGACAACTGGGACGGTTACACAGGTTTCATCCACAACGTATTGTACGAAAACTACCTGAAGGATCACGAAGCTCCTGAAGACTGTGAGTACTACATGTGTGGTCCACCAATGATGAACGCGGCTGTTATCGGCATGCTGAAAGATCTTGGTGTAGAAGATGAAAACATCCTACTAGATGACTTCGGTGGTTAATCCATTTAAGTGATTGATATTATGGCTGACTCTCACGAGTCAGCCATTTGTTTTTCTAAGACTATTTTTGACAACATACTGGCTTATATAAGAAAGAGTAAGGCATTCAAAATACCTATTTTTTACTCTTATTTTTCCTTATATAAATCCTCAACATTAGACAGGAGTAAGCAAGTGAGAATTTGGCTTGTTGCATTAACTTCTTTGATTTTTCTTGCGGGCTGTGAGCAGGCAAGAGAGCAAGTGCATTTAAGTGGCCCAACAATGGGTACCAGTTACAACATTAAATACATCAATGGTGATGAATTTCCTGAGTCTAATGAAGTTCATACTGAGATCGATCGTCTACTTGAAGAAGTGAATGATCAAATGTCGACTTACCGTGAAGATTCAGAGCTGAGCCGTTTCAACCAACATAAAGGTGCGGACGCATTCGAAGTCTCTGAACAAACCGCTATCGTTGTGAAAGAAGCGATTCGTTTGAACGGTCTTACTGAAGGAGCGTTGGACGTTACGGTTGGTCCATTAGTTAATCTTTGGGGTTTTGGTCCTGAAGCGCGTCCGGAAGTCGTTCCATCAGATGAAGAGCTTGCTGCTCGTAAAGCTAAAGTTGGTATTCACCACTTGAGCGTTGAAGGCAACAAGCTCACTAAAGACTTGCCTAATTTGTATGTCGACCTGTCAACCATTGCAAAAGGCTGGGGTGTTGATGTTGTTGCTGATTACCTTGATTCAATTGGTATTCACAACTACATGGTAGAAGTAGGCGGTGAAATCCGTTTGAAAGGCCTAAACAGAGAAAGTGTAGGCTGGCGTATTGCCATCGAAAAGCCAAGTATTGACGAGCGCAACATCCAAGAGATCATCGAGCCCGGTGATATGGCGATCGCAACGTCTGGTGACTACCGCAACTATTTTGAGCGTGATGGTGTTCGTTACTCACACATCATCAACCCAGAAACAGGAAAGCCTCTTCATCATAAAGTGGTTTCTGTGACTGTTTTAAACCCGTCTTCAATGACTGCAGACGGCTTATCTACTGGCCTTATGGTCTTAGGTGAGGAAAAAGGAATGGAAGTCGCAAACCAACATAACATCCCAGTGTTCATGGTGGTAAAAACAGCAGATGGCTTTAAAGAAATTGCTTCTGAAGCATTTAAGCCATACTTAGGTAAATAAGGTAAGCGAGATAATTATGAATACATTTCTGATTACATTTGGTGTTTTTCTTGCAGTAATCGCAGCGATGTCAATTGGCTACATTATCCAAAAGAAAGTTGTGAAAGGTAGCTGTGGCGGTTTGGGTGCTGTTGGTATTGATAAAGTATGTAACTGCCCTGAGCCTTGTGACGCGCGTAAGAAGCGTGAAGCACGTGAAGCTTACCGTGAAGAGAAGTTGGCTGAGCGTCAACAAAAAGAAGCGGCTTGGAGTAAAGACCGTATCGCTTAATTGGTGACATTCATAAGGGTTAGAGTTATCTATGCCCTCAAATTGAAAAGCTCAAGATTATCGTCTTGAGCTTTTTTGGTTTTGAGGCTTAGTCATTTATCTTGGTATACCAAAAATGGAAACAGAAGCGAATGACTATTGTTCGATTTGCATGCTGTTACGCGCAAACACTAGTTGGTTTCTACCTTGCTCTTTTGCCGTATAAAGAAGCTCATCAGCGGCTTTGATCTGCTCATCTAGCTTCGCGTCTAAATCGGTTACGCCGATACTGATACTGACCTTGATTTTTTGAGAGTCATGCTCAACTACATGGCTTTCAATGGCTTCTCTCATGGACTCTAAGTTGTCAACGAAGCTCTCAAACGCGCCGCACGACTGAATACAAAACTCTTCGCCGCCGAAGCGCACAGCGACATCGTCTTTGAAATGATCTTTGATGATTTTCCCTACATCGATCAGCACGGCATCACCACCATCGTGGCCAAAGGTATCATTCACTTTCTTAAAGAAGTCGATGTCCATCATCGCGATGTTTCGTTGATCGCAGCCTTTACAAGGATGATTGAACAGGTAGCGACGATTCCATAAGCCAGTAAGAGCATCCTCGTTGGCATGTCGAAATAGCTCATTAGCCGCTTCTTTCATATCAAGCAGCTGGTGGATACGGCAGAAAAACTCTTCTTGGTTAAAAGGCTTGTAAAGGAAATCGTTAGCCCCCGCTTTAAGGAATCGCGCTGTCATGGTGCGGTCATCACTCCCGGATAATCCTAGAATGGCCAACTGGTTTCTGTCGTGATCGCGTCGAATCTCACGGATCATCGCTATACCGTCTTTCTTAGGCATATCATGGTCTGTAACAACGAATGTAATATCGGGGTCGTTATGAAGAAGCTTTAATGCTTGTTCGCCATCTTCAGCTTGAATAGTTTGGATATATTGGTGTTCTAGAAGTTGAACTATGTAACGGCGAACGACTGCCGAATCATCGACTACCAGTGCTTTGTGGTGGCGATTATTCGAAATTCTTTGAACTAGAGGGAGTAGGTAGCTTACTGATGACATACTGTCTTTAAGTATGTAATCGATCACGCCTTTGGCTAGGACTTGCTCTCGTAGTTGATTGTCGAACATCCCGGTCAGGACAATTATTTTCTGTTGATAGCCTAAGACGAGATCAATGATCTCACCGTCTTGCCCGTCAGGTAAGCAGTAATCTAATACGGCACACAAGAAATCCGTCTCTTGTTCCAAGATGTTTTTTGCTTCTGCAATCGATTCAGCAACTGCTACCTCATAGCCGCTATTTTTCAGCTGTTGGTACAGGTAGTTGCGAAATGCTCGGCTATCTTCCACTACTAGTATTTTTTCACTCACAAGCGATCCCTACTTATAGACTAAATACTCGTTAACAATAGTATCAGAAGAGCTTATGGCTATTGAAGAGAAACCTCTTTAGCTGGACTCGAGATCGTTTTAAATCTGATAATAATTGGATTATACTGTTTATAGATACAGTTGTAAGGTCGGGTAATTCCTAGATGTGTAGCGCGGGTGAAGAGAAAGTAAGAAAAATAATTCATGTTGATATGGATTGTTTTTACGCGGCTGTAGAAATGCGTGATAACCCTGCTTACCGAAATCGCCCGTTAGCTGTTGGTGGGCATGAAAAGCAACGCGGTGTTTTGAGCACCTGTAATTACGAAGCCCGCAAGTTTGGTGTTCGCTCTGCAATGCCGACAGGAAAAGCCCTACAGCTTTGTCCTAATCTGTTAGTTGTGCCGGGAAGAATGTCGGTCTATGTCGAGATATCTAAAAAGATCCGCGAAATCTTCTCTCGATACACATCAATCATTGAACCTCTTTCCTTGGATGAAGCTTTCCTAGATGTTACTGATTCTAAGCAGTGTCATGGTTCAGCAACACTCATTGCCGAGTCGATTCGCCGTGATATCTGGAATGAGCTTAACCTGACCGCTTCTGCAGGAATTGCGCCGATTAAATTCTTGGCGAAAGTGGCCTCGGATCTGAATAAGCCCAATGGTCAGTTTGTTATCCCTCCACAAGACGTGCAAGCTGTGATTGATGAGCTGCCACTTGAAAAGATTCCCGGTGTTGGCAAGGTGAGTATTGAAAAGCTGCATCAAGCGGGTTTCTTTACTTGTAAGGATATTAAAGAGTCTGACTATCGAGACCTGCTACTCAAGTTTGGCCGTCAAGGTGCATCACTTTGGAAGCGCAGTCATGGCATTGATGATCGAGAAGTTATCATGGAGCGCGAGCGAAAATCAGTAGGGGTAGAGCGCACCTTCACCCAAAACATTTCAACCTACGCAGAATGTTGGCAGGTAATCGAAGACAAGCTATTTCCTGAACTCGAAACTCGCTTAGAAAAAGCCAGCCCAAGTAAAGCTATCATCAAGCAGGGCATTAAGCTCAAGTTCGCCGACTTTCAACAAACCACGATTGAACACATCCACGCCTCTTTAGATCGTGAACACTTCAAAGAACTGCTAAGTGAAATACTGAAAAGACAACAAGGGCGAGAGATACGTCTACTTGGTTTAAGCGTAATGCTGCAACCCAAAGACCAAATGCGTCAGTTGAGTTTCTTTTAGGGAAAGGCGCTGAGAATTTAGGCTTAGAGGTGTTACTGGAAATGTTGGTGTTTGAATACCGACTAGGTTTGATAACCTAGTCGGTTTTTTCTAAACAAGGAAGTTGGGTTACCTAGGAAGCAGTTTAACTCGCGCTAAGGTATCACTGAACGGTTGCTGCTCTAGCTTACCGTAACCGACCATTTTACTGGCCTTGAGTTTGGTTGAAAGCGGGGTGGCGATTCCACATAAGAAGCGAGTAATTGCCTCGTCGGTAATCAGTTGTTGGCTGTTGGAAATGAACTCATGTATCCATGTCATCACCGTCTCATCATCGACAGGGTCAACATCAACGGTTGGTAAGATTGCCACTTCTCCTCGACATACAGAGCAATGACCGCAGTCTGTTGGTGCCTTATCATCGGCAAAATAACTTGCAAGGCGTGAGCTTAGGCAAGTATCCGCCTCAAAGAAATTCAGCATTTGGTTAAGGCGGTTTATCTCGCTGTTTTCTTTTGCTTTAAACAACTCAGTTAGACGCTCTGACAGTTGCATCATATCTTCAGAAGTATTGTGGATCGCGTAGACATCGGTGATCTGCTTGCTTTCTAGTTCAATCCAACCTTGTTCATTGAAGTAGTCGATAGCCGCAATCACACGCTGGCGATCGGCTTGGAAGTGAGTCCAAAGCGCATCGAAGTCGACTTGGCACCACACTCTTGCTTGAGGAGAGCATTGGAAAATAGCTTCGACAAATTGACGACGTTCACTTTGGAACTGTTCGGTGATTTGTTGTTTCGGGCGAATGAACTTAAATTTGTAGTCTGCGAAGTAACTGTACTTAGGCTCGATCACGCCTTCAATTTCGAGATACACCAGCAGAGTTTTTAGCGGTAACTGACGAATGTTGGATTCACGTGATAGTTGGTTAAGCATGATCTCCCATTGATTCGAGCCAGAAGCGCCAATGTTTTGATTTTCGTAGATCTCTTTTAATACCGCTTGGATCGATATGTTGTCTGGCGTATCACCAAAAACGAAGTTCTCGAGTGTGCTCAAACCATGCTTGTTAGCCAGTAAAATACATTCAGACGCTTGCCCGTCTCGACCAGCCCTGCCGATCTCTTGTGAGTAGTTCTCTATCGATTTTGGTAAGTCAAAGTGAATAACTCGGCGAATATTGGACTTATCCACGCCCATACCAAATGCAATGGTTGCCACGATACAACTCACTTCATCATTCATGAATTGATGTTGAATTGCATCTCGGTTTTCAGGCTTAAGACCCGCATGGTAAGCCACTGCATTAACGCCAGCGTTACGAAGTTGCTGAGCCACCATCTCTGCTGTTTGTTGAAGGGTGACATAAACAATAGTAGGAGCGAGAGAAGCTTGGTTAACCACATTGCACAAGGTTTCTAACTTGCTGGTTTGTTCACAAGGTTGAATCGACAGATCGAGGTTTTGACGATAGAAGCCCGTAACCACAACGCGCTCCTCATCAATTTCAAACTTTGACTTCATATCTTGGATAACCGATGTGGTCGCAGTGGCTGTCAGTAGCAGAACCTGAGGAATATTGAGCTGCTTTTGGTATTGAGGAAGCTTCAGGTAATCTGGTCTGAAGTTGTGTCCCCATTCTGAAATACAGTGCGCTTCATCGACCACAAGCAGTGAGATTGGTACTTGGGAGATAAACTGGCGAAAGCGTTCGTTCTTCAAGCGCTCAACGGAGATCATGAGGATCTTGGTGTCACCGTTACGTACCGACTGCATAACCTGTTGTGTGGTTTGTCTGTCTTGGCTTGATTCGATTGCAGCTGCACTAATGCCTTTACTGTGCAGGAAAGCGAGTTGGTCTTTCATTAAAGCTAACAGTGGCGATATCACCAAGGTTAAGTGCGGTAACTCTAATGCTGGTAATTGATAGCACAGCGATTTACCTGAGCCTGTCGGGAATATCGCGGCAGTCGAGTGACCAGATAGAACGTTATCAATGACTTGCTTTTGCCCATTACGCAGTGAGTCGAATCCGAATACTTGTTTTAGCTTCTGCTCAATCATTTATGTTCTACCTGAGTTATTAAGTGTCGTATTGATGCTAAAGCGGGCGCCTATTCATGATAGCGTCGCTTGATGAATCAAATGTCTTGCACCTGATTGTACCTAATTCTATTCTGTAGCTCCTATAGAAAAGCACCCCAATAGTATGAATAAGTCTGAGCTTCGCCAAATAATCATAGAGCAACTCGAATCCCGATTACGTATCGCACAATCTGCTACTCAACGCGCGATTGACGCTGCGACAGATGAAGAGACAGTGCCTGAGCATAAGTACGATACATTGGCACTAGAAGCTTCGTATCTCGCCCATGGTCAAGCGGTGAGGGTGCAAGAGTGTGAGGACGACATTCAGTGTTATCGCAACTTAGTGCTGCGTGATAGTGAGAAGATTGCAGTGAGCAGTTATGTTGTGGTCATAGACGAGCGTGATCAATATAAACACTTCTTTATGGGGCCGAGAGTCGGCGGACTTTCTGTCACGTGGAATGAGAATGAGATAGCCATCGTGACGGCAAATGCACCTTTTGGTCAGGCTCTAATGGGTAAAGAAGTTGGTGATGAGATTGAGTTTAAAGTCGCTGATAAGCAGTTTTGCTATGAAGTTATCTCTATCGACTAACTAACTGACTAATAGATATAAAACGTTTCTCTGACAAATAGGCATAATCCAAGGGTATAGTAATCTGTCAGATTGATGAGAGGATGTTATGAAAAACAATGTATTAATTGCATCACTAACAGCAGTTATCGCTGTTGTGAGCCTGCCAACGTTTGCTGCTCAGTGTCGAGTTGATTTGAAAAATGAGCTACGAATCGATGACCAAAAAGTCGAAATCCATCAAGTGAATGGTGATACGGCCGTTTTTGATGATAACAACGACCTCTATATCCATGGTGAGAAGGTTGAGCTTGATGCCGACCAACAAGCGGCGATTGAGAAATACCGCGAAAACATGAGTGAGTACTTACCTCGAGCGAAACAAATGGCGAACGATAGCTTAGCGTTAGCCAATGACGTGATTGATGATATCGCGGCTAGCCTGGATTCACCTGAGTCATTTGATAATGTAAAAGAATCAATGAAAACCTACTTTTCAGAACTGGAAGCGCGTTATTACAAAGATGGCGAATTAGTGTTACCTGCAGAAAGCTTTGATTCGATGGCCAATGGCTGGTCTGAAGATTTTGAGAAGGCGAAAGAAATATTTAACCAAGAATTTATCTCTAGCGCTTTTAATGCGATGTCAGAAAAAATGAAACAAGACGGTGGCCTAAACCTGACTGAATTGGCTGACAGCATGGCTGAATTAAAGCTGAAAGTTGAAGAGCGAATGAAAGAACACTCTCAACAAGTACAAGAAGAAGCGAATGAGTTCTGTGATTCTCTGGATGAGATGGCGGAACAAGAACAAGAGTTGCATGAAATCATTCCGAACTTAAAAGATTACCAAGTATTCACAATTTAATTCGAGTCTAGTGATGAATAGCAAGAGCACCGGTTGGTGCTCTTTTTGTTTGTATAAATGGAACTACACGGCGAGTATTTATCTCAATTCAATCCATTTCCTTCTTAAGCCTACTGCTTCGCTTTGTTGCTTGCAATTGAACGATAAGACTGGTTTTTTGTTAATTTTGTGGTTCCAAATAGCGCATTGATTGTAAAAAACAGAGAATTGTTCATTTATTGGTTGTGCCTATCATTGCTTTTTATTACTGTACTTCTCAACTAGTTCACTGATTTTTAATGCGGGCGATATGGACCAACAATCTTCCTCTTCAAGAGAGCACTTTAGCTCTCGTTTAGGCTTTATTTTAGCAGCGGCTGGTGCAGCGGTTGGCTTGGGTAATATTTGGGGTTTCCCGACTCAAGTTGCCAGCAATGGTGGTGGCGCTTTCCTTTTAGTCTATTTGATCATGATCTTCGTGGTTGCTTTCCCTATGCTGGTGGTAGAGATGGCTATCGGCCGTCACGGCCAAGCAAACCCAGTTGATAGCATGCGATCTTTGACGACAAATCCTTTGGGTAAGAAAGTCGGTGAGTTTGTCGGTTGGATTGGACTGAGTGTACCAAGCGCTGTGTTGGCGTTTTACAGTATTGTTGGTGGCTGGTTGATCTGTTTCCTAATTGGTGCCGTCGCTGATCTTATCGGCCTAGAAGCGATTGCTGATTGGTTTAAAGGCTTCAGTGTTGAGCGCAACGTATTTGGTACCGTCGCGTTCTATGTACTGACTATCTTGATTGTGCAGGGCGGTGTTAAGCAAGGCATTGAGAAGTGGTCGACTCGTTTGATGCCTGCGCTGTTTGTTTTATTTGGCTTATTGTTTGTTTACATCATGACGCAATCTGGCGCGATGGAAGGCCTAAAACATTACCTAGTTCCGGACTTTGAGAAAGTGTGGGATAGAAAACTGATTCTGGCGGCAATGGGACAGGGCTTCTTCTCACTCACCATTGGTGGTTGCTCGATGTTGGTTTATGGCTCTTACCTAAGCAAGAAAGAGAACCTGCCAAAAATGGCGATGAACGTGACTCTGGTGGATACTGCTGTCGCTTTTATTGCTGGCTTAGTGGTGATGCCAGCAATGTTTGTTGCGATGCAAAAAGGCGTTCAAATCTACGCTGAAGACGGCTCACTATTAAGCTCTGACACTCTAGTATTCACGGTTCTGCCGTTGATGTTTGATAGTTTAGGTGTGCTTGGTCAGATCTTTGCGATTGTGTTCTTCTTACTACTAACGATTGCTGCACTGACTTCGTCGATTTCGATGCTTGAAGGCCCGGTTGCGCTAGTGAGTGAGCGTTTCAATACCAGACGAACGCCAACAAGCTGGGTAATTGGTGGTGCTATCGCGCTGTTTAGTGTGGTAATTGTTTACAACTTTGCTGCGATGTTTGGAATGGTAGCGATGATTGCAACTCAGTACCTTCAACCAGTCGCTGCACTGATGTTCTGTGTGTTTGGTGGTTGGGTATGGAGCCGAGCTTCAAAAGTGAAAGAGCTTGAACAAGGTTGTCCTGATTTTCAGCTTGGTTGGTTTGGTAAGGTTTGGCCAATGTATGTGAAGTTTGTGTGCCCAATCTTGGTCGCAACGGTTATCTGGGCTTCTTTCGGTTAATGCTGATCCTTATCAGGACTTTTTGAATCCAAACCCTCAGAAGAACTTGAAATATTAAGCACAAAGCCACTCATAAGGAGTGGCTTTGTTGTTTTTATATAAAGCTTAGTGGCACGAAATATAAAGCTTTAGCGGCGCGAACAAGATAGAAAAAAGCGCTGAACATAATATTCAGCGCCTTTGCATTGTTCGTTAAGCAATCGTGATTACTTAATTTCCATACCTTGAGCTTGTAAGTCTGCATGGTAAGAAGAACGTACAAACGGACCACACGCTGCGTGAGTGAAGCCTAGCTCTAGAGCAATCTCTTTCAGCTCATCGAACTCAGAAGGCGGCACGTAGCGTTCTACTGGTAAGTGGTGACGACTTGGTGCTAGGTATTGGCCTAGTGTCAGCATAGTCACACCATGTTCACGAAGGTCTTTCAGTACTTGAACGATCTCTTCTTTTGTCTCACCAAGACCCATCATCACGCCTGATTTTGTTGGGATATCAGGGTGCTGCTCTTTGAATTTCTTCAGTAGATCAAGAGACCACTTGTAGTTCGCACCTGGACGCGCTTTACGGTATAGACGTGGCGCTGTCTCTAGGTTGTGGTTGAAAACATCTGGCGGGTTGTCTTTCATTAGATCAAGTGCAACGTCCATACGACCGCGGAAGTCTGGAACCAGTGTTTCGATACGAATATTTGGGTTTAGTTCGCGAATCTCACGGTTACAGTCAGCAAAGTGCTGAGCACCGCCGTCACGCAAGTCATCACGGTCAACTGAAGTGATTACAACGTACTTCAGTTTCATGTCTTGAATTGTTTTAGCCAGTTTCTTCGGCTCTTCAGCTTCAGGAGCAACAGGACGACCATGGGCAACATCACAGAACGGGCAGCGACGAGTACAGATAGCGCCAAGAATCATAAACGTTGCCGTACCGTGGTTGAAACACTCGGCTAGGTTAGGACAAGACGCTTCTTCACAAACTGAGTGCAGGTTGTTTTTGCGCATTGCTGATTTGATTTCTTGAATACGATGGCTGTCTGAAGGAAGTTTAATCTTCATCCATTCAGGCTTACGTAGAACTTCTTTCTGTTCAGCAGGCATATTCTTTACGGGAATTAATGCCATTTTGTCAGCGTCACGATATTTAACGCCTTTTTCCATTTGGATTGGTTTGCTCATGATTTTATGCTTCTGCTGTAATGTTACTGGTGGCTTGAATGTCTACTTGGTCATAGCCGAGTAGCTCTACGAGCTCTTGTATTAACTGTTGCTCAACGTTTTCTAGTTCACTTGGTCCGCCGAGTTGGCTTACTTGCGCCATTTCCATACCTTGGTAACCACATGGGTTAATACGTAGGAATGGAGAAAGATCCATATCGACGTTGAGTGCTAACCCGTGGAACGAGCAGCCACGTCGAATACGTAATCCAAGTGAACAGATTTTCTTGCCATCGACATAAACACCAGGAGCGTCAGGTCGGGCAGCTGAATCTATATTGTAAGCTTTCAGAGTATTGATTACGAGGCTCTCGATATGAGTAACCAAATCACGCACTCCGAATTTCTTGCGACGGATGTTAATCAGAAAGTAAGCGACTAATTGGCCTGGGCCGTGATAAGTCACTTGGCCACCGCGATCGCTTTGTATCACAGGGATATCACCGGCATTTAATACATGCTCGGCTTTACCTGCTTGTCCTTGAGTGAAGACAGGGTTGTGTTCAACCAACCAAACTTGGTCTACGTCTTCTTCCGTGCGTTCGTCTGTGAACTTATGCATGGCTTTCCATACAGGTTCGTAATCCTGACGGCCTAATTTTTTTACGATTAGCTTATTTTGCAAAGCTGCACTCCCTCAAGGATTAATAAAGTGAACGCATTATAAACGCGAAACATGATTCTAACTACAGACGGACTGCAAGGTTTTTCAACTTTCTTTGTATTTATTGAAAATTAAGTTGAATGAATTTGAGCTAGATAGGGGGCTTTAAACAAAAACAGCGGCAATAAGCCGCTGTTTTTCATGTGTAATCGGAGATTACAGAACCATACGAACGATTTCGATCTCGCCCAGTTCTTTATAAAGAGTTTCTACTTGCTCAATTGAAGTCGCAGTAATATTGATAGAAACAGAGTGGTAGTTACCTTTTGCACTCGGTTTTAGCGTTGGGCTGTAGTCACCAGGAGCATGACGCTGGATCACTTCTAGTACTAGCTCAGTCAGTTCTGGCTTAGCGTGGCCCATTACTTTGTAAGTGAATGAACAAGGGAACTCTAAGAGGTCTTTTAGTTTTGCATCAGAATTGATGTTCATGATTAGCTCCAAAAGGCTAGACTCTCGCAAATTGGCGAAATGTCGATAAAAAGCGTGTTCGGTCAACAGACACGAGTAATAAGGCGGAATATTACGTGTAAATATCACCGAACTCAAGATCAACAAAAGCCGCACATGGCGGCTTTTGGTTCGCTAATGAGTAAATCATGAACTTACTCATTAGGTTAGCTATACAACAAGCTTAGGTTTTACCTAGAACAAACCTTTGGCTTGTTTAGAATAAACCCTTGAACAGAAGAACTAGGTAGTCCCATAGACGGCTGAATAGGCTGCCTTGGTCTACATCTTCAAGTGCTAGTAGTGGGTATTCAGCAACGTCTTCACCGTCTACTTGGTAGAATAGTTTACCAACCACATCGCCTTTGCTGATTGGCGCTTCTAGTTCTTTCTCAAGAACGAAGCTTGCCTTCAGGTTCTTAGCTTGACCACGAGGTAGCGTTACGAAAGTATCTTCGTCGACACCCAGTGCAACTGTGTCCTTGCTACCCATCCAGATCTTCTCTTCTACGAAGGTTTCACCGGCTGTGTGTGGTGCCACTGTTTCAAAGAAGCGGAAGCCGTAGCTAAGCAGTTTTTTGCTTTCTGTTTTACGAGCATTCGCATTCTTGGTGCCCATAACTACAGCAACCAGGCGCATTTTGCCTTCTGTCGCCGAGCTTACTAGGCTGTAACCTGCGTTGCTTGTGTGGCCTGTTTTAATGCCATCAACGTTCATGCTCTTATCCCATAACAGACCATTACGGTTGTATTGGGTGATGCCGTTGTATGTGAATTTCTTCTCTGAGTAGATACGGTACTCGTCTGGCACGTCGCGAATCAGCGCCTGACCAAGTAGCGCCATATCGTAAGGCGTTGAGTATAGGTTCGGGTTGTCTAGACCGTGCACGTTAGCAAAGTGCGTGTCTTTCATGCCGATAGAGCTTGCCCAAGCGTTCATTAGGTCAACGAATGCATCTTCAGAACCAGCGATGTGTTCAGCCATAGCAACACATGCATCGTTACCCGATTGAATGATGATACCGCGGTTCAGTTCTTCAACTTTAACCGTAGTGCCAACTTCAACGAACATCTTAGATGAATCTGGGAAGTTTTTAGCCCAAGCATTTTCACTGATTACAACATCGTCGTTTAGGTTGATGTTGCCACGATCGAGCTCTTGGCCGATCACGTAGCTCGTCATCATCTTGGTTAAACTTGCTGGAGAAAGCTGAGTATTCATCTCTTTCTCTGCTAGTACTTTGCCTGAATGGTAATCCATCAGAACAAAACCTTTAGCGGCGATTTGAGGTGCATCAGGAACAACAATAGGAGCGGCGAATGACGATGTAGCTATCGTTGCAGAAAGAGCAACAGAAGTAGCAAAAATCGATTTAACAAGTTTATTAGATTTAATCATTTTGAATGCAATTATTTGGTGAACTATTCATATATTAACAGAATCACTCTGTCACACCAGAGCGCTGATTACCAGAAGTAACTGTTAGATTAATTAGCGAGTTAGGGTGTGTTTTTTTATATAAGCTGACGGGTAACCCATTAGTTTAACTTGTTCTAATTTCTCTTGAGTCAGAGCATAGTCATGAAATGGCCCAATCATCAGACGGTAGTTGTCATCATTTGGCTGCAAGAACGTTGCTACTTCTAGCTTTTCGGCTAGATCTTTCGCTAACTTCTCTGTTCTATCTTCATGCGGAGATGTCGCGACTTGAATAATAAATTGTGGTAAAGCAGCCTTTTTATTTGCGTCGGTTGGCATAGCTACAGTAATGACTTCAATCTCAACATTTGCCGTGCCGGTTCTTAACACATCGAGCTTGTAAGCTGCCGCATAACTAAGGTCAATGATTCGGCCTTCATGGAATGGGCCTCGGTCATTGATACGAACAATCGTCGTTTTGTTATTGTCGGTATTCGTCACTTTTACATAGCTTGGAATTGGTAATGTTTTGTGCGCCGCAGACATCGAATACATGTCGTAGATCTCGCCGTTAGACGTTAAGTGACCATGAAATTTCTTACCGTACCAAGAGGCTTTGCCTTTCTCAGTAAACCCTTCGGTCTTCTTTACGATCTTGTAGTCTTCGCCACGTAAAGTGTAATCCGTGTTACCACCTAAACTATAAGGTTCATACTGAGGGTGAGCATCCTCGAGGTGCTCTACTGAGATCGGTGCATCTGGTGCAATATCTGAATCAATATCGTAGCGCCCTGTTGGCTGTTTTGAAGAACAACCATTGATTAAAATCGCTAGCCCCAAGATAGAGACTATTTTTTTGATTGGCAGCTCTTCAACCAAAGATGCTTTTTTTTGAAACGTTGTAATAGACATCGATTAGGTCGCCTTTGAGAATGCTTTTCTGTGTGTATGTATCGACATTAAAATACCAAAACCAGCCATAAGGGTAACCATTGAAGTACCGCCATAACTGACTAGAGGAAGAGGAACACCAACCACAGGTAGAATGCCACTTACCATGCCAATGTTTACAAAAATATAAACGAAGAAGCTCAGTACAATACTGCCACCCATCATTCGACCGAATGCGGTTTGAGCTTGGCTCGCAAGCACTAAGCCACGTCCAATAATAAACAGGTAGATAGCAAGCAAGAACAATATACCAATCATCCCCCATTCTTCGGCAATGACCGCAAAAATGAAGTCGGTATGACGCTCTGGGATGAACTCCAGTTGAGATTGAGTGCCTTGCAACCAACCTTTTCCAGATATACCACCCGAACCTATCGCAATCTTACTTTGAATGATGTGGTAACCCGCACCTAATGGATCTGATTCAGGATCAAAGAGGGTTCTTACACGTACCTTTTGATATTCACGCATCAAGAAGAACCATAAGATTGGGATAAATGCCCCTAACGCGATTGCAGCGCTAGCTATGATTTTCCAACTGATACCTGCCAGGAATATCACGAAGATACCAGATGCGGCGATAAGGATAGATGTACCTAGGTCAGGTTGCTTTGCGATTAGAATCGTCGGTACAAACACCATCACTAGCGAGATCGCTAATGTTTGGAAGGTGGGCGGAAGTGAGCGCTTACCGATAAATCGTGCCAGCATCAAAGGCACCGCCAGCTTTAACAGCTCTGACGGTTGGAAGCGAACAAAGCCGAAGTTTAACCAACGCTGTGCACCTTTAGAGGCTTCACCAAAGAACAACACGCCTAATAGCAAGATGACACCACCTGCAAATAGTAGTGGTGCCAAGGTCTCATAAGTGCGAGGTGAGATTTGCGCTAGGAAGATCATCACACCTAAAGACAGAGCCATACGCATCGCCTGGCGATCCATCATCGCAAGGCTTTGTCCGCTTGCGCTGTACATGATCAGTAGGGCAAAGCCCATTAAAACCAGAATGCCAAGCAATAGCGGCAGGTCGATATGCAGCCTTTCGAATAGGGCTCTATTTCGTCCAGTTGAAGGATCAAGTTTCATTATTTAATTGGCTCACTTTGATAATCTTCTGCAAGGATAATATGGTCTAAAATCCTTCTTACTACTGGGCCGCCGTTAGAAGAGCCGCCACCTGCGTTCTCTAGAACGATAGTTACGACGGCTTCAGGATCTTCAAAAGGCGCGTAACCCGTAAAGAGGGCGTGATCGCGTAAGTGTTCTGCGATTTCATCCGCGTTGTACTCTTCATCTTCTTTTAAGCCGAATACCTGCGCAGTACCCGATTTACCCGCGGTTTGGTAAGACATCTTCTGGAATGAACGTCTTGCCGTACCTTTCTTACCGTGGTTAGCCAGCCTCATACCTTCCTGAGCGATATCCCAATACTTTTTCTTAACCCCGGTTAGCGGTGGGTAAGTTTCAATGTCCGACATGATTTGTTCATCGAATGGACGACCGTTATCAATGGTTGAACGAAGTAGGTGAGGTGCGGTTACTTCACCTTCATTGACCAAAACTGATGTGGCTTTTGCAATCTGCATTGGTGTTGCAGTCCAGTAGCCCTGTCCAATACCAACTGGGATGGTGTCACCTTGGTACCAAGGCACACGGTGTCTTGCCATCTTCCAATCACGAGTTGGCATATTGGCTTTGCTTTCTTCATAAATATCGATGCCAGTATAATCACCAAAGCCGAACATCATCATCCATTTGGATATGCGATCAATGCCCAGATCATAAGCAATTTGGTAAAAGAAAGTATCCACTGACTCTTCAATCGCTTTCTCTATATCAACGACCCCGTGTCCCCAACGCAACCAGTCACGGAATGGTCTGGTTTTTGAATTAGGGATCTTCCAATAACCTGGGTCATTACGCGTTGTATTGGGTGTAATCACACCTTCTTGCAGAGCAGCAACAGCAATGAATGGCTTGATCGTCGATGCTGGTGGATAAATACCTAGCGTTGCA
Source organism: Vibrio sp. 1CM8B (assembly GCF_023161685.1). Taxonomy (NCBI): domain Bacteria; kingdom Pseudomonadati; phylum Pseudomonadota; class Gammaproteobacteria; order Vibrionales; family Vibrionaceae; genus Vibrio; species Vibrio sp. 1CM8B. The sequence continues at coordinate 108,115 of NZ_JALNTU010000013.1, forward strand.
CGGTTAACCAAAGGGCGGTCTTTGTCTTGAAGTAGGGCGTTATAACCTTTAGACGAAATACCATGTACGAATGCATTTGGGTCGTAACTTGGGCTAGATACCATAGCTAACACGCCATTGTCTTTCGGGTCGAGAACGATAGCTGAACCGCGGCGGCCATCAAGTAACTTATGTACGTATAGTTGTAGCTTGATATCCAAGTTGAGCACGATATCTTTACCAGGAACCGACGGTACAAATTTTAGAGTACGGATCACTCGTCCACGGCTGTTAACTTCGACTTCTTGATAGCCAGCGGTACCGTGAAGCATGTCTTCGTAGTAGCGCTCAATACCAAGTTTACCGATGTCGCGAGTGGCTTGGTAATTGGCGTCTTTTTCTTCGCGAACCAAGCGCTGCATATCACGGTCATTGATGCGCGACACGTAGCCAATCACGTGAGTTAACACATCACCATAAGGGTAGAAACGTTTTAGCGTACCTGTAACTTCAACACCTGGGAACTTATGCTGATTTACAGAGAAGATCGCAACCTGTTCTTCGGTAAGTTGATTCAGAATAGGTACTGACTTGAAGCGTCGTGAATTGCGACGATCACGATCAAATCGTTCAATACGCTCTGGCGGGATCTCGATTAATTCTTGTAGACGGACGAGCGTGTCATCCATATCTTTGATTTTTTCTGGTGTGATTTCTAGGTTGAAAACCGGGCGATTTTCGGCAAGAAGTACACCGTTGCGATCGTAAATCAAACCACGGTTAGGGGCGATTGGAACGACCTTGATGCGGTTATCGTTAGAGCGGGTTTTATAGTCTTGATATTGATTGACCTGAATGTTGTACAGGTTAACAACCAACATCGATATCAGGACTATGATCCCCGCAAACGCAACAAAAGCACGATTAGTAAATAGTCGTGCTTCTGCTTTGTAATCACGGATTTGGCTACGTTTACGTAACATTAACGCTTATTCTCGATGATAAGGGTGGTTAGCAGTGATGCTCCAAGCTCGATACAAGCTTTCAGCCATGATAACGCGTACTAATGGGTGAGGGAGAGTAAGCGCAGACAGAGACCAACTTTGGTCTGCTGCCGCTTTACATGCAGGTGCTAATCCTTCAGGCCCGCCAATAAGGATAGAAACGTCGCGTCCATCCAATTTCCAACTTTCCAATTGCTCTGCCAGCTGTGGGGTATCCCATTTTTTACCTGGGATATCAAGCGTGACAATACGGTTACCTTTTGGAACGGCTGCCAACATTGCTTCGCCTTCTTTTTGAAGGATTCGCGCAATATCCGCATTTTTACCGCGCTTGCCCGCAGTGATTTCAATGAGTTCTAATGGCATGTCATGAGGGAAGCGGCGTTTATATTCTTTAAAGCCTTCTTCAACCCACTTTGGCATTTTTGTACCAACTGCGATTAACTGGATCTTCAAAGCTTAGCCCCAAAGTTTTTCTAGTTGGTACAGTTCACGGTGTTCTTCTTGCATAACGTGAAGCATGCTTGTGCCCATATCTAGAACAACCCATTCACCTTCTTGCTGGCCGTCCATGCCTAGTGGTTGCATGCCTGCTTTACGTACTTCATCAGCAACATGCTGTGCAATAGAGGCAACATGGCGCTTAGAGGTGCCAGTACAAACAATCATGTAATCAGTAACACTTGATTTGCCTTCTACATCGATAGTCACAATCGATTCTGCTTTCATGTCGTCGGCTTTGTCTGCAAGAAAATCTTTTAGTTCTTCACGTAACACGGGGTGTTCCTTTAATCTGAATTTAGCTTTTTAGGGGCTGTTGACCCTAGAATATACCACGCTTTTATGCGTGAAATGGTATTGAAGCTGAAGGGATACAAAACTCTACGCTTAACTGATGAATTAGTGGCCAAGGCGACTGCCCATATTGAGTTTTTGTCATCAATTCAGCTTGAGTGAGCAACGCGAACAAAGAGTGTAATTGAGAAATCGAAACTCTTGTTAGCGCGGCGTTATAAAGCGGCTTTTTAGATTGCCAGATACGGTGTTTGTCGAAGACTTGACCAATCGGCATCTGTTTCATTTGTTGCTGCATTTGCAACAACAAGGCAAGTTCACGCTGGATACTACGCAGTAAAATGACGGGCTCTATACCCTCGGCTTCCAATTGTCTTAGGATTCGTTGTGCTCGGTTTCCTTTGCCTGCTAATAACGCATCACTCCAATGGAATGGAGTAAAGTGGTTGTGTCGACTCAGCGATTCTTCTAAGCGTACTAATGTGAGCTTTCCATCTGGGTATTGGAGAGCCAGTTTTTCTAGGCTTTGGGTTAGTGCAAATAGATTACCCTCGTGCCATTGCGCCAGCATTTGTATCGCCTCAGGATCTGGCGTTAAACCGATTTTACGGCAGCGTGCTTGGACAAACTGAGGTAATCGACTGACATCTGGTGTTAAGCAACTTACCCAATGCCCCTGATTCGAGAGCGCCTTAAACCACTTCGCGCTTTCTTGAGCTTTAGTTAATTTAGTGCCCACTAAGATCAACAAGATATCGCTATGGATATGCTCGGAGATCGCGAGTAACTCTTTTGCTATCGCGGCATTGACGCCTGACTCTGGCAATTCAAGTTCGATGACTTGACGGCTAGAGAATAGGCTCAGTGCTTGAGTGCAGTCGTAGACTTGATTCCAGTCGAGGCTGCTATCAATAGCAAAGCGGTGACGCTCTTCGAAACCTTGCTGTTTTGCAGCGTTTTGAATTGCTTCTCGGCTTTCTTGTAACAGCAGAGGTTCGTTACCAAAAATGAGGTAAACACTGCTTAGCTGTTTAGCTAGTTGTTCCGATAAGCGGTCAGCAAAAATACGCATCAAATAAACCTATTACTTAGTCGATTCGTTTTCTGTTGGCTGTTCTTCTGAAGCCGGCACGATCTCAACGTCTTCAACTTCGATGTTTTTAATGTTGTATTGCTTTTCAAGTTCTTTTACTTGAACGTGCTCTAGTTCTTCTAGGTTCATGTTTCCAGCGGCAATAGTCGCTTTGAGGCGAGCCATTTGGCGAAGAATTTGGCTTGTTGCCAGCTTACGCATTTCGTCTTCGATCATGTCGCGCTCAACCGATTTCGCAAGTGCTGTTAGCGGGTTATCTAGATAGCTACGGGTTACGCTAGTAGAGAATGTCTTTGAGCCAATTTCAGGGATAGTGACACGATAAGAAGAGCGGAATGTCAGCTCTTTTTCTGCTGCACGAGTGTTTTGGTATAGAGAAAGGGTACGCTCACCAACGCTCTCACTAATAATGTGCAGGTTAGGGGTATTCTCAGCCGGTGGCACAATTTCTACATCATTCATACGTAGCTGACCTTTCATCATACGTGTAAACGTACTGTATTGGTCGTAACTGGTTACGGAGATCTTGTTGAGTTCTTCTGGTACGGAGTAATCACCACGCAGGTGGAAACCACACGCACTTAACAGGCTGACGGTTAAAACAACAATAGTAACTTTCAATGAAGATAGTGAAATCAGGCGCATTATTTGATGGCTCTCATGAAGGTAGAATACTTATTTAAAGGCTTTAGCTAGATTGAGTTGTTAGGCTTAAATCTAAAGCGCTTAAATAAGTAGACAGGGCAATTAGCTACCCTGTCTACAGACTGCTTTTGATGAATTAAGTTCGTTAATTCTTTAGCAATTGCATTGTGCTAACGAAATTAGTTAGCAACGATGTTTAGAAGCTTACCTGGTACGAAGATAACTTTACGGATAGTTAAGCCATCTAGGAACTTCTTAGCGTTCTCATCGTTTAGACCAAGCTCACGAACTTGCTCTTCTGTTGCATCAGCAGCAACGGTTAGTTTCGCACGTAGTTTACCGTTGATCATGACAACGATAGTTTTCTCGTCTTCAACTAGCGCTTTCTCATCGAAAGTTGGCCATGTTGCTGAGTCTACGTTTGATTCACCAAGTGCAATCCACATTTCGTAAGAGATGTGTGGGGTCATTGGGTAAAGCATGCGTACTACCGCTTTTAACGCTTCATCAAGAATTGCACGATCTTGTGCTGATTCTTGAGGTGCTTTCGCCAGCTTGTTCATCAGTTCCATGATTGCAGCGATTGCCGTGTTGAACGTTTGGCGACGGCCGATATCGTCCGTTACTTTGGCGATAGTCTTGTGGATATCACGACGAAGTGCTTTCTGGTCGCCAGATAGCGCAGAAGCATCAACAGATTCAGCAGCACCCTTAGAAGAGTGAGCGTGAACCAATTTCCAAACACGTTTAAGGAAGCGGTTAGCACCTTCAACGCCAGACTCTTGCCACTCAAGCGTCATATCTGCAGGTGATGCAAACATCATGAATAGACGTACTGTATCAGCGCCGTACTTGTCTACCATCTCTTGTGGGTCGATACCGTTGTTCTTAGACTTAGACATTTTGATCATGCCTGAGTGTTCAACTTCACGGCCTTGATCGTCTACTGCTTTTTCAATGCGACCTTTACCGTCACGTTCAACCGTTACGTCAGTCGGTGCAATCCACTCTTTGGTGCCTTTTTCGTTTTCGTGATAGAACGCGTCAGCCAGAACCATGCCTTGACATAGTAGTTGCTTGAACGGTTCGTCAGACGTCACGTAACCAGCATCACGTAGAAGCTTATGGAAGAAACGAGAGTAAAGCAGGTGCATACAAGCGTGCTCGATACCACCAACGTATTGGTCAACTGGTAGCCAGTAATTTGCTTTCTCTGGATCTAGAATGTCGTCTGCTTGTGGAGAACAGTAACGTGCGTAGTACCAAGAAGACTCCATAAATGTATCGAACGTGTCAGTCTCACGTAGAGCTGGTTCGCCGTTGAATGTTGTTTCAGCCCAAGACTTGTCTGCCTTGATTGGGCTAGTTACGCCATCCATTACTACATCTTCAGGAAGAATTACGGGCAGTTGGTCTGCTGGGACTGGGTGAACTTCACCGTCTTCAGTGGTTACCATTGGGATTGGAGCACCCCAGTAACGCTGACGAGATACACCCCAGTCACGTAGACGGAAGTTTACTGTCTTCTTACCTTTGCCTTCAGCTTCAAGCTTCGCAGCAATTGCATCGAATGCTTCTTGGAACGCAAGGCCATCGAATTCACCAGAGTCGAACAGGACACCTTTTTCAGTGTAAGCCGCTTCAGAAACGTCTAGTTCAGAACCATCTTCAGGTTTGATTACTGGGATGATATCGATGCCATACTTAGTTGCGAACTCGTAGTCACGTTGATCGTGAGCAGGAACCGCCATTACCGCACCCGTGCCGTAATCCATAAGTACGAAGTTTGCTACGTATACAGGAACAACACGACCGTTAAGAGGGTGGATAGCCGTTAGGCCAGTATCCATACCTTTCTTTTCCATCGTTGCCAGTTCAGCTTCAGCAACTTTAGTGTTACGACACTCTTCAACGAATGCAGCAAGCTCTGGGTTGTTCTTCGATGCTTTCTCTGCAAGAGGGTGACCTGCAGCGATACCAACGTAAGAAACACCCATTAGTGTATCTGGACGTGTTGTGTACACTTCTAATGGTGCTTCTTCGCCGTTAACAGCGAAAGATAGCTCAACACCTTCAGAGCGGCCGATCCAGTTACGCTGCATGGTCTTAACCATTTCAGGCCAACCTTCAAGGTTGTCTAGATCGTCTAGTAGCTCTTGAGCGTACTCAGTGATTTTAATAAACCACTGTGGAATTTTCTTTTGCTCTACTGGAGTGTCACAACGCCAGCAACAACCGTCTTCTACTTGCTCGTTTGCCAGTACTGTTTGGTCGTTTGGACACCAGTTCACTGAAGAAGTCTTCTTGTAAACCAGGCCTTTTTCGTAAAGCTTAGTGAAGAACTCTTGTTCCCAACGGTAGTACTCTGGAGTACAGGTTGCGAATTCACGGTTCCAGTCGTAACCAAAGCCTAGAAGCTTCAGTTGGTTCTTCATGTACTCAATGTTTTCGTAAGTCCATGGTGCAGGCGCTGTGTTGTTTTTAACAGCTGCGTTTTCTGCAGGTAGGCCGAATGCATCCCAACCAATTGGCTGCATTACGTTTTTGCCTTGTAGACGTTGGAAACGAGATACCACATCACCGATGGTGTAGTTACGCACGTGACCCATGTGCAGTCGGCCACTTGGGTAAGGGAACATAGAAAGACAGTAGAATTTTTCTTTGTTTGGGTCTTCACTTACAACGAAAGTCTCGCTGTTATCCCAGTGTTGTTGAACCTTTTGTTCAATCTCTTGCGGGTTATATTGTTCTTGCATCGATGGTATCCGGTTATCTTGGAATTTGTGAGTTCGGTTAGAACAGAATCTTACAGATCGTCATAGAATACCTAAAGGAGCTGAGTACAACAATAGTTATACCCTTCATACTTGCAGTTGCAGCCTAGTAGATTGTGTAATTTTCACTGAATTTCGCAGGGCAACTATACTTAAGAGTATGAATTGCATTTGTTTGTAAGCGGGAGTGCATTACAGCGCATCCGTTTGCTCACTAAAAGGTTGGTTATCTTAAGGAGGTTGTTATGCCGAAGAAAAAAGCGCTCTATGAAGAAGTCGTCGAAGAGGTGATTGAAACGCTGAAGCATAGCCCTGAAGAGCTCAACAATAAAATCGAAACGTCGGGCAAGTTTGCGAAAGCAGCTAATGATATGACTAAAGATGAGCTTTCATTGATCTCTGCCTACGTGAAGTCGGACTTAAAAGAGTTTTCCGAAAGCTATGAAGAGAGTAAAAGCGGTCCATTCTATTTGATGATTGCGGACTCTATTTGGCAAGGGCTGTTGGATATTACTGATCGTACTAAGGTGGAGTGGGTTGAACTGTTCCAAGACTTAGAACACCAAGGCTTGTATCAAGCGGGTGAAGTTATTGGCTTAGGCACCTTAGTATGTGACGAGTGTGGTCACCAAACCGAATATAACCACCCAACCAATATCATTCCATGCATTAAATGTGGTTCTAAAGGGTTTAGTCGTAAAGCCCTCAAACCGTAAGCTTCTGAACCATAGCGTATCAACGTAAAACCACAGCAATGAAAAAGGGTTGACCCAATCAGTCAACCCTCAAATCATTTTTCGTCGAATCTCGAATCTCGAATCTCGAATCTCGAATCTCGAATCTAGCTTTTTGGCTTTCTAATTACCCAACCAATCACCAAGCTGAGCATCGCCCAGATATACAGTGGCCAAGTACCTACTGTGTGATAAGGCGTTTGACCATCCGTTGAAATGAGTTCAGCTTTTAATACTGCTGTTTCAAACTGAGGCACTTGTTTGATGATGTTGCCTTTGTAATCGGTAACTGCCGTCACACCATTGTTGGTCGAGCGAATAACCGGCTTACCAAGCTCCAGAGCACGCATCTGTGCAATTTCCATATGTTGCAGAGGGCCAATCGAACGACCAAACCACGCATCGTTAGAGAGCGTTAAAATAAAGTCAGTCTCGTCGGTTACGTTCTGTCTAACTTGATCATTAAAGACTATCTCATAACACAACGCAGGCGCTAAGTGACGACCATTTGCCACTATGTTGGGTTGAACAAAATCGCCACGGCTGAATGATGACATTGGCAAGTTAAAGAAAGGTGCTAATGGGCGCAAGATATCTTCAAACGGCACAAACTCACCAAACGGCAATAGGTGATGTTTATGGTAGCGTTCGTCTGGATCGTAGCTGTATTCACCGTATGGATTCACGCCGAGAGAAAGAATACTGTTGTAGTATTTCTTATCTTCAGACTGATTAAGCACACCAGTGATGATCGAGCTGTCATTCATCTTCGCTGCGCTATCTAAGTTACGTAGGAAAGAAGGAATCTCTACCTCAAACGCAGGGATAGCGGCTTCAGGCCAGATGATGATATCCGCGTCCCAATTTTCTCTGCTTAAATCGGTGTACTTCATCATGGTCGGCCAGCGATGACTCGGCAGCCATTTGCTATCTTGATCGACATTACCTTGAATCAATACCACTGATGTTGTTTTTTCAGGGTTAGGCGTGACCCAATCGATATTTTGAATACCAAAACCTGCGCTAAATACGACGGCGGGAATGATAGCGATACTCCAGGCCCGGTTAACAATCGCATAAGCGAATGCAGAGGCTGAAACAATGATCACTAGAGTAATTAACTCGACACCGCCAATCGGTGCAAATGACCCCAATGGCGAATCGATTTGGCTGTAGCCAAGCCAAAGCCAAGGGAAGCCCGTCATTACCCAGCCACGCAGCCAATCACTGATTAACCACAATGCAGGAGCTGCAAGGAAAAATCGGCTTAGATTATTGGCAGGGAAGAACTTGTTCAAACTCCAGGCAAATAGGCCGGAATAAACCGCTAGGTAGCCAATGAGCAGTGCCATCAAAAACAGGTTGGCTGCAAGTGGCATGCCGCCAAAGTGATCGATGCTGACGTATACCCAACTGATACCTGTGGTGAATTGACCTAAACCCCATGCGTAGCCAATCCAAAGCGCACTTTTAGGAGAGCGGTTGTGGATCAGTAACAGCAACAAAGCTGGGCTGAGAATAGCAAGAGGCCATATAGAGTATGGAGCGAATGAAAGGGTGGTTATAGCGCCAACAAAAACGGCCGCAAGCGGCCGTAATAGGCGATGAATAAATGTCTTAGTCATCTAATTTCTGTCATCTCTTTAGAGAGAAGTTGTTATTCTTCGATAGTCGGAAGAGGCTGTTCGTCAGGAATGGTTACCTGTAGCTGAATCACACGACGGTTATCTGCTGATGTTATTTTGAAATGGTAGTTTTCGATTTCTACAATTTCGCCACGAACCGGCAGGTGACCGAGTGCTGTCATAACCATGCCGCCTACCGTATCCACTTCATCGTCACTAAAGGCAGTGTTAAACGTATCGTTGAACTCTTCAATAGTGGTTAAAGCTTTTACAGAGAAGGTATGCTTACTCAGCTTACGAATATCTAGCTCTTCTTCATCGTCGAACTCGTCTTCAATTTCACCAACGATTTCTTCGAGGATATCTTCAATGGTTACCAGGCCAGAAACTCCGCCAAACTCATCGACAACGATAGACATGTGGTAACGCTCTTCTTGGAATTCCTTAAGCAGGCGATCAACTCGTTTACTTTCAGGAACAACCACGACAGGGCGAATCACTTGTTCGATATCAAATGGGGCACTTTCTGAACCCAAATACTTAAGTAGGTCCTTCGCTAATAGAATGCCTTCAACATGGTCTTTATCTTCACTGATCACTGGGTAGCGAGAGTGTTGAGCATCAGTAATGAGCGCAATCAATGTATCTAGATCATCGGTGCGTTCAACTGTAACCATTTGAGAGCGAGGCAGCATGATATCGCGTACTCGCATCTCTGAAATTTCCATAACACCCTCGAGCATGTCGCGTGTGTCGTGGTCAATTAGGTCATTAATTTCTGAGTCGCGGATTACATCTACGAGCTCTTGGCGATCTTTTACTTCACCTTGAAATAGTTGGCCTAGGCGTTCAAAGAAGGACTTTCTACTCGGACCTTCAGATTTTTTACTTCCCTCAGAAGTGGGGGGGTTACCTTCGTTCATGATTTCTCAAAAAATAACGCTATCAGAAGTGTGATAGCACACGTTACAACTCAGATTCCTGCGAAAATCACAGGTTCGATGAGTTATTGTTTCTCTGCAACCTACTTTACTAGAATCAATTTACTTTTCTAGAATGTAAGGGTCTTCAAACCCCATAGATTGCATGATTTCTGTCTCGAGTGACTCCATCTCTTCAGCTTCATCATCTTCGATATGATCATAACCTAGCAGATGCAGACTGCCATGTACAACCATATGAGCCCAGTGTGCTAGCAGAGGCTTACTTTGCTCTTCTGCTTCTTTTTCGACAACTTGACGGCAGATAATGAGGTCGCCCAGTAGATCTAACTCGATCCCTGGAGGAGCCTCGAATGGAAAAGACAACACGTTAGTTGGCTTGTCTTTGCCACGATATTCATGATTGAGCTGGTGGCTTTCTTGCGTTTCAACGATACGAACCGTCAACTCAGCGTTCTCTTGAAACTGAGGAATGGTCTTGTCCAACCAAAGCTGAATATCTTGCTCAGTTGGAAGACCTTGCTCATTTTCGACCGCTAATTGCAGGTCTAGTTCAATAGACATCTATTTATCACCTTGTTCTGCAATTACAGAGCTATTTTGTGTTGCTAATTGTGTCGTAACTGCCTGATGAGCCTCAAGAAGTTTGGCTTCGCGCTCTTCACGTTTACGCTTTTCAAACTCTTTGCGCTCTTTCTGGTCTTTTGCTTCCCACTTCTCGTATGCGTTGACGATACGAGCAACCACAGGGTGACGAACGACGTCTTCAGACATGAAGAAGTTAAAACTAATGTCATCGACTTCATTGAGCACTTCAGTCGCATGGCGTAAGCCTGACTTTGCACCACGAGGTAAATCGATTTGCGTAATATCACCAGTGATTACAGCGCGTGAGTTAAAACCGATACGGGTTAAGAACATCTTCATCTGTTCTACCGTGGTGTTTTGACTCTCATCAAGAATGATAAACGCATCATTCAATGTACGACCACGCATGTAAGCCAGTGGCGCAACTTCAATCACGTTACGTTCAATCAGCTTCTCAACTCGCTCAAAGCCAAGCATCTCAAACAGCGCATCGTAAAGTGGACGTAAATATGGGTCTACTTTCTGGCTTAAATCACCCGGTAGGAAACCAAGCTTCTCACCGGCTTCAACAGCAGGACGAGTCAGTAGGATTCGGCGAACCTCTTGGCGTTCAAGTGCATCAACTGCTGCCGCAACGGCTAAGTAGGTTTTACCTGTACCTGCTGGCCCAATACCAAAGGTGATGTCATGAGTCACCATGTTCATTAGGTACTGTGCTTGGTTTGGCGTTCGAGGTTTGATAACGCCTTTTTTAGTCTTAATGGTCACTTCTTTGCCGTAGTCTATTTCAGACTCGACGTGTTGCTCCAAAATACCAGACTCGGTGATCGCCAGATGTATTTGCTCTGGTTCGATATCGATTATGTTGCCTTTAACTGGAGCCGTTTCAACATAGAGGTGTTTGATGATGTCTAAAGCTGCGGCTGTAGTGTGAGGCTTACCGACAATCGTGAAAAAGTTGCTACGGTAATTAATCTCAACGCCCAGACGACGCTCAAGGTGCTTGATGTTGTCATCAAATGGACCGCATAAACTTGCCAAGCGCTTGTTGTCTGCTGGCTCTAGATTTATCTCTAAGGTAACGATTTTATTGCTCAAATTAGCCTCTCATTTTGTGCCACTCACTCTTAAATAAAACAAAGAGCAAAAAGCCCGATTTAGACCGGGCTTCTGATGGTGATGTCCCTATTTCTAAGATGGTCACTTAGTTAGGTAATTTCAAGCTTTGTGTTTGCGCTTTGTGCTCAAACAGTTGTATTACCTATGGCGTAAATGTTGCTACACCTAGCTCGTCTTCACGTTTTGTTTTTTCCATCATTTCTGCTGGAGTCATAACAACGCGTAGACCCATGTCTTTTTCTGTGCGAACTAGCTCACCACGTAGTGAGTTGGTGTAAACCTCAGTGATCTTCACATCTACGAATTGACCGATTAGGTCTGCAGAACCTTCGAAGTTCACAACACGACTGTTTTCTGTACGGCCGCGAAGTTCCATTAGGTTCTTTCTTGATGGGCCTTCAACAAGGATACGTTGCTCTGTGCCTAACATTAGACGAGAGAAGCGCATAGCTTGTGTGTTTACCGTTTGTTGGAGCTCGTATAGACGATCTTTCTTCTCTTGTGCTGGTACATCACATGGGTAATCTGCCGCTGGCGTACCTGGACGAGGAGAGAAAACAAAGCTGAAGCTCATATCGAAATCAACTTCTTTAATTAGCTTCATTGTATCTTGGAAGTCTTGCTTAGACTCACCAGGGAAACCAACAATAAAGTCAGAGCTGATTTGAATGTCAGGACGAGCTTTACGCAGTTTACGGATAATAGATTTGTACTCGATAGCCGTATGCGGACGCTTCATCATCGTAAGAATACGGTCACTACCACTTTGTACTGGTAGGTGAAGGAAGCTCACTAGTTCTGGTGTATCTTTGTAAACTTCAATGATGTCGTCACCAAACTCAAGCGGGTGGCTTGTTGTGAAACGAATACGGTCGATACCGTCGATAGAAGCAACAAGACGAAGCAGTTCTGCGAATGAACAGATATCACCTTCGTGAGTTGGACCGCGGTATGCGTTTACGTTTTGACCTAGCAGGTTAACTTCACGTACGCCTTGCTCGGCAAGTTGAGCAACTTCGAAAAGTACATCATCCATTGGACGGCTAACTTCTTCACCACGTGTGTATGGTACAACGCAGTAAGTACAGTATTTAGAACAACCTTCCATGATAGAAACGAACGCCGTCGCGCCTTCAGCTTTTGGCTCGGGCAGGTTATCGAACTTTTCGATCTCTGGGAAAGAGATGTCCATTACTGGCTTTTCGTTAGACAGTGATGACTTAATCATCTCTGGCAAACGGTGTAATGTTTGTGGGCCAAAGATAACGTCTACGTAAGGTGCACGTTGACGAATGTGATCACCTTCTTGAGTCGCTACGCAGCCACCCACACCGATCACCACACCTTCTTTTTTATCTTTAAGCGTTTTCCAACGACCAAGCTGGTGGAATACTTTTTCTTGCGCTTTTTCGCGGATAGAACAAGTATTCAATAGTAGTACGTCTGCTTCCTCAGGTACTTCAGTTAGCTCATAGCCATTTGCAGCGTTAAGCAGGTCGGCCATTTTTGATGAATCATATTCATTCATCTGACAGCCCCAAGTTTTAATTAGCAGTTTCTTACTCATTATATGTTCGCTCGATCGTTAGTTTAATTTAAGGGAGCAAATCGCCCATTATTCATCCGCTAGCCCCGTTTGTCATAATTCGGTATTCAATTTTATGACAGGCTCTAGCGGCAAGCGGCGTATTGTACTGGTTTCAAAACCGACTGACTAGTAGTCTGAACAAATCTCTTATGTAGTGGTTTTTATTATCGTTAACGCCATATGCCATAAGGGATAACCCTTTTTTCGAATAAGGTTTTTGGTTACAAGTTAGTTATGAAAAAGTACAATCAAAAACAGTCAAAGAATCAAACTGATAAGTACAAAATATGAACAGTTACGATATTGTAGTGGTCGGTGGCGGCATGGTTGGCGCAGCAACAGCAATCGGTTTTGCAAAGCAAGGTCTGAGTGTTGCGGTGATCGAAGGTTTTGCCCCACAAGCTTTTGATGAGTCGCAAGCGATGGACATTCGTGTGTCAGCGATTTCTCAAGCATCGGTCGATTTGCTTGAAGATCTTGGTGCATGGCAAAGTATTGCACCAATGCGAGTGTGTTCTTATAAGCGTTTAGAGACGTGGGAGCACCCAGAGTGTCGTACTCGGTTTGATGCTGCCTCACTGGACCTTCCTCGTTTGGGCTATATCGTTGAGAACAGACTCATTCAATTAGGTTTATGGTCTCAATTTGATGCCTACGACAATCTCGAACTGTTATGCCCAGAAAAGCTCGATGTGATTGAGTTTGGTGAAACCAATATCGTTAAGCTTCAATCAGGGGCTGAGTTATCTGCGAAGTGGGTGGTTGGTGCTGATGGTGCGAATTCAGCCGTTCGTCAACAAGCTGGAATTGGCATTACGGCTTGGGATTATCGACAACACTGTATGCTTATCAATGTAGAAACAGAACAACCTCAGCAAGATATTACTTGGCAGCAATTTCTACCAAGTGGCCCTCGTTCATTTTTGCCTTTGTGTTCTCTAACCTCTGACGATCAGGAAGTCGGGCAGGGCTCGTTAGTTTGGTATGATTCTCCACTGCGTATTAAGCAACTGTCAGCAATGACTCCTGAAAAACTACGTAACGAAGTACTTACTCACTTTCCTAAAGAGTTAGGTGATATCAAAGTCTTGAATTCGGGTTCTTTTCCTCTGACACGACGTCATGCTCAATCATACTCGAAGAATAACTGTATTTTAGTCGGGGACTCTGCGCATACGATCAACCCTTTGGCTGGACAGGGTGTTAACTTAGGCTTCAAAGATGTATCAGTACTGTTGAATGTCACTAAAGAAAAGGGTGAATTGAATCAGTCTGTAGCAAGACGCTATGAAGTGATGAGAAGAGGCGACAACCTAATGATGCAGAGTGGCATGGATTTCTTCTACAAGACATTCAGCAACGACATTGGTCCGCTTAAGTTTGTACGGAATGCTGCATTAAAACTCGCAGAGAACTCTGGGCCGATTAAAACTCAAGTATTGAAATACGCCTTGGGTCTTTAATTCTCACTAGTTCCGGTTATTTATATAAAAAAGGAGAGCAGATGCTCTCCTTTTCTATATGGTATTGAATGCTATAGCTACTGCGTAACGCAAACTGGTGCGTCGATCTCTAAAGAGTATCCTGTATAAACCAAAGACCCATCTTCATTATCTCGCTTGAATGAGGTGATGTTGTTGGAGTGCTGGTTGGCGGCGATAAGCCATTTCCCATCGTTCGTTATATGGAAGTCTCTTGGGAATTTGCCTTCAGTGTCGTAGCTATCAATGAAAGTCAGCTTTTGAGCCTCAGAGTCGACTTTGAAGCTGCTGATTCTTGATTGGTGTCGACATGACACATAAAGGAATTGCTCATCAGGGGATAGCTTAATCGCAGCTGCAGCTTCTCCCTTCTCCATATTAGGCAATGCATCAACCTCTTCCACTGCATTCCAAATGCCTAAAACCTTTTCCAAAATAAGTAATGTTTCAGAGAGTTCACAGACCACATAGGCTCTGTCTTCAGCGTTGTTAAAGATTAAATGGCGAGGTCCATTACCGGCGGGCACCTTAATTGACTGCATTGGCTCATCAAGGAACTCTTCTTGTTCTTCATCAAAGCAATAGAAGTTGATGCGATCGGTGCCGAGATCGACGGTCACAAACTGTGGTGAGTTTTGTAGGAACAGACATTGATGGGCGTGTGGGCTTGTTTGTCTCTCTTTGTTTGGCCCGGAACCAACCATCTTGATTGTTTTTAGTCGCTTATCGATGCTGCCATTGATACTTAAGCTAAAAATATCGAATGTGCCTGATGAGTATTGCGACGTGATAGCAAACTTATTGTGTGGATCTATGGCGACGTGACAAGGGTGCTCTCCCGAGATGAGGCTTGTATTGGACGTTAGCTGTGAATCAACATTAGGTATATGAATGAGCTGGGGCTGTTTTTTCTGGTCAACTTCCGATGCAGTATAGATCCCAGTCTTTGTTACAGTAACAAAAGAGGGGTTAGTACATTTGATGATCAGCTCTAGAGGTAATAGTTTTCCTGTTTCTAGATCTAACTGAGTTTGATAAACACCTTGGCTTTTGCTTGGCGTATCCGTGTAGCAACCGATCGTTAAGGGGAGGGCTCTCATAGGCTAGTCATACTCAATTAGAAAATGGAGCTGACATTGTCTTATAAAATCGTATTAAAAGTGAGGTTATAGAAGAGAATACTTGGTGACTTGGCTAGCAGATTTGCATATTCCAGATAAAACAAAACCCAGCTAAAAAGCTGGGTTCTATTTAATGATGGTGCGGTCGGAGAGACTTGAACTCTCACACCTCTCGGCGCCAGAACCTAAATCTGGTGCGTCTACCAATTCCGCCACGACCGCAGCAAATCTTTATAGTTATATCGACATTGGTGGTTCGAAATAACGTTGTCTTCTTGTTTCAAAGAAAAAGTGGTGGCTACTGCGGGATTTGAACCTGCGACCCCATCATTATGAGTGATGTGCTCTAACCAACTGAGCTAAGTAGCC